>QALW01000021.1:247150-280337 GCA_003150515.1 Selenomonadales bacterium | reverse complement strand
GTCTTAAAACCTCGTTTTTGCGTTTGCTTTCTTTCACCGTTCCAATCGGTATAGCGATAGAGAACACGCCAAGTATTTGTTTTTTCTTCTTTATATACTGCCATAAATTTACCTCTCTTTCTTGCCGGCACCGTAACAGGTGCGTTCTGTAAAATATTGTTTGTTTACTCGTCCGGAAATCACCATATAGCCTTTTTCGGCTAATTCGGCATTGAGTTTTTGGACGATTTTATATGCATAGGATTTTGAAATGCCTAATTCCTTAGCCACCTCATCAACTCGCATAAAACTTGCATTTTCCATTTAATCACCACCTTTGTTTGATTTTATAATATGATTATTTATTGTCGGATACTTTCTGACCGCATTCCGATTTGCCCGAGCGGATACACCATTACCGTGATGTATGACGGATATTCAGTTTTTGCAAACAACTTAACGCTATTTGCTTAACGATTATACTAAACAAATTCCGTAAAGTCAAGTGGTTTTCAGGAAAATATTTAACTTTTTTGTTTTAGTTTTCTTGACATACACTAAACATATATGATATACTAATTGCACATTACATAAATAAGGAGTGTAAACTTTATGGCAATCGGTGAGAGAATTCGTTTTTTTCGCAACCTGCGAGGAATGACACAAAAGTATTTAGGAACGATAGTCGGCTTTCCCGAAAAGACTGCCGATATTCGTATGGCTCAATATGAGTCGGGTTCGAGAACGCCGAAAGCAGATTTAACAAACAAGCTTGCCGAGGTTTTCGAAATATCGCCGCAGGCACTTTCCGTACCCGACATTGACAGCTACATCGGCTTAATGCACACGCTGTTTACATTAGAGGACAGATACGGATTGACAATAGAAAAGACCGAAAACGGTGTTTCAATGTATGCAAACCCTCGCAAGGGGACGGACGCCGCCAAGCTTTCAGAAATGCTCAATGCGTGGGCTGAACAATCCGAGAAATATCATAACGGTGACATTAACCGTGACGAATATGACAAGTGGCGCTACAATTATCCGAAGTATGATGAAACTTCCGGCTATGTAAAAGTACCGTCGCAAGAAGTAAGCGAAGCAATGCTTGAAGTTTTCAAGGACAAACTGAAAAATGACTAACTACAAAAAAAGAATTCATACAACAGCAATATCATTTTTTAAAGAATGAGGAGATATATAAAATATGGACAAGATTAATCATTGTTGGCCTTTTATAGTTATAATAGTAATAATGTTTTTATTTTTCTTATTTTTTGATTTTCTTCGTAGAAAAGATATGAAAATCGATTATACAAATAAAAGAATTAGATACTATATTGAAAACAATAATGGTGTAGATTACATAATTATCCCATACTTATTTTGGCAAGAAGGCAAATTAAACGCTATTAAAACGATGTTTTCAGATCGTTTTGAATACGAGGGACGATTTTTTAGAGTCGAATTTCTATATCATAATCAAGCTCATATTCCCCGAGTTGATGATATATTTCCCAAAGGATTTTACAGAGATTGCAAATCTGTAATTAAAAATATTGAATTAACATCATCCAATTATGGAAATATAAATAACACATACATTAATGGAGATAATAATCAAGTTTCTATTCAACAAAGTCAATATTTTGATATAGAAACAGAAATTCAAAAATTCATCAAAAGTGAAAATAATTTATCTGATTTTGACAAAGAAACATTACAGTCATTTCTCTATCAACTTTCAAAGGGCTCTCCGGAAAAAAATACCACCAAGAAAGTAGTTGATATTCTGAACAAATTTTTACCGTTAACAACAGCAATAATAAATATGATAAAAGCACTTACCTTTTAATGCAACGTCAAAAAGAGCTATCAGACTTTCAAAAAATCTGATAGCTCTTTACTTTTACAATAATTCAAATTATGTTGCCATTTTGTTGCCAAAAAGCATATATAATCGGCAAAAGCCCAGTAAAATAAGGCTTTTTCACGGGTGTGAAATTATTCCCACTCTATGGTGCCGGGAGGTTTGGAGGTGATGTCGTAGACTACGCGGTTGACGCCGGGCACCTCGTTTATTATGCGGCTGGAGAGGGTGCGCATTAAGGGGTAGGGGAGCTCGGCAAATTCTACGGTCATGGCGTCTTTGCTGGTGACCGCTCTTATGGCGATGCAATAGTCGTAAGTGCGTTCGTCTCCCATGACGCCTACCGAATTAACGCCTGTAAATACAGTGAAATACTGCCATATGTCTTTGTCAAGGCCGGCTTTGGCCACTTCCTCGCGCAGAATGGCGTCGCTTTCACGCACAATGCGCAGGCGCTCGGCGGTAATTTCTCCTATAATTCTTATTGCCAGACCGGGGCCGGGGAAGGGCTGGCGCCATACTAGATCGCGGGGAATGCCCATGCTTTCGCCCAATTCGCGCACCTCATCCTTAAACAGCATGCGCAGGGGCTCGACTATTCCCTTAAAGCGCACATCCTTGGGCAGCCCGCCTACGTTATGATGGCTTTTAATTACTGCCGCCTGACCGAAGCCGCTTTCTATTACGTCGGGATAGATTGTTCCCTGTACTAAATAATCCGCGCCTATTTTATTTGATTCCTCTTCAAACACTCTGATGAATTCTTCCCCTATGATTTTACGCTTTTGTTCTGGATCGGTAACGCCTTTAAGCTTGTTTAAAAAGCGCTCGCGGGCGTCTACCATTATTATATTCAGGCCTAATCTGCCGCCGAAATAATCCATAACCTCCTGCGCTTCATTCTTGCGCAGCAGGCCGTGATCCACAAAGATGCAGGTGAGACGGCTGCCCACGGCTTTATGCACCAATACTGACGCTACGGACGAATCCACTCCGCCCGAAAGCCCGCTGACTACCGTGCTGCCGCCCACTTGAGCTCTTATATTTTCTATAAGCTCGTCCGCAAGGCCGGCGGCGCTCCAGGAGCCTTCGCAGCCGCATATATTATATATAAAATTGCTGAGCATGCGGAAGCCCTGCCGGGTATGATTGACCTCGGGATGAAATTGCATCCCGTAAAGCTTTTGCTTATCGTTGGCTACGGCGGCGTTTGCGCAATGAGGCGTGCCCGCTATTGAAACAAACCCTTCGGGAAGCTGGGATACATGGTCGTTATGATTCATCCATACTACTGTTTCGCGCGCTATCCCTTCAAATAAGGGATGCTCTTTAACCGACATATCGGTAAATCCGAATTCGGGTATGGAGGCCGTCTGCACCTTTCCGCCCAGCATATGGGCTATAAGCTGCATGCCATAGCATATTCCCAGCACCGGCACTCCCAGAGAAAAGACTTCTATAGAGCAGCGCAGAGCGTCGTCGGCGTATACGCTGTTGGGGCCGCCGGTCAGAATAATTCCCTTAAGCGCAGGGCTGACATATTCGGAAAAAGGAGTATTGCAGGGAATAACTTCGCTGTATACTCCCGCCTCTCTTATGCGGCGGGCTATAAGCTGATTATACTGTCCTCCGAAATCCAATACGGCTATGAATTCCTTCGCCAGCTTTTTGTCGTTCATTTGGAGGCCTCCTTTGAGTTTTTGTATTCTATTGCGGCGCCCACTAAATCTCTGAAGAGCGGATGGGGGCGATTGGGCCGGGATTTAAATTCCGGATGGAACTGTACGCCCACAAACCAGGGATGAGAGGCAATTTCAACTATTTCCACCAGATTGCGTTCGGGATTGACGCCTGCTGCCGTCATGCCGGCGCTTGCCAGCTGTTCCTTAAAATTATTGTTGAATTCATAGCGATGGCGATGGCGTTCGCTGATTTCGTCCGCCTGATACGCTTTATAAGTATTGCTGTTTTTATCTATAATTTCGCAGCGGCATTGTCCAAGGCGCATTGTGCCCCCCATTTTATCAAGATTAGCCTGGTCGGGCATAAGATCTATTACAGGATAGGGAGTGCTTGGATCTACTTCGGTAGTATGCGCGCCCCGCAGATTGAGCACATTGCGCGCATATTCTATTACGGCCATTTGCATGCCCAGGCATATTCCTAAAAAGGGCACGTTGTTTTCGCGCGCATAGCGCACAATTTCAATTTTGCCTTCTATCCCTCTGCTGCCAAAGCCGCCGGGAATTAATATGCCGTCTACGTCCGAGAATATTTCTTTTACGTTTTCCCTGGTTATTTCGTCTGTAGCCAGCCATTTAATTTTTACCCGCGTGCTGTGGGCTATGCCGCCGTGGGTAAGCGCCTCGGCCACGCTTAGATAGGCGTCGTGCAGGCCTATGTATTTACCGGCTAAAGCTATGCATACTTCCTGCTTGGGATATTTATGACGATCAACCATCTCTGTCCATTCGGTTAAATCGGGCTGGGGCAATTCCATATTGAGCAGCTTGCACACCTGGGAATCCAGCCCCTCCTTATGCAGAGCCAAAGGAACTTCGTAAAGGGTGGGAACGTCTCTGTTTTCTATTATATTTTCGGGCAGCACGTTGCAGAAAAGGGCGATTTTATCTTTTTGTTCCTTGGGTATGGGGTTTTCTGTGCGGCATACTATAATATCAGGCTGTATTCCCAGCCCCAGCAGCTCCTTAACGGAATGCTGGGTGGGCTTGGTCTTTATTTCGCCGCTTGCGGCAAGATAGGGGACGAGGGTAACGTGAATATAGAGGGAATTGCGCACGCCGACCTCATATTTTATCTGGCGTATAGCCTCCAAAAAGGGCTGGCTTTCTATATCGCCTACCGTGCCACCTATTTCTGTTATAATGACGTCTACGCTCTTATCCTGGCTGGCCTTGAGAATGCGCCCTTTGATTTCGTTGGTTATATGGGGAATAACCTGAACCGTTCCGCCCAGGTATCCGCCGCTGCGCTCCCGTTCAATGACGGTCTGATATACCCTGCCGGTAGTTACGTTGCTGTTCTGGGAAAGATTTTCATCTATAAAACGCTCGTAATGTCCAAGATCCAAATCAGTTTCAGCGCCGTCGTCCGTAACGAAAACCTCGCCGTGCTGATAGGGATTCATGGTGCCCGGATCCACGTTTATGTAAGGGTCAAATTTCTGAATTACAACCTTAAGCCCTCTGCATTTGAGCAGACGCCCCAGAGAAGCCGCGGTTATACCTTTGCCCAGGCTGGAAACCACTCCGCCCGTAATAAACACATATTTAGCCATTATCATATCCCCCTTATACCTTTAATTCGCTTTCGCCTATTAAGCCGGAAAAATCCTTTATAGCTGGCTGAACGCAATCATCTAAAAATTCATCAACCTGCTGGGGAGCACGGCCTATATAATTTTCCGCTTTCATTACCCCTTTAATGTCCGCTTCGCTCATTTTGAAAGCGGAATCGCCGGCTATACGGGAAATAAGGTCGCAGTTTCCGCCTTCTTCTTTAATAACTCTTGCAGCTTCCATGGAATGCACGCGGATGCGCTCGTGCAGCTCCTGACGATCTCCTCCCCGGCGCACGCCCTCCATTAAAATATTTTCGGTGGCGATAAAGGGCAGATTTTCGTTCAGACGTTTTTCTATTACTTTAGGATAAACTACCATACCGCCCGCAATATTGATTACTATTTTCAATATGGCATCGGTGGCCAGAAAAGCTTCGGCTACGGCTATGCGGCGGTTGGCTGAATCGTCCAAGGTGCGCTCCAGCCATTGAGTGCTGGCGGTTAAGGCGGGGTTAAGCGCGTCTGAAATAACATATCTGGCTAACGAGCATATGCGCTCACTGCGCATGGGATTGCGCTTATAGGCCATTGCGGAGGAGCCCACCTGGCTTTTTTCAAAAGGCTCTTCCACTTCTCTGAGATTTTGCAGCAGCCTTAAATCGCCCGCAAAGCGGTAGGCGCTTTGAGCGATGCCCGAAAGCACGTTTAATACGCGCGAATCTTCTTTGCGTGGGTAGGTCTGCCCTGAAACGGGGAATACTTTTTCAAAGCCCATTTTGCGGGCTATTTTTTCTTCCAGCAGTTTAACTTTCTGCCCGTCGTTGTCAAAGAGCTCCATAAAAGAAGCCTGAGTGCCCGTCGTGCCCTTATTGCCCAAAAGCCTCATGCCGCCGAGCACATATTCCAAATCGTTCAGATCGCTTAAAAAATCCTGAAGCCATAGGCAGGCTCTTTTGCCTACGGTGGTGGGCTGGGCGGGCTGAAAATGGGTGAAGCCCAGAGTGGGGAGGGCGCGGTATTGCCGGGCAAACTGCGCCAGGGCGCTTATGGCCGCCTGGAGCTTGTTTCTTAAAAGCTCCAAACCCTGCTTCATTATTATTATATCGGCGTTGTCCGTCACATAGCAGGAAGTCGCTCCAAGATGGATTATGCCTTTGGCCTTAGGGCATACCAGCCCGTAGGCGTATACATGGGCCATTACATCGTGGCGGATTTCCTTTTCCTTGCGCGCGACCGCTTCAAAATCTATATTTTCTATATTGGCCTTGAGCTCGTCTATCTGCTCTTTAGTAATCTTCAGCCCCAGCTCCATTTCGCTTTCGGCCAGAGCAACCCAAAGGCGGCGGAAAGTCTGATAGCGGCTGTTATCGCTGAATAACGCGAGCATTTCCTTAGAAGCGTAGCGCGAGCTTAAGGGAGAGGAATATTTATCGTGCATTTTTATGCTCCTTTCAGCGGTAGATTATTTCGTCCCGGCCGGGGCCTACGGAAATATGAGTTATGGGGCATTGAATATATTTTTCTATATATTCTATATAGTCCCGCGCCTCCTTGGGCAGTTTGTCGTATTGAGTCACTTTGCTTATGTCGGTATTCCAGCCGGGCATAGTGATATATACGGGTTCGGCCTTTAAAAGCTGGGGAGTGACGGGGAAATCCTTAACTATTTCCTGTCCTATTTTGTATCCCACGCAGAGGGGGATTTCAGTCATATATGAAAGCACGTCCAGCTTGGTAAGGCAGATGCAGTCCGCGCCCTGAAGCTTAACGCCGTAGCTGGTGGCCACTAAATCAATAGGCCCAACCCGTCTGGGCCGGCCAGTGGCCGCTCCGTATTCGCTGCCCGCGCGGCGCAATTTCTCCGCCTGTTCTCCCTCCCATTCGCTTATAAAAGGGCCTTCTCCTACGGCTGTGGAATAAGCCTTGGCTATTCCCATTACTTTATCTACTTTCAAAAAGGGAGCGCCTGAGCCTATGGGAGCATATGCCGCCAGAGGCGTGGAGGAGGAGGTGTAAGGGCAGATGCCGTAATCTATATCCTTGAGCGCTCCAAGCTGAGCCTCAAAGAGTATATTTTTGCCTTCCTTCTGCGCCTGAGCCAGAATAAGGCCGGTATTTGCTATATAATCCCTGAAAGGACGGCCGTATTTTGCAAGCCAGTCCATAATTTCATCAAGAGTGTATTTTCTGCTGCCGTAAACTCCCGAAAGGAAAAGATTTTTATATTCCAGCAGATCGCTCAGACGGGCTTTTAAATAGTCTTCGTCCAATAAATCGCACATCTGAAGGGTTTTCTTCAAATATTTATCTCCGTAGACGGGAGCGATTCCGCGGCGGGTGGAGCCGTATTTCTTGCCTGCAAGGCGCTCTTCTTCACAAATATCCTGCTGCTTATGCCAGGGAAGGCAAATTATGGCGCGGTCGCTGATTTTAAAATTATCAGGCGTAATTTTAATGCCCCTTTCGCGCAGGCCGGCAATTTCATTAAAGAGATGCTCTAAATCTATTACCGTGCCGCTTCCCAGGATGTTTATTACGTTTTCCCGGCAAATGCCCGAAGGAAGCAGGTTGAGCTTAAAAGTGCCTAATTGATTTACTACCGTATGGCCGGCGTTATTGCCGCCCTGATAGCGGCATACCACCTGGAAATCTTCCGCAACGAGATCCACCATGCGGCCTTTGCCCTCGTCTCCCCAGGTTATGCCCACTATTGCCATTGTCGCCATAAAAATACCTCCAAAAATGATGTTGTATTAACGGCTTAAAGCAAATGTATGCCCTGCTTTAAGCATTGCTCTATATGTTCCTTAGGCCAGAGCGAAGCCTGGACTTCTCCTATATGATGCTTTCGGAGCATAAACATGCATAGGCGGGATTGTCCTATGCCTCCGCCAATAGTAAGGGGAAGCCGCCCGCTTATTATTTCCTTGTGATAAGGAAAATTCAGCCTTTGATTCAGCCCCAGCTCATCCAACTGGCTTTTAAGCGCCTCGGCGTCTACTCTTATGCCCATGCTGGAAAGCTCCAGGGGAATGTCCAGTTCGGGATAATAGAGGATTATATCCCCGTTTAAAGACCAGTCGTCGTAATCGGGCGCCCGTCCGTCATGCCGGCTGCCTGAATTAAGGCGGCCGCCGATTTGGGATATAAATACGGCCCCGTATTTTTTAGCCGCCAGATATTCCCGTTCTTTGGCGCTGAGCGCCGGATAGCTGTCCTCCAATTCCTGGGAGGAAATAAAACTGATTTTTTCGGGCAGCACTCCCTGGCCAAGAGAGGGAAAATTGGAGAGCACATACTGCTCGGCGCTTATAAGGGTTTCATAAATGTCGCAGACGCTCTGCTTTAAATATTCAAAATTGCGCTGCTGAGGCAGAATAATCTTTTCCCAGTCGTATTGGTCCACATAGATTGAATGCAGGCAGTCGCAGATCTCGTCCCGCCTTATGGCGTTCATATCGGTATATAAGCCCTCTTCTGGCTCAAATCCATAGCGCGCGAGGGCGTATCTCTTCCATTTTGCCAGCGAATGCACGATTTCCGCAACGCAGCCCGTCTCTTTTATATCGAAGGACACGGGGCGCTCGCTGCCGTTAAGGTTGTCGTTCAGTCCGGTCTCCGGAAGCAAAAAAAGAGGCGCCGAAACTCTTTGAAGCTTTAATTTGAGAGATAAAGCCTTTTCAAAGAAATCTTTAAGCGCCTTTATTGCGGTTTCAGTTTCCCGCAGATTCAATTTTGGTTGATAACTCATTATATATCCGCCGCCTGTATTTGATATAATCATTAAAAAAGAGTGTTATTTTCATATATGCGCAGCCGCATATGAAACACCCTGAGCTTTTGTTATAGGTTGTGCTTCAATAATTAACGGCCGGCATTTATTTATGCAGAAACACGCCGTAAAAAACACTTTAATATAATACTCTAAAGCGCCGCCTCTGTCAATCAAAATATAATTTTGACGCTTTTTTTGAGGGGGGTTAGGGCATAAAGCGGGGGAGCCGGCGGCGGCCCCGCTTTTTATATTCATGCGGGCGCTGTTCCGCCCCCCGGGGGAAGAAAAAAAGCGCTTCCGCAGGAGTTTAGGCGCATATCGGGCTTAAAAAGATTTTTATTATACATTCCGCCCGCTGTAAAATCAGGCTGCGAAAAAACGGGGCTGAAATGAGATAATTTACCTCTGAATGTCATCTAAAATCATTTGGAGTATTGACTTTTTTATTTTCGGCATTGTATAATAAATTTCATAAAACAAATCAGACGCGGGAGGAGCGCGTATTATGACAGTTTATTATGAATATTTAATTTATTCCCGCAAAAACGCATTTTACTCTGATTGTATTAACTGAGCTCTTATAAAAGCCGTTTCAATTAAACATCAGGCTTTAACGGAGGTTTTGCGCGCGGCATTATAACCTTTAATATTTTATTGCTTTTAAGGAGAAAAATTTTAATAATGAATGAGATTCATGGACGCCCGCTGCCGGGATTTATTGAGCGGCTCGCCCGGGAGCAGGGCATAGATATAAAAGAGCTTATAGCCTTAGGGCGCGGAGACCTTAACGCGCAGTGCGGCTATAAGGACGCGTATCTGCTGGCGGATAAAAGCGCTCTGCATATTTTTTATATGCAGGACGCTCCTGAGCCGCGCGTTTTCGGCGGCTATTTTGAGCGCAGAAAGCGCAGGGAGCGTTTTGCGGCGGCTAAAGAGGCCGGGCGAAGTCTGGAAAAATATATGAAATTCCCTTATGAAAATATTGAGGAGCTGAAAACGGAGAACAGAATTTCAGGAGGGGAGATCATATTATGTTCAGGCGGCCTGCAAAGCTTTATATGCGCTTTTTCGGGCGGCTTTATGAGGGAAAATATGCGCTTTGCGCAGATAGTTAACAAGCTTATAAAAAAAGAGGAGCTCAAGCCTGAAGATTTGACGGAGGCGGAACGGGAAAGATGCTGTCCTAAATGCGGCATGCTTTATCCGGAGGCGGAGCGCGCAGTATGTCCCAGATGCATGGATAAAAAATCTATATTTATGCGCATGCTGGGCTATTTTAAACCTTATAAGCTGCGAATAGGGCTGTTTTTTGTCTGTGTTATTCTGGAAACGGTTATGAATTTGTTCGTACCTCTTTTAAGCGGCACGCTCTTTTACGATATAGTCAGCAAAAAGGAGGAGGCCTTATCCTCCCTGGGGCTGCCCGGCGGGGAATTTGTGCTGGCCGTGGTGCTGATTGCTCTTGCCATATTGGCCTCCCGGCTGCTTCAGGCCGGCTTTACTATAATAAAAGGCAGAATTGTGGGGCATATTGTACCTCTGGCCGTATATGACATCAAAACCGGACTGTATAATTCTGTGCAGCGCCTCTCGGTAGGCTTTTTTGCCAAAAGGCAGACGGGCGCGCTGATGACCAGAATCAGCGAGGACGCCAACGAGGTTATGGGCTTTTTTATAGACGGGCTGCCTTATATGTTTACCAATATTCTCTTCATGATTGCCAGCATATTTATAATGCTTTCCATGAGCGTGCGTCTGACTCTGCTAACAATCATGACTCTGCCCATACTCTTTTTAGTCAGCTTTAAAATGCAGCCTGTATTATGGCGGTATAACGGCAGGCGGCATAGAAGCAGGCGCGCGCTTTATTCCATTATGAACGACAATCTTACGGGCGCGAGGGTGGTTAAGGCTTTTGGACGGGAGCAGGCGGAAAACGAGCGTTTTTATAAAGTCAGCAAAAAGGTGCGGCGCGCCGAGATGGATTTGGTGAATTATGATAATCTTTTTTATATGGTTTATGCCGGAGTAGAACAATTCGCTATAGTTTCGGTATGGCTTTTCGGCGCGGGCATGGTGCTGGGGAATGAGCCCCTGATTGATTACGGCATATTAGTAACTTTTATAAGCTATATTACTTCTCTGGCAGAACGGCTTGATTTCTTTTCGTATATTTTCCGCTGGTGGGCTGCAAGCATGAACAGCGCGCAGCGTATTTTTGAAATACTGGACGCTTCGGCCGACGTGGTTGAAATCGCCCATCCTGTTAAATTATCCGAAGTCAGGGGAGAAATCGAAATGAGGGATGTAAGCTTCAGCTACGAGCCCAATAAGCCGGTGCTCAGCCATGTCACATTTAAGGCAAAGCCGGGCTGCATGCTGGGCATTGTGGGGCATTCGGGCGCGGGCAAGAGCACTATAGTCAATCTGATTTCCCGCCTTTATGACGCCCAGGAGGGAGAGGTGCTTTTAGACGGAGTAAACGTGAAAAATCTTTCCTTCCAGGAACTGCGCCGTTCAATAGCTTTGGTTTCTCAGGAGACGTATATCTTCAGGGGGACGGTAGCTGAAAATATAGCTTACGCGCGGCCGGAGGCCGATTTAAAGCAGATAATAGAGGCGGCGGTGGCAGGCAGCGCGCATGATTTTATCATGAAGCTGCCCGACGGCTATAATACGGTTATAGGCGGGGGCGGCCGCAGCCTTTCGGGCGGAGAAAGGCAGCGCATATCCATTGCCAGGGCCATTCTGGCCGATCCTAAAGTGCTTATACTGGACGAAGCGACGGCCAGTTTGGATACGCAGACCGAGCGCAGAATCCAGGCAGCTATAGACGCGCTGATTAAGGGGCGGACAACCATATCCATAGCGCATCGCCTTTCCACTCTGCGCAGCGCTGATAATTTAATAGTTATAGAGAACGGGCGGGTGACCGAGCAGGGCACTCATATGGAGCTTGCCAGGCGAAAGGGCACATATTACAAGCTCTTGCAGCTTCAGAGTAAGGCGCTCGCCCTTAGAGGAATAGGAGAATGATTATGGAAGAAAAAAACGATATAATACAGAGCCAGCTTAAGGCTGTGGATGAAATGTTCGTTATCAATTATATTACAGGGGACAACGCAGTATTTGAAAAAACCGAAGGCGGCTTTTTATCCATGAGCTTTAACGGTGAATTTTATCCGAGGGTTCAGCCCTACCGCGCGTTTCCCTTTACCCAGCCCGAACAATATATTTCAATAAGGACGGGAAGCGGAAACGAAAGCAGGGAAATAGGCTTAATAGAAAATTTGCTTGAAATGCCGGAGCATTATAAAAAAATAATTGAGGAGCAGCTTGAATTAAGATATTTTATGCCTGAAATTATTCGGATACACAGCATACGGGAGGAATACGGCTATTCCTACTGGGATGTTTCGACAGATCGGGGGGAATGCCGTTTTACTACCAATATGAGCCAGGGGACGGCGGTATCCCTTTCGGACGTAAGGATGATTATCAAGGACGTGGACGATAACCGCTTTGAAATAAGGGATCTCGGCAAATTAACCGCGTCCGAATTAAAAATGCTGGATATTTATTTATAGGAGAAATATATGAATTTATGTGTTCGGCCGCCCAAAGAGCAGCGCGCGGTTATAGACAGGCTGCTTGAGGGGGAAGAAATTTGCTATTGCGCTCCGTTTGATTTGACGCCCGAGGGCGAAATCATAAAAGACGCATATGTAAGCGTAAGCAGAAACCGGATTGCCATAACGGGGCCGGGAATGGAAAAGGTTTATTTGCTCGGGGATTTTGAACGCATTGAATGCCAGATGCTGATAAATAACGCCGTGCTTGTGGGCGTCAGAGAGAATAAGGAAGAGCTGCTCGTCCGTTTCAGAGCGCGCTGCGCGCTGAGATTTTCATATATTGCCCGGGGAGCGTGCATTTTTATCCGCGGCGGAGAGCGGGTGCTTGAAAGCATGGAAAAGGAGGACGTTTGCCCCAAATGCGGACGGGGGCTGCACGGCGCGGATTACTGCCCGCACTGCGAAGGGCGGGGGCGGACATTCAAGCGCATCCGGGCGATGGCGCGTCCTCATTGGGCGGGCTTTATGCTGGTTTCCCTGGTTATGCTGGTTATAACCGGCATAAACGTGGGCGCCCGCTTTGTGGAAAAGGCGCTTGTGGACGACGTTATTATGGCGGGAGGCCCGTTATCCGAGGCTTATAAATATATCTTTATTATGCTGGCCTTCACTGCGGCGGTAATAATATGTTATGTCCTGCGCAATTATCTAAGCGCGCGTTTGGGCTCCAGTATAAGCATGGATATGAGAGCCAGGATGTATGAAAAAATTCAGGCTCTTTCCATAGGATATATTTCTCAGAAGCAGCCGGGCGCACTTATGAACAGAATGACTCAGGATACTCAGCAGCTCAGGCGTTTTATGGAAAACACCTTCGCCATGATGTTCAATCAGGTGCTGACTATGCTGGGCAGCATAATAGTTATGTTTATTCTGGATTGGCACCTTACTCTTATGATTTTGGCGCTTATGCCGGGCATAGTGCTTTTTACGGCGTATTTCAGGCGTATATTCAGGATTTTTCATAAGCAGTGGATTGCCAGCGACGAAGTGAACAGCCAGCTTCAGGATGTGCTTTCGGGCATACGGGTAGTTAAGGCTTTCGGCACTGAGGAGAGGGAAAGCAGGAAATTTTCGGCCGGCAACGCTAAAGTTGCTCGTATTACTCAGCGCGGAGAAAAGATTTGGGCCACGCTCAACCCTGTATTTGAGCTGATTTTTAGCGTATCCACCGTCCTGGTTATTCTCTATGGAGGAGTGAACGTGCTTAACGGCAGCTTTACAATGGGGGAAATAACCATGTTCACCTTTTACAGCACGGCGCTTTACGGCTGCATGAGATGGCTGGGCAATATGCCCAGGATGGTTATAAGCACATTAATCTCCATAGACCGCATTTACAGCGTGCTGGACGAGGAAGAAAGCGTAAAAAACAGCGATAACGCCGTAAACCGCGCAATAGAAGGCAGAATAAGCATAAAGGACGTTTATTTCGGATATAACGCTTATGAAACCGTGCTGGAAGGCATAAATCTGGAAATTGAGCCGGGCGAGATGATAGGGCTGGTGGGCGCTTCGGGCACGGGCAAATCAACGCTTATCAATCTGGTAATGCGCATGTATGACGTGGACTCGGGAGAAATTGATATAGACGGCATAGATATAAGAAATTACGATAAGGAATGCCTGCACCGCCAGATAGGAGTGGTGCTCCAGGAACCGTTTCTGTTTTCAGGCAGCGTGCTGGATAATATAAGATATTCCAAGCCCGAAGCGTCCTATGAGGAAGTGATTAAGGCGGCCAAGCTGGCCAACGCTCATGATTTTATAATTAAATTTCCTGATGGATATAATACGAAAGTAGGGGAGAACGGTCATAATCTTTCGGGCGGAGAAAGGCAGAGAATAGCTATAGCGCGCGCTATTCTGTGCGAGCCGAAAATTCTTATTCTGGACGAAGCGACAAGCAGCCTGGATACTGAGACTGAATATCAGATACAGGAGGCGCTTGCCAGGCTGATTAAGGGGCGCACTACCATAGCCATAGCCCATAGGCTTTCTACTCTCCGCGGCGCGGATAGAATAATGGTTATAGATAAGAAAAAACGCGCCGAACTGGGCACTCATGACGAGCTTTTAAAGCAAAAGGGCATATATTACGGCCTGGTTATGGCGCAGCTTCAGATGGGCAGGCTGGACGGCGCTTAAAATGTTTACATAAAGTTTAATCTTTATGAATTGACGGAGGCGGGGTTATATTATAAAATTTTTAAATGTATAATATAACTGTTACGGCGGTGTTGACGCAATGAAGAGGTTGGCTGTAATTTTAACTGTTGTTTTTATCGTTCCGTTTTTTTCTGCGTGCGGGGAAAAGGCCGAGGAGGGCTCGGCGCCCACGGCCGGCTCGGATTCTTATAACTGGGTTTCTTCCGAGGGCGGACAAAAGAGCGGGAGCGCGGCTTTTCCCTCGGTAGGGCCGGATTATACCAACAATGCTATTGCAAATTTTGACGGGGAATATGAGGAGGTAGATAATATGCAGCATCCTGTCGCGTTTATAACAATGGAATCAGGAGCGGTAATCAAAGCGGAGCTTTATCCCGAAAAAGCGCCTGAGACAGTCAATAATTTCATATATCTGGCCAACCAGAGAAAATTTTATGACGGTCTTATTTTTCACAGAGTGATCAGCAATTTTATGATTCAGGGAGGCTGCCCTGAAGGCACGGGCAAAGGCGGGCCCGGTTACACCATCAAAGGCGAATTTGCCGCCAACGGTTTTACGCAGAATAATATTGCGCACGTTCCGGGAGTGCTGTCCATGGCGCGGTTATCCTTTCCTTACGACAGCGCCGGCTCGCAGTTTTTTATATGCGTGGGCGAATGCTCTCATTTAAACGGCCAGTATGCCGCTTTCGGCATGGTAACAGAGGGAATGGAAGCGGTTTATGAAATAAGCGGAGTTGCTACCGGGATGCTGGATAAGCCCAAGGAGCCTCAGGTTATAAAGAGCATACGGGTGGATACCAGAGGAGTGGATTATCCTCGTCCGGAGAGCGCGAAATAAATTGCTTTTATATCAGACGATAAGATCAAAAAAACAATGCGGCGCATAATGGGAGATTTCCCGTTTTGGTGTTTTGCCGTTCTGGAGAGCAACGAGAGCGCGCTGAATATCATTAGAATAAGCGGCAGTTATGCTTTAAGCGCCGTACGCTCTTAAATAGAAATAAAGAATAAAAAGCATAAAGCCCGGCAAAAGGCCGGGCTTTATGCTTTTTAAGCCATGAAGTTTAATTCAAGAGCTTTTTAGAGCTATGAAAGCTTAAATTTTATCGTTGCAGCCCAGGACGTTAATAATCTTATGCTTTACAACCTCGGTAACGGCGTCTCTGGCGGGCTTGAGATACTGACGGGGGTCGAAATGGGTGGGGTTTTCGGCCAGATGCTTGCGGATAGCCGCAGTAACGGCCAGGCGCAGGTCTGAATCTATATTGATTTTGCAGACGGCCATGGAAGCGGCTTTGCGCAGCAGCTCTTCGGGCACGCCCTGCGCACCGGGCATTTCTCCGCCGAACTGCTCGATTATTTTAACATATTCGGGCATAACGCTGGAAGCGCCGTGCAGCACAATGGGGAAGCCGGGCAAACGGCGGCTGACTTCTTCCAGAATGTCAAAGCGGAGCTTGGGCTCTCCTTTGAATTTATAAGCGCCGTGGCTGGTGCCTATGGCTATTGCCAGGGAATCAACGCCCGTTTTGGATACAAATTCTTCCACTTCTTCAGGACGGGTATAGCTGGAATCGGCGTCCGAAACATTTACGTCGTCTTCTATTCCGGCAAGACGGCCCAATTCAGCTTCTACGCTTACGCCGTGATCGTGGGCGTATTCCACTACCTTGCGGGTAAGAGCGATATTATCCTCAAAGCTGTGATGAGAAGCGTCTATCATGACGGAGGTAAAGCCGCCGTCTATGCAGCTTTTGCAAAGCTCAAAGCTGTCGCCGTGGTCAAGGTGAAGCGCTATGGGCAGGCCCGAATCTTCGATGGCGGCCTGCACGAGATGCACAAGATATGTATGCTTGGCATATTTGCGGGCGCCCGAGCTTACCTGGAGAATAAGGGGAGCGTTGGTCTCCTTGGCGGCTTCGACTATTCCCTGAACGGTCTCCATGTTGTTTACGTTGAAGGCGCCTATGGCGTAGCCTCCTTCGTAAGCCTTTTTAAACATTTCCTTTGTGGTAACTAAGGGCATGAGAGTCAACTCCTTGCTATTATTTTTTTAATATTATAGTATGTTTCAGACGTTTTGGCCAGCACATTTTGCGCTTTGTTTCTAAGAGCATAGAATAAATTGCCTGAATGCGGGTAAATTTAAGTTGAAAATGTCCGTATATGTAGTATAATATAAGCATACTTCATTGAGGAGGTCTGTATGGACGGCATAAAATATTCGGTAATAATCCCAATGTATAACGAACAGGAAGTCATTAAGGAATCCTATCGGCGGCTGGACGGGGTAATGCGTCCTTTGGGCGAGGAATACGAGCTGATTTTTGTTAACGACGGAAGCCGGGATAAAACAATGGAAATCATGCTGGAAATCGCAAACAATGATAAGCATGTTAAAATAGTGGATTTTGCCCGCAATTTCGGACATCAGACGGCTGTTACGGCGGGCATGAAATATTCTTCGGGGGACGCGGTGGTAATTATAGACGCGGATTTGCAGGACCCTCCCGAACTCATTCCGGGCATGCTGGAAAAATGGAAAGAGGGCTATGAAGTGGTTTACGGCAAGCGCCTTAAGAGGGAAGGGGAAACTAAATTCAAGCTGTTTACCGCTAAAGCTTTTTATAAAGTGATTAATTCGCTCTCAGGCAATATGATACCTATGGACACGGGAGATTTCAGGCTTATAGACAGGGCTGTGGTGGACGCTATGAACGCCATGCCCGAGCATAACCGCTTTCTGCGCGGGATGGGCTCCTGGGTGGGATTCAGGCAGTACGCCTATGAATATAAGCGGGACGAGCGCTGGGCGGGCACTACCAAATATCCTCTTAAAAAGATGATTAAGCTGGCCAAGGACGGCATTATTTCCTTTAGCTCCAAGCCGCTGGAAATGCTGGGATTTTTGGGCTGCGCAATATCCGGGCTGTGCTTTTTATGGCTGCTGGTGCTGATTATATTGGCTATTTGCGGCGTATTTTTCATGCAATGGCAGCTTATTGTTTCATTTATGGGCATATTTGCCGGAATAATACTTATAGGAATGGGCATTTTGGGGGAATATATCG
The DNA here is from genome assembly GCA_003150515.1 of Selenomonadales bacterium. Classification (GTDB taxonomy): domain Bacteria; phylum Bacillota; class Clostridia; order Christensenellales; family QALW01; genus Neochristensenella. The sequence goes on along the minus strand of QALW01000021.1, from coordinate 262,537 downwards.
GCAGGATATATGACGAGGCCAAGGGGCGTCCTCTTTATACCGTATTGCGCACCATAAATTTTGATGTTCAGAAGTAAAGGAGACTAAAATATGTTTGATGCAAGACTGGAAAAACTGGCTCATAATTTAGTTAGCTATTCATGCCGCGTTCAGCCCGGTGAGAAATGTTTAATTGAATGCGTAGGGGATAGGGATCAGGAATTGGTAGTTCTGCTTATTAAGGAAATATACGCCGCCGGAGGCCTTCCTTTCGTATGCTCTCAGAATATAAAGGTAAAGCGCGCCTTGATTATGCAGGCCAATAAAGAGCAGCTGGAAATAATGGCGGCTAACGACGGGGCGCTGATGTCCCAGATGCAGGCCTATATCGGCATACGCGCTTCTGAAAACAGCTTTGAATTAAGCGATGTGCCCAATGAGCGCATGGAGCTTTATAATAAATTTTATAACGAGCCTGTCCACAGCCGAATTCGCGTTCCCAAGACAAAATGGGTGGTGCTGCGCTATCCTAACGATTCTATGAGCCAGCTTGCCAATATGAGCACGGAGAGCTTTGAGGATTTTTATTTTAACGTATGCAATCTGGACTATCAGAAGATGGATAAGGCTATGCAGCCCTTAAAAGAGCTTATGGAGCGCACGGATAAGGTGCATATTACAGGGCGGGGGACTGATCTGCGTTTTTCCATTAAGGGAATGAACGCCGTTAAATGCTCCGGGCGCTGCAATATTCCGGACGGCGAAATTTATACTGCTCCGGTTAAAGAGAGCGTAGAAGGAGTTATAACCTATAACACCCGTTCTCTGCACGACGGGTTTACCTTTGAAAATATCTGTCTGCGCTTTGAGAAGGGAAAAATAGTTTCCGCCGAGGCCAATGACGGCGAGCGCATAAACAAGATTTTCGATATGGATGAGGGCGCGCGCTATATAGGGGAATTTTCCTTTGGACTTAATCCTTATATAAACGACGCGATATTGGATACTCTTTTTGATGAAAAAATAGCCGGAAGCATTCATTTCACGCCCGGCATGGCTTATGACGACGCCTTTAACGGCAATAAAAGCGCGCTGCACTGGGATTTGGTTTATGTTCAAACTCCGGCTTTCGGCGGAGGGGAAATCTATTTTGACGACGTTTTAATCCGCAAGGACGGCCGTTTTACTCTCCCTGAGCTTCAAGGGCTCAATCCAGAAAATTTAAAATAAAGGAAGCAGAATATGAAAAAATTAGTTGTTTTCGCGCTCGCTTTATGCTGCGCGATCTCCTTTGCAGGCTGCGCCTCCGCCTCAGCCGAGGACGCCGCCCGGGCTTTTAACGGCTTTGTGTTTGATTATGACGCTCAGCAGCTTTATATTTCCGGCATGGCTCAGCTTTCATTTGGAGAAGGCCAGAGCCGGACGGTTTTGACGGACAATATGAGCGTCAAATTAAAATGGGAGGGCGAAAGCCGAATTGGAGAGCTCAAAAGCAGCGTGTCTATGGGCGAGCAGGAGCTTATGAATTATACGCTTTATTCCAGGGACGGCGCTGTTTTTGAAAATGGAGAGGATATAGGCCAGAGCCTGGATGTTCTTTTGGAAAATTCTTTTAATATGCAGACTGGAAAGAACATGCTGAGCAAGGACAATATAAAAAGCTGTGCTTTGGAGAATAAGGACGGCTGCCAGTTCTATAATATAACGATTAATAAGGACAGCGTGCCCGAGAGCTTGAGGGAAATGCTTGTTTCTTCGGGCGAGGGCGTGCTGAGCGACGCGGTTTTTACTAATGATTTGCAGGCGGAGGTTGTTTATAAGGACGGCAGCCCTCTGGAATTTACGCTAACCGCCGATATGACGGCTACTATGATGGGCACGGCGGATACGCCCCTTCAGGCTGTTATACATACCCAAATTAATGATTTTGAGGATTTCGTTATGGAGGATTAGATTTATTAACGGGGGGCGCCCGCGAAAAAAGCTGTTTGAAAAATTCAGGAGCAGTTTTTTAAACGGGCGGGCCGCGTTGAATAAGCAACTATTTCAACATTGAGCGCCTTATGTCAATTTAAAAAAAGTTTACAATCTCTTCTTTTTCGGCCGCTGTTTCCAATGGCCATAATCAAAAAATTGTGATATAATTCTTTTTATCTTAAAATTAGGGAGTAATACGGCTTATGAATAACGTGCATAAAGTTAAAATTATTTCGGATAGCACCTGCGATTTATCCCCAGAGCTTATTAAACGATATGACGTTGAAATTTTGCCTTTATATGTCACTCTGGGAGACGAGAGCTTAAAGGACGGCGTGGACATAACTCCCGACCAGCTTTACGCCTGGGCGGACGAACATAAAACCACTCCAAAGACTGCGGCCGTTACTCAGGCGGACGCGTATAATGTCCTGAAAAAATATGTCGAGCAGGGATGCCAAATTGTGTATACGGGCATATCTTCAGAGATGTCGGTATCATACGGCGTTGTGCAGCTTGCGGCCAAGGAATTTCCTGACGCTAAAATAGCCGTGGTGGATTCCAGAAATCTGTCCACCGGCGTAGGCCATGTTGTAATAAGGGCGGCTGAATTGGCTCAGGAGGGCAAGGACGCTTTTGAGATTAAAGAAGAGCTGGACCAATTTACTCCTCTTGTGCGGGCCAGCTTTGTTGTGGATACCATTACATATCTTTACCGCGGCGGGCGCTGCTCGGCCGTGGCTGCTTTTGGCGCGACGGCGCTTAATTTAAAGCCCTCCATTGTAGTGGAGAACGGCAAAATGCGGCCGGACGCCAAATATCACGGCAAAATAGACAGGGCGCTTAAAAAATATGTTCAGGCCATGGAACCGTCTCTTTTAAAGGCCTGTCCGGACAGGGTGTTTATAACCCATTCGGGCAGCAGCGAAGAAACGGTTAACGCTATTAAACGCTATTTGGAAGAATTGAATTATTTTAAGGAAATACTTATAACCAGAGCGGGATGCGTTATTTCCAGCCATTGCGGGCCGGGCACGCTGGGCGTGCTTTATGTTGAGCAAATTTAATATATTGCAAGCAGTCAGCTTTAAACGGGGCCCGCGGAATAAACCGCGGGCCCCGGCAGTTGCATGCTTGAGTATTTTGGGCGCAGGAGCGCCTTTAAGCTAAGTATTTTTTACTTTTTATCTTATGCCGCCGCAATCGCAGCCGCATCCGCAGCCGTTTCCTGAGCCGTCCAGCTCGGGCGGGAATATGGGAAGATTGAAAAATTCATCGCAGACTTCCGAAGCGAATTCCTCGCAGGGCGGGATACGGCAGAAGCCGTAAGCGGGCACGACAAGTTCAACGTCAGCGACTATCTTAAGTATTACAGTTACGCAGCTGGTAAGGCGGAAGGTGTTATCGGCCAGATAGCAGCCCTGCACGCATATTGCGCTGACAATGGTATCCACCATAAACGGAATAATGGATTCGTCGGGCACAAACAGCACAACGTCCTTGCAGACGGTGATTATGCCGTTGCCGCGGCCTTCCTGGCAGTTGGCGTCCTCGAAGAGGATTTCAACGGGGATATCCACTTTGCAGCGAACCCGCGCGAAATTGGGGCGATCGCAGAGACGGTCTATGCAAAGGTCGCGCACGCAGCCCTTGGTGTTGGTGCTGCGGCAGCTTATAAAGGTTATGGGCGCCGTAAACTGCGCTCCTGCCGGACATATATCCACCAGCTTGACATTTACATTGTCCAGCTGCTCCTGCTGCATGCAGGAATCATATACTTTCTTTACTTGTATGCAAACTCTTTCTGTAAGCCCTCTGGTGCAGTCTCCGGTAATTCTGCCGGGGCATATGTCATTATCGCTGCTGCGATATGAATAAAAAGACATAAAGGCTCCTCCTTAATTTATATTTGAAATTCAATATAGAGCATAAGTTCTGTATTTCAATAATATCTTATGCGCATGACGGCCTGCGCGTGCGGGTTAAGTTTTATTTCGGTTGCGAAAAAGGGCCGGACATGGTATAGTTATCAATGCTGGCTTTGTGTATTAGAGTATTGTCTTGGGGTGCTTTGAAAATTGCGCGGCGAAGCGGGCGCTTCATTTTCCTATAAGCGCATTGCGCCCTGATTATATTGCCTAATCAGCCTTTAATATAATTTTATGCCAGCGGGGAGTTTATATGAACAGCAATTGGAATCAAATTGGAATCTCGCCGGCGGATATATTGCTTCCACGGCCGGAATACCGCGAAAATTTCTGCGTTGTCGCATGCGACCAATTTACTTCGGAGCCGGCTTATTGGGAGGAGACGGAGAGCATTGTAGGCAGCGGATATTCGGCGCTGCGCCTCATATATCCGGAGATTTATCTTAACGAGCGGCCGGAGGAGCGTATAAATGAAATTAACCGCAATATGCGGGAATATTTAGAGCAGGGAGTTTTTCAGGAATATTCAAATTCAATTATATATGTTGAGCGCACGCTCATGGACGGACGGCTGCGCAAAGGCCTGGTGCTTGCCGTTGACCTGGAAAAATATGATTATTCGCCCCAGTCATCCTCTTTAATAAGAGCGACTGAAGGAACAATCGAGAGCCGTCTGCCCGCCAGAATAAGAATAAGGCGGAACGCGCCTTTGGAGCTGCCGCATATTATGCTTTTGATAGACGACAGGGAGCAGACGGTTATAGAGCCTTTGGCTGAAGAAGACTTAACGCCCGTTTACGACATGCCTCTTATGCAGAACGGCGGCCGGGTAAAAGGCTTTTTGCTGGATGAGGAGAATCAGGAGAGGGTTTTTAACGCTCTTTCAGCCTTGGCTTCGCCGGATAAGCAGCAGGCTAAATATTCTCTTAAAGAGCCTGCGCCCCTGCTTTTATACGCTGTAGGAGACGGAAATCATTCTCTGGCGTCGGCTAAATCATATTGGGAGGGTCTGAAGAAAACTATTTCTCCTGAAGAGGCAAAGAATCACCCTGCCAGATACGCGCTGGTGGAATTGGTTAATCTGCATGATTCATCCCTGGTATTCGAGCCGATCCACAGAGTGCTTTTTAACGTGCAGCCGGAAAAAATATTAAAGGCTTTGGAGGAACGCTGCGGTTTTGCTTCGGAAGGCCAGGGCGTGGAAACAGTCTTTAACGGGCAGTCCCGCTTTGTGCATTTTGCCCGTCCGGCGCATCAGCTCAGCGTGGGCACTCTTCAGAAATTTTTGGACGGCGTTCTGGAGGAATCCGCCGGAGCTCGGCTGGATTATATACACGAGGAGGAAACCGTGCGCGATTTAGCGGCCAGAGAGGGAAATATGGGCTTTATTCTTTCCCCTATGAGCAAGAACGAGCTGTTTAAAGCGGTTATATTGGACGGGCCCCTTCCCCGCAAGACATTTTCTATGGGGAGCGGCAGGGATAAGCGTTATTATCTGGAAGCCAGGCGTATAAAGCCCTGACGGGCAAAACAGTTTGACAGGCCAATAACTCATAAATATAATTCTATATAAATTCTTACTAAGGGGAGCAAAGGGTAATGGGTATAAAAGTAACGAAATTCGGAGGCAGCTCGCTGGCCAATGCGGAGCAGTTTAAAAAGGTTATCTCTATTTTAAAAGCGGACGCGGACAGGCGGTATGCCGTGCCTTCGGCACCGGGCAAGCGTTTTAGCGGGGATGATAAAATTACCGATCTCTTATATAAATGCCACGATATCGCAACGGCCGGCAAGAGCATAGAGCAGGTGTTTGATAAAATCCGTTCCAGGTATATGCATATAGCTTCAGAATTAGGGCTGGATTACAGCCCTGAGGAGGAATTGGAGCGTATATGCCGAAATATCCAGAAAGGGGAAAAACGGGATTACGTCGCATCGCGCGGGGAATATCTTAACGGTATTATCCTGGCGCAGGCTTTGGGCTGGGATTTCATTGACGCGGCCGATGTAATCTTTTTTGACGAGAACGGCATATTTGACGCGGAAGGGACTAACAGCGCGGTTGCCAAATGTTTATCGGAGCATCCCTATGCAGTTATTCCCGGCTTTTATGGGCGGAGAGCGGACGGCAGCGTTAAGACTTTTTCCCGCGGCGGCTCGGATATAACCGGTTCTATTGTGGCGCGGGCGGTTAATGCGGAATTATATGAAAACTGGACGGACGTCTCGGGCTTTATGGTGGCCGATCCCAGAATAGTGGTTAATCCTGCTGTGATTAGGACGGTTTCTTATCGTGAGCTGCGCGAATTATCTTATATGGGCGCGACTGTTTTGCATGAGGACGCCATTTTTCCCGTGAGCCATTGCGGCATTCCCATTAATATTAAGAATACCAACCATCCTGAAGACGCAGGGACTATGATAGTCTCGGATAAAAGCAGGGATATAAGAGAGGGCCTGGTAACGGGCATAGCAGGGCGCAAGGATTTTACGGTTATAACTCTGGAAAAGGATATGATGAACACCGAGCGGGGCTTTGGCCGGAAAGTGCTTACAGTGTTTGAAGAGTACGGAGTATCCTTTGAGCATATGCCTACCGGAATTGACACAATGAGCGTGGTGGCGTCGGATAAGGAATTATATGGAAAAAAAGAGGAAATACTCAATGCGTTGAAAAAGAGCGTTCATCCCGACAGTGTAGTGGCTGAGGATAATCTGGCCATTATCGCAGTAGTGGGGAGGGGTATGGTGCGCGCCGTGGGGACAGCCGGACGCGTGTTTTCCGCATTAAGCCGGGAAAAAATCAACGTCCGCATGATAGACCAGGGTTCGAGCGAATTGAATATAATAGTAGGCGTGGATAATGAAAAATTTGAAGCGGCTATAAGCGCGATATATAATGAGTTTTTTAATTAAGGCGTATGCGTTTCTGGCTTGCTTGGCCGGGCTCATTTCAATGGTTTATGATAAGCGGCAGGCGATTGTGGGCGGACGTCGGGTGAGAGAAAAAACCTTGCTTTTAATAGCTGCTTTAGGCGGCGGAGCCGGGAGTTTAGTGGGCATGCTGCTGGCATGGCATAAGGTGAGAAAGCCGAAATTTATAATTTTGGTGCCTTTGTTTTTTGTACTTCAGGCGGGTTTGATTTGCTGGCTTGAGTTTAAAGGCGTAATATGAAATTGAAAAGGGGCGTTTGCGTTTAGGCGGGCAAGAATGTAAAACAAATGCGTTTTGAGGCGGAAATGGGCTTGTTTTGCCTGCGGGCTGAAATATTTTCTGCAGGTCTTTGTTCCCTTTTGAGCGCGCCGTTTCTTAATTGCATTGCCTGGATAATTTTTGTTTTAAGACCATCCTGGGCGGGGGCAAATTTGCCGCGGGGATGGTTTTAAGTTTTTTATGCAAATTTTTTATCAAAAATTTTTTAAAAATTATTTACGGGGCGGCTTATTTGATGTATAATATCAATAATATATCAGCAGGAATTCTTTTATAATTTTAAGGGGTTTGCCTGCAAAAAAATTAGGGAGGAATTTATTATGCCATTTTGTGAAAAATGCGGCGCCAAGATGGAGGAAGAGGCGAAATTCTGTCCGTCCTGCGGAGCGGGCGTAAACGGTCAGCAGTCTCAGAATTCGCAGTCGGGAAATTTCCAGGAGACAATAAACAAATATATGCAGACGGATGATAATACTTCTGAATTTGAGCAGGAGGATATCAATCAGAACAAGGTAATGGCCGTGCTGGCCTATATCGGGATTTTAGTTTTAGTGCCTATTTTGGCCGCGCCCAATTCAAAATATGCGCGTTATCACGCTAATCAGGGATTGATACTCTTTTTAGCGGAAATTTGTCTGGGAGTGGTAATAGGAATTTTCTCCTGGATACCCGTGCTGAATATTATTATCGGCATTTTAGGCGGTCTGGTTTCCTTGCTGTTTTTTGTGTTCGCGATTATAGGCATTGTGAACGCTTGTCAGGGCAAAGCTAAGGGCCTGCCTATTTTCGGCAAGTTTAAGATACTTCATTAATTTTTCTGATTTATATTAAAATGCCCAAAAGCGCGTTCATTCAGAACGCGCTTTTGGGCATTTTATGCTTTTCAAGCTTGTTTTTCCGCCGCTTTATTACGGGCGCAGATTGGGGTATAGCGGGGGGCGGCGCGGAGCGGCCGCAGGCCGCCCGCCGTGAACAGAGCGCCGGGGAAGTAAAACTTCCCCGGCGCTCTGTTCACGGCGGATTTTGGCGCGAAGCGCCAAAATTCCGCGCCGCCCCCTTTTCAACAAGCCTTTTTTGCGCCCGTGAATAAAGCGGCGGAAATATTATTAAAAGAATTGAATCAAACGATTCCCTGCGCCATCATTGCGTCTGCAACTTTAATGAATCCGGCGATATTGGCTCCAATTACGAAATTATCTTTATGACCGTATTCAATAGCGGCGCTGCTGGCATTGCGGTAAATATTAATCATTATATCCTTAAGCTTGGCGTCTACTTCGTCAAAAGTCCAGGAGAGACGCATGCTGTTCTGGCTCATTTCCAGCGCGGAAGTGGCAACGCCGCCGGCGTTCGCCGCCTTGCCCGGCCCGAAGAGCACCTTGTTGGAGATAAGATATTCAGTCGCGTCCAGGGTGGTGGGCATGTTCGCTCCCTCGGCAACAACTTTGCAGCCGTTGGCTACGAGCATTTTAGCGTCGTCCAGGCAAAGCTCGTTTTGAGTGGCGCAGGGCAGAGCAATATCACATTTTACTGACCATATGCCCTTTCCTTCATTATATTTGGCGTCAGGACGATAGGAAATATATTCTTTGATGCGGCCTCTCTTAACTTCCTTAATTTCTTTTACGGCCGCAAGGTCTATTCCGGCTTCATCCAAAATCCAGCCGTTTGAATCGCTCATGGCTACCACCTTGCCGCCTAGCTGCATTGCCTTTTCAGCGGCATAAATGGCAACGTTGCCCGAGCCCGAAATAATTATAGTCTTTCCTGCCAGGGTGTCGTTATGGTCGCTGAGCATTTCTTGAGTGAAATAAACCAGCCCGTAGCCCGTGGCCTGAGTGCGCGCTAAGGAACCGCCGTAAGTGAGGCCCTTGCCCGTGAGCACGCCCTCATAAAGGCCGGTTATGCGCTTATACTGGCCGTAAAGGAAGCCTATTTCACGGCCTCCCACGCCTATATCTCCTGCGGGGACGTCCACGTCCGCGCCTATATGCTTATATAATTCGGTCATAAAGCTCTGGCAGAAAGCCATAACTTCCCGGTCGGATTTGCCTTTAGGATCGAAATCTGCGCCGCCCTTGCCGCCGCCTATGGGCAGGCCGGTGAGAGAGTTTTTAAAAATCTGTTCAAATCCAAGGAATTTTATAATGCCGAGATTTACAGAGGGATGAAAGCGCAGGCCGCCCTTATAGGGGCCAATAGCGCTGTTAAACTGCACGCGGAAACCGCGGTTTACCTGCACCTTGCCGTTATCGTCCACCCAGGGCACCCGGAACATAAACTGCCTTTCGGGTTCAACGAGCCTTTCCAGCAGGGCGGAGTCCTGATATTTGGGATTGCGCTCTATGACCAGCGCGAGGGAATTTAATACCTCGGTGGCCGCCTGGATAAATTCTGGCTGGTCGGGATTCTTTTTTACCAGCTGCTCAAGTACGTTTTGTACATAGGACATATATGTAAAGCCTCCTTATAAAATAATCCTGAATGTTTTTCATCCAAAATAATTATATAGAAATACATAAAATTCCGCAACAATTTTTTTCAGCGAGGGCTGCATTTTCTTAATATCGATAGATAATATAATCAGATTTTAATGCGCCTCAGAAGGGGTGAGCTCTGTATCTTTGACTTCTTCGGCCGTTTTTTCATCTTAATTTGACTTAAATACTTATTTAATGTAAAATAAATTAGACTGTGTTGATTTTTAGGAGGGGGATATTTATTAATGCTTAATGCAAAGGGTATGAACAGCAGTGATTTGAGGCAGAAAAACAGAGGCTTGGTGCTGAAATTAGTGGCCACGCAGGAGTATGCTTCCAGAATATCCATAACCCGTGAAACAGGTCTCTCCAAAATGACCGTCACCAATATAGTGTCTGAATTAATCAATGAGAATTTCCTGATTCAGGCCAGCAGCAAAAAGAGCGGAGGTGCAGGCCGCAATCCTGTGCTGCTGGATATCTCTCCGCAGGCTCCGGTTATTTTAGGCTTTTATATATCCCGTTTGCATATAGAGGCTGCAATATCAAATCTTAAGGGGAAATTATTATGGCGGGAGAGCGTTCCGCTTAAGGATGAGAATGCTTTAAGTTTGGAGGAAAAATTAATAAATCTGGCCAAAGCGGCTGTGCGGAGAGCGGAAAACCGGATTCTGGGCGTTGGAGTTTCGGCTATAGGTCCGCTGGAGCAGAACGATGGAGTTCTTATTAATCCTACTAATTTTTACGGTATAGAGGATTTTCCGGTGCGCGCGCTTCTGGAACGTGTATGCAAGGCAAAGGTATATGTAAGCAACGATACCAACGCCGCAGCGCTGGCGGAATTGCTGCTTGGCGCAGGCAAGGAGCTTGATAATTTTATTTATATAGGCATTTCCAGCGGCATTGGCGCGGGGATTGTCTCCCAGAAAGAATTATATCAGAACGGAAGCGACTATGCCGGGGAATTAGGGCATACCATCATTAAATACGACGGAGAACTATGCGCCTGCGGGAATAGGGGATGCCTGGAATTATACGCAAATATTCAAACTCTCAGCCAGAAGCTGGCGCTTGCAGGCGGGCTGGCAGCCGGGACAGTTTCGCCGCAGAATTTCGAGGAGCTTTCTTTAAATAAAAAATGCGACGAAATATTCAGCGATATGGCTGTAAAGCTCTCTTACGCGCTTATAAACGCGGTGAATTTATTCAATCCGCAGAAAATTCTGCTGGGCCATGAGGGAGGCATGCTTCCGCAAAAATATATATCCCAGATGGAGGAATATGTAAACAAACATATATTTGCGGCCAAAGTGAATAAAGTCAAAATAGAACGCGCTTATTTTGGGGAGGATTCTCCCTTATACGGCGGCGTATGCTGCGTGCTCAATCAATTGTTTAACGGAGATATATTTTTATGAAATTTAAAATTGCGTTTGCAATGCTTATTGCGCTGACATTTATTATGGGAGGCTGCGCTAATGGGCCGGCAGCGGGTTCCGGGGGCCTGAATACGCTCAGCTCCAATCCGGCGGTTCCCACTCCCGCTCCAGTGCCCGACGGAGTTATAGCGGACAGCGTTTCGGGCAGGTTTGCGCTTTATGACGGAAGTATATATTACGCTTCCTCAGACAGCATATGCGTTTTGGAGCCCGGCGCGAACAGCACAGGCATTCTGCTTCTGGCGGATTCGCCCAGCCGCCTGGAGATTGTGGACGGAGTTTTGTATTATCTTGCCGTAGGTCAGCGGGACGAATATTTTTCGCCGCTTTCCTATACGGTGAATTCTGTTAATCTGGAGACAAAAGAGGAGCTTGGGCTGGCCTATTGCGAGCAGAATTGGTATTATATTTATGACCGAAACATATATACTCTCGGAGAAGAGGGGATATATGCCCAGGAGATTGGCCAGGAAGAACAGAATCTGGTTATGGACGGTTTTATAACTTCTCCTGCCGGGTATGGAAATAAAATATATATGAGTCTGGGAGAGGATTTGGCCGTTTATGAGATTGACAGCGGCGCTTATGAGGTTTTGCTTGAGGATACGGCTCCTATGAATATAACTCCTTTGGAAGACGGTCTGCTTTACAGCGATGAAATAAGCGAATATATGTATTTTTATAATAATGAAACTGGGGAAGCGGCCTTGCTTGACGGCGCGCCCAATTACGGCGTTACAATTTATGAGGGAGAATATTATTACGTCGGCAACGACGGTACGGCCGCGCTATATAAGCTTTCTGAAAAGGGCGAGCCTCAAAAGATTTTGGAATTGGGAGAGCTTTTCGCCTGCTCGGCTCCCTGCTTTTATAACGACAATATTTATTTTGTACTGCATACTGACGATTATATAGGCTTGGCGGCATATGATGAATCAGGAACGCAAACCAGGCTTTCAGCGGCGGGAGGCTGATAGCATCAGCAATTTAGGGCCTTTCTGTCAGAAAGGCCCTAAATCTTTTAATACCGCAGTAATATCCTCATTGATACAAATTGATTGTTTTTCAATTTCTTTTGGCGTTATCGCCTCGCCCCGGTTAACGCAGGCATAGGCTGCCTTATAGTTCTGCGCCGTCATTTGCCAAAAAGGAATTTTAATAATGCCGGGGGTGTTTTTTCCAACTCCGAGCTCCCAAAACAATATGCGCATATCTTTATGCCGCCTGATAAAATCCTCATAGCGTTTTGCCGCCGAATACCAGCCTTCGTCCTGGATAAAAGAATCGTCGCATCTTAAATTCATTGTCATGGGCGCGCCGCAGACAGGGCATTTGGGAATCAATTCTGCCGGAATCTTCAAATCCTTTTCTTCGGCCGTCATCTGCCGCACAGCTTCTTTGTTGTCATAGGTTATATTATGGCAGGCTTTGGAACATTGCCACAAGCCATAATCGCCCTGCGTATAAAATAATCTTTTCTTATCAAAGCCTGCAAGCTGGAACTGATGATCTACATTTGTTGTTAACACAAAATAATCTTTATTCAGCACAATTTTGAGCAATGCAGAATACGATTCGCCTACAGGCGCGGCATAACGGTTTAGCCAAATATGCCTCGACCACCAGGCCCAATATTCCTCCAATGAATTATATGGATAAAAACCGCCCGAATACATATCGTTAAAGCCGTATTTCCTGCGGAAATCAGAGAAATTTTTTTCAAAGCGTTCACCGTCGTAAGCAAATCCTGCGGAGACGGACATTCCTGCACCCGCGCCTATTATAATAGCGTCGGCATCTTCTATTTCATTTTTCAGCCTTTCAATCTGCCTGGAGTAGTTCCCGGTAGATTGCGTAATCAAGTTGTTTAAAAACATTGAATATTACCTCAATCCTGCTTTGCGTTTTTTTCTTATATTCTTTTACGGTCTGAACTGCAATTTGCGCCGCCCTGTCGTTTGGAAAATGGAATTCTCCCGTAGAGATACAACAAAACGCAATATTTTTCAATTCATATTGATCTGCCAGCTCTAAACAGGAACGGTAGCAGGAAGCCAGCAATTCGCAGTCCTTCAGCGTTAAGCGGCCGCGGATAATCGGGCCGACCGTATGCAGAATATATCGGCAGGGCAGGTTATAGGCGGAAGTAATTTTTGCCTTGCCTGTTTCTTCTGCGCGCCCCTGCGCTCTCATCAGCTCCGCGCAGGCCAAACGAAGCTGCAAGCCCGCAAAGGTATGGACGGCGTTATCAATACATCCGTGATTCGGGCAGAAACAGCCCAGCATCCGGCTGTTGGCCGCGTTTACTATGCCGTCGCATTTAAGCGAAGTAATATCTCCCCGCCAAAGATATAATTCCGGCTGCATGGGCTGCAAATGCTCGGCGATCGTGATTCCCTTTTGATGCGTTTCTTCCCGCAGGTAGGCGTCCTGGATTGTTAATAATTCTTCCGCCGCAGGAAGCGGCATGCGAATATTAAAAAGAGAACGAAGCAAAGCTTTTTGTTCCTGCTCGCCCGACGGAATTTTTATTTTTAAATTTTCCGGATGCTCTTTTAAGAGCGCCTTTATTAAATACTCTCTTCTTTGGTTTTGCGTCATTTTCTCAAATAATATAATCGGCTTGCAATATGCCGCGGAGGGGGGGCATTCTGCTGCGCCGCCGTCCTTAAAATATTCCAATTTTTCCGCGTCTGGCCGCCTTGCCGCATTTCTGAACGCTTTTTTGCAAAATTGATGAAATGGGGGCCGCAGTGAGGGCGGCCCCGACGCCGTCTTAACGGAAGAAAAATCCAGCCGTCATATCAAGATAATTCTGACCGCCGTATGCGGGATACCGCTTTTGAACTTCTGCCTTGAAGCTGTTGGCGTCCGCGCAGTCAGACGCGATTTTTTTTAAATTTTCAAGATAGTCAATTTTGGCCTGCGCGTCTTTCAAATCCTCGGGCGTATAGTGCGAGGTAAGAATTAAATCGTAGCCTTTTTGGATATAATCCTTCAACTGGGCAATTATTCCGTCGGCATGAGCTGCGCCCGCGACAATGGAATGACAGTCGTGGCCGAGCATATGAGTGTAAACGGCGTTGATTTGGGGAATTACAATATCAAACGCTTCCTCCGTTTGCTTGATTATAAATTCAATGCCGCCTATTTTTGTCCTTCCCTCCTGGATGATATCAGTGATATTGTGAACAGAGCCGTCAAAGCTCTCTCCAAAAGTATTCGTAAAATTATCTATCAGCGCTTTGCCGCCCCCTTTTAAGGAGTATTCTGCGGCGTTTTGCGTTGCGTATTTCGGAACTTCGGGCATAAAAGCCGCTCCTGCGCCATGGTAAGCAATGAGCATTCCTTCAACCTGGATATTTTCCAGATACTGCTCAAGCTCTTTAATGTTGTCAAAGAAGCAGGGAGATTCAATAATTACAGCCCTGCCGTTTTTCTCCAGGATAAAAACTTCGTTGTCAATAAAATCGTTAGTTTTGTATGCGTGCAGCTTAACGGTGCCAAAATCGTAAACATGCATTTCGCCTTTTGAGAGTTTAACGGTTGTAAATGTGTTCTTATTCATATTGATAGCCTCCAAATTTTAAATAGATATTTTAGGTCAGAGCCTCAAAGCGGCCGTTCTTTGCGGCTCTTGAATATATTATATAAGCGATTATTCGGGCCGTAAAGTACGCACATTATTGTTACACAGTTACAAAAAGGTAACAATTAGCCGGTTACCTAAAGGTAACAAATGCGCAGTTTGAGGCTTTTGGGCGATTATTGTCGCAAAAAAATTTTTTAAAAAATTTTAATGCCGTTATTTATAAGCTTGAATCTTGATTCTTTTAAGGCTGTATAGTATAATAAAATATAAAGTTTCCAATAGAAACTAAAGGAGATGAGGAAATGGATTCGCAGAAAACAGTAAAAGAATTGCCCGCTTGCCCTGTGGAAACAACTTTAACTTTAATCGGCGATAAATGGAAGGTATTAATATTACGCGACCTGCTTACAGGGACAAAAAGATTTGGAGAATTGAAAAAATCAGTGGGCAATGTGTCTCAAAAGGTGCTGACCGCACAGCTTCGGGCGATGGAGCAAAACGGTTTGCTAATCAGAACGGTGTATGCTCAGGTGCCTCCCAGAGTGGAATATACTTTGACGGAATTAGGGCGGAGCCTGCGTCCCATTCTGGACGCTATGTCCAATTGGGGCGAAGGATATAAGGCTTTATTGAACTAAAAATGCAATGCGGTTTTTGCTGCGTTTAGATATGATGATTCCGCCCGTAAATTTATAAAAGCTTAGACAATACAATCAGAGTACAATGCGCCGCAGAGGGGGAGATTTTCCGTTTTACTGCGTTGTCGTCCTTGAAATAC
>QALW01000021.1:153759-243540 GCA_003150515.1 Selenomonadales bacterium | reverse complement strand
GTATTTCTGCGTCCTGCCGCCTTGAAAAGACGAAAAATCTCCCGCCTCTGCGGTCGAAGATTTTTGCGGAGAATGCCCGTCGATGGCCGCGAGGCGCACAGTCCAAAACATACCGGGGTATTTTGAGGACTGGGCAACAAAGCGGACGCGGCGGGCATTCCCGCAAAAACGCATTATACTCTGATTGTATTGTCTAAGGGAAATGATTTTCCTATGAAATATCTCCCTTAAGCGCGGATTTTATATTTAAAAGGTTGGGCAGCAAACGCCAATCAGGCCGAAAAAGTTTTAACGGTGATTATAAAGCCGTCAATATTATTGCCTGAAACGGTAAAGGGCATGCCTGAAGGCACGGGCAGTCCCTGAGAGCATGCCTGGACGGGCATATAATATATTTCGTATTGATCGCCGCTGTATGTTTTAATTTTCAGATGTTCCTTTTCAAAGGTATAATTTTTAAGAAGCTCTATATATTCTTCCAGGCAAAGATTATTTTCAAACATATATTGAGCGTGGGCGGGGCCTACATATCTTAAATGCCAGGGCTCTGCGTATACGCCCGTTATATTGGATTTTGCCTCTTCATAGCGGGCTATAAGGCCGTATTGATAGGCGTTGCTTATAATATATGAATATTGGCCTTCTCCGTCAAATGGATAGCTGGCCTCATCTCTATATATTCCCAAATCAACTGCCAGCCCGCTGTGGTGCTCGCTGGCGCCCGGCGCGGCCGTCCAATAAGGTCCACTTTCGCTTTTTTGGGAGTTTTCATATAATTCCTGCTGTTTTTCCAGGCTGCGATATCCGCTTGTGGCTATAACGTCCTTAATCTGCGCAGCATTATAAAAATCCTCCATTAATTGATTCAGGGCCTCAATCAGCCTGGCGGAGGCGGAGACGTTTTTGTCCTTGACCATATAGTATTTATTCTTATGCTCATACATATTGAACAGACTGATATTATTCTGCTCAAAATTATAATGATGCTGCGCGTTTATTAATATAAGCTCTCCGCAGTATATTTCAGAGGGCGAGCAGCTCATATATAAATAACCGTCCGGAAGCTTTTGAGAGGAACTGGGCGAGGATAAAAGGAAAGTATTTGAATCGGAGCTTATTAGAAGTATAAGCTGAAAGGAAAATACAATAAGCAGCAGGAGCGCGGCTATAATGATATTGTCCGTCTTTTTTTGTTTTTTAGTCTTTTGTGGTGGAGCCAAGACAATCACACTCCTTCTAATTTCTAGTATAAAGTAATTTTAATTACTAATCAATCTCTAATATTGACATATGCGCGCAATATTTGTAAATAATTGGTTATTAAAATCCGAACTTAAACGCAATTTGCCCCTTGACATTAGAATATGACTGTACTATAATTGTTTTATGATGATTAAGAAATATTTATGTAACATTTATGTAACAATACGAAACTTTTTCCGCAGGCTGAACCCTAATCTCCTTAAGGGGACGGGGGTTTTATTTCTGGCGGGCGTCATTATATGCGTTTGCCTGCTTCCCGTTCCGCAGAAGGCTGCTTCTTCCCTGAATTATCTGGACGAGGAAAGCATGGACAGCCTGGACGCCGGAGCGATGGTGGTTATGGAAATAGGGGCGAACGGCTCGGAGGTGGTAAAGCTTCAGAAGCGCCTCAACCAGCTTGGTTATTATACTGAGCATGCCTCGGGCGTCTATGACGTTAAAACGGCCAGCGCCGTAAACGAATTTCAGCGGCAGAACGAATTGAGCGCCACGGGCAAAGCGGATTATACCACCCTGGATATGATTTATAATCAGGAGAATACGGCCAGAACCTCTCAATTGGAGCAGTCCTATGAATATGGGGACTGCGGCGAAGAGGTGGCGCTCATTCAAAGGGGGCTGGCTGTCGCCGGATATTTTAAGCTTGAATGCGACGGTATGTTCGGGTTGGCCACAAAAAGCGCAGTAATGAGCTTTCAATCGGATAACGGGCTGCTTTCAAACGGCAGAGCCTCGGGAGAGACTTTTGAGCTGCTCAGCGAAATTGCGCAGCCTGCCGGAATCAATTCTTACGCGGCAGTTATGGCTCAGTCCTCTGAAAAAGAGATTATGGCCGTGCAGCAGGCTTTAGCGGATCTTGGATATATGTCGGCCGAAAATCTGACGGGGTATTTGGGCAGCATAACCCAGAATGCGCTTGAAAGCTTTCAGAAGCAGTATGGTCTTACGCAGACCGGCGAAGCGGATCAGGATACTGTGCAGTTTCTTAATTACATAGTTGAATATAGAGGCATAGGGGGCAGCGCCCAGCCTAAATATGCCACTTTGAATCCCGGAGACAGCGGCGAGGCGGTTCAGGACATGCAGGAGGCATTGAAAAAATTAGGCTATTTCAGCGGTACTACTACCGATTATTTCGGAGATAAGACGGAAGAAGCGCTGAGGAATTTTCAGGCTTACGTCGGGCTTTCGGATACGGGCATAGCTAATTCGCGCACTCAGGATAAGCTTTTTACTCTGGCGTCTAAAATGCCTTCAACTCTTAAGAGCTATAAGCTGCTTGAGCAGGAGGATGAATCAGTGGCCGTGCGCCGGCTGCAGACCGGCTTAAAGACGCTGGGCTATTTCAGCGGCAATGTCACTTCCTATTTTGGAAGCAAGACTTATGATTCTGTCCGCAAATTCCAGCGCGCCAAAGGGCTCACTGTAACGGGCAAAGCGGATATTGCAACTCAGCGTCTGCTTTTCTCCCTTGCGCCTGAAGCTGAGGATATAGAAGTTATAGAAAAGCTGAAATGGTTTAACGACGCTAAAAATCTCTTTAAAATAGGAACAACGGCGAAAATTATAGATGTTAATACCGGTTACAGCTTTACAGTAAAGCGCACGGGCGGATATTACCATGCGGACGTGGAGCCCGTAAGCGCTTCGGATACGGCGGTAATGAAAAAAATGCTGGGCGGGAATTGGTCATGGAACAGGCGGCCTATAATAGTTGTATATAACGGCCGTTATCTGGCGGCTTCCATGAACGGCATGCCGCATTCTTTCGATAAAATTTCAGGCAATAATTTTTCCGGTCATTTCTGCGTGCATTTCGCGGGAAGCAAGACGCATGGCAGCAACAGAGTGGACGAGGCCCATCAGGCCGCCGTGGAAAAAGCGTATGCGAACGGATATAAGGTGCTTGATTGATTTTCGGATGCTTTTATATAGCGGATTAAATTATAAACGGCTGATTCTTTGCTGCCGTCAGAGGGCATAATTCAGCCGGCCGGCGTGGATTTAAATAAAAAAGGGCGGAAAATGAGCGCGTATTGCGCGCTTCTTCTGCCCTTCTATTATTTTGCGTAATTTTTTATTCTTTCTCAGCAGACGGCATTATCGGGATAATTGCTTTAAGCTGTCTGCTTTTTTTTGATGATATATTAAATTGGAGCGGCCATTCATTTTTTGAACGTATCCCCTTTGGATTGTATTGCCGGGAATTACAGATCTGTTTCTATAAAATGCATTTCGTAAGCGTCCCAGTATTTTTTATAGACTCTTTCCTGGTTCCCGTCAAAATTTAATTGATACATTCTGAAAACAACCGGGATATTTTTAGGCTGCCATTGTTCCTCGTATGAATATTGATATTTCATGCCTATGTTTCTCATAACGCCGCCGCTGCGGGGATTATTTCTGTCATGAGTAGCGGTGATATAGGGAAGCCCGTCTTTTTTTACCTGCTCTATCACAGCTTTGGCGGCTTCAGTGACAATGCCCTGATGCCAGAATTCTTTTCTCAGAGCATATCCGAAATCATGCGCCTCATCCATATCCACTTTGATATATCCGATAGGGCGTTCGTCTGTTTTCAGGCAGATTGAATAAGCGTAAGCCTGAGGCAGCGCGTAAAGGGCCTCATATTTTTCTTTATATAACGTTTTTGCCTCTTCCATGCTTTTAATAGGAAACCATGGCAAGAATTTGTTTACTTCTTCATCGCTGTAAATCTGATATAATGCTTCTATATCGTTTTTATTAAATTTTCTTAAGCTCAGCCGTTCGGTTTGCAGTGTAGGCGTATTCATTCTTATATTTCTCCAAATGAGATATTTGATCATCTTTTATGCGTTAAATTATATCATACATATTTTTAAAATGCAATTCTGCCGGCATATAGCTAGATTCGGCCGAAAGTGGGGACTGCTGTCTGAAATGCCGTTATTACAATCAGGAAGGTGCTGAACGAATAAATCCTTAAAATCAATTTATCAGCGTATTCTCAATAAAAAAACAAATTAACAAGACAGAATTATTCACCGTGCAAAGATATATTTGACCAGTCTCGAAATTTATAGTACATGCAATTATCTAAATGGGAACCCGGACAAAACATATAACCCTGCATTTGTTGTAAAGCAGAACATAATTGAGCGCCGAATCTTAAAGAATCTCATAAAAAGGAATATGAAATTAAGACGGGTAAGGATGTTTCCGTTCGGCCGCATGGTAAGGTAAGTAACACAGCGGGCCGAGCTTCTTGTTTTTTCTCTGAAGGCAAAAAACAAGCCGGAGCAAAACATACTTTGCTCCGGCGTGGTGCGAGTGGAGGGACTTGAACCCTCACGCTGTCTCCAACCCGGGATTTTCATACTACTCTATGTTGCCATAGCCGCTAAAGCGTTGTAGTCCGGACTATACCTTCGCCCTGCCGGCAAATAACCTGGCTTAGGGCGCGCGCCGTCTAGTCTCTACACGTTCCTCCCTTGATTTTTCAGGAGGCTTCGCTCGGTATTGTCCCTGAGGGATTTTCACCGAATTTGACGCGATTCACGCTGAAAATTTCTCTTCAGGTGCTCAAATTTTAAGTCCCGTGCGTCTGCCGGTTCCGCCACACTCGCATATGACGCTATTTATAATATCATGCTTTGGATTTTTGGGCAAGCGTTTTTTAAAAGCGCAAATTGAATGAAAGTTTGTTTCAGGCGAATTTTCTGCGGGGCGCTTAACTCTGTTTGGGGACAAAAATCATCTGACGCTGGGCGGGCGCAGGGGCGAGGGCGTTTAATTAACCGCACGTTTGCAATGCCGGGTCTGAAAATTTTATGCCTTGAGCGCAGAGGAGGCTGTCTGCGCTCAATAAAGAGAGCCTTTGGGGCATAAAACAAGGACAGAACGCGCTTATAAAAGGAAAAATGCGCGATTTCGCTTTTTTTGGTTGACAGACGGGCTTTTATATGGTAGAGTTATTAAGCATTTGAGAAAATGCTTTTATTTTGTGTGCTTAAAAGTCGGAGGTGTTAAAGAATGGCTGCCGGACAGAGAAACAACGTAACTCTTGCGTGCGTAGATTGCAAGAACAGAAATTATATTACCAGCAAAAACAAGAAGAATGATCCTGACCGTCTTGAAATCAAGAAATATTGCCCCGTTTGCAAAAGCCATACCGCTCATAAGGAGACTAAATAAGCGGTAGAACCTTAATATTTAAGGATGTGAAAAGAGAAAAATGGCAGACAAGATTGAAAAGGAAGCCAAGCAGAAGCCCGTTAAGGCAAAAAAGGAAAAGAAAAAGCGTTCCAATCCCATTAAGGATATGGTGCACGAGCTTAAAAAGGTTACATGGCCCTCTCGCCAGGAGCTTAAGAATTATTCCATAGGCGTGTTTGTATTCGTTATAATAATGGCTGTTATAACCGGCATTATGGATTATGGCGTCAACGAGCTTTTGTCGCTGCTTACTGACGATTTTGCGGCGCTGTTTCAATAAAAGGGAGCTTCTT
Source organism: Selenomonadales bacterium (assembly GCA_003150515.1). Classification (GTDB taxonomy): domain Bacteria; phylum Bacillota; class Clostridia; order Christensenellales; family QALW01; genus Neochristensenella. The sequence goes on along the minus strand of QALW01000021.1, from coordinate 237,787 downwards.
AATGAGCGAAGGAACGGTAAACGAGCCGAAATGGTATGTAATACATACTTATTCGGGTTATGAAAATAAAGTCATGACCAGCCTGATGAACATGGTGGAAAACATGCAGCTTCAGGATTATATCGTGGATGTAAAAATTCCCGTAGAAGAGGTCATGGAAATAAAGAATGACAGGAAAAAGCTTGTAGAGCGCAAGCTTTATCCCGGTTATGTCATGATTAAAATGATTATGAATCAGCATACCTGGTATGCCGTGCGGAATACCCGCGGCGTAACGGGCTTTGTTGGGCCGGGTTCCAAGCAGCCCATTCCTTTGAGCGACGAAGAAGTGCGCAGGATGGGCGTTGAAAATGTCTCCATTAAGCTGGATATCAATAAGGGCGATTACGTCCGTATTGTTTCGGGGCCGCTGGACGGATTCCCCGGAGTGGTGGAGGAGATAGATCCGGCTAAGCAGAAGCTGAAGGTTATAGTCTCCATGTTCGGCAGGGATACGCCTGTGGAAGTGGATTTTGTACAGGTTCAGGTATTATAGGCTTTAAAAGCAGCCTGTGATATATTTGCGCCCCTGGGCGCGGTGGGAGGACGTTTGTTCGCTATCACCACATTATATAATGAGGAGGTGTTTTAATTATGGCTAAGAAGATAACAGGTATGGTTAAGCTGCAGATTGCAGCCGGTAAGGCTACTCCGGCGCCTCCTGTCGGTTCGGTGCTCGGCCCTCATGGCATAAATATCATGGGCTTCTGCAAGGAATTCAATGAGCGTACCGCTAAACAGGCCGGTATGATTATCCCGGTGGTTATTACCATCTATCAGGACCGTTCCTTTTCTTTTATCACCAAAACTCCGCCTGCGGCCGTGCTGATTAAAAAGGCATGCGGGATTGAGAGCGGTTCGGGAGCTCCTAATAAGACCAAAGTTGCCAAGATAACCAAAGCGCAGCTTAAGGAAATTGCAGAGCTGAAAATGCCCGACCTTAACGCGGTTGATGTAGACGGCGCTATGAGCATGATAGCCGGAACTGCCCGCAGCATGGGCGTTACAGTTGAGGAATAGTTTTGAATAAGTGGGAGGGGCTATTTAATTCGCACCGTTATAACCACGAGGAGGAAAATGATGAAACACGGAAAAAAATATTTGGAAAGCCTGAAGTTGGTTGATTCGCAAAGGCTGTACGATATAGACGAGGCTGTGGAGCTGGCGCTTCAGACTGCAAAGGCCAAGTTTGACGAAACGGTTGAATTGTCCATTAAATTGGGCGTTGATCCCCGTCATGCTGATCAGCAGGTTCGCGGCGTGGTTGTGCTTCCTAACGGCACTGGCAAAAAGGTTCGCATACTCGCTATTGCAAAGGGAGACCGCGCGGCTGAAGCCGAGGCTGCGGGAGCCGATTATGTAGGCGCTGAGGAAATGGTAGCCAAAATTCAGAATGAGAACTGGTTTGATTATGATGTAATCGTTACCACTCCTGATATGATGGGCCTTGTTGGCCGTCTTGGTAAAGTGCTGGGCCCCAAGGGCTTGATGCCTAACCCTAAGAGCGGAACGGTTTCGCCCGATCTTACCCGCGCTATTAACGAGATTAAAGCCGGTAAGGTGGAATACCGCGTTGACAAGACCGCTATAGTGCATGTGCCCATAGGCAAGGCGAGCTTTGGCAAGGAAAAGCTGGTGGAGAATCTGAATGCGCTGATGGAAGCCATAATTAAGGCTAAGCCTTCCGCTTCCAAGGGCACTTATCTCAAGAGTGTCGCTCTTTCCACTACAATGGGCCCTGGCATTCGCCTGAACGCGGCTAAATTCTAAACCCCGGCCCGAATTAAAGCGGAGAAATCGCTTTGCATAAGCTTTTACGCAATTATTGTCTGCAAACGTCCTGATTATATCAGGACGTTTTTTTGTTTTACTATATTTAATTGTGTTTGCTTAGTCATATTTAATTGGGATGCGTTAATTATTATGGGCCGCATAACTGCATTTTTAGCGGCTGTTGTATTGTTCCATTTTATATTGTCAATAATATATTTCATAATTGCGCCTTTAAAAAATCTTACGGGAGTGTAAGCATGGAATATATTGTTTTGACATTATTGACGCTGGCTATAATTTCGGTAATCGTATATGCGGCTAAGAGGAAGCGTACATACGCTTCTTTAAAGGAGGGGAGAAGCCTGAGAGGGGCGGATGCTCCCGATTTAAGAGCCGCGGGGCTTAAAAAGGTTAAGAAGGCTTTGCCCAATCCCGCTTTTATGCAAACCGCCCTGGAGGAAGCCGTTGCAAGGCTGGAGGGCTTAATGCCCGGAGAATTTGAATTGGGGCTTAAATGGCTGGCGGACAATAAAAATCGTCTTTTCAGCGAAGCGGAACAAATATGCGCGCAGCAGGCTAATCTTTCCATGAAGCTTCCCGTTAATAAAACGGGTAATCTGCGCATATATGAGGCCGCCGGAGCTTTTGTATTAAATAACGGAGGCAGCTTCAGCCAGGATGATTTAATAGATTATGTCCGCGAGCTGAATCAGAGCCGGGAGCTTCAGCTTGAGGAGGGTTTTTTGCTGCCTTTCTGTCTTAAATTATGCCTTTTGGAGCATATAACGCAGTCGGCCCTGAGCATGCTTAAGGCTGCGGAAAATTATGAAAGAATGGCGCGGCTGGTTAAGGAAGGACGGCATGAGGCGATTTCTAAGGAATTGTCCCAGAATCAAACGGGGGAAAGCTTTTATAATCTTATGCTGGTTATGTCCTCTCTGGAACAGTCAAACGAATTGGCTCTATTATGCCAAAACGCTTTAAGCAGGCGCGGCCTGGATAAGGAATCCCTTTTGGAAGAAACCCGTCTGGCGCATTCTCGTCTTTCCGCCGCGGCCGCGGCATCGGTCAAGCGGCTTATAACCCTGGGAGATATAGAGGCCGAAGAGGTAGTGGAAAAAAGCTTCAGCGCTGAACGTATGCTGCTGGAGGAGGAGACGGGCACATATTTTAATTCAAACAAGGCGACCAGAAGCGCCTGCCGTGTGGCTTTAGCGCGTATGAGCAGGCGGTATGGGGCCAGCGAAACAGAAATACTGCATTCGGCGTTTAATCTTGCGCGCAATGAAAAGGGCGTAAAAGGAGGCGTCTGCGCGTTCCTTATCGGCGGCGAGCGTTCTAAGCTTATAGACTGGCTGTATAAAGAGGGAAAAATAAAGAGCAGAAAAACTTATTTATCCAAAAAATATATGGGCGTATATTATTTCTGCGCGCTTGGGCTTATAACGGCCGCTATGCTTGCGCCGCTGATTGTCTACGCCGTGGGCGAGGCTTCCTCGTTCAAATGGCTGTATGGGCTTATAACCGCCGTTATAGGATTGGCGCCCTCGTATATTATGACAGAAATACTGCTTAACAGCATGCTTAATATATTTGTTAAACCGGCGGTTGTGCCCGGCCTTAAGGAGGAAATATGCGATAAGGCGGAAAACCGCACCGCTGTGGTTATTCCCGCGCTGCTGAGCAGCAAAAAGCGCGTAGGAGACGTATGCGCGCAGCTTGAGAGGCATTATCTGTCCAATAGATGCGAAAACGCGGTTTATGTGCTTCTGGGAGATTATAAAGACGCTCCCAACCAAACGGAGGAACAGGACGCCGGGATATATGCCGAAGGAGTGCGTTTAATTGAGGGTCTAAATAAAAAATATCCTCAGGCGCAGTTTGTATATCTGCACCGCGCGCGCAGTTATGTGCGAAGGGATAAAAAATATATGGGCTACGAGCGCAAACGAGGGGCGCTTATGCAGCTTATAAAGGTTTGTTCGGGAGAGGAAAATGAATATTTCCAGGGAGATATCCGGCCGCTTAAAGATGTAAGATATATTCTGACTGTGGACGCGGACACCCATTTGGCTCCAGGGGCGCTGCTGGGGCTTATTTCGCGCGCGGCTCATCCGCTCAACGATCCTGTATACAGCGCTGAAAAGGGACGCGTTATAAGCGGCTATGGAATAATTCAGCCGGGAATGGGCACGACCATTTCCTCCCTTAAAACATATTTTGCACGCTTTTTTTCTCCCAAGGGAGGCCTGGACGCATATTCGGGCCTGGTGAGCGACGTATATCAGGATATTTTCGGATGCGCGAGCTTTGGCGGCAAGGGTATTATAAACGTAAGGGCGTTTAACGAGGCTATAGGGGAGAAAATACCCGAAAATACCGTGCTCAGCCATGACCTGCTGGAGGGCTCTTATTTAGGCTGCGCTACGGCCGGAGACGTTAAATTCTTTGACAGCTTTCCGGGAGAGCCCCTTTCATATTATAAACGGGCGCACAGATGGACGCGAGGGGATTGGCAGCTTGCCCGATGGCTTTTTGAGGGAGAGCTTTCCTTTCTGGCGCGCTTTAAGATATTTGCCAATATGTTCAGGACGCTTTTTCCGGGCTCTGTGCTGCTGCTTCTTTTATTGTCCGTATCCGTATTGCCTGGAAATATGCTGGTTTATTTTGCTTTTGCGGTGCAGGCGGTATTTTATCCGCTCGGATTAGAAGTATTTTCCAAGGCTGTCGGGGTTTACAGGGCTATTAAACGCAAATATACCCTGCGCGACGCTCTGCCCGATATTTGGGCGGTGATAGTGCGGCTTGCGCTGAATTTCGTATTTCTGCCCTATGAGGCGTATGTGTATGCCGACGCTAAAATCCGCGCGCTGTACAGAATGCTTATAAGCAGGAAGAAAATGCTCGAATGGGTAACGGCGGCGGACAGCGAAAGGGGAAAGGCTTCGGGCAACGCTTACGCGGCGACAATGTGGCCGTGCTCTGTTTTCGGAGCGGTATATTTTTTAATTGCCGCGGCTTTCGGACGCTATTTATTTCTGCCTCTTATTTTGGGCACGGCCTGGGCTTTCGCGCCGTATATCGCGTATCGCTTATCTTTCAGCGCTGAAATCAAGCGGGAGAGACTGCTGCCCGAGCAGCTTTACGCTCTGCGTATGCTGGCCGCCAGGACTTTCCGATATTTTTATGAAGGCATGAATAAGGATACGCATTATCTGCCTCCGGATAATTTTCAGCAGAGGCCTTTTATTGGCTTTGCGGACAGGACCAGCGCTACCAACATAGGCTTTGGCGCGCTGGCGCCTCTCTGCGCGGCGTATATGCGCCTTATATCTCCGGCCAGGGCGTTAAAAATGCTGGAAGAGACGCTTTCTTCCATAGAAAGCCTGGAAAAATGGCATGGAAATTTATATAACTGGTACAGAATTTCCGATTTGGCCCCTATGGAGCCTAAATATGTTTCCAGCGTGGACAGCGGCAATTTTCTATGCTGTCTTTTAGCCTGCCGGGGAATGCTCTCGGATATGCTCAGGCATTCAATTATGGACGGCCGCATCAAAGAGGGAATGCGCACTCTTTTAATGAGCATAGTGGATGAAAAGAGAATGGAACAGGAGCTTTATGAGCATTTGCGGCAATATGAAAGCGCGATTGCGGGCGCGGAAAAAATTTCTTCCTTATGCAAGGCGCTCAGAGGGGTTATAGAGGACGGCAGACTGGATTCGGTCAAGGGCATCAAATTTGTGCGGGATATGTACTCCGGCTTTGAAGAGCTTTATAAGAATCTGGGCATTGAGGATGCGTGCAGCGCCAGTTTGCATGAAATCAGCATGAATCCGGATAATTATTTTAAGGACGGCGTTTCAAAGAGCAGAGCGCTGGATTATATCGCCCGGTTAAACTCGGCTGCGGCGGAATTGCAGGCCAGGATTGATAATATTATTGAAGAATGCGAGCTTTTCAGGCTGTATGATCCTAAGAAAAAGCTGTTTTCCATCGGCTGGGACGCGCAGGAGAATAAATTAAGCGGCCATTATTACGACCTTTTGGCTTCGGAAAGCAGATTGTGCAGTTATTATGCCGTGGCTTCGGGCATGGTGCCTGCGGAGCATTGGTTTGCCCTGGGACGTCCTATTTCGCGCATAGATAACGAGCCCGTCCTGCTTTCATGGAGCGGCACTATGTTTGAATATCTTATGCCTGAAATATTTTTTGATACGCATAGGGATACCTTATTGGGCAGGAGCGTAGACGGCGCTGTCCGGGCGCAGATTGCTTACGGAAGATGGGGCAATATTCCATGGGGCATAAGCGAATCCGCATATTATGCCTTGGACAGGCACAGGGAATATAAATATAAAGCCTTCGGAGTATATGTAACGGCGTTGAGCTCTTGCCCGAGGGAAAGGGTGGTTTCGCCATATTCTACGCTTTTGGCTATGGAACGCTTCCCGCGCGAAAGCATGGAAAATCTTGTGAGATTGGTTCAGCGCGGATGCGCGGGCAGCCTTGGAATGTTTGAGGCCATTGATTTTACGCATAGCCGGGGAGTTATGGAAAATTACAGCGCGGGCGAGCTGGCCGCCACTTATATGGCTCATCATAACGGCATGTCCCTTTGCGCGCTTTGCAATCTTCTGGAAAATTCTGCGGTCAGAACGGGCTTTATGGAAAACGATATGCTGAAGGCCGCGGCTCTTTTGCTGGAGGAAAAGCCGCCCGAAGGAGCTTCTCCGCGGAAAGTGCGCGAAGAGGTAAAGCTTAAGAGCCTTAATATTATTCCGTTTAAGGCGGCTGCGGACGGCGTGCAGGCCTTGGCCAACGGCAGCATGCGGGGCGCGTATTTTGCAGACGGCACCAACGCTCTTTGGTTTAAGGATCTGGCTCTAACGCTGCCTGTGAGAAGCGGGGGAGTATTTTCGGGAGGCTCGGCGCTGTATATAAAGGACGAGCTTACCCAGTCCATTATATGGCCCGGTGAGCCGGAAGGCGTGTTCCGGGAAAATCAATGCGTGTTTTCATATGAGGGAAGGGATTTCAAAATTAAGGAAGAAATTATCCTTAGCGCCGATAAGAACGTGGAAATACGCAAAATAGAATTGGAGAATTTTTCTCCGCAGAGCAGGGAATTAACGCTTACTCTGGCGCATGACGCAGTGCTTTGCCCCCCGGAGGATTATTACGCGCACAGAGTGTTTAATAAGCTGTTCATAAGCGCTTATAACGTTCAGGGCGCGGCGGCGTTAAGACGCCGGGGCAAGCGCGGGGAGACGGACGGCTGCATGGCTTTGGCGGCTTTGGGCGAGATGGAGGCAAAATGGTACTGCACCGACCGCTTCGCCTTCTATGGCAGAAGCAATACCGGGCTGCCCGATATGGTGGCTTGTTCTAAGGAACGCCCCAATGATTTTAAAGAGGTGCCCATAGAGCCCATGCTGGCGCAGAGCGTCAGAATAAAACTTAGGCCCGAACAGCGCTCAAGCGTAACCTTTTATACTGCCGCAGCGCTTAATGAAACTGAATTGGAAGAGCTTTTAAAGGGGCTTAAATCTTTAGACAGCAGGAGGGAGAGCGAATTAGCCTACGCTCAGGCCGTGGCGCGCATGAATTATTATAAAATCGGGGCGAATCAGGCCCGGCTGGCCGGAAAGGCCATTTATAACGCTTTAAAGGATGTGAAAGCGGGTTCAAGCGAAACGGGCAAAAGAGATTTGCTCTGGAGTATGGGCATTTCGGGAGAGCATCCCATAATGCTTATTCACTGCCCCGCTCAATTCAGTTCGGAAAGCTTAAAAAACGCTGTGAACACCTATCGCTATATATGTTTTTTGGGCTTTAAAATGGATTTGCTGCTGCTGGATTTCAGTGAACAGGATTATATGCAGTCTGATTATAACCGGATTGAAAACCTCCTCGCTTCCATAGAGAGAGGAGAAGGTGAGATTGCGCATCATAAATGCCGCTATGAGAGCGGGCAGTTTATTCAGGAGCTTAAGGCTATGGCCTGCATATATATAGATCTTGCCAATTCGGAGCAATCGGAGCCGGATAAACCGGAGCCGGCCCAGAGGATGGAAATTATTCCGGCCAATTATCCTCCCTCCAAAATTACGCCGCAGAATCTTAAATACTTTAACGGGCTGGGAGGCTTTTCGGAGGACGGCCGCGAATATGTCATTATGCTCCGCGGCGGGAGAGGCACGCCTTTGCCCTGGAGCAACTGCATTTCGCAGGGCAGCCTGGGCACGGTCGTATGTGAAAACGGAGGCGGATACACCTGGCATGATAACAGCGGCCTGGAAAAGCTTACTGATTTTCAGAACGATCCTGTTATAAATATGCCCAATGAATATATCTATATAAGGGATGAAGAAACGGGGCGCTTTTGGAATATAACTTCGTCGCCTGTTAATATGGGAGACGAATATAAGGCCGTTCACGGACAGGGCTACAGCTATTTTGAATATAACGGTTTCGGTTTGGAGCAGAGGCAGACGGTATTTATTCATAGAGAGCTGCCCGTCAAGCTTTATGATATGCATTTTCTGAACAGAAGCGGAAAAAGCAGGCAGATCAGCATAACCGCCTGCATAGAGGCCGCTCTGGGAAGAGACAGGCGGGAAAGCGTTAAATTTCTCTCCTGCGGCAGGGGCGAGGGCTTTATATATGTAAAGCGGGAGAATAAATACGCTTATCTTTATATATCTGAAGAATTTGAAAGCTGCCTGGATCGGGACGCGTTTTTTGGAAGCGGAAATATAACCCAGCCCTTGGGAATGCGTTTGAAAAGCCTGCCCAAGGAGGAGGGAAGCAATCCGTTCTTGGCGGGCAGAGCGTTTATAACTGTGGAGGAAGAGAGGGAGATTTGGTGCGCTTTGGGCTATGCCGGCAGCCTGGACGAGGCCGCAGGTCAGATTGGCAGGATTAAGGCTCAGGGAATTGAAAGCTGCCTGGAAGAAACAAAACGCTTCTGGGACGAGCGCCTGGACGTTATAAAAGTGAATACTCCTAATCAGGCCTTTGATTTTATGTTTAACCGCTGGCTGCTCTATCAGAGCTTCAGCTCCCGCTTTTATGGGCGCGCAGGCTTCTATCAGGTGGGAGGAGCCTACGGCTTCAGAGATCAGCTTCAGGATTGCCTCGCTCTGGTTTACAGTCAGCCTGAATTGGTGCGCGAGCATATTCTGCGCTGTGCGGGACATCAGTTTTCAGAGGGAGACGTGCAGCATTGGTGGCATGCTCCGCGAAGGGGCGTGCGCACGAAAATAAGCGACGATTTGCTGTTTTTGCCCTATGTGGCATGCCGGTATGCGGAAATTACGGGAGATTACGCGGTATTTGATGAAAAAGCGCCCTATCTTTCGGGACGAACTCCGGCTAAGGGAGAAAAGGACGTATATGAAGAGCCGGCCATCAGCGGCGAGGGCTCTTTATATGAGCATTGCCTCAAAGCGCTGCGCCGGGCTATGCGTACAGGAGAAAACGGATTGCCTTATATGGGCACGGGGGACTGGAACGACGGCATGGACGAGCTGGGCGCAAAGGGGCGGGGAGAGAGCGTATGGCTGGGCTGGTTCCTCCTGAGCGTTATAAGCGAATTTCTGCCCGTAGCCCGTTTAAGGAAGGATAGCCCGGCTGAGAAAGAGCTTATGCAGTTTGCCGCCGGGTTAAGAGAAGCTGTGGAAAAAGCATGGGACGGGCGCTGGTATTTGCGGGCTATAAGCGACGACGGACAGAAAATAGGCTCCAGTCAGTCGGATGAATGCCGCATAGACGTTATATCTCAGGCCTGGGCGGTAATTTCGGGCATGGGGGATCCCTTAAGGCAGCGGACGGCCGTCGGCTCGGTATGGGAATTGCTTTCAGACCAAGGCGCGGGCATAGTCCGCCTGCTCTGGCCTCCTTTTAATAAGCATCAGCCTTACGCGGGATATATTCAGAGATATCTGGGCGGTTTGAGAGAAAACGGAGGGCAGTATACTCATGCGGCCGTATGGTTTCTCAAGGCGCTGGCCATGCTGGGGGAGGCCGCTCAGGCGGAAGAGGTTATGAATATGCTTAATCCCGTGAATCATGCCCTCACTCCCCAGCAGACGGCCGTATATAAGGGAGAAGCGTATGTTGTGGCGGGCGACGTATATTCCTGCGGTGATAATGCGGGCAGAAGCGGATGGACGTGGTATACGGGCGCGGCGGCGTGGATGTATGCGGTTTTTCTGGAGGATATCCTGGGTGTCAAGCTCCAGGGGGATCGCCTGAATTTTGAGCCTTGCCTCCCGCCCGAATGGGATAAGGTTACCATTGAGCTTTTATATGGGCAGAGCAGCTATAGGATTGAATTATTTAATCCTGAAGGCAGGAGCACGGGAGTGCACAGCCTGCTCATGGACGGGAAGCCCTGCGGAGAGATTGTTCTTAAGGATGATAAAGCCGCTCATTATATAAAAATTGTTATATAATTTTCCCGGAGCATATCCGCGCGGGCGCTCACGGCGGTTTTAAGGCTCTTTTCGCAATTGAACTTTTGACGCGGCGTTTTTGCCGCGTCTTTCTTTTTCCGTTTCGTCTGGAGTAAAAATGGCTGTAAATTCTAACCGTTTGCTTTATGCGGGCGCGTTAATATGCGCTGAAAGATTTTTTGCCGTAAGTTCGCCGGATTTTCAGGCAGGCGGCGGAAGCGGAAGAATATAGGGTTGCGTTAATGGGCGCAGGAATGGTATACTAATTCCGTCTGATTTGAAAGGAAGTATGCTTATGCCCTTTTTGCCCGTTAATAAATCCGAAATGCTGCTAAGAGGCTGGGACAGGCCGGATTTTGTATACGTATCCGGAGACGCATATGTGGATCATCCCAGCTTCGGCCATGCCATTATAACCAGAATGCTGGAGAGCAGGGGATATAAGGTCGGGATGCTGGCTCAGCCTGATTGGAAGAATATAAAGGCTTTTAAGGAATTCGGCAGGCCCCGGCTGGGCTTTTTGGTATCGTCAGGAAATATTGATTCCATGGTGAACGCTTATACCGCCGCCAGGCGCCCCAGGAGCCGGGACGTATATTCTCCCGGAGGGAAAACGGGGCTCAGGCCCAATAGGGCGGATATAGTTTACACCAACTGCATAAGGCAGGCTTATAAAAATATCCCCGTGATTTTAGGCGGAGTGGAGGCGAGCCTGCGCCGTCTGGCTCATTACGACTATTGGTCGGATAAGGTGCGCGCTTCCATACTTGCGGACAGCGGCGCGGATTTGCTGCTTTTCGGCATGGGAGAGAGAAGCATCATAGAATTGGCGGACGCGCTGGATGCGGGCATTCCTATTAGGGATATAACGTATATTAACGGTTCGGCTTATATTGCGGACAGTTTGGAAAATGTTTATGATTATGAGATTATAGAGAGCTTTGAGGAGGTGCGGGAGAATAAAAGAGCGTATGCCTCGGCTTTTATGAAGCAGTATGTCCAGCAGAATCCGCAGGGGAAAAGATTGGTGCAAAAGCACGGAGGAGAATGGGTGGTATGCAATCCGCCTCAGGAGGCGCTTTCACGGGAAGAAATGGATTCAACCTATGCGCTTCCCTTTGAACGGACGTATCATCCTATGTATGAGCGGGACGGAGGAGTGCCTGCTATTGAAGAGGTTAAATATAGCATAACCAGCAGCCGCGGCTGTTTCGGAGGCTGCAATTTCTGCGCTCTTACCTTTCATCAGGGCAGGAAGGTGGTTTCGCGCAGCCATGCTTCTATTCTTGAGGAGGCCAGGCTGATAATAGGAGATAAGGATTTTAAGGGATATATACACGACGTGGGCGGACCTACGGCGAATTTTCGTTCTCCCTCCTGTTCAAGGCAGGAAAAGGACGCGCCCTGTCCTCATAAGCAGTGCCTTTTCCCTGCGCCCTGTAAAAATCTAAAGGCGGAGCATTCTGATTATATTGAATTATTGAGTAAATTAAGAAACCTGCCGGGTGTGAAAAAGGTGTTTGTGCGTTCGGGGATAAGATTTGATTATGTTTTGGCGGATAAAAAGGACGGAACGCGTTTTATGAACGAATTATGCAAATATCATGTAAGCGGGCAGCTTAAAGTGGCTCCCGAGCATGTGGCGCCGGGAGCGCTTGAAGCTATGGGCAAGCCGGAGCATAAAATATATGAAAAATTCCGCGAAAAATTCTATGAAATTAATGAGAAATTGGGCAAGGAGCAATATTTAGTGCCTTATTTGATGTCCTCTCATCCGGGATGCACGCTTAAAGACGCAATCCAGCTGGCCGAATATCTGAGGGATATCAATCATATGCCCGAGCAGGTGCAGGATTTTTATCCCACGCCGGGCACTATGAGCACCTGCATGTTCTATACCGGGCTGGATCCGCGCACCATGAAAAGCATATACGTCCCGAAATCGCCTCTTGAAAAAGCGATGCAGCGAGCCCTGATGCAGTATAAAAAGCCTGAAAATTATGAGCTTGTAAAAAAGGCCCTCATTGCTGCGGGCCGTCAGGATTTAATAGGTTTTGCGCCTCAATGCCTTATAAAGCCCAGACAGATTAAATCAGAACAGGGCCGTAATGGGAAAGGGCGTGGAAAGTCTCAAAATCGCAGCCGGTGACTCCGGCTATGCCGCAGTAATATTTTAGAGCGAGCTTATATTGCTCGGGAGACGCGGCTTTTATAATCAGCGGCCTATGCAGGCGTTTTTCCAATAAGGGCATTAATTGAGAAATTGTTTTTTCGTCAAGCAGGGAAATATCAATATAAAAATCGCCGCTGTCCGCCGTTTGGATTGCCTGCGAGCATATGAGGCCGGCCGATTGAGAGGCTGAAGGAGCAAAAGGCTTATTGAGCTGATAGTTGATTTGATAAAGCTTCCGGCTGTCCGCCAGCATATACGGACGGTCTAATTCGTTTTTTATATTGCCGGGAGGCGTTATAGAGGCAAGAGAGCGGATATGCTCGGGGGTTGAGCCGCGTCGGCCGCCTATATGAACTGCTCCGGCGTCTACCAGGGCTTTGAGGCTTTCCCTGAATTCTTCGGGCTCCATTTTAGCTCCGTCTTTTATAGCGTTGGGCCTGATTAATATGGGCAGAGAGGAGCTGTCCTTAAAATCGCGCAGAGCGCTTAAGAGGGAGAGAGGAGATTCTGAGCAGTTGAGCCCCAGGGCGTCCGCTCCCATCGCCTGAAAAATGCTTGCGGCCACCGCCGCGGGGGTGCCGTCCAAAAGACGGCCGTTTTCCATTTCAAAGCATGCTATAACAGGGAGAGAGCAATTATCCCGCGCCGCTAAATAGGCCGCCCGGGCTTGAAATAAATTGTTCATTCCCTGCAAAATTATGCCGTCCAGCTTGCAGTCTGCGGCAGCCTTTATTTGAGGCTCATACGCGTTGTATAGCTCGTCTAAATCAGCGTCCGGGCAGTCAATAGGGCCGAGGGCCATGAGGGTAAAGGCGTTTCCGCCTCCGGCTTTGGCGTTTTGCGCGGCTGCGCAGCATATATCATAACTGGAACGTTCGGCGCCCTCTGCTTTAAGGGTTATGCCGTCGGCTCCTTCGCTTGCGGCTGTGATTATGTCTGCTCCGGCGAGGATATATGCGGCGTGCACGCCTCTTATAATTTCGGGATGGGATAAATTGCAGGCGGCCGTATTAAGGCCGGGAGCAATTCCGCTTTTTTGCAGATAGGAATCCATTGCGCCGTCAAAAAGCAAATTTTGAGTTTTCAGCGCCTGCTCCAAAGTCAAATTAATTCCCCCCAACAAAATTGGACAATAACGCCTCGGGCGAGGTCAATATTATTATACGCTAATATAATAGCTGTTAAGCATGCTTTTTGCCTGTCCCGCGCCTTTTTTGAATATTTTGCAAGAGAAAAAAGCGCGAATAAAGCGTAAATTTATATAAATATAATAACATCAATTAAGAGGAAGAGCAAGCGTTATTTATAAATTAATTTTACTCTGAGCGCTGGTTTTATATGTCGCCTGCGGCGATGAAAATAAAAAAATGCGCCTTGAGAGTTGACAAGCGTATAAAATAGTGTAATATAAGATAAACTGCTGATTATATAAAAAAGGAGTTGAAGAGATTGTCGTTAATTCTGGAATGCGTTAATCTGTCTAAGAATTTCAACGGTCTGATGGCGGTAAGCAATCTTAATCTTTCGCTGGAGAGCGGCCGGATTATAGGGCTTTTAGGGCCTAACGGCAGCGGCAAGACCACTCTTATTAAAATGGCGGCGGGGCTGCTGGCGCCTGCCGGCGGTTCTTTGCTTATAGACGGCATGGAGCCGGGAGTGGAGACTAAAAAAATAGTCAGTTATCTGCCTGAGCGCACTTATTTCAATAACGGAATGAAAGTGGCGGAGATATTGAATTATTTCTGCGATTTTTACGAGGATTTCGACCGGGCCAAGGCGGAGGATATGCTCAAGCGGCTGAATGTCAATCCAACGGCTAAATTCAAAACCCTCTCTAAGGGCACTAAGGAAAAAGTGCAGCTGGTTATGGTTATGGCGCGCAGAGCGAAATTATATCTTTTGGACGAGCCCATTGGAGGCGTGGATCCGGCGGCGCGCGAATATATTCTGGATACAATTATCTCCAATTATTCAGAGGGAGCCACCGTTTTGATTTCCACTCATTTAATCTCTGATATCGAACGGGTGCTGAACGATTTTGTATTTTTAAAATACGGCCAGCTTGTGATGCAGGGCAACGTTTCGCAGGTATGTTCCGAGCAGGGCAAGAGCCTGGACGAATTATTCAGGGAGGTTTTCAGATGTTAGGCAAGCTCATTAAATATGAATTTAAAGCGCTGTATAAAAAAATTCTGCTTTGTGTTTTGGGCGGGATGCTCATTTCTCTTTTAACTCTGCTTTTATTTCAGCTTGCCGTGACTTCGGGCGGCAATAATATAATGCTTCAGCTTTTTTGGAGCAGCGGCATGATTTTTACAGTTCTTGCTTTGGCGGCTGTGGGCATTTTAACGCTGGTATTTATTATTCAGAGATTTTATACCAACCTTTATAAGGACGAGGGCTATCTTTCCTTTACCCTGCCCGTTACTCCTTCTCAGCAGCTTTGGGCCAAGCTGATTTCCGGAGCTTTTTGGACGGTTATTTCAGGAGCGGGCGTTATAGTCTCTTTTGGACTTCTGTTCGGAGGAATAATTCAGGCGGCGGGGAATTATACGGGAGAAAATATTTTTGCCTATATAACGACGTCTATTGAATATATCCTTTCGGTCACAGGAATTCAGCCGGGCTTATTTGTTGCCGAATTGCTGGTCAGCCTGTTAATCAGCGTGTTTTCCAATATGATGATTATTTATCTTTGTATAACTTTAGGCAGCGCTGTTGCGGCTAAGCATAAGGTGCTGATAGCCATATTGCTGTATTTTGCGATAACTATGGGCCTTTCCTGGGTTACCGGCCTGGTGAATATAATAGTCGCCGGCATATCCTTTAACGGAATGCCTGCTTTGGAAGCGGGCGGAGCATATCATATTGTTACCGCTGTCAATTCCGCGCTTTATATCTGTATTTTCGGAGCTGCTTTCGGAATATGCAAGAGCATAATGACTAAAAGGCTGAATCTTGAATAATACGCCTGCGTATTAGCCTGCCGCGTATTGCTGCGGCGGGCTTTTTTATGGTGCTGTGCCTGCGGCGGCCTTATTCGGATGAAAGCCAATAGATTTTAACAGGCCTTGGAGGGGTATAAATGCTTTTAAAGGACGCACAAATAGGGCGCGCGTATATAGTGGAAAATATCAAGCTGCCTTTTGAAATGGAACGCAGGCTGGAGGCTCTGGGCATGACTCGCCAAACTCCGGTTTCTGTTCTCAACCGCAAGGGAAAGGGAATCCTTATTATAAAATTGAGAGGCACCCGTTTTGCGCTTGGGTATAATATTACTAAAAATATTGAGGTAAAGGAAGACGGGGAAAATGAGCGGTAGCATGACTATAGGCTTTATAGGCAATCCCAACTGCGGCAAGACCACCCTTTTTAACGCTTATACCGGAGCAAATCTGAAAGTTGCCAATTGGCCTGGCGTTACCGTTGAGAAGGTGGAGGGGGCCATTAAGGATCATGACCTTAATATACGCCTGGTGGATTTGCCGGGCACTTACAGCCTTACCTCCTATACTATGGAGGAGACGGTTTCCCGGCAGTTTATCCTGAGCTCGGAAGTGGATGTTATTATCAACGTTGCGGACGCGTCCGCTTTGGAACGGAGCTTATATTTAACTTTGCAGCTTCTGGAATTAGGCAAGCCGGTTGTGCTGGCTCTCAATATGATGGATATTGTGGAAAAACGGGGTATGGAAATAGATATGCACCGTCTGCCCGAAATGCTGGGCATTCCTGTTATTCCCGTTTCGGCGCGCAAGCGCAGGGGGCTGGACGCCCTGCTTCATGCCGCGGCTCATCATAAGGACGGCTCTAATAATGATTTCCTGCTGCATAATCATAAGGATATTTCCCAGCACGCGCACGATCATCATTCGGAATATGCCATGGTCTATTCGGATGAGCTTGAGGATAAAATTGATAAAATAATTCCGGAACTGCAAAAATTATATCCTGATTTAAATAATCTTCGCTGGCATGCATTGAAACTGCTGGAGGGAGATAAAGAGATTGCTCAGAAATATCCCGTTAATCTGCCCGAGGTGCTGGACCGCAGCTATGAATCGGATATTATCAATCAGAAATATGATTTTATAAGCGAAATAATAGACGAGGTTGTGCTTCATAAACAGAAGCAGGATATGTTTACCGAGCGCGTGGACAAGCTTTTAACCAGCAGAATCTGGAGCATTCCTATTTTTCTGCTTATTATGGCTGTTACCTTTTTTCTTACTTTTACAGTAGGGGACTGGCTTAAGGGCTTTTTTGAATTAGGCATAGGCTGGCTTTCGGGCGTGGTTGAAACGGGCCTTGGGGCAATCAACGCAGGAGAAATTATAACCTCGCTGGTAGTGGACGGAATTATTGCGGGCGTGGGCACAATTATTACTTTTCTGCCTAATATTCTTATACTTTTTCTATGTCTTGCGCTTTTGGAGGACAGCGGCTATATGGCCCGCGTCGCCTATGTAATGGAGGGCATTATGAGTAAGCTGGGGCTTTCGGGCAAGGCGTTTATACCTATGCTGCTGGGCTTCGGATGCACTGTTCCCGCCATTATGGCTTCCCGTGCGCTGGAAAATAAGCGGGATAGATATAAGGTTATGCTGGTTACTCCGTTTATGAGCTGCAATGCCCGGCTGACTATATATATTCTCTTCGCGGAGATGTTTTTCCATGAGAACGCCATGCTGGCGGCGTATTCGATGTATTTAATAGGCATTCTGGTAGCCATTCTGGTTTCGGCTGTTCTGCATTTGCTGGATAGAAAGAAGAGCTTGAATTATCTGATGATAGAACTGCCCGAATATAAGCTGCCCGACGCCAGGACGGTGGCTATTTACGTCTGGGAAAAGGTAAAGGATTATTTGGGAAAAGCGGGCACGACCATTTTCCTTGCTACCATTATAATTTGGGCGCTGCTTAATTTTGGGCCGCACGGCTTTGCCGAGGATATGACGGGCAGCTTCGGGGCGATTATAGGCAGATGGCTTACTCCATTTTTTGCGCCTATAGGGCTTGGCTTCTGGCAGATAGCCGTGGCGCTTATAGCTGGAATATCCGCCAAAGAAGTGGTGGTATCTAGCTGCGCGATACTTTTTGGAATAGTCAACGCCAGCTCGCCCGAAGGCATGGCGGCGTTTTCGGCCGCATTGCAGGGCATAGGCTTCGGCGCGCTCAACGCCTTTTGCCTTATGGTATTTTGCCTGCTTTATATTCCCTGCGCCGCGGCGCTGGCGGCTATCCGCAAGGAATCCAATAGCTGGGGCTGGATGGGCTTTACGGCCTTTTTCCAGCTCGCAGTAGCGTGGCTGATTACATTCTGCGTTTATCATATAGCTCTGTTATTTGTATAGATCAGGAGCGGATATTTAACGCCTCTTTGCTTATATTGTCCAGGCGGTAGGATCAGGATATAATGCGCCGGGCGTGGAAGGATTTTCCCCTCGGCGGGCTTTTCCTGCAAAACGCATTGTATCCTGTTTGCATCGCCTAACGAAAGGATTTTTAATTTTCAATGGCGGCTGTGATAATAATTCTTCTGCTGCTTTATGCAGCCTGGGCTGCGCGCAGGATTTATTTGCGCAGAAAAAAGAATAAAAGCCGCTGCTGGGGCTGCTCAGGCTGCGCGCAGTGTTCCGGGCGTTCTTCCAAACAGGACGGAGATATGGAAAATTAGCTTTATCCGCCGGCGCAGGCGGAGCGTTTTATAATTAAATGCGAAAAGGCCGCGGAATTATTATTCCGCGGCCTTTAAAGCGGCAGCTATAAAATATATTTTATAGCTTTATAACCCAGCCGAAGGGATCTTCCAGACGTCCGTATTGTATGCCGGTTATTTCATCATACATCATCTGCGCCATGGGGCCTATCTGATTATTGTTTATGACTATTTCCTGATCCTCCATGCGCAGCATTCCTACAGGAGAAATTACGGCGGCGGTTCCCGTGCCGAAGCATTCGTTCAGCCTGCCCTGAGCGGCGGCGTCAAATACTTCCTTAATGGGCAGCCTGCGCTCTTCCACTTTCAGGCCTTTATATTTGGCGTATTTAATTACTGAATCCCTGGTTATGCCTCCCAGGATGCTTCCTTCCAGGGGAGGAGTGATAAGAGTGTTGTCTATAACGAAGAATATGTTCATGGAGCCCACTTCTTCAACATATTTGCGCTCTACGCCGTCCAGCCAGAGCACCTGGGAATAGCCCACCTCTTTGGCGTGCTCGCTTCCTATAAGGCTGGCTGCATAATTGCCCGCGCATTTGGTAAAGCCTGTGCCTCCGCGCACGGCGCGGACATATTCGTCCTCCACGAATATTTTGACAGGGTTAAGTCCCTCCTTATAATAGGGGCCGACGGGGGAGAGAATAATATAAAACAGATATGTATTGGACGCGCGCACTCCAAGATGAGCGTCGGTAGCTATTATGGTAGGACGAATATAAAGAGAGGTGTTGGGGGCGGTAGGAATCCAATCCTGCTCTATTCTTATAAGCTCTTCCAGGCCTTTAACCGCTTCATCAACATTGATGGGCGGAATGCAAAGCCTTTCTCCCGAACGGTTCATGCGCTCGAAATTGCTGCTGGGACGGAATAAGCGTATCTGGCCGTCCTTTCCCTTATAAGCCTTAAGTCCCTCAAAAATAGCCTGCCCGTAATGCAGAGCCATGCAGGCGGGATCCAGGGGCAGGGATTGATAAGGAACGACGCGCATATCATGCCAGCCCTCCTGGGGGGAATAGTCCATCATAAGCATATGGTCGGTATAGACCTGGCCGAAACCAAGCTTATTTTCGTCCTGGGGCTTTTCCTTAAGCACCGTAGCTTTTTGAATTCTCATTTTATATCACCTCAATAAATTATTTAATATCCGTTTGCCAAGGCATATAGCCAGCCTCGGATATGTTCAGTATTAAGCGTCCGGACAGATATTTATTTAGTTTCTCCCGCGCGTTTTCCGCGTCCGCCTTTTTAATCAGCATTTTGAGGACGGGGCGTTCGGCGTATATGGTTTCAAGCTGACGTATAAAGCTGTTTTCGGGCAGAGAGAGCAGATATTTAAGCCTGTCCAATTCCTTATAATCTGTTTTAAGCTCAAAAAACACGCTTTTATACATCTGGCATATCCCTGCTTGCTCAACGGCCAAAGCGGCCGAATGCGCGTATGCCCGGATAAGGCCGGCGGCGCCCAGAAGAATACCGCCGAAATAGCGGGTTACAATTACAATGGCCTGCGCAAGCTCCTGGCGGCGCATAACCTCCAGAATGGGTTTGCCCGCCGTGCCCTGCGGTTCTCCGTCGTCGTTAAAGCGGGCAACATTCCCTTTAGGGTCCAAAATATATGCGCTGCAATGATGGGTAGCGTCAGGATACGCCTTTTTTTCTTCACTAAGCGCTTTATCTGCTTCTTCCTGGCAGTTAATATGCTGCGCGCGGGCGATAAAGCGGGATTTATTTATAATGTATTCGCTTTTCCCGTCATTAAGGAGGGTACGGTAGGTCTCCATTATTTTAATATAATGCGCAGATGCGCTTTTTTGCCCTTATGCAGAATGAATTGCCCCTCCTGCATGGCCTCGGCGGGAATAAAGTCGTCTACGCTCTGAATTTTAATATCGTTGACCGAGACGCCTCCTCCTTCAATAAGCCGCCGCGCTTCGCTCTTGCTTTTAACCATTTGAGCCAGGCTCAGCGCGTCTACTACTTTTAAGCTTTCGCCCGTTTGGCTGCGGAGGAGTTCCAAAGAGGGCATATTATCCAAATTTCCAACTCCGAAAACGGCTTCCGCGGCGTTTTGAGCCTTTACGGCCTCATCCCGGCCGTGTACTATGGAGCATACTTCAAACGCCAGCCTGCGTTTAGCCATATTAATGCGCTCATCCTTATAAGCGCAAAGCTCGCTGATTTCGTCGAGGGGCAGAAAAGTAAGCAGCTTAAGGCATTTTTCCACGTCTCTGTCGTCAGTATTGCGCCAATACTGATAAAAATCATAGGGGGAAGTTTTTTCAGGATCCAGCCATACGGCTCCCGCCTGGGTTTTGCCCATTTTACGCCCGTCAGCCGTAGTAAGCAGAGGAATGGTTAAAACAAAGGCATCCTTGCGCTCTTTGCGGCGTATTAAATCGGCTCCGGCCAGCATGTTGGACCATTGGTCGTCGCCGCCCATTTGCAATACTGCGCCCTCAGTTCTGTTCAGCCGCAGAAAGTCGTATGCCTGAAGCAGCATGTAATTGAATTCAAAAAAAGTCAAGCCCCGTTCCATCCGGGATTTAAAGCATTCGGCTGTAAGCATTTTGTTTACGGAAAAATGCACGCCGATATCTCTCATAAATTCGAGGTAATTAATATTCATCAGCCATTCGGCGTTATTAACCATCAGGGCTTTATCGTCTGAAAAATCAATAAACCGGGAAATCTGCTGTTTAAATCGCTCTACGTTATTATTTATTGAATTGCCGTCCAGCATTTGACGCATGTCCGTGCGTCCCGATGGATCACCGATGATAACCGTACCACCGCCTACCAGCACAATGGGTTTATGACCGGCCCTCTGCATATGAGCCAAGGCCATAAGCAGAACGAAATGTCCTACATGCAGGCTGTCGGCAGTGGGATCAAATCCCGAATAAAAGGTTACGCTTTGGCTGTCCAGTAATTTATATAGCTCCTCCTCAAATACCACTTGTTTGACAAATCCGCGGCTTCTGAGAGTATCCAAAACGTTTGCCATTTTTTTCACTCCTTAATTTTGTTATTCTTTGGGCAGAACAGAATAATCAAAGCTTTGTTAATTATTTATATTATACCAACTTTAACATTTTAGCAACTGATATTGTGAAAAAATACTTTTATGTGTTGTTAAGCAATGACATATACCAATAAATAATATAATTTTTTCTGTTTTTTTCGGCATAATAATATTAACGCATTATTTACTTATTGATATATAAGCATCGCATTATAGTTTTAATGCCGAAATTGCTATATCGCAATATTCTTTATAGCGTAATAAAACTGTGTGCTTATATGCAAGGGGTATTGCGCTTAAATTAATATATTATGAAGGAGAGAACAGATGAAAAAAGCATTAGTTGCGGGTGTAATTGCCGCGGCTTGTTTGATTTTGGGTTCATGTGCGGCGGATGATATGCTGCCTTCGGCTTCGCCAGAGAGAAATACTCAGACAGTTAAGCCGGAAGAAACGCAAAAGCCCGATAATACTCAAACGGCAACGCATTACTATACGCCGCCGTATAATTCAATGTCAAACGGAACTTTTGGAGCTACTTCGGGAGCGACTTCGGATGCTTCGGAGGATAATGCCAGTCCTGAGAATAGTGAAATAGCTGAATCTTAATTTATTTTTAACTGATTTAATTGAGTTATTTTTAAATTACGGCCGATGGGCTCAAGATATCATTTTTGATATCTTGAGCCCATCGGCCGTTTATTTAAAGGGCTGCGCCCGGCCTTTAGGCCGGGCGCAAAGTCTCAATATAGCCCGGAAAGCAAAGCTTTCCGGGCTATATTGAGACTTTGGCCCTGGGCGCGTTTACGCGCCCAGGGCCAGCCTGAAAAATTTTAAAATATTTCCTCGTAAAAAGGCGCACATAAAAAATTCACAATTAAATATTACAAAACTATTGCATTTTCATTTCACTCGTGTTATAATGCGTGCATAAATTAAAAACAAGAGGCATAATTATTGCCATAGGGTAGCAATTTGAAGCGCCCATACCCTGTTAAGGCGCATTAAGGAGGCAAACCTGATGAAACGATTTTTAAAGAGTAAATTAATTGTTGCAGTATTGCTTGTTTTAACCGTAATGATTATGGCGTTTCCGGCGGCTGCGGCCTCGGAACGGCCGGTTGGACAGTTTGAGATTACTTGCCGCGGAGATGATGTTAAGCTTATACAGCAGAGACTGGTTGATTTAGGATACATGCAGCAGAAGCATACTACGGGATATTTTGGTACCATTACTGAGGCTGCGGTTATTGAATATCAGGAAGACAACGGCATAGACGCTATAGGCGTAGTTGGTCCCAAAACTTTGATGTCCTTATTTGACAGCACTTCTTTTGATACCAGCGATGTATATAAGATGGGGCAGAGAAGCGAGGATGTACGGGCAATACAAAGATTGCTCATAATTAAGGGTTATCTGGGCTCAAGATATGATACTGGATATTTCGGTTCGCTTACTTACAACGCCGTTAAGCAGTTCCAGAAAAATAATAATTTGAAAGCGGACGGTATAGTCGGAGAGGATACCATTGCTAAATTAACCGGCAAATGCGTTTCCGCTTCAGGCGAGACGGGTACATCCGTTAAATCTACTACCACCACTACCAGCACATATATAGCCAAGGCGGGCACTCTGCGTTACGGAGACAAGGGCAGCAAAGTGCAGGAATTGCAGAATCAGCTTAAAAAGCTCGGCTATTTTGACGCTACTTCTACCGGTCTGTTTCTGGAAATAACGCGTGATGCAGTTAAGGATTTTCAGAGAGATAACGGTCTGGTTGTAGATGGAATTGCGGGTACTAAGACGTTTGCTAAATTAGAGAGCGCCCTCAAAGGAGAAAGTTCCGGCTCCAAGGAAGTTAATTTTACTGCTAGTGATTCAAGTTCCCTTCAGGATAAATATGATTCGCTTTCCAGCAGCAAAAAAGAAGATATTTATCTCTTGGCGCAGTTGATTTATGCGGAATCAGGACATGAGAGCTATACAGGACAGGTGGCCGTTGGAAGTGTTGTAATGAATCGCGTTAAGCAGACTAACGGCACCATTGAGGGCGTTATATTTGCTAAGAATCAATTCAGCACAGCCAAGAAAGGCTATTTTTCCAATACTCCTTCGCAGTCCAGTTTAAACGCGGCTATTGAGGCATATTTTGGAGCGAAGCCCGTGGGCAACAGTTTATATTTTAATAATAAATCTGTTACTAATTCGTGGGCGGCGAGAAATAGAAGTCTCTATTGCATATTAGGAAATCATGCTTTTTATGTGTGAGTTTCTGTTTATGAGAGATTAGTTTTTGTAAATGACGGCCTATGTCCGGCGTTGCCGGACATAGGCCGTCATTTGTTCCTCCTGGCAGGGGTATGCCAATAGTCTTAAAGCGCGAGCCGCCCGCGCTTTAAGACTATTGGCATACCCCTGCCAGGAGGCTGAGGCCCGCAAATAAATAAGGCGCTTGAGCGCCTTATTTATTTGCGGGCCTCAGTAATTTTTGCAATTAAAATATTGCAAAAAACAGGCAAAATAACACATATAATTATTTACAATATATCAAGTGATTCCCTGAATATATTTTTAGATTTTTATAGCGTTTTTTCGTTTTTTATTGTATAATTATCTTAGCGTTAATCTATAAAAGGAGAACTTTCATGAGCCTTATTAAGGATATGAGTCTGGCCGAAGAAGGCTGGCGTAAAATACAGTGGGTGCGCGCCCATATGCCTGTATTAAATATTATAGAAGAAGAGTTTGCGCGCGAGCGGCCTTTGGAGGGAATAAGAATAGCTTTGTCCATCCATATGGAAGCTAAAACGGCGTATATGGCTTTAGTCCTTAAAGCGGGAGGAGCTCAGGTTTATGCTACGGGCTGCAATCCACTTTCCACTCAGGACGATGTTGCGGCCGCTCTTGCTCAGGAGGTTGAAGTTTTTGCAGTTCATGGAGCGAACGAGGAGGAATATGAACGGCATTTGTGCTGCACGCTTGAGAATAAGCCCCATCAGATAATAGACGACGGCGGCGATCTGGTTTCGCTGCTGCATGGAAAATTGAAAAACGCTGCGGAGAATATCAGGGGCGGCGCTGAAGAAACGACGACCGGAGTGCTGCGGCTGCGCGCGCGTCAAAACAGAGGCGAGCTCCTTTTTCCCATGATTGCTGTAAACGACGCTATGAGCAAATATCTTTTTGATAATAGATACGGCACGGGCCAGTCTGTATGGGACGGCATAATGCGCACGACTAATCTGCTGGTGGCGGGGCGCAGAGTGGTTATAGCTGGTTATGGCTGGTGCGGAAGAGGCATAGCTATGCGCGCTAAGGCTCTGGGAGCAAGGGTAACTGTCTGCGAAATAAACCCATTTAAAGCAATAGAGGCGGTCATGGACGGCTATGAAGTTATGCCTATGCTGGAAGCGTGCAAACTGGGCGAGCTCTTTATAACGGCTACCGGCTGCAAGCAAGTGATTACTGAAGCCCATATGAAGCAAATGCGGGATGGGGCGATTATGTGCAATGCAGGCCATTTTGACGTTGAAGTGGATAAAGCGTTTCTGGAAAGCGCGGCCGTTAAAAAAGAATGCGTCCGCAAAAATATTGATTGCTATTATATGCGGGACGGAAGGAAATTATATCTGCTGGCTGAGGGCAGATTGGTTAATTTAGCCGCCGGAGACGGACATCCGGCCGAAATAATGGATACTTCTTTTGCTTTGCAGCTTCTTACCGCACGCTATATAGCTCAAAATTATTCAATTCTGAAGAATAAGGTGTATGATGTTCCGGAGGAATTGGATAAGCGGGTAGCCCGGCTTAAGCTCAGAAGCATGGGAGCGGCTATTGACGAGCTTTCCCCGGCGCAGAGAGAGTATTTATACGGCGACGCCGAGAGGGAGGGGCTATGAAAGACATTTTAATCAAAAATGCGCATATAGTTACAATGGATGACGGCGCTGTATATAGAAACGGATGCGTTTTAATCAGCGGCACAGAAATAAAATATGTGGGGGAGGCTCTGGTTAATGCTGATAACGCCGAAGTTATTGACGCGCGCGGAGGCATAGTTATGCCCGGCCTGGTAAACGCCCATACGCATTTGGGCATGAGCTGCTTCCGAAGCTTTGCCTCAGATTTGCCCTTGAATAAATGGCTGGAGAGGATTTTTAAGATTGAAGATAAGCTGGACGATCAACTGATTTATCATTTTGCTCTTATAGCCTGCGCCGAAGCCCTGGAGAGAGGCAGCGCCTGCGTAAACGATATGTATCTGGACGTTACGGGGACAGCCCGGGCCTGCCTGGAGAGCGGCGTAAGGGCGTTTATAAGCAGAAATGTTGTGGACGCAGACGGCGAGGCCGGCTTAAAGCGCCGGCTGGCTGAACTGGAAGAAATGTATAAGCTCTATAACGGCCGGGAGGGCAGGATTAACGTGCTGGCCTCGGCTCACGCCGAATACACATGTTCGGAAAACGCGCTCAGGGAAGTTATAAGCCGGGCGAAAAGCTGGGGAAGTCCGTTTTATATACATGCAAGCGAAACTGTCGCGGAAGTTCAGGGCTGCATGGAGCGGCACGGCGTCTCGCCCATTAAATGGCTTGCGAGCCTGGGCCTGCCTGAAAGCACCATAGCCGCTCATTGTACGGTGGTGAGCAGGGAGGATATGTCGTTAATGCTGGAGCATAACATTATTCCCGTGCATAATCCCGTCAGCAATCTAAAGCTGGCCAGCGGCATAGCGCCTGTCAAGCTTATGCTGGAAACGGGTATAAAGCCGGCCTTAGGGACGGACGGAAACGGCAGCAATAATAATTTGGATATGTTTAGGGAGCTCTTTACGGCTTCTGTGCTCCAAAAGGGCTATACGCTTGACGCTCAGGCGCTTGACGCTTATTCGGCTGTTGAAATGGCCACGGTCAACGGCGCGGCCGCTTTGGGCTATAAGGGAGGCAGGATTAAAGAGGGCTTCGCGGCCGATGTGCTCGTATTGTATCCCTCTCTGTTTTTAGAGCCTGTGCACGACGTCTATGGAATTATTGCATACAGCGCTGAAAGCTGCGATGTTCGCTATAATATTGTAAACGGGCGCGTGCTGGTTAAAGAAGGGGAATGCCTTACTGTGGATAAGGAACGCGCGGCCGCGCGGCTGAAGGAGCTTTGCGCAGCTTTGTTCTGAAATTATTTATAATGCCCTTTTAGGGACGGGGACGTGTATTTTTACGGGGAATATAACTTTATCCCGTCTGCAAGACGGAAATAATCATGAAAGGAATAGCAGTATGAAAAAATTAATAGCTTTTATGCTTGCGGGCATTATGCTCTTATGTCTCAGCTCGTGCGGAAAAGAGACAAACAATCCTTCGGACGCTTTGAACGTTGTCTCTGGAGGCTCCGAGCAGGAAAGCGCAAATTTAAAGGATATTCTTGTGGAAAAAACCGAACAGGGAGTAAGGCTGGTGTTTTCCTTTGTATGCGGAAGCGAGGGAGTCACGGCGCAGGAACAGGCCATGAAGGGCCTGCCGCCCTATACGCTTTCCTTAACGGATACTCCGTACAGACTTAAATTAAGCATTGCGGCGCTTGCCCATTGGGATTATGTCAACAACAGCATTATCAGCGACGAAACCGGCCTTATCCAAGGAGGAGTTGTAAAGGTGCTGCCTTCTGAAAGCCGTTCGGGCGCGACTGATTTATATTTTAATTTATCCTCTATGACCAATATGACGGTTTCTGAAGAGGACGGCCGGCTTGTTGTAGATTTGGCTAAAAAGGATTTCCAGGCTTCTCAGGCTTATTATGTCGTGGGCAATCTCTATTACGAATATTCAGAGGGCAGCCTGCCCGAGGAAGCGGAGCTCACGCCCACGCTTGCGACGGATCTTACCAACGTTGTAATGATTAGCCGCGCCTTTGGGGAGCAAAGCGAAGCCGAGGCTCTTATGAATAAAATCAAAACTGATTTTTCCGAGGCGCTGGCCGGCAAGGAATTAAGAGTCATTCAGCTTGAAGCGGGCAAGCTTCCTGAATATTATGCCCAGGAGGATTTGGACGCCATTAATTTAAAAAAGGTAATACGTCGGGACGGGCAGGAGGAAACCGCTCAGGCGCTCTTCCCCGACGGAGTATTTATATGCTGGTCGCCCGATAAGAGCACGGCGGTATTTTCTAAGAGAAGCGAGGGCACGTCTTACGACGAGATGGCCCTGGAATATCTCTTTACGGTGGATAGCCAGGGGGTTAAAACCCAATTGCTTAACGACGAATACGCCCAGATTGTGTTCGGAGCTTATTCGCCCGACGGCTCCAAGCTGCTTATAATAGAGCAGGTTGATGAAATTCAGTATTGCTCTATCTATGATTTTAATACTCACACCCGGACCAATCTTCCCGAGGAAGAGGTGGGAACATATATTTCCGGCATTGCCTGGGCTTCCGACAGCCAGAGCATATATATGATGTCCGCTGTGGATATAATGCTCAATCTTAAGAAATACGATATTGCCTCGGGAGAGACTTCCCCTGTTTCAGAGGGAGCGGGAATAGATACCTCCCTTTATGCCTTTGACGGAAAATTATATTATATTGATGTCGTGGATGAGGCGGAAACTCTTGTAAGCCTGGAGCTTGAGAGCGGCGAACAGAACGAAATAGCCGAGGTGGGCATGTTTTCTATGAGCTCGGACGGCAGATATATTCTTTTGCAGAGCAATGAAGCGGATATGTCGGACGGCTATACAAAGCTTAGTTTATATGATAACCAGACGGGCGAGAGCAAGGAGCTTATAGGGGAGCGGATAATAAGCGATTATTTCTTCTCGGTTAATAACGATAAAGTGTATGTCGTATCCGATACGGAGGAAGACGTATTTATGCATGAAATATATTGCTACGATATAGCTTCGGGCAGCCTGTCCAAGCTGTTTGACTGCGTAAACGGCATTCTGGACGCGGGCAGAGAGGGAGAGCTGTTGGTTCGCACCACCTATTCAACCTCCAGAGGCGATTTCCCCGTGACTTACGCCGTCAGCGAAGCTGTAGGCTGAATTGTAAAAAACGCGCCGGAGATTTGAAAAATGGATTCGGGATGCGTTTAGAATAAAAATATATTATCCGCTGCTGATAACGGCGGACGGGCTAGGAAAAGAGCATCAGGAAAGGAGACGCAAGCATGAAAATTACGGTATGTATTGGCAGCTCGTGCCATCTTAAGGGTTCCAGACAGGTGGTGCAGGGCTTGCAGCAGCTTATTGAGAAGAACGCTCTTGGAGACAGGGTGGAATTAAGCGGCACCTTTTGCATGGGCAACTGCCAGAAAGGCGTGTGCGTGACGCTGGACGGGGAATTATATTCTCTTTCGCCCGAGAGCACAGAGCAGTTCTTTAACCGTGAAATACTGAGCAGGATATAAGCTATCAATTAACCAGCACTCTTAAAAAAGGGCAGGGAGGACTAAAATGGCTGAATTTTTAAGGCTGAAAAAATCTAATTGCAAAAACTGTTATAAATGCATACGTCATTGTCCGGTAAAATCCATAAGGATTTCGGCTAATCAGGCGCATATTGTGCCGGAAGAATGCATTTTATGCGGACAATGCTTTGTAGTATGTCCGCAGGGCGCCAAAGAGATTGCGGACAATACTGAAAAGGCGGAAGTGCTGCTTAACAGTGGCAAGGTAATAGCCAGCCTGGCGCCTTCCTTTACGGCTAATTATGACGGAGCGGGCATAGAGGCTATGGAAAAGGCGCTTAAGCAGCTTGGCTTTTATGCCGCCGAGGAAACGGCTATCGGCGCGACTATAGTTAAGAAAGAATACGACAGGCTTTTACAAGAGGGAGAACAGGATGTAATTATATCTTCCTGCTGTCATTCTATTAACCTGCTCATAGAAAAATATTTTCCTTCCGCTCTTAGATATCTTGCCAAAGTGGTTTCGCCCATGCAGGCTCATTGTATGGATATAAAAAAGCGCTATCCTGACGCGAAGACCATTTTTATCGGTCCGTGCGTTTCTAAAAAGGACGAGGCGGATAGATACCCCGGGCCCGTGGACTGCGTGCTGACCTTTGAGGAGCTTTCCAGTCTTATGCGCAAGCGCGGAGTTAGCCTGGAGCGCACAAGGGAGGATAATTCCAAGGGAAGAGCGCGGTTGTTTCCTACAACGGGCGGCATTCTGAAATCTATGTTTTTGCCCCGAAAGGATTACAGCTATTTGGCGCTGGACGGCACGGAGGACTGTATAGCGGCGCTCAGGGAAATTGAAAAAGGCAATTTAAGAAATTGCTTTATAGAGATGTCCGCCTGCCGGGGAAGCTGCGTAGGCGGTCCGGTTATGGAAAAATATCATTGCAGTCCGGTGAGCAATTATAATCAGGTGGCCTCATATGCTAAAAGCGAGGATTTCGACGTGGCGCCTGTTTCTCCGGAGGAAATATATCGCGAACATGATTTTATTGGGACGTCCAGAGCTATGCCCACGCAGTCCGAAATAGAAGCGATTCTCAAAAAAATAGGCAAGCTTAAGCCTGAGGACGAATTAAACTGCGGAAGCTGCGGATATAATACCTGCCGGGAAAAAGCGATTGCAGTTTATCAGGGAAAGGCGGATTTAAATATGTGCCTGCCTTATTTGAAGGATAAGGCGGAAAGCTTTTCTGATAATATTATAAGCAATACGCCCAACGGCATTATTGTGCTGAACGAGGATTTTGAAGTGCAGCAAATTAACGCGGCGGCGCGGGATATAATGAATATCAGGAGCGCCGGCGACGTGCTGGGCGAGCAGGTTGTGCGTATTTTGGATCCGAAGGATTTTCTGGAAGTAAAGCAGAGCGGGACGAGCATACGGGACCGCAGAGTATATTTAGCCGAATATAGAAAATATGTAGAAGAGACAATCCTGTATGATAAGGAATATAAGATTATTATCTGCATCATGAGGGATATAACCGATATAGAGAATGAAAAGGAGAAAAAGGAAGCTATTAGCCGCGCCACTATTGAGACGGCCGATAAAGTCGTGGATAAGCAGATGCGCGTAGTGCAGGAAATTGCGTCCCTGTTGGGAGAAACCGCGGCCGAAACTAAAATAGCTCTGGCCAAGCTTAAGGAGAGCATTTCAGATGAATGATCTTTGCGCTGATATAGGCTGGAGGAGCCTGAATAAAATGGGAGAGCAGCTATGCGGCGACCATGTCGATGTTGTGCGGCAGGATAATTCGGAAATTATCGTACTGGCGGACGGCATGGGCAGCGGCGTTAAAGCAAGCATATTGTCTACTCTGACCTCTAAGATTATTTCTACTATGATGGCGGACGGCATGGATATACAGGAATGCGTGCATACCATAGCCGCGACTCTTCCGGTATGCTCTGAACGGGGCGTGGCTTATTCTACGTTTACCATTATTCGCATAGTGAATAATGAGGAGGCGGAGATTATTCAGTATGACAATCCCCATGTCATCCTTTTGCGGGACGGAGCTAATTATGAAATTCCTTCCTCCATTCTGAGCATAGACGGAAAGACCATCTATCAATCTAAGATTGCGCTGAAAGAAAACGATATATTTATAGCTATGAGCGATGGATGCATACATGCCGGGGTGGGCATGACGCTGAATTTTGGCTGGGAAAGAAAGAATATTATAGAATTCATGGAGACTTTCTATGACGTTGGCTTTACTGCCAAAACTCTTACTACCATTCTTCTGGACGAATGCGACAAGCTATACGGCTATGAGCCGGGGGACGACACTACTGTCTGCACAATACGCATACGTAGGCGGGAGCCTGTCAATCTTGTTATAGGGCCGCCTTCCAATAGGGAGGATAACGATAAGATGATGTCTTTATTTTTCTCTAAAGAGGGCAAGCATATCGTATGCGGAGGCACCACCTCCACCATTGCCGCGGCGTATCTGCATAAGGAATTAAAGCCTAAATTAGATTTTTTCGATCCGGATATACCTCCTACGGCAGAAATTGAGGGAGTAGATCTTGTAACCGAAGGGGTAATCACCATAAATAAAGTATTGAGCTATGCGCAGGATTATTTGCGCGAAAATCAATCCTACACTCAATGGAGCTATAAAAAGGACGGAGCTTCCTGTATCGCGCGCATGCTCTTTGAGGACGCTACGGATATAAATTTTTACGTAGGGCGGGCGGTCAATCCAGCTCATCAGAATCCGGATTTGCCTATAAATTTCAATATTAAGATGAGATTGGTTGACGAATTAGCCGATTGCCTTAAAAAAATGGGCAAGCGAATAAAGGTAAGCTATTTTTAATTGGAAAGGATAATTATGAGAAAGTTTGACACCAAAGTTCAGGATTTAAAATACAATGTGCTTAAAGAGGTTGCGCGGCAGGCCTTTAACGGAACCTTGCAGGAAAATCTGCTGGATATTCCTAAAATAATTGTTCCGGGCAATAAGCCTACTATGCGCTGCTGCGTATATAAAGAAAGAGCTATTCTTTCAGAGCGTGTTAAGCTGGCGATGGGCGGGGATAAAAACAACGAAAATGTAATTGAAGTAATAGAAATTGCCTGTGATGAATGCCCTGTAGGCGGCTATGAAGTTACAAACGCCTGCCGCGGCTGCATAGCTCATCGCTGCGAAGGAGCCTGCCCCCGCGGCGCCATATCCTTTGACAATAACCAAAAGGCTATAATTGATAAATCCAAATGCATTGAATGCGGAAAGTGCGCTAAAGTGTGCCCGTACAGCGCAATAGTGAACGATAAGCGCCCCTGTCAGAACGCGTGCAAGGTTAAGGCGATATCTATGAACGAATCCAAGGCGGCCTGCATAGACAACAGCAAATGCATAGCCTGCGGAGCGTGCGTATATCAGTGCCCGTTTGGAGCCATTATGGATAAATCTTTTATTCTGGACGTAGTAAAGCTTATAAAGGAGAGCGAAGAGAATAAGAATTATAAGCTTTATGCCGTGGTGGCGCCGTCCATATCAAGCCAGTTTACATATGCAAAACTGGGGCAGGTGATAAGCGGGATTAAGCAATTAGGCTTTTTCCATGTAGTGGAGGCGGCGCTGGGAGCGGATATGGTTTCATATGCTGAGGCCGCGGAATTAGCGGAAAAGGGCTTTTTAACCAGTTCCTGCTGCCCGGCGTTTGTGGATTATATTAAAAAGCAGTTTCCGGAGCTTGAAGCTAATATATCGCATAATCTGTCGCCCATGGCTACTATTGCTAAATACATAAAGGATACCACTCCTGAGGCTAAGGTGATTTTTATAGGGCCTTGTACGGCTAAAAAGATGGAGTTCCAGAAGGAGTCGGTTAGACCGTATATAGATTGCGTTATTACTTTTGAAGAGCTTCAGGCGCTTTTTGACAGCCGGGATATTGATATTACAGCATTGTCTGAGGACGTTTTGGATAACGCTTCATATTTTGGCCGGATTTTTGCGCGCAGCGGGGGGCTTACTGACGCGGTGCGCCAGGCGCTTAAAGAGCAGGGGCTTACTGATTTTGAATTTAAGCCGGTGGCCTGCGATGGCATAGAGGAATGCAGAGTCGCGCTGCTTAAGGCTTCTAAAAAACTGCCGGTAGGCAATTTTATTGAGGGAATGGCTTGCGTGGGAGGATGCATAGGAGGCGCGGGCTGCTTAACGCATGGGGAGAAGAATAAGGCGGAAGTCGATAAGTATGGCATGGAAGCCTATGAAAAGACTATAACGGATGCGATAAGCGTAATTAAATAGAAGTGAGTTTAGCAGATTTTTGGGTTTGCTGCATGAAGGTTTGATTCAAAGCCGGCGCAGCATGCGGCGTTTGCGGCCTGCGGCCGCGGGCCGAACAAAGTTCGGCCGGGCAGGCTATTAGCCTGCCAAACGCCGCATGCTGCGCCGGCTTTGAAATTTAGAGCAAGGGGCTAGGATGGCGAAATGGCGGGCAAGGCCTGCAAAGCAGGCCTTGCCCGCAAAAGAGCGTGCAAAGAAAGCTTGCTTTCTTTGCACGCTCTTTTGCGGCCCCCATTCAAGCGCCCTATAGGGCGCTTGAATGGGGGCCGCCGGGGGCGCGCCGTTGAGCGGCCGTAGGCCGCTCGGGCCGAGCTATGCTCGGCCAAGGGCAAGCCTTAAGGCTTGCCCAACGGCGCGCCCCCGGCGCCCAGGCCGGCATTTATGCCGGTCTGGGCGCCATTTCGCCATCCCCGCCTATATCCGGGGCATAATTATTTAAATAAAAAAGCAGGGCTAATTTTTAACCCTGCTAAATAACATATATTCATGTAGTGGGAATGATTTTAACATTCTGGGCTGAAGCGGAGGTTTCACGCTGGACTAATTCAAGTATCTGCGCTACTTCTGATTGATTCAGTTCCGCATCTTTAACTACTACGTTAATAGATTCATCACCCAGTGTTACAAATACGTCCTCAAAGCCTTTAGCCTTTAAAAGTCCTTCGAGCAGCATTTCCTTTTCCATAGTGTCGGTTAGCTCAAGCTTCATAAGCTGTGCTTCCGCCAGCGTTTCCTGGTCAGTGTTCGTGTTGCTGATAATGCTGTCTATATAGGTTATTTCCTGGGTGCGGGTGCGCTCGCGTTCCAGCCGGTAATCTGAAAAGGTGCTGGAGGTGGTTACTCCGTCGTCCGGATTGGTTATATTATTATTGTTATTTAAATCCTCGTCAGCTTTGGCTTGGGTATATCTCCAATTTAAAAAGCCGGTAACAAGTAGCAGCAGCACCATGGAAGCAATCACAATGGTTTTACGGTTAATTTTGAACATTTTACATACACTCCCTTATAATTAATTTTTATTCATTTCAAAAACATCTACTTTGTTGGCGTCCACCTGCAATGCCGTCTGTACGGCGCTATACAGGTTTAATTTTACTCCTAAGTCCGCAGCACCCTCGGCAACCACAATCACCCCCCTTATCTTCGGCTTTTTTTCCACCAATATAAGCGCTTGGCTTTCTCCGTCTTTGCTGATGGTGATGGGATTCTGATTCTGGGAAACAGTCTGTGACTCGGTTGTGCTGTTCTGTCCCGACTGCACATTGGTGGTCTCCTGAGTGTCGGTGCTGAATGCAGGCACCAGCTCCGGACTGGATTCATATGTAATCATCACCTCTATCCTCCCTGCGCCTTTGATTTCCGATAGCACGTTTTTAAGCTTTTGTTCGTCTGTAAGTTCGCTGCTCGTATTAATTGTTATGCCCGATTCGGTCTGTTGATTCTTATTTTTATTTTCTGATGGGAAAAAATATATTACGAGTATTATGATTCCTATTGCCACCGCCAGAATAATTTCAATGTTCTTTATTCCTTTCAGTTTGTTTACCAGTTCCTTAAATCCTTTCATTGGTTTATCCATCCTTTATATATGGTTTTATTCTCTTATATAAATCTTATTCTCATCAATTTTATATAGAACAGAGATTAGCTCAATAATTTTTTGTTCGTTTAATTTGTTTATGGGCGCGCCGTTTTGATTTTTATATATTTCTACTGAATACGGATTTCCGTCTGAGAGGGTCACTGTTACCTGTGCTTCATTAAATCCGTCTACTGTTTTTATAAGCTGGGTTATCGCCTTTTCCACGCTTTGTTTTATCTGATATTCATCAGGAACGCTGTGATTTTTATCAGGGGGAGTTATAACAGTCTGTTGCTGCGTAAAAAGATTTATCAGCGGCGCGCATATTATTATGGTTATTACTAAAGACGCGCAGAAGCGTGCGGTTCTTTTTATATTTCCTTCGGGCAGCAGCATATCTACTACAAAGGAAATAAGCGCGGCGGCGCATATTTTAACTACATATCCTGTAAGCCATTCCATATTAACGCTCCCTCTTATACCGCCGCATTGCCGGCGCCTATTATAATTCCAATCAGGATAATGGCTATAACGCTCATTCCGCAGACGGCTGTAAGCAGTAATTTCAGCGAATCGGCAAGCTGATTGAAAAAATTCGATATATTGCCCTCTGAAATAGGGGAGAGAACGGCCGCTCCGAATTTCAGCATAAAGATATACGCTATTATATTTATGCAAGGAGCAAGCATTATCCCGGCCATGCAGAGCAGGGAAACTATTCCTACGGCGTTTTTAATCAGAAGGGTGCAGGAAAGCACCATATTCATACTTTCTCCCACCATGCCTCCGATTATGGGGATACCGGTATTTATGGCATATTTTACGGCTCGCAGGGATACGCCGTCATAGCTGGCCGCCGCCAGCCCGTGAATAGAAATCACTCCCGCAAAGATTGTAAAAACAATGCCCATCGTCCAGCTTGCAACGCTGCGCATAAGGGCGGCTATCCCTCCCAGCTTTATTCTGGGGGAAAGATTGGATAAAAAAACTAGTACGGTCATTACAAGAATTATGGGGATGACAAAGGAGGCGAGAATGCTTCCTACTCCTGAGACCAATATAGCTGAATCGGGCTGGAGCACTCCGGCAGAGGAGGAAGCCCCGATGGATATAAGCAAAGCCAGCAATATGGGAGTAGCTAATTGTATAAGAGAGCCTATTTTTTCTACGGTATTTTTTGCATAGCTTACTAGTGAAAACAGGCTTTGGCATAATATAAGCGCAATAAGGGCATAAAGCACGAAGCGTATAATCTCGTTTACTCCCTGCCCGTTATTCTGAAGATTGGAAATAACAGAAGCAAGAATGGCCAGCACGGTTATTTCCAGCATAAACGGAAGCAATTTATAAAACTGATGCAGAAGCAGGGAAAGCAGTCCTTCCAAAACGCTGTCATAGCTTAATTCCAGTTTTCCCTGTACAATATCCTCAATAAGGCTCTGAGCGCCGCCTTCGGGCAGCAGGGCGCGCTCGTCCTCGCTCAGGGTATTAAGAAATTGCTCCCATTCGGTTAAATCCAGGCCTTTTATGCTTTCGTCGATAATATCCTTCGCCTGCGATCCAAGAGAGGGAAAAACCATTGCTGTAAGAGTTAAAGCTAAAAGAATTATAATCCATAATCTTTTGCACATTTATATTCCTCCGTTTAAAAGAGAGGTAATTAGATTTAAAAGCTGGGATATAACTGGTATGCAAAGCACAAGCAGCACGATTTTTACACCCATTTCCAGTTTAACCGCTATGGCGTTTTCGCCGGCGTCTTTGCATAACTGCACGCCCCATTCTCCTAAAAAAGCCACTCCTACTATTTTTAACAGGGGGGAGAGCCATGCCGAGCCAATTTGGGAAACGTCGGCAAGCCCGGATAAAGCGGATATTATATCTCTAAGCTCGGGCAGTACGGTAATAAAAAGTATCACGCCTGCCGCCGCGGAAATAATTAATCCCCAATGCGCCCCTTCCCGCTTTAATAAAACAGAAGCAATAACGGCCGTTACGGCTATTCCCAGAAGGGTAAATATTCCGCCCATGGTCAGAAAAGCCCGAAAATCTGTCTGATGGTTTCAAACAGTCCGCTTATCATATCAATTACCATCAGAAGCACAATTATAAGGCCGGCGATTGTAGTCATCATGGCGATTTCTTCCTTGCCCGCTTTGTTAAGAAGCTGATTAAGTATGGCCACTAAAATGCCTACCGCAGCTATTTTAAAAATTATATCTATGTCCATAACCGGCCTCCTAAGTATTCTTAAATTATTAATATAGATGCTAACAGGCCTGAAAGTATGCCTATGCTGCGATAGAGAGAGGATTTTTGCTTATATATTTCCATGGCCGCGTCTCCGCTGTTTTTGATGCTTTCATATGCAAGAGTCAGCCGGGCGGCGCTGTGCTCCGTGTCTGCGCATTCAATTTCCTTTAAGCCGTCCGCGGCTGTTAAAAAAGCTTCTTTGACGGGCTCTAATTCATTATTCATGGCCGCGCCGCGGGCTGCCTGGCCCAGAGAAAGCTCTGGATTATCCGATAGCTGCCGGCGGATTGATTCAAAATAAAGACGGACCTGACTGTTTTCAGATAAAGGGGAGGATAATATTTCCTTCACAGTTGCGTTATCGTAAATGATAAGGCTTTTAATTTTGAGAATTGCGCCTGCAAGCTCAAGCTGGCTTTGCGCCTTTGAACGCGCGGAAAGCGCTCGCTTTTGTCCAACTGAAGCGCACAGCCAGATTAACAGCGCGCAGCAGGCCAATTTAATTAAAAGCATATTTTACTCTCCTTTTTTATCATAGGCTTTTATGGAGACGGACGCTTAATTCATAGCGGCGCGTGTTCTGAAAAATTCCGGCGCGCAGTTTTTTATCGCGGCAATATTTCTTATATAACCATTCTTCCGGCGCCGGGCGTTTCAAGCGGGCGGCCTTCGGCGTCGTAAATTTCTTTAATACGGCCGGGTATATCCGAGAGTATTATGTATCTGCTGAAAACGCCTGCTTCAAAAAGCCCTGAGAGACTGGGGCGGGCCAGAATGCCGTCAAGGCTGCCGCCGTGCGCGCTGGCTATTACGCTTACTCCCGCGGCGGCGGCGTCCAATACGGCCCTTGCTTCTCCGGCGCTGCCTAATTCGTCCGTAATTATAAGATCTGGGCTCATGCTGCGCAAAAGTATGTTCATCCCGTCCGCCTTGTCCGCGCCGCATATAAAATCCGTCCTGGGGCCGATATCCAGGCAGGCAATTCCGTCCCTTCCCGATGAAATTTCTCCCCGCTCGTCCGCTATGCAGACATTAAAGCCCATTTCGGAAAAAATCCGTGCCAAATCGCGCAGCATGGTGGTTTTGCCGCAGCCGGGCGGGGATATGATTAACGAGCTCAAAGGCTTGGAATTATATGTAATGCGGTCTATAAGGGGCAGAGCGCATCCGCGCACCTGATGAGCTATCCTTATCAGGAAGGAAGATACGTTTTTAAAAAGGTGTATATCGTTTTCTTTAATTACAGCTTCTCCGCATAGGCCTATTCTATGCCCTCCCGGAATTGTGATATATCCCTGACGTCCGCATACCGCCAGTGCATAGGGGGAATGGGCTGTAAGCCGGCGCCAGAAGCGTTCGCAGTCGTCCCTGGTGAATTTTTCGCCGTCATATCTGCTCAGCCCGGTTTTATTTAATCCGTATTCGCCGTCGGGCGTCTTAAGCAGAATGGGTTTTTCCCTTCTGAGGCGTATTTCCCGGATTCCTGCCTGCTTGGCGGGGGATACGGCTGAGAGCATGCCCGATATCCGCTCGGGAAGAATGTCCAGTATTTCTTTCATGATATCAGTCCTCGTTATTAATGGGGAGGGTTTGTCCTCCTGAAATACAATATGCTCCCGCAGGATGTTGTAGAAGTGATTTTTTAATAAAAAGGAGATGGAATTCTTTTATGCGGCTTTTTGCACGGAGGAGTTTAAGGGCAGCTTAAAGCCGCGAAAATAAAAGCGGAGCTGGAAATTTTCATGCCCGCGGGGCAAAAAGGGCGCAGCCTTTTGGCAAAGATTCTGCGCTCTGCTTGCATTGTATAAATGGAGAAATAAAAAAAGCCCGCTTAAGCGGGCTGAACAATCAGCGTATTATTTTGACCATTCTTCATATTGCGCTTTGGTTATGCTGTAAATAAAGCGGTCTATATA
Organism: Selenomonadales bacterium; assembly: GCA_003150515.1. Classification (GTDB taxonomy): domain Bacteria; phylum Bacillota; class Clostridia; order Christensenellales; family QALW01; genus Neochristensenella. The sequence continues at coordinate 199,087 of QALW01000021.1, read as the reverse complement.
TTCGCCGCCCTCCGGCAGTATATCCTGAATAAGAAGCCCTTCTTTTTTAAAGCCGAGCTTTTCGGCAAGCTTCTGCGCGTCATAATGCTCTTTATCCACCATGACTGTAATTTTATTATAATTAAGCAGCTTGAAGCAGTTGCCCAGCATTTCAGCAGTGGCTCTGGAAGCTATGCCTCTTCGTGCAAAATCACTGTTGCCTATTAGAATATAGTATTCAGCTTTTTTATTGGCCTCGTCTATATTAAAGAGTCCCAGCAGACCAATAGGAGTGCGTTCTCCTTCCTCGTTTACGGCGTGAATAACAAAATCGTCGCGCGTGCGGTCTATAAGAGAACGCTGGAACCATTGATTGCCGTTCTGTTCGGTTTGAGGCAGAGATATATGAAGATATTTCATAAGATTTTGATTTCTTGCCCAGGCAATAATAGCCGGCATATCGCTGCGCTCGATTTTCCTTATACTCAATCTGTAATTGGCCATAATTTACTCCGTTTCTTCGCTCGGCGGACAAGTAATTTGAATAATACTGCCTTAAAAACAGTTATCAACAATTTATTGATTATATTATAGCATATGCCGGCGAGTTTTGTGAATAGTTTTTTTGAAATTATTTAACAAAAGCTGCATATAAATTCTAAGCACGGGCCCAAAGGGGGCAAACGGCTGCATAAAATTTTAAAAAACCTGAAATGAACAGTCATATTTGAGTTAAAGGGTTTATAGAATGTAATAACAATTAATGGGACAAATTTTGATTGTGCCGAGGGAGGAGCGAATATGGATATAACCATGGAACAGTTACGTTATGATGAGGTCGCCGCAGCGGAGTTTACTCGCAGCGTGCGGATAATTGCTCAGTTGCCGAGCACGGACGCTCAAGCCGTTTTGCTCGGAGCGGATGTTGAAGTAAGCATGGGAAGATGCGAGGCTCTTGCCTCGGAGTGTATCCTGGAAGGAACGGTGCGGGGCTGCGCGGTTGTTTCTCAGGGGGATGCGCTTATGAGGGTGAACGGAAGCCAGGCCTTTGATTATGCTGCGAAGCTTCCTGGGCTGAGCCCCAAGGCCACAATCAAGGTTTGCCCTGTCGTTAAGGATTATACGGCTGCTATTCAGGGAGGCAGCGTAGTCTTTGACGTAGAATTGCTGCTGCGGATTATGAGCATAACTGCGGAGGATATCAGCGCGGTATCCGAAATACAGGATGAAAATGTGCATGTGCTCTCCGCCGAGGTGGAAAGCACGGTCAACGAGGGCGTGTTTTATTCCCGTTTCAGCGTTAAGGAGGATATAGAGCTTTCGGTCCGCATGCCTGAGGTTAAACGAGTGCTCTGCACTCAGGCCAGCGCCGTTATAAGCGAAGCCCGCTGCGAGGATAATGAAATTCTCTTTGAGGGAGATATCGTGCTCAGGATTACATACGACTGCGAGGACGAGTATGAGCCGATAGCGCAGGTGGCGGATAAAATACCTTTCAGCAGGGTTATAGAGGCGCCTGTGCGGGCGGGCATGGAAGCGGACGTATGCGCCATGGTTGAGGAATGCAATATACAGATTGAAACCAACCAGCAGGGCGAATACCGCATATTGACCTGCGAATGCCTTATTAACGCCTGCGCAAGCGCTTGCAGCCAGAAGAGCGTCAATCTTATCATGGACGCATATTCAACGCAGAACGAGCTGGCTCTTGTGCAAAAGGAGATTGAATATAAGAAATGCGCCGTGCAGGCGCAGGCTAATCTTGCGGCGCGGGTGGCCGCTTCTCTGCCCAAGGGCATGCCGCCCATGGCGCGTATTTCCGCCGTGCTTGCTCAGCCCTATGCTGAAAGCGTTACGGCTATGGACGGCCGCGCGCTGCTTAATATGGCGGCCAGGGTATATGTAATTTATATTGCTTCGGGAACGGGCGAAATAAGTTCTTTTGACCAGATTATTAATTTTGAACTTATTTTCGATAACCCTGATATACGCTCTGGCATGGAAATATTTGTGAATACTGCGGTAGAGCAGATGGTATCCGCCCTGCTTGGCTCCAGCGAATGTGAAATACGGTTTGGAATAACCGTAGATTTAATGGGATATGAGAGCAAAACGGCCAACGTCCTGCTGTCAGTTGAGGATTCGGGCGAAACCAGACCGGACGGCTATGGGATATGTATTTATATAATGCAGCCGGGAGATACGCTTTGGAGCGTAGGCCGGGAGCTGGGAGTAGGCATTGAAGATTTAAAAGAAGTAAATCCGGAAATATCGGATAATCCGCCCGCGGGAACAAGGCTTATAGTTTATAGGCAGATTAAGGCGTAAGAGGTTTGTTTTAAAAGAAGCCCTGGGAAAGCAAAAGCTTTCTCAGGGCTTCGCAGCTTTATTAATTTAAAGCCTGTGCGCTTTGAGTATGAGCGTGTTAAAATGATTTGGGTGTATAAAATTAAATTATTTAAGCCCCTGCGCATCCTTGAGCAGTTGGTTTACGCTTTCGGCTATGGAATCAAAATAGGTGCCCGGAGTCTGCTGTCCGTCCACAAAGGCGGGCCATTGCTCGGTAATTTTATTCATAAAATTGGCTCCATCCGGGAAAGTAAGATTGGAAAACATAAAATAGCTTTGAGGAGCGCTCTTTTCCGAGATATTGCGCAGTGTCCATTGCGAGCCCTGGTCGGTGGTAAGGCTGAGAAGCTCCGCGTCAAAGGAAGCCTCATTGCGCTCGTCGTCCAGAGAATAAAGGGGACAGCAATAATCGCTCAGAAGCTGAACCGTTCCTTCAGGATTGGCCGTGCCCTTAAAAGCGCAATAGGGATCAAACCAGTTAACGTCTGAAACATAATCTTCAGCGCCGGGAGCCTTGGGAGGCATAAGCACGCCGTATTCTGGGTAGGTGCCCGCGTTGACAAGCTGGGAGGTCCGGTTTACATAAGTGGGCATCATGGCCGTTTTGCCTGCCAGGAAAGTTTCATGATCGGCCGTAAAGCCTTGGTCGCGGTAAAGCACTCCGTCTCTGCCTAATTGAACGAGGAAATTCCAGGCGTCCAGCATTTTGTCCGAATTGCCTGTAAATTCAAAATATGTAGTTCCGTTATTATTCATCTGGCTGACAAACGAGGCTCCGTTTGAGGCGGCCAGAGACCAAATCAGCGCGTTTTGATAAGCGGGCGCTATTCCGTATATGGAGTTATCCGGATCCGTGCAGGCAATGGCCGCTTCTCTGAATTTTTCCCACGTCCATTCTCCGTTTTGATTTGCCGAATATAGGGTTTCGGCCGAATAACCGTTGCGCTCCAATATTTCCTTATTAAAAAGCACTACCTGGTTAAAAGCAATGCTGCCTATGCCCGTGCTTTGGGGCACGGCAAAATAAAGCTTGCCGTTAAAAGTGGTATTCGCCGTCTGAAGAGCCTGATTCCACCAATTATTATCGCTGAAATCCGCGCTCTGCGAATAATCGCTTAAAGGCAGAACCACGCTTGCGGCCGTACCGTTATAGGCGTACATGGGCAAAACTGTAAACGGTCCGCCGCAATGCATGAAATCAACCGAGGGATTGCCTGAAAACGCGCTGGCGCATGCGTCCTGCCACCAATTAGGAGTGGGCATAACGTATTGAATGGTAATTCCGTATTTGCTCTCCAGGTCGGCCTTGCGCTGAGTCCAGCCCACTTTGTTTATTTCAGTCTCATGCTCAAAGGGATTGGAGACGTCGTTTACGGCCCAAAGCAGATAATTGTATTTCTCGCCCTGTTTCAGACTGTTCTTTAAATCTCCGCGCGGGCGGAGATAGGAAGATTCCTGCGCGGCTGTATTTTGCGGAGAAGTGGGGGAGGGCGTTGCCTGCGTGCTGGGATTTGCGTCCTTGCCGCAGCTTGCCAGCGCCAGAACGCATATAGCCGTCAGCGCCGCGGCGCAAAATTTTAATGCTTTCATTAATTACATTCCTTTCTTAAATATATTTTCAGCATTATAACAAATCTCCGGCATGCGCAGCCATATGCGTTATCCATAAGGGTATATTATTTTTTTATGTACCCGCTCTTATGGCAGAATGCTGAAATCTAGATATAAATAAAGAACGTTCCGAAGCACCGCGAGGAGCTCAGGAACGTTCTTTTAATTAATATAAGGCAATAGCTAAGGCGAGGCAAAAACTATTCAAAATTAAGCTTTAGGGCCGGCCTTAACAATATTCTCAGGCATGTGAGTATATTTTTTAAAGTTCTCAGTAAAGCGCGCGGCCAGCATTCTGGCGGTTTTGTCGTATTCAGCCTTATCAGTCCAGGTATTCTTGGGATTGAGGATCTCAGCCGGTACGTTGGGGCATTCTGTGGGAACATATACGTTAAAGATGGGATCCAGCTCAAATTTAACGTTGTCCAAAGCGCCGGTGAGCGCGGCCGTTACCATGGCGCGGGTATATTTAAGGCTCATGCGCTTGCCAACGCCGTAGCTTCCGCCCGACCATCCGGTATTAATCAAATATACCTTAGCGTCGCTGCCCGCAACTTTTTCGCCCAGCATTTGAGCGTATACGCTGGGATCCAGGGGCAGGAAGGGAGCGCCGAAGCAGGTGGAGAACGTGGCCTGGGGCTCGGTTATTCCGCGCTCGGTGCCCGCAAGCTTGGAGGTGTAGCCCGAAACAAAATGGAACATGGCCATATCCTTATCCAGCTTGGCGATGGGGGGGAGCACGCCGAAAGCGTCGGCCGTGAGGAATACTACGGTTTTAGGCTGTCCGCCCACGCCGGGAATGGCGGCGTTGGGGATAAATTCAACGGGATAGCCTACGCGGGTGTTTTCGGTCAGGCTGCCGTCGTTGAAATCAAATTCTCTTGTTTCAGGATCCATAACAACGTTTTCCACAAGGGCGCCGAATTTGATAGCGTTCCATATCTGCGGCTCGTTTTCCTTGGAAAGGTTAATGCATTTTGCATAGCAGCCGCCCTCAAAGTTAAATACGCCGTTATCCGACCAGCCGTGCTCGTCGTCCCCTATAAGCATGCGCTCCGGATCGGCGCTGAGAGTGGTTTTGCCGGTGCCTGAAAGCCCGAAGAAAAGGGCAGTATCTCCCTCGGCGCCTATATTGGCCGAGCAGTGCATGGGGAATACTCCGTTTTTGGGCAGCAAGTAGTTCATAACGGAGAACACGCTCTTCTTAATTTCGCCCGCATACTGGGAACCCGCGATTATAACCATTTTTCTTTCAAAAGAAACGATTATGGCGGCTTCGCTGTTCGTGCCGTCTATTTCGGGAATGCATTTGAAGCCGGGCGCGGCGATAATTGTGAAATCAGGCTCAAAATTTTCAAGCTGCTCCTTTTCGGGACGTATTAAAAGCTGATGGATGAATAAATTCTGGGAGGCAAATTCGTTTATAATGCGGAAGCGCTGAGTATATTTGGGATCGGCGCCTGCAAATCCATCAAAGATATAGATGTCCCGGCCTTGGAGATAGGCGGTCATTTTGTTGTATATTTTGTCGAAAGTTTCAACGTCCATAGGCACGTTTACTTTGCCCCAGGCTATTTCATCGTGTATGGAGGGATAATCCACTACAAATTTATCGTCAGGAGAGCGGCCCGTATATTTGCCGGTATTAACTACAAGCGCGCCTGTTTCGCTTAAGCTCCCCTCGTTGGCCTGGAGCGCTTTTTCTACCAGAGCCGGAATGGATAAATTGCGGTAGACCGCTTTGGGAGCGATGATTCCGAGCTTTTCAAGTCCGTAGGTGTTCATGCAAGAAATCCCCTTTCATAATTCATTTTGTTTGTTTTTTTTAGAGAATAGGATATCGGCCGTCTTTTTGCTGGCCATCTTTCCCCATTTTTTTAAAGCATACTATAAATCAAGTATTTTTGTCAAGCAATATTGAAGAGATTTAAAATGAACAAAGAGTTAATAATTTTTAAAATGCAAGTTGGATGAAATAATTCCTGCAAAATATGCTTTTGAAAAAACAGCTTGATAAATTTTAAAATATTATTTACAATAAAATGACGTTATACGGGGGTTTATAATGAAAACGAATGCTCCTTTATATGAAATGCTGAAAAAATATGCCGGAGCGGACTGCGCGCGCTTTCATATGCCCGGCCATAAAGGCATGGGCGGTTTGGGCTGCGAGCAGTACGATATAACCGAGCTTTCTTTCAGCGATAATCTTTATGCGCCTCAGGGAGCGATTAAGCAGGCTCAGGAGCTTATCGCGCAGGCTGCGGGGGCCTATAAAAGCTTTATGCTTACAGGCGGCTCCAGCGAGGGAGTCAAGGCTATGCTGTGCGCGGCGCTGAGAGAGGGCGAAAAGCTCATTTTAAGCCGGAATTCCCATAGAAGCGCCGGAGACGGCCTGGTTCTTTCGGGCGCGGAGCCTATATATATTTCTCCCCGCATAAAAGAGGGGCGGCTGGCTCAACCTGTTTTTGAAGAGGTTAGGCAATGCGTTTTGGAGCATCCGGAGGCTAAAGGAATTTTTATAACTTCTCCCGATTATTGCGGCAATAGCGCGCCGCTGAAAGAAATCGGCGCGCTGGCGAGGGAAAAGGGCATGCTTTTGCTTGTGGACGAAGCGCACGGAGCGCATTTTCCCTATTACGGCTTTGAAGGCGCGGCCCAAGCGGAAGCGGATATGTGGGTGCAGTCCATGCATAAGACCATGGGCGCGCTGACTCAGGCGGCTCTGCTTAATATAAAGGACAATCGCTTTGAAAACGAGCTTTGGGCGTTTTTGCCCGCGCTGGGCACTTCCAGCCCAAGCTATCTGATAATGGCCAGCATGGATTTAGCGCGCGCGGAATTGGAAGGATGCGATAGGGAGGCTGTGCTAAGCCGTATTCAAAGCCTGCGTTTTGGGCTTAAGGAAGCCGGGTTTCGCCTGAATGAGGGGGATAGGCAGGATATAACCCGGCTGTGCGTAATAACCGCCCCTGCTCTCAGCGGGCTTAACGGGGCCAAGCAGCTTGAAAATATGGGAATTTATCCCGAATGCGCGGACGAATATCAGGTAATTTTTATATTAACCCATAAAGATACGCCTGAAAAGCTGGAACGCTTATATAACGCGCTTTTGGCCTTAAAGCCCGAGCCGTTTGTTCCTTTTCCGGATATGCCCGATAAACTGCCCGAGAGAGTTATATCTCCGCGGCAGGCGGCTTTTAATAGGCGGCATATATATGTTCCGCTTGAAGAATCGCCGGGAAAAATCTGCGCGCAGGCTTTTGGGACATATCCTCCGGGAGTGCCGTTAGCCGATAGAGGCGAGCGCATAGACGGAGATATGATAGACTATATATTAAGCGCCGCAAAAAGCGGACGGGAGCTTTTTGGCGTGCGCAAAGGGCGTGTGCTGGTATGTTCGGAAGAATAGGCGGATGTTTTGCTCTGATTATATTGCTTAGACAATACAATCAAAGTACAATGCGCCGCATAGGAGGAGATTTTCCGTTTTGCCGCGTTGTCGTCCTTGAAATATTCCAATATTTCTGCGTCCTGCCGCCTTGCAAAACAAAAAATCTCCTTTTCTCTGCGGTCAAAGATTTTTGCTCAAAGCGCCCAATGAAAGGCCGCGGGGCGCGCGGTCGAAGACATACCGGAGTATTTTAAGACCGCGCAGCAAAGAGGACGCAGCGGGCGCTCTGAGCAAAAACGCATTTTACTCTGATTATATTGTCTAATCAAGTAATATAATTATTTTAGCTAATGATAAAATTAAGGGTGTGTATGGGATGAACAGAGGCTTTTTTATAACTTTTGAGGGAACGGAGGGCAGCGGCAAGAGCACGCAGATAAAAATGCTCTGCGAGCGTCTGCGGCAGGACGGCCTGGACGTATTGCTCACAAGAGAGCCGGGCGGCTGCGAGCTGGCCGAGAAGGTGCGCAAATTGCTTCTGGAGGGCAGAAGCGAGATTTCTCCTTTGGCGGAGCTTATGCTCTTTGAGGGAGCCCGCGCTCAGCATGTGAATGAAATTATTTCCCCTGCCCTGAAAAAGGGGAAAATAGTTATATGCGACCGCTTTACCCATTCTACCATAGCTTATCAGGGCTATGCGCGCGGGCTGAATATAGGGCTTGTTCAGAGCCTTAATGAAATAGCGGTTCAGGGCTGTCATCCGGATTTGACCATCTTTCTGCATATTGAACCGGGCCTTTCCTTTGAACGCAAGGGAGGCATGGACGAGGAGGACCGCATGGAAATGCAGGGCATGGCCTTTCATCAGGAAGTATACCGCGGCTTTGAAGAAATGGCTGGGCAGAACGATAATTTTGTTATGCTGGACGTCGCGGGCTGTACAAAGCAGCAGACTTCCGAAACGGTGTATCAGATAGTGAAGGAGAAATTGCGTGAAGGGCGGGGCCATGGACGATAAAGAAGAAATATTGTTTTCCCGGCTGGAAGATTTGGCGGAGAAATGGGAGGGGCGGGGAATATATGTCTTTTCGGATTTTCTTTCGCCCGAGCAGGCGCGTGCAGCTTTAGATCTGCCCGTTATAAGAAAAACGCCCCATATGCTTTGGGGCGGCCTGGAATATTGCGAAAGGAAGCTTATATGCTTCGGTACTCCTGAAATAATGGGATACCAGCCTGAATTTCCTATAACGCTGATGCGAGTGCGTCCGGCGGCGGAGAAATTTGCTCAGGAGCTCGGACATAGGGATTTTTTAGGCGCGGTTATGAATTTAGGGGTTAAAAGGCAGGTAGTAGGAGATATTTTTGTTAACGGCAATTCCGCTTATATGTTTTTAAAGGAGAGTATAGCAGCCTTTGCGGCGGATAATCTTAACAAAGTCAAAAATACTCCTGTGAAATGCGAATTGCTGGATTGTTCTGTCGCTGAGGCGTTAGACGGGCTTAGGCCTAAAACCGAAAGAATGGTCTGCACGGCTGCTTCGGAGCGTTTGGACGGCGTTGTTTCGGCCGTATATAATCTTTCGCGCGGCAATACCGCTCAATTAATAAAAGCCGGTTTGGTGCAGATTAATCATAGAACGAGCTATGACGCGGCTGTTCTTATTAAGGCGGGGGATTTAATCTCCGTAAGGGGAAGAGGCAGATTCATATATAACGGTGTTCAGGGCCAGAGCAAAAAGGGCAGGCTGCGCATTTCTGCGGAGCTTTATATGAGCTGAGCTTTGAATGCTTAGATAAATCAATCAGAATACAATGTTTTTTGCGGAAGAGACGCGTCCGTTTTAATGCAAGCTCTTAAAAATATTTAAGATATTTGAAAGAGGAGGGCGCAGTAAAACGGATCATTTCTTCCTTTGCATAGCATTGTATTCTGATTGAGTTGTCTTATCGGACGTTGGGGAGAAAACCGCCCATATTTTTTATGCGGCGCTGCAGCTCTTTTATATCTATGCCGCGGGTTTCGCTGCCGCGGGAACAGGCCAGCGCCGCCGCTATTCCGGCTGCCTGCCCGGTTATGTAGCAGCCGGGCATAACTCTTATGGAGGCTTGCATCTGGCGGTCCGTGCTTATGCATTTGCCTGTTACCAGCACGTTTGAAAGGCCGGCAGGAAGCAGAGAACGGTAGGGGATGCCGTAGGATTCGCCCGGGGCATAGCTGAAACGCGCGTATTCTGCCTTAAACGCTTCATATGATTCTTTATCGGGAGCCATGATGTGTATGTCCACAGGATAACAATACCGCCCTATTTCATCTTCAAATACCGCTCTATCAAGAAAATCCTGAGCGCAAAGCTCATAATCGCCTTTTATGCGGCGGGATTCCCTTACTCCTAAAAGGTCTGCCGTAGAACAGATGCCCGCGTGTTCGAAGCCCTTGAGGTAATTGTTGTAATAGCGCTCGTATTCGGGCAGGGTTTTGCGTCCCCAAAGCATAGCTTTTGTCAGGGAGGCTTCATCAATAGGATTGACGTTAAAACAATGGCCTATATTGCCGCCGCCCACTCCGCGCGGAGGGTCTGCGTCGGCAATGCCGGGCAGATGTCTGTCCTCCAGAGTAAAAATATGATCGTTTATAGCTTCCTCCAGCCTGCTGTCATCCCGGGCGTCTCTCCGCGAAAAATCTATATTAGCCCAAAGGCTGCATAAAGTTGCGGGCATGGTGTTTTGGTTTTGGTCTCCTAATTCATATTGCGCGCCTGCCCATACGCAGAGGTCGCCGTCTCCGGTGGCGTCTATAAAAACCTTGGCCTTAATAAGATACATGCCGCTTTTGGAGGAGATTACGGCGTATTCTATTCGGCCGTTTGAGACTATTACATCCGAAAGGGTTGTGAAAAAGGAGAAATGGAACCCGGCTTCTACGGCCATATTGTCATATAGGCGTTTAAGGGTTTCCGCGTGTATTGCATAGCCGTAAGCGTTATTGCTTCTGTCGGAATAAAGCGCGTCCCTGATTTCCCGGCCTATTCCGCCCGCAAGAAAGTTGACGCCGTCTCCGAAGCACATGAACGCAGGCACCATGCCTACCGTTCCCGCGCCGCCGAATGAGCCGCGGCTTTCGGCCAGGAAAACGCTTTTTCCCTGACGAGCGCAGGCTGTTGCGGCGGCAAAGCCGGAAGGACCTCCTCCGGCTATGAATACGTCTACATCATATTTCTGCTTTAATTCTTTTTTATAAATCATATTGTTCACCTTTTAACGTCCTGCTGTAATAATAAAGGCCGCTTGATTATTTTTTTATATATTTTAAAGGCTTTTTTTACGTCAGTCAATACTTTTGCAAAATACCGATAAAATTCATGCTGGAATAAAAGGCCGTGATAAGGGGGCGTTAAGCCCAATAGGGGGGCGGCGTTTGCGGCCCGAAGGGCCGCCGGCCGAAGCCGAAGGCTCCGGCCGGGCAGGCGGTTCAGCCTGCCAAACGCCGCCCCCCTATTGGGCTTAACGCCCCCCTTATCACGGCCTTTTTATTATGCCGAGGGTTTTAGAAATATATCAGGATAATTCGAACTGGCCCGTATAAAGCTGATAGTATTTGCCCTTTTGGGCGAGCAATTCGTCATGGCTGCCCCGTTCTATTATTTCTCCGTTTTCCAGCACCATAATAGCGTCGGCATTGCGGACGGTAGAAAGACGATGCGCTATAACAAATACCGTCCGTCCGTGCATCAGCTTATCCATTCCCAGTTCTATTAAATGCTCGGTTCGGGTGTCAATGCTGCTGGTGGCCTCGTCCAGAATGAGCACAGGCGGGTCGGCTACAGCCGCGCGCGCTATAGCTATAAGCTGGCGCTGTCCCTGGCTGAGATTGGAACCGTCCGAGGTTAGCACAGTATCGTATCCGTCAGGCAGATGCTTTATAAAAGCGTCGGCATTAGCCAGCCTGGCGGCTTCTTCTACTTCCTTGTCCGTTGCGTCCAGACGTCCGTAACGTATGTTTTCGCGCACTGTCCCGGTAAAAAGATGCGTATCCTGCAAGACGAGCGCCAGGCTCCGGCGAAGTGAATCCTTTTTTATTTCAGAAATGTTTATGCCGTCATATTGTATACTGCCCGCGTTTATTTCATAAAAGCGGTTGATTAAATTGGTTATAGTGGTTTTGCCCGCGCCTGTCGAGCCTACGAAAGCTATTTTTTGGCCGGGTTTGGCGTACAGGCTTATATTATGCAGTATGGTTTTTTCAGGCTGGTATGCAAAAACGACGTTTTCAAGGCGTACGTCTCCCTTAAGCTGAGAATAAGTCGCGCTTCCGTCTTCGTGCGGGCGTTTCCAGGCCCAGAGGCCCGTGCGCTGGGAGCATTCGCTTAAATTCCCGTCAGGAGAACGCTTTAAATTTACCAGCGTAACAGTCCCATTGTCCTGCTCGGGCTGAGCGTCAATAACTTCAAAAATTCGTTCTGCTCCCGCCAGAGAAGCCAGGATGGAATTAAAGAGCATGCTGATTTGGGTGATAGGCTGAGAGAAGGAACGGGAATATTGCAGAAAGGAAGCAAGCTTGCCTATATCCATGCCTCCTATGCCCGAAATGGTCATCCATGCTCCCAGAGCCGCTATAAGCGCGTAATTTACATAGGATAGATTGCCCATAATAGGCATTATAATGCTGGCGTAGGTGTTGGCGCTTGTGGCTGCCTGGCGCAAATCTTCGTTAAGCCCGGCAAATTCGCTTTCTACGGCGTTTTCGTGACAGAATACCTTAACAACCTTTTGTCCCTCAATTATTTCCTCTATATAGCCGTTGGCGCGTCCCAGAGCCTTTTGCTGAAGCCGGAAATTTTTAGAGGAGCGCGTGCCTATGTATTTTGTTATGAAAAGCATTATAACCAGCATTAAAACTATAATTAATGTAAGCAGCGGGCTTTTTATAAGCATGGCGATAAAGGTCGCGGTTATGGTTATCGCGCTGGACATAAGCTGGGTTATCCCCTGGCTCATGGCTTCGCGGACGGTATCCACGTCGTTGGTAAAGCGGCTCATTATCTCGCCGTGGGTATGAGTGTCAAAATATTTTATAGGCAAATCCTCCAGGCGGTTGAATAAATCATGCCTGATATTATTCAAGGCGCGGTTGGATATGCGTATCATAAAAAACTGCTGGAAATACGAGCTTAGCGCGCCTATGATATATACGAGCGCCAGCAGAGTCAACATTTTCAGCAGGGGCAGAAAATCCTCAAATACAGGAGAAATGCCCACAAGAGGAAGAATAGTATCGTTAATAATGGGCTCCAGCATGGATGTGCCGATAACGCCCGCAAGGGAAGTAAAAATAACAAAGATAAATACGGCAAAGAGCATCCATTTGCTTTTAAGCATATATTTCAATAGCCGTTTTAAAGCCGCCGCGGCATTTTGAGGCTTTCTTCCGCCGTGCGCGTGCGCGATAGGGGGCATATTTATTCCACTCCTTTCTGCTGGGAGTTATAAACTTCCCTGTAAATTTCATTTCTTTCAAGCAGCTCTTTATGCGTGCCTATATCGCTTATGCTGCCGTCGTCCATTACAATTATTCTGTCCGCTTCGCAAACGCTGGTTATTCTCTGCGCAATAATAATTTTGGTGCTTCCTTTAAGGGCGGTTTTGAGCGCGTCTCTTATGCTTGCGTCTGTGGCCGTGTCCACGGCGCTGGTGCTGTCGTCCAGGATTAATATTTTAGGTTTGCACAGAAGCGCCCGCGCTATGCAAAGGCGCTGCTTCTGTCCGCCTGATACGTTAACGCCTCCCTGTCCCAGCTCGGTTTCATAGCCGTTGGGGAAGCCGGTTATAAAATCATGAGCGCAGGCGGCGCGGCAGGACTCCTCTATTTCCTGGTCGGTCGCCTGAGCGTTGCCCCAGCGCAGATTATCCTTTATAGTGCCGCTGAAAAGCACGTTTTTCTGAAGCACCATGGCCACAGAGCTGCGCAGGGTTTTGAGCTTGTAATCTTTAACATTTCGGCCTCCGACGAGAACTTCGCCCTGGTTAACGTCATACAGCCGCGGAATAAGCTGAACGAGAGTGGATTTGGCTGAACCCGTGCCTCCTATAATGCCTATGGTTTCTCCCGAATGTATTTTTAAATTTACATTCTTAATATTGACTTCTTCAGCCGTGGAATAATATGCGAAGGTGACGTTTCGGAATTCTATGGAGCCGTCTGCCACCTCCAGATCCTCCTGCGCGCTGTCCTTAATGACGGGCTGCTCGTTGAGCACTTCGGTTATGCGTGTTAAAGAGGCTCGGGATATAACAAGATTTGTAAAAGCCATGCATATCATCATAAGGCTCATAAGTATCTGGGTAACATAACTGATGAAGCTGATCAGCTCGCCCGTTTCCATGCTGCCGTTAGCAATGAGCCCGCCACCGAACCATAATATGGCTATTATGCAGGCGTATACCGAAAGCTGCATAATGGGCATATTGAAAATTACTACTTTTTCAGCACGCAGGGAAGCGTCCATAAGGCCGTCGTTGGCGTTTTTAAATTTGGCTTTTTCGTAGTCCGAGCGGACGAAAGATTTAACTACTCTTATGGAAATCAAATTTTCCTGTACGGCTGAATTAAGGCCGTCGTATTTTTTCAGCATTGCGATAAAACGCGGATGTGCGGTTTTGGTTATTAAAAACAGAGTAACGGCAAGAATGGGTATGGTTATAAGAAAGACGGCTACAAGACTGCTGTTAATGCTGAAAGCCATTATTGTGGCTCCTATCAGCATGACGGGGGAGCGCACCAGCATTCGTATGCACATCTGAAACGCGTTCTGAGCGTTGGTTACGTCAGTAGTGAGCCGGGTAACGAGGGAAGCTGAGCTGAAACGGTCTATATTGGAAAAGCTGAAGCTTTGCACGCTTTTAAATAGTCCGTTGCGCAATTCGCTTGCAAAGCCCATGCTGGCTTTAGCGGCCAGCCGGGAAGAAAGCGCGCCTGCGAACATGCCTAATATAGCCATCAACACCATGAGCAGCCCTATCTTTACTATGTAGGCCAAGTCCTGCCGGGGAATGCCTATATCCACTATCCGGCTCATAAGCACGGGTATGGATATTTCCAGAAGCACTTCCGCGATAATGGATAACGGCGCGAATATGGTTGAATATTTGTATTTTTTTCATATATGGCAGCAGCGCTTTGAACATAATTCAGTCTTATACCTCCTAGCATGATAATCAATTTTGTTCAGGTTCTTTTTTTTCCAGCTCCTTGGCGGTCTGCATCAGCGCGCCAAAGCTTTTTCCGGCAAATTCGTCAATAGATAGATTGGCAAGCATTCTGTCCAGCATACTGTAAAAGCATTCTGTTTCCTCCGAAGTAAAGCCGTTGAATATCTGCTTGTCTATTTGGTCGGCGGCCTGCCTGCATTGCTCGCTTTTTGTTTGGCCGAGCGGAGTAAGATAGAGGTGGGAGCGGCGCATATCGCTGGCGTCCTCGGTTTTAGTAATAATTCCGGCTTTTTGCAGGCGTTTGACGGATGTGGCTATGCAGGGGGGAGATACCTTTAAAAAATCCGCCAGCTCCGCCTGGGTGCAGCCCGGATGTTTTTCCACATATTCAAGCAGAGGCGGCTGCCCGTTGTAAAGGCCGTTATTAACCGCGGCTCTCTGAAGATAAATGCGGTGAAGCAGATGCAGCTTATTAAGCTGTCTCATAACTTTGCGATGCTCTATAATAATATCAGCCCCTTAAACAAAAAATACTTAACCAATTAATAATTAACCGGTTAAGTATATTTTATATTTATTAAATTATTTGTCAAGATATTTTTAAGCTTTTTCCGCCTGGGCGTTAATATCCGTTATAAGAGCCTCGCAGTCTATGCCGTGAGCCTGGCAGGCTTCTTCTACTGTTTCTGCCTGGGCGCTGGGGCAGCCTATGCAAAACATTCCGTAACCGGCGAAAATAGCCGCCGAATCAGGGCAAATGCTTAATACCTCTCTGATGGTCATATCCTTATTAATCTGCTTCATATTCTACACTTCCTTTTTAATTAATCTGAAAGAATATTTCGCCGGGGCCAAGGCGTGGGCTTAAAAGTTTTAATATTAAGCGGCCGCCGCGTATAAGCTTTAGAGAATACAATTAAAGTACAATGCGTTTTTGCGAAGAATGCCCGCGCGTCCGCTTTGTTGCGTTGTCTTGAAATACCCCTGCATATCATCCGGCAATTTATGATAGCATAATCTTATTGTTCGCGCAAGACTTTTAAAACGCCCAAAAAGGAGCTTTTAGAGTTTGCTTACAAAATTTAAATCCATGGTTTCATGGGTTTGCCCCGTTAATTCCTTCAGAAACAGTCCGCGCACATAGCCGCGGTCTTGGGTGGTGGAATGAATATAGAAGCCCTGTCCGTAATAAAAGCGAACAAGGGGGAACATTTTAGTGCAGGTATGAAGGGCCACGGCCGTTATGCCTTCCTGCGCGCAGCGGGCGCATACTTCTGAAATAAGCAGGCGTCCCATGCCGCATTTCTGCGCTTCGGGCAGCACTCCGAAACGGGTTATATATGCAAGATTTCCCGGGATTTTTTCAAATCGTACTGTTCCTACGGCCCGTCCGTCGTAAAAGCCGAGCAGAATAGTCTTTCTCTTTAATTCGTCCAGAATGGTCGCCTCATTTTCCTTAAGGGCCATTACCTTTTCAGGCTGGCCCAGATCCGAGGCGTATTTTTTAAAGGCCTCTTTTGTTATATACAGGATATCCTTAACATCACTTTCGTTTGCCGAGCGTATCTGCGTCATTATTTGGAGGCCTCCCCCATAAGCAGGGCCATTACGGCTTTTTGCGCGTGCAGGCGGTTTTCCGCTTCGTCGAAGATTACGCTTGCGTCTGAATCTATTACGTCAGAAGTCACCTCTTCGCCGCGGTGAGCGGGCAGGCAATGCAAAAATATTGCGCCGGGCTTAGCCAGAGAAAAAAGCGCTTTATTTACCTGGTAGGGCGGGAATATTTTTTCACGCTTTTTCTGCTCGGCTTCCTGGCCCATGCTGGCCCATACGTCGGCGTAAACTACGTCGGCCTGTTCCACTGCTTCCTGGGGGCTGGATGTAATTAATACCTTGGAGCCTTCCGCCTGAGCGTTTGCCTGCGCCTGGCGGACGATTTCTTCCTCGGGCATATATCCTTCGGGGCAGCCGACGGCTACGTCCATTCCAACCTTGGAGCATCCTATAAGCAGAGAATGCGCCATATTGTTGCCGTCTCCGAGATAAGCCAATTTAAGCCCTTTCAGAGCTTTTTTGTGTTCGTATATTGTCAGCAGATCGGCCAGAACCTGGCATGGGTGCAGCAGGTCGGTCAAGCCGTTGATGACCGGCACCGAGCCGTATTTGGCCAGTTCCTCCACGTCCGACTGCTTAAAGGTGCGGATCATTATGCCGTCCACCATGCGGGACATAACTCTGGCCGTATCCGATATAGGCTCGCCGCGGCCAAGCTGTATATCATTGCCGCTTAAAAACATGGCGTGCCCGCCAAGCTGCTGCATTCCCGTTTCAAAGGAAACGCGCGTGCGGGTGGAGGATTTAGTAAATATCATAGCCAGCGTTTTGCCCTCAAGCAATTTATGGGGGATATGGGCCTTCTGCCTGGCCTTTAAATCCAGGGCAAGAGAGAGCACCTGCAATATTTCGTCTTTAGTATAATCCTGCAGGCGCAGCAGATGTTTTTGGCTAAATGGCTTTTGGGGAGCGTAGTTTTCCAGATTCATCTTTGACAACTCCTTTTAAATAGTAATAAAAATCTCGTTGAGCGCAGTTATAAGCGCGTCTATTTCTTCGGCAGTTATTATAAAGGGCGGGGCGAAGCGCAGGGTGTTATGTCCGGCGCAGTTGAGAATAAAACCCTTTTCCAATGCTTTGGAGACAATTTCCCTGCCGGGCACGCCGTTATCCAGTTCCATGCCCGTTAACAGCCCTTTGCCGCGGATTTCTTTTATAAAGGAAAATTTCTGAGCCAATCCGGCCAGGCGGCTTTTCAAATATTCGCCTTTTTGCGTTACCTGTTTCATCATATTTTCATCCAGGCGCCCGGTTATATAAAGCGCCGCGGCACAGGCTAAGGGGTTGCCGCCGAAAGTGGTGCCGTGATCTCCCGGGGCGAAAGCGTCGGATACGCCGGGAAGGGCGAGCACGGCCCCTATGGGCACGCCGCCCCCCAGGCCTTTGGCCAGAGTGAAAATATCCGGCTTTAAATTATAGCGCTGGAAGGAGAACATAACGCCTGTGCGCCCCATGCCCGTCTGCACTTCGTCTATTATAAGCAGGAGCCCTTCTTTTTTGCATAAATCGCTTACCGCCTCAAGATATTGGGGAGTTCCCTCTATAACTCCGCTCTCTCCCTGAATTGTTTCAAGCATTACGGCGGCCGTATGGGGAGTAAGCGCTTCTTTGATGGCCTCTATGGAATTGTATTGGACGTTTATAAAGCCTGCGGGCAGCGGGGAATAGGGCAATTGATATTTTTCCTGGCCTGTAGCCGCAAGGGCGGCCATAGTGCGGCCGTGGAAGGAATTCTTGGCGGAGATAATTTCATATCTGTCCTGGCCGCGTGCGTAAAAATATTTGCGGGCCAGCTTAAAAGCGCCCTCGTTGGCTTCGGCGCCGCTGTTGCAGAAAAAGCATTTATAGCCGCCCGATAACCCATTTAATTCTCGAGCCAGCTCGGCCTGATTTTCTATATAGAAAAGATTGGAGCAATGAATTATTTTCGCCGCCTGCCCGCTTATGGCGTCAATTAAGCCCTGGTCTCCGTATCCCAGGCAGTTTACGGCTATTCCGCCGAGAAAATCGGTATAGGCCCTGCCCGACGTATCATAAAGCGTGCTGCCCTTGCCGTATTCAAAGCATATAGGCGTGCGGCTGCCGAACGTATTCATATAATATTGCTTATCCAATTCCATTATTTTATCCAGCTTCATTTTGCGCGCCTCCCTATTTATGCACCATTGTGCCGATACCTTTGTCGGTGAATATTTCAAGTATAAGAGGGTGAGGAATGGTACCGTTAAGAATATGGGTGCGGTGCACGCCTGATTCTATACCTTTTATGCAGCCCTGCACCTTTGGGATCATGCCTCCCTCAATGGCGCCTGAAGCTATCATATCGTTTATTTTTTCGATGGATATAACGCTCATCAGGGAATTTTTGTCCTGGTAATCTTCATATATGCCGTCTGTGTCGGTCAGGAATATAAGTTTTTCCGCCTGGAGCCGGGCGGCGATTTCTCCCGCTACGGTATCGGCGTTGATATTATAGCTGTTGCCTTGTTCGTCCGCTCCTACGGGCGCTATTACGGGAATATATTCGTCCTGCACAAGCTTTTCAAGCAGTTTGGTGTTTATTCCCGTTACTTTTCCTACAAAGCCTAAATCTACGCCGTCTGAAGTCGGAGGCTTTTTTTCTACCGTTATAAGAGAGGCATCCTTGCCGCTTAAACCTATTGCTTTGCCCCCGAGGGCGTTAATGCTGGAAACGATGTCCTTATTGATTTTGCCCGTCAGCACCATCTGCACAACTTCCATTGTAGCGGCATCCGTTATGCGCAGTCCGTTATGAAAAGAGGATTGAATCTCCAGTTTGGCCAGCATTTTATTTATTTCGGGCCCGCCTCCGTGCACCACTACCGGGTTTACTCCTACATATTTAAGCAGGGTAATATCCTGCAGAATGGTTTTGGTTATGTCCTGGTTTGTCATAGCGTTGCCGCCGTATTTAATAACAACCGTTTTGCCCGAAAGCTTTTGAATATAGGGCAGGGCCTCCATAAGAATATTTGCCTTGGCTATATATTCGTTATATATGTCGTTCATATTTTATTCCTCCTTTTAGAGATACCACGCGGGCATTTTCAGAGCGGCGGTTTCATCCAGGCCGAAGCAGAGATTCATATTTTGCATTGCCTGGCCTGCCGCGCCCTTTATCAGGTTGTCTATAACCGAAACTACTATTATCCGTTTAAGCCGTTTATCTATTACAAAGCCTATATGGATATAGTTGGAGCCGACGACATGCTTAATTTCGGGCAGCTCTCCGTTATTTAAGACAACGACAAAGGGATGGGGCGCATACGCCTGCATATAGAGGTTATAGACGTAATCAAAATCTACGTCCGCCGTAAGCTTTGCATAGCTGGTGGCCAGTATGCCTCTGTTTATGGGAAGCAAATGGGGGGTGAAGGAGAGCATAATCTCTTCTCCTGCAAGCAGGGATAATTCCTGTTCAATTTCAGAGGTATGACGGTGGGAGGCCACTTTATATGCCTTTGCGCTTTCATTTACCTCACAGAAATGCATAGCTTGGGAGACGGAACGGCCCGCTCCCGTGGAACCTGATTTGGCGTCTATTACTATGCTGGAGTTATCTATAATTCCCGCCTTGGCTAAAGGAGCCAGGGCCAGTATGGAGCAGGTTGTATAGCAGCCGGGATTGCCTATAAGCCTGGCTTTTTTTATTTCCTCCCTGTGCAGCTCGGGCAGGCCGTAAACGCTTTTTTTAAGCAGTTCGGGATGAGGATGGCTGGCGCCGTACCATTTTTCGTATATTGATACATCGTTATATCGGTAGTCCCCGCTTAAATCTATAACGGTTTTTCCGCCCGCGTAAAGCTGAGGAATAACCTCCCCGCCCGCAGCGTGGGGCAGGCTGGTGAAAATGCAGTCGCTGTCCCTGATGAGCATGTCTATATCCAATTCGTCCAGAGTTTTGGAAAATTTTCCGTCAAAGCTCTTGTATATTTGATTTATATCCTGGCCGGCATAGCTGTGCGAGACCAGATGGGTTATTTCCACGTCTGGATGAGATGTTAAAAGCCTGGTCAACTCTGCTCCGGCGTATCCCGTGGCGCCTATGACGCTTGCTTTAATCATAATTAATCATATCCTGTCCTTTAATATTTAATGGGATTATACATTAAAATGAATATTTATGCAAGCGGTTTTTGTTTGTTTGAGAGCGCTAAAACATCCAGGGTGCATATAAAGGGGCGGGGCGGCTCGCGGCTTTGGTGCCTAGCGCCAAAGCAGGGGCGGTTTTTGCTTTGCAAAAACGCCCCTGTCCCGGCCGCAGGCCGGGCCGCGAGCCGCCCCGCCCCTTTATATGCGCCCTGGATGTTTTCAATCATTGCCCTCTTCGCTTAAAAGCATTTGATTTTTCGCCGGAATTATAGTAAAATTCTTTAGAACAGCAAGTATATAGAAGGAGGATGCGCCTTGGAAAGAATAAGGATGAACACCCCGCTGGTTGAGATGGATGGGGACGAGATGACCAGAATATTATGGCAGGAGATTAAGGACGAGCTGCTTTCGCCCTATATAGAGCTTAATACCGCTTATTATGATTTAGGGCTGCCTAAAAGGGATGAGACGGACGATCAGGTAACAGTTCAGGCTGCCGAGGCAATAAAAAAATACGGAGTAGGCGTAAAATGCGCGACAATAACTCCCAACGCCCAGCGCGTAGAGGAATATAAGCTTAAAAAAATGTGGAAAAGCCCCAACGGCACCATAAGAGCCATATTGGACGGAACGGTTTTCCGCGCTCCTATTATAGTAAAGGGAGTAAGTCCAAGCGTGCGGAGCTGGAAAAAGCCCATAATAATCGCGCGTCATGCTTACGGCGATGTTTATAAAAATACTGAGCTTAAAGCCCCTGCGGGAGCTAAGGCCGAATTGGTGCTCACTCTGCCCGACGGGGAGGAAAAGCGCGCCGAAATCCATTCCTTTGACGCTCCGGGCATAGTCATGGGCATGCATAATACCGACGCTTCCATATCCAGCTTTGCTCATGCCTGCTTTAATTACGCTCTGGATCAGAAGCAGGATTTGTGGTTCTCAACTAAGGACACTATCTCCAAAACCTATGACCATCGCTTTAAAGATATATTCGCGGAGATTTTTAAGGAATATAAGGAGCGTTTTGAAAAGGCGGGCATAGAATATTTCTATACGCTTATTGACGACGCCGTGGCAAGGGTAATCCGCTCGGAGGGCGGCTTTATATGGGCGTGCAAGAATTATGACGGAGATGTTATGAGCGATATGGTGGCCACGGCTTTCGGCTCTCTTTCCATGATGACCAGCGTGCTGGTTTCGCCTGAGGGCAATTATGAATATGAAGCGGCTCACGGCACGGTTACCCGCCACTATTATCGCTATCTCAAGGGAGAACGCACGAGCACCAATCCCATAGCTACCATTTTTGCCTGGACGGGCGCTCTTAATAAGCGGGGCGAGCTGGACGGCACGCCGCAATTATGCGAATTTGCCAAAAAGCTGGAACGGGCGGTTATAGCGACTGTAGAATCGGGTATAATGACGGGAGATCTTTATGCCATGAGCGAATTGGAGAATAAAAAAAGCGTTACTTCTTCGGAATTTATTGCGGCTATAAGAAATACGCTGGAGGCTATTTTATAATTATTTATGAGAGGTTAAATGAATATGAAGGTTTATGAGGCATGGAAAAAGACGCTGGAAATGCTCGGCGGCGAAAGGGAAGAGGCCTTATTCTGGGGAGATTATTATGCTCAGGAAACTCAGAATTATAAAAAAATACTGGGAGAGAAAAATTTCGTTTTAAAGGGCACGGAAGCGGAATTAGCAGGTCAGTTCAATATGGAGCCGGCTATGTTTGCGGGCTTTATCGACGGAGCCAATACCAGCCTTAAAGAACAGGTGGATTTAGAGAGCCTGGAGGATGTCACGGAATTAAATATGGAATTCGAGCCTGAAAAGCTTTATTACAATATGCTTAATGCGCGAGCTAAATGGCTTTACAATCTTCCCGAATGGGAGGATGTGCTTTCCAAGGAAAAACGGCATGAAATACTGGAAAAATGGAAGGACGAAAATATAGCTAAGAGCGTTAAGGTAGGCAGAAATGATCCCTGCCCTTGCGGCAGCGGCAAAAAATATAAGTTCTGCTGCGGAAAATAGTTTTATGATTAATAACAGAATGGAAAAAATACGCAATTTTTGCATAATTGCGCATATTGATCACGGCAAATCTACGCTGGCGGACAGGCTTTTGGATTCTACCGGCACAATCTCCGCGAGGGATATGCAGCAGCAGGTCCTGGACGATATGGAGTTGGAACGCGAGCGGGGAATTACTATAAAATCCAAGGCCGTGCGTATGTTCTATGAGTTTGAAGGGGAAGAATATATCCTCAATCTTATAGATACGCCCGGTCATGTGGATTTTACATACGAGGTATCGCGCAGCCTCAACGCCTGCGAGGGCGCGCTGCTGGTGGTGGATGCCACTCAGGGCATAGAGGCGCAGACTTTGGCCAACGTCTATTTGGCGCTGGAACAGAATTTGGAGATTCTTCCGGTTATAAATAAAATAGATTTGCCCAGCGCGGACGTTGAGAATACGGTTAAGGAAATAGAAGACGTTATCGGCCTGCCTGCCGGGGACGCCCCGCGTATTTCGGCTAAAGAGGGGCTTAATATCGAGGACGTGCTGCATACCATAGTTAAAAACGTGCCGCCTCCCCAGGGAGACGCGGACGCGCCTCTTCAGGCTTTAATATTCGATTCCTGCTATGATAATTTTAAAGGCGCGCTGAGCTTTGTGCGCATTAAAAACGGTACGGTCCGGGTGGGAGACAAAATACTGATGATGAGCACAGGCGCCCAGTTTGAAGTGACTGAAACGGGCGTGTTTACTCCCGGCTATACTCCCTGCGAGAGCCTAAGCGCCGGGGATGTGGGATATATAGCGGCCAGCATTAAAAACGTCTCCCAGACAAGAGTGGGGGATACCATAACTCAAGCGGACAGGCCGGCTAAGGAAGCGCTTCCGGGCTATAAAGAGGTGCAGCCCATGGTGTTCTGCGGGATATATCCGGCGGACGGCTCGGAATATGAGGATTTAAAGGAGGCTTTGGAAAAGCTTCGCCTAAACGACGCTTCCTTAGTGTTTGAGCCCGAAACTTCGGCCGCGCTGGGCTTCGGATTTAGATGCGGTTTTCTGGGCATGCTGCATATGGAAATTATACAGGAGCGCCTGGAGAGGGAATTTGATTTTGATTTGGTTACCACCGCTCCCAGCGTTATTTATAAGATTAAGCGCGCTGACGGCTCCGAACTTATATTGGATAATCCTGCCGATATGCCCCGGCCTGAGGAAATTCAGAGCATGGAAGAGCCTGTAGTCAAGGCGGATATTATGACGCCGCCCGATTATATAGGCACAATTATGGAGCTTTGCCAGGAGAAGCGCGGAGTGTATATCAACATGAAATATATAGAAGATAACCGCGCCGTGCTGGAATATCATCTTCCTTTAAACGAAATAATCTATGATTTTTTTGATTCCTTGAAATCGCGCACGCGAGGCTATGCTTCCTTTGATTATGATATAATCGGCTATCAGGAAAGCCAGCTTGTAAAATTGGATATACTGCTCAATGGGGACGTCTGCGACGCTATGAGCACCATAGTGCATAAGGATAAGGCGTACGCGCGGGGCAGAGCCATAGCGGAGCGTTTAAGGGAAGTAATTCCCCGCCAGATGTTTGAGATTCCCATTCAGGCCGCCATAGGAGGCAAGGTAATAGCTAGGGAAACGGTTAAAGCCCTGCGCAAGGATGTATTGGCCAAATGTTACGGCGGAGATATAACCCGCAAGAAAAAGCTGCTGGAAAAGCAGAAGGAAGGCAAAAAGCGCATGCGCCAGATAGGGACGGTGGAAGTGCCTTCCGAGGCCTTTATGGCTGTGCTTAAAATTAATTGATTATGGCGGGGCTGTATATACATATCCCTTTCTGCGCTAAGAAATGCGCCTACTGCGATTTTATTTCCTTTGCGGGGGGCGAAGAAGAGGAAGAATATATAAACGCTGTTATTAAAGAAATGAATGTAGAACGGCCGCAGAATATTGAAACGGTTTTTATAGGCGGCGGCACGCCCAGCTATATTTCTTCTGGCGGAATTATTCGTCTGCTGGATGCGGCAAACGAGCGTTTTTATATTCAAAAGGATGCTGAAATAACTATAGAGGCCAATCCCTCCAGCCTCAGCGCGGAAAAGCTGGAAGCCTATAAAGCCGCCGGCATAAACAGGCTTTCTATTGGGCTGCAGTCCGCAATGGAACGGGAGCTTAAAATGCTGGGCCGGCTGCATGATTTTAACTGCTTTGAACGCGTATATAATGAGGCGCGGGAAAAGTTTGATAATATCAATATAGACCTCATATCCTCGCTGCCCGGCCAGAGCTGCGGGGATTTTATGTATACTCTGGAGCGGGCGGCCGGCCTGCGTCCGGAACATATTTCAGTTTATTCCCTCATTATAAATGATAATACTCCGCTTGGCCAAAGGATAAGGCGGGGCGAATTGGAGCCCGTTTCGGAGGAGGAGGACCGCGCTATATATCATCAAACGGAGAAATATCTTAAGAACGAGGGATATGCGCGCTATGAAATTTCCAATTATGCGCTTGCGGGCAGAGAATGCCGGCATAATCTAAATTACTGGCTGGGCGGGGATTATATAGGTTTGGGGTGCGCCGCTCATTCGTTTATGAGGGGCCAAAGGTATCATAACAGCGAAAATTTAAAGGATTATATTAAAGCGCCTCAAATTAAGCAGGAGGTTCAGAGCCTCAGCTTGGAGGACAGGCGTTTTGAATGCATTATGCTGGAGCTGCGCCTTATATCCGGAAT
This sequence comes from Selenomonadales bacterium, assembly GCA_003150515.1. Taxonomy (GTDB): domain Bacteria; phylum Bacillota; class Clostridia; order Christensenellales; family QALW01; genus Neochristensenella. The sequence continues at coordinate 174,043 of QALW01000021.1, read as the reverse complement.
TGAGAGAAAGCGCTTTAAAAGCCGATTCGGCGCGGATATATATGAGCTCTATACGGCCGTGATAAATCAATTAATTGAGGGCGGCTTTTTAGAGCTGACGCCCGTCAGCCTGAAATTAACCGAACGGGGCTTGGATGTGGCTGATTCGGTCATATTAAAATTTATGGATTAATAAATAAAGCCGCCTGCTTTTGCAGGCGGCAAATTGAAATTTGTTTGAACGGAGAGCCCGAGACGCTCTCTTTTTGTTTTAAATTGGTTCCTCTTGGAAATTATGCGCGCGCGAAGCTATGCCGGCGCGTCCAAGGCGGGCGCGGTTTCCTCTTTTATTCTATTAAGCTTTCGCTTGTTGTAGTTATAAACGAAGAGGAAGCATATAAAATGAATTAACGAGGTCAGCAGCCAGGAGACGGGATAGGAAATGTATAACACCGTCAGAGTGTGATGCGCGGCAAAAACGGTGTATATCCATATTATGCGGAACACGCAGGCGCCCAGCAGAGAGACGGACGTGGGCAGCAGGGATTGCCCCATGCCGCGCAGCAGCCCGACGAATACTTCCATAATTCCGCAGAGGAAATAGGTGGTGCATATAATGCTCAGACGGGATATGCTAACCTCTATAACGGCCGGGTCGGGCGAATATATTCTGCTTAAGGGATGCCCAAGCAGAGTTATAAGCATGCCCAGGGACAGCCCCAGGACGGTAACCGAGAGCAGACATATTCCGGCAATTCTCTTAATTCGCTTCATCTGTCCGGCTCCGAAATTTTGGCTGGTAAAAGAAAGGGAAGCCTGGGACATAGCGTTCATGGAGGTGTAAACGAAGCCTTCCAGACTGGCCGCGGCGGTATTGCCCGCCATAGCTATGGAATTAAACGAATTGACAGAAGATTGAATCAGCACGTTGGATATGGAAAAAAGAGAGCCCTGAATACCTGCGGGCAGGCCTATTCTCAGAATGGAGCCCAATTTTCGGGGATATATTTTGATTTCCTTGAGGCTGAGCCGGCACACTCCGTCCGTTTTAATCAGGCACCAGATTATAAGAAACGCGGAAATAATCTGGGAGACGACCGTCGCGATGGCCACTCCCATTACGCTCATATTGAATACTATTACAAACAGCAGATTCAGGAGAATGTTAACAATTCCGGCAATGGTGAGATAATACAGGGGCCTGCGGGTGTCTCCCACGGCTCTCAGGGCGGCGCTGCCAAAATTATAAAGCATAAAGGCGGGCATGCCCAGAAAATATATCTGCATATAGAGAGTGGCTTTATCCAGCACGTTATCAGGCGAATCCATAAGCTCCAGCATGTCTCCGGCGAAAATAAATCCCAGCGCGCCTATGAGCACTCCGCATATAAGACTGAGCCCAATCGCCGTATGCACCGTTTCAAAAATATCCTTTTGCTGCCCGGCTCCGTAGAATTTGGAAATCAGCACGCTTACTCCCATGGAAAGTCCGATAAAAACGTTGGTAAGCAGATTAATCAGAGAGGAAGTGGAGCCCACGGCCGCCATTGCGTCGCTGCCGGCAAACTGCCCTACGACTATTATATCGGCCGCGTTATATAAAAGCTGCAGTATGCCTGAAATCATTAGAGGAAAAGCAAAAAGCACGACCTTTTTAAATATAGGGCCGCTGCACATGTCTATCTCATATTTTCTTTTAGCCTTTTTAACAGGCGCCAAATTAAAGCCTCCTTTTAGTTCGGAACTGCCGCGGAAAAGTCTTAAAGGAAAAATGCCGGCATTAAAATAACGCGCGGCAGCTTTTTATCGCGCGCAGTTTTAATAAAAACAGCGCTAACCCTTCCGAGCGACAAAAAATAATAACATGAGCATAAAAAAAGCGCAATTCGGATTCCGCTGGGTTTTGGGCCGAATTGCGCTCAAAAGCATTATTTATTTTGCATGAGATATTTATTGCTGATTTTATCTAAGCCCCATGCCGCGAAGAATCCGGCGACGGCGCAGAGCAGGCAGATAAAGAAATGTCCCGTGCTGTCAAACTGATAGGGAATTATAGAGAAAGTGGTGGCCAGGACGGCGGCCAGAATTATATGGCTGGCAACGGCGTAATGTCTGTCAAATAGATAATTAACCGCGCGGGAAAGGGAGGCTATAACCAAGATTGTCCCTATGCCTATGGGAATAATGGCTTCAAGAGAAAAGGCGGTTATCGAATCTATCATGGGCTCGTAGAGGCTTAAAGCCATTAGAGGGGAGGAAAAGGACATTCCGGGGACAATTATGCTTATTCCGAAAATTATTCCGCAGAATAAAAACCACCACATATTAGGAGTTATATCCAGCTTTCCGCCCAGCTTAAGGAACATAAGCAGGGCATAGAGCGCGATAAAGGCCAGAATAAAAGCAATCCATGCGGATTTAGGATGGCCTTTCTGGCTGGATTCACGGTACAAAGAGGGAAGAGTGCCGATAATAAGCCCTATAAAAATGCATACCATGATGGTTTCGTTTGCATTGAAGAGCAGGCTGAGCAGCTTAGCCAGCAGGAAAAAGCCGGCCGCAACTCCCAGCAGAATGGGTATAAACATCATATAGTATTTTTTAAACATTTTAAAGGGATGAGCGAGCAGCTCCATCATGGGCTGATAGATGCCGAAAACTACGCAGAGCACGCCGCCGCTTATTCCCGGCAGCACGGCGCCCGCGCCTATAATGGCGCCCTGCAAAAGGCGCAGAAGCCATTGCGCCGGAGTCATTTTATTCTGGGGAATTGTCTGCACGTTAGAATCTTTGTTTTCCATAAGTACCTCTTTTCTGGTTATTTGCTCTGAGCGGAGCTTTTAATAAGTTTATAAGCCCGAAAAAGCTTAAAAAGGAAAATACGCGCGTCCGCGCTGCGGCAGGGGAAATCAAAAAAACAGTTAGGCGCCCGGAGCGCGCCGCAAGCCGGACGGCTGCGCGGAGTTTCCTTATTAAAAAGGCGGCGTCCGCGGCGGTATATGCGCAGAGCCTATTTGGCATAGGAACTATATGGCGCGGGCGGGCTTTTTATTCCCCTGAGTTTATGAATAGTATATAACAATTTATCCATATGGGCAAGCGTCTTATTTTTATTAAGAAAACATGCGTTATTTCTTAATTTTTGGTATTTTCAAAGAGGATAAAATATGCTATAATAAAACGAATTTTATTAGGAGGAATTTTTGTGTTTAAAAAAAGAGGGGGTATTCATCCGCTTAGCCGCAAGCAGGAAGAGGCTGTAATCTGGGCCGATAAGCCCATACAAATCATGCCCGCGCCCGAAAGAGTGTATATTCCTTTGGTTCAGCATCTGGGCAGCCCCGCTGAGCCCTTGGTGGCTAAAGGCCAGTATGTCCGTTTGGGCGAGCTCATAGCTGCCAGGCACGGCCAGATAAGCGCAAATATACATTCCAGCGTGTCGGGCAAAGTAGTGGAAATTGCAAATTATAATAACGCCGCCGGGAAGCCCGTGCCCACTATTGTCATAGATAACGATAACGTATATGAACGGGCGGAGTTTAGTCAGAATCCGTCGCCCAGCCGGGAAGAGATTATCGCCGCGGCTGAGCAGATGGGCCTTGCAGGCATGGGAGGAGCGGCTTTTCCCACTCATGTTAAGCTGGCTACCCAAGATAAAATAGATTTTCTCATTATAAACGGCGCCGAGTGCGAGCCCTATTTAACGGCGGATAACAGGCTGATGATAGAGCATTCTCTGGATATACTGCTGGGCGCGCGTCTTTCGGCCATGGCTGTAGGGGCGCCGAGAATTTTAATTGGAATAGAGGCCAATAAGCCCGAGGCTATTAAAATTATGAAGGAGCAGGCTGAGCGGTTTGATGAAATTGCAGTTCATGTGCTGCCCAAACGCTATCCCATGGGAGCGGAAAAGCAGCTTATATATCAGCTTACCCGCCGGCAGGTGCCTTCGGGCGCGCTTCCGTCAAAAATAGGCTGCGTAGTGCAGAATGTGGCTACTGCCGCGGCTCTGTATGCGGCTGCCGTAAAAGGGGAGCCCGTTACGGGCAGAATAACTACCGTTGCCGGAAGCGCTATAGGGGACGGCTATAATCTTTATATTCCTTTAGGCACGCGTATCTGCGATGTGCTGAATTTTCTTGATATAGACAGTTATAAAGTTGCAAAAATTATTTCAGGCGGGCCCATGATGGGGACGGCTGCCGCAGATATAAATTCACCGGTAATAAAAGGCACGTCGGGCTTGCTTCTGCTTAATAAAAAGGACGCCGAGCTGCCCGAGGAATCTGCCTGCATACGCTGCGGGAAATGCGTTCAGGCATGTCCTGTCGGGCTGGTGCCCGCTGCGCTGGACGCATTTCAGCGCGCCGGCAAATTGGAGGAATGCGCCGCCTGGCATATTAAGGATTGCATAGAATGCGGAAGCTGCACGTTCGTATGTCCGGCCAAACGCTATTTAATGCAGTCGCTCAGGCTGGGCAAAGCGGCTGTTATAAGGAAAGAGAGGGAAGCAAAATGAGCCAACTGAATATTTCTTCCTCTCCTCATATAAGGCACGGCAATTCCACCCGCCGCATAATGCTGGACGTTATAATCGCCTTGGCGCCCGCCGCAATTTGCTCAATATTCATTTTCGGCTCCAGGAGCCTGCTGGTGATGGGGCTTTCCGTGCTTACGGCGGTTGCCTGCGAAGCGCTTTGCTTAAAAGTCATGAAACGCAGAAATACCGTCAATGATTTGAGCGCCGTGGTAACCGGCCTGCTTTATGCGCTGGTGCTGCCTGTGGGCGCGCCGGTATACGTTGTAATTCTGGGCAGCGCGTTTGCAATTATAATAGCCAAGCAATGCTTCGGCGGGCTGGGAGCGAATATTTTAAATCCCGCGCTGGCCGGCCGTGCGTTTATGTTCCTGTCCTTTGCGGGCGTTTTCAGCAGTATTCAATATAATCAGCCGCTGGCGGACGCAGTAACGGGCGCGACGCCTCTAGATATAGGCTATCAGCCGGGCGAGATGAGCCTTTGGGAGCTTATCCTGGGCAATTACGGCGGCGCGCTGGGAGAAACCTGCAAATGGGCCATTCTTTTGGGCCTGCTTTATTTATTACTCCGCAGGGTGATATCCTGGCGCATCCCGGCCGTCATGCTGGCCGCCGCGGCTCTGACTTCCCTTATATTAGGCAGGGAATGCGGCGTGGCTGCCGATTTGCTTTCAGGCGGCCTTCTCTTCGGCGCGGTTTTTATGGCCACCGATTACGCCACGTCTCCCATAACCCCGCTGGGGCAAATAATTTATGCTGCCGGGTGCGGCGTGCTGACCATCCTTATAAGGCAGTTTGCCGCCTGGCCGGAAGGCACCATGTTTGCAATACTGCTTATGAATCTTGTCACTCCTCTGATTGACAAGTACATAAAGCCCCGCGTTTTTGGTGAGGTGAAGAGTAAATGAAAAAGATATTAAGCATTGCCTTCAGGCTGTTCTTCGTCTGCCTGATATGCGTGGCCGCTCTGGCCGGGGTAAACGCGGTAACGGCTGATAAAATAGCCGAAAATGAAAGAGAAGAAATACAGCGGGCGCTCAGCCAGCTTATTCCTGACGCTACATACATGCCTATGACGGCTCAAAACGCGGGAGAAGAATTTTCCCGGATAGACGAGGCCTATATTGCATATAAAGGCGGGGAATACGCGGGCTGCGCCGTAATAATACGCGCTAAGGGATACGGCGGGGATATTGCCCTGAGAGTGGGCTTTGACGCAAACGGCGGGATTGCGGGAATAATAGTGGGTTCGCATAGCGAAACTCCCAATCTGGGCGCTAAAATTACCGAGGAGGAATTTCGGGGCCAATTTAACGGGCTTAAAGAACAGGCCGTATTAAGAGAGAATATAACTCCCATATCGGGCGCTACCATTTCTTCCGCCGGAGTGACTGAGGCGGTTAATACGGCGCGCGCTTATATGGACGCATATCTGGAAATATTTCTTAAGGAGGGGCCGGCGTATGGAGAAGCCTAAAGGGAAATCCTTAATAACCATATTCAAAGAGGGAGCCATAACCAATAATCCTACGTTTGTTATGGTGCTGGGCATGTGCCCTACTTTAGCTGTAACCACTTCGGCTTTTAACGGCTTGGGCATGGGAGTATCCGTTATATTCGTGCTGCTCTGCTCCAGCCTGCTGGTTTCCATGCTGAGAAAATTTATTCCCGAGCAGGTGCGCATTCCCTGTTTTATAGTAGTCATCGCTTCCTTTTCCACTATAGTGCAGATGCTTCTGGAGGCCTTTCTGCCTTCTCTTAACGCTTCTCTGGGAATATTTATACCTCTTATTGTGGTTAACTGCATAATTCTGGAACGCGCTGAAAGCTTTGCTTCTAAAAACGGGCTGCTGGCTTCGGCGGCAGACGCTCTTGGAACGGGCAGCGGCTTTACAATAGCGCTTACCATTCTGGGCTGCATACGCGAGCTTTTGGGCTCGGGCAGCATATTCGGGCTGCGTCTGCTGCCCGAAGGGGTGCCCGCTATAAGCGGCTTTACTATGACCGCAGGCGGATTCATCACGCTGGGCGTTGTGCTGGCCGTTTTGGCCGCTGTGCGCAATAAAAGGGGGAATAAAGCGTAATGGACGGTGTAATTAATATTCTGGGCATAATAGTCAGCGCCATAATTGTAGATAATTTTGTTTTTTCACGGGTTATGGGAATCTGTCCTTTTATGGGGGTTTCCAATAAGGTTAAAACGGCGGTGGGCATGGGTGCGGCTGTTACTTTTGTCATGGCTTTGTCCTCCGTTATTACCAATGTGCTTTATAATCATGTGCTGCTTCGTTTTGACGTTACCTATCTGAGGACGCTGGTTTTTATATTAGTAATTGCGTCTTTGGTGCAGCTTGTGGAGATAATTATAAAAAGAGTAAGCGTTACTCTATATGAGGCCCTGGGCGTATATCTTCCGTTAATTACAACAAATTGTGCGGTTTTGGGCGCTGCTATCTTGAATATTGACAACGGTTATGATATAATAGAATCTCTAGCCTTAGGCATAGGCGCCGCGCTTGGTTTTACTCTGGCGCTGGTGCTTATGGCGGCGATCCGCGAACGCCAGGAGACGCTCAGCATCCCCAGGGCCATGCAGGGAAAGCCCATAGCGCTTATTACGGCGGGGCTTATGTCCCTTGCGTTTCTGGGCTTTTCGGGAATGATGAAATAGGGAGGGCTTTAAAATGACAGTTTTTATTGCAAGCGTCTGCATTGTCGCCGGGCTGGGACTCATTCTGGGGCTGGCTCTTGCGCTGGCGGATAAATATATAGCCGTCCCGATGGATGAAAAACAGGAGAAAATCCTTTCTCTGCTTTCAGGCGCTAATTGCGGAAGCTGCGGCTTTGCAGGATGCGGAGCCATGGCTAAGGCGCTGGCGGAGGGCAAGGCCAGCATATCCCAATGCCCTGTGGCCAGTCAGGATAACAGAAACAAAATTGCCGAGCTCTTAGGAGTTGAAGCGGAGGCGCTGTCTCCTACGGCGGCTTTTGTGGGCTGTCAGGGCGGCAGGCGATGCGTGGACAGGGCGGATTATACCGGTCTTATTGATTGCCGGGCGGCCGCGGCCGAGGGCAAAAAAGGCTGTCCTTACGGATGCGTCGGCCTTTTAAGCTGTCAGAGGGTATGTCCCATGGGCGCTATCAGCCTTAACGAGCACGGCGTTCCTGAGATTGATAAATCTAAATGCGTTTCCTGCGGGCTGTGCGTTAAGGAATGTCCCCATGGCCTTATAAGCATAAAGCCTTTGAATACGCGCGTATATGTAGCCTGCCATGCCAAGGAGATGGGCAGAAAGGTTAAAGACGTCTGTTCAGTGGGCTGCGTTTCCTGCGGGCTGTGCGCGAAAGTATGCGAGCAGCATGCGATAACTTTGATAGATCATTTGCCTGTGATAGACAATGAAAAATGCATAGGCTGCGGAAAATGCGTTGAGCGCTGTCCGCAAAAGAGCCTGAGGCTAGGCTGAATATAATTTTGCTATACAACCGGCTCGAGCCGTATAGATAAAGGAGAGATGACAAATGAAAAAGCTTGCGGTAATTGACGTTGGCTCAAATACGACTAGAATGGTGGTGGTCAATCTTTATGATAACGGCTCATATAGAATTGTGGACGAGCTTAAAGAACCTGTCCGGCTGATTTCAGATATGACGCAGGATAATATAATCAGGCCCAGGCGAATCCAGCAGCTTATTAAAACTCTTCAGATGTTTAAGCGTCTTTGCACGGCTAACGAAATAACGGATATTATTCCCGTGCTGACCGCGGCGGTGCGCCGCGCCGCCAATCAGCGCAGCCTTCTGGACGAAGTTTATGCCGCGACGGGCATTAATCTTACTTTGCTTACTGGGGAACAGGAAGCCATATATGTTTATCAGGGCGTTATAAACACCATGGATATAGACGCGGGCGTGATTATGGATATAGGCGGAGGCACGGTGGAATTGGTGCATTTTGAGAAGCGCCAGGTTAAAAATCTTGCCTGCCTGCCTTTTGGGACTGTAACCCTTACCGAGCAGTTCGGCCTGCATGATAAGGTGCAGCCTGAGCAGATGGACGCTATTGAGGAATTTATCGCCGCTCAGTTTGACGAGCTGCCCTGGCTTCAGAATATTTCCAATCTGCCTCTTATAGGCGTGGGAGGCTCTTTCCGGAACGTGGGCAAAGTGCTGCGCAAGAAGAAAAAGTACAGCCTGGATATAGCCCATAATTATTTTATGACAGAAAAAGAGGTCAATTTAGTATACGAAGGGGTTAAAAAGCTGGATTTGGACGGAAGAATGAAAATTAAAGGCCTGTCCAATGAGCGCGCGGATATATTCCTGGCTGCGCTGGCGGCTATGACTTCTCTTATAAAGCGCATAAACAGCAGCGACGTATATGTGAGCTGCACGGGCATGCGGGAGGGAATAATCTTTGAGCATATTGATCCTCAGCTTGCAGTTAAGCCCACTCCCAACGTCCTGGATTTCAGCCTCAGAAATCTTTCGGGGCAGTATAATGAAAACGTAGAGCATGCTGAACGCGTAACCCAGCTTGCCGTTTCCATGTTTGAACAGCTCCGCCAATTGCATAAGCTGCCCAATTCTTATCTGCGCCTTATAAGGACGGCGGGCATGCTGCACGATATAGGCCAGCGCATAAAATATTACGATCATCATAAGCATACGTTTTATATGATGATAAACGGCAATCTTTACGGCCTTAATCATAGGGACAGGCTTATGGCCTCCTTTATAGCGGCTTTCCACCGCAAAGAGGAGATGAAAAAGGATTATATAAAATACGGCGATATAATAAACGGCGCCGATATAGATATAATTAATAAATTGGGAGTGCTTATAAGAATTGCCGAGAGCTTTGACAGATGCATGTCGGGCGTGATTACGGGAGTGAGCTGCGATATCCTTGGAGATTCAGTTATAGTTAAGACTGCGGCCACGGCAGACGCTTCTCTGGAAATCAAGGACGCTCTGACCAGCGGAAATATATTTAAAAAGGCCTACGGCAAGAATCTGGTTATTCTGTAATTAAAGGAGTTTAAAAATGATTAGCTGCAACTGGGAAAAGACGTTTATAAAAAATCAGAACGAAATATTAAAGGGCTATGCGGACGCGGACAACAGCGCGTTTAAGAATACTATGGCCTACGGCATTCTCTCTGCCCATAATACGTCGGGGGATATGAGCCGCCTGAAACTGAAATTCGACGCGCTTACTTCCCATGATATAACTTATGTAGGCATAATTCAGACGGCGCGGGCCAGCGGATTAAAGGAATTCCCCGTTCCTTATGCGCTTACTAACTGTCATAACAGCCTTTGCGCCGTGGGCGGGACTCTGAATGAAGACGACCACGTTTTCGGATATACCGCCGCGCGCAAATACGGGGGCATTTTCGTTCCTCCCCATATAGCGGTTATTCATTCCTATGCCCGGGAAGAACTGGCCGGATGCGGCAGGATGGTGCTGGGCTCCGACAGTCATACCCGTTACGGCGCATTAGGCTGCATGGCAGTAGGAGAAGGCGGGCCAGAACTGGTTAAGCAGCTCTTAAATAAAACCTACGATATAAATTATCCTGAAATAATAGCAGTAATGCTTAAGGGGGCTCCCAGGCCGGGCGTAGGGCCGCACGACGTAGCCATAGCGCTTATTAAAGAGGTGTTTTCCGGCGGCCGGGTTAAGAATAAGGTGCTGGAATTTATAGGGGACGGCATAAAAAATCTGAGCGTGGATTACCGCTGCGGAATAGACGTTATGACTACTGAAACCACTTGTCTCAGCTCTATTTGGGCGACGGATGAGGCGGTTAGAGAGTATTATAAAATACATAAACGGGAAAAGGATTTTAAAGAGCTTAAGCCGGGCGAGACGGCATGCTATGACGGATTAATTATAATAGAACTGGATAAAATTGAGCCCATGATAGCTTTGCCCTTTCATCCCAGCAACGCTTATACCATACGCGAATTTAAGCGCAACGCTAAAGAATTGCTGGCTCAATTAGAAAAGACGGCTAATGAGCAATATGCCTCCTCCGGCATAAAGAGCAGGCTTATGGATAAGCTGGTGGACGGAGAATTTTATGTAGACCAGGGGATTATAGCGGGCTGCGCCGGCGGCATTTTTGAAAATATAATGGCGGCGGCCGATATTTTAAAGGGAGGCAGCACTGGCAGCGGGGAGTTTGGCCTGAGCGTTTATCCTGCCAGCCAGAGCGTATATTATGAAATAGTAAATAACGGCGGTATGGCTGCGCTTATGAGCGCTGGCGCCGTTATAAAGACGGCTTTCTGCGGCCCGTGTTTCGGAGCGGGAGACGTTCCTGCGCATAATGCGTTTTCCATACGCCACTGCACGCGCAATTTCCCCAATAGAGAAGGCTCTAAGCCGGGAGACGGGCAGATTTCCTACTGCGCGCTTATGGACGCGCGTTCAATAGCCGCTACGGCCGTTAATTCGGGCAGGCTTACGGGCGCGGATGAAATTGAGGCGGATTATAAAAAATATCCGTATACATATCATGACGAGCTTTATAAAAAACGCGTTTATAACGGTTATGGACGCCCTCATCCTGAAGAAGAGCTTGTGTTGGGGCCCAATATCGCGGATTGGCCCAAGCTGCACCGCATGCCCGATAATCTGCTTATAAGGCTTTGCTCGGTTATAAGGGATAAGGTTACTACCACTGATGAATTAATTCCGTCGGGCGAAACCAGCACTTTGCGCTCCAATCCCTACAAGCTGTCCGAATATGCGCTTTCCCGCAAGGATCCGGCCTATGTGGGCAGGAGCAAGGCTGCCCGCGCTCAGCAGGAGCTTTTGGACGGCGGCAAAAAGCTGGACGCTCAATATATTAAAGCGGCCGAGGAGCTCGGCGCGGTTATAGATTCCAATTTGGGCATAGGCAGCGCGATTTATGCCAATATGCCGGGAGACGGTTCGGCGCGCGAGCAGGCCGCAAGCTGCCAGAAAGTGCTTGGAGGCTGGGCTAATATCGCGCTTGATTACGCGACTAAGCGCTATCGCAGCAATTTAATCAATTGGGGCATGGCTCCTTTTACCGTTTCAATTGAGGACGCCGAGCTGTTTGAGCCTGATGATTTTATATATATTCCGGGGATCAGAGACGCCATTCTTTCCAAGGCGGAAAAGGTGGACGCTTATGTATTGAAGGGCCAGGCTGTAAAGATAAGCCTGAATATTCCGGCTATGACGGAGGACGAACGGGATATATTGGTAAGCGGCGGGCTGATCAATTATTATTCTTCTAAATAATCCGCTTAAAAATAAAATAGCAAAAGCGCCCGGGGAGATAATTTTCCTTCCGGGCGCTTTTTATATTAACGGGCTGAAATCAGCGGCGTTTAAAAATGGAGACGGCAAAATTTACCGCAGGCGCATATCTTTTGGGCGGGACTTTTTAAAATTAATCCGAACTAAGGCACGTTAAAACGCGCGTTTGACAAAATATCTGGATGCGGGCATTCTTATTGCTCAGAATATTTGCCGGAGGAAAACAGTTGCAGGGCGTATAGCATAAAAATATCCGACCGCGCTTACATAGTGGGTATAAGCATATTCATAACGCCGTTGTCCAAAACGGCAACTTCGCCCGAAATGTATTGGCAGAGGCTGAGTCGTTCGCCGTCCAGCGTCATAAAGTATATATTGTCCATATTTTCATCCGCCATAATGGAAAGCACGGCGTTAGCCATTACCTGCTTTGCAATTTCCGTGCTCTTACCCGTCTCAAGGTCAATTATATGCATGGTGCCGTATAAAGAGGCGATAGGATGAGATTCCAAATCGCTTTCCTCGGTATTAATTAAATTGGTAAAGTATAAAGCCTTTTTGCCGTCGTTTGAAAGCAGGGAGCAGGAGTAATAGGATTGGTCGGCGCTGTTGTAAATTGCGCCGGTATTCTGGGCAACCAGCTTTCTGTCCTGATCGCCTGTCACCATATAAAGCTCTGCCGCATTGCCGTTTCCGTTTTTTATGTACAATATGCTGTCGCACGCCTCGTAATATACCAGCTCATGCACGTTTTCATCCAGCTTCCTATCGTCAATTCTGCCGTTAGACCATTCAACATAATGCAAAGTATGCCGGTCGGCGCTTACGCCGTGCATCATAATATATCCCGTCTGCTGCTGCGTATTGAGATATATGGTATAAAGGGATTGCTCGAAGCCGTCCGAAATTAACGTGTAAATTTGTCCGGAAGAGGTTACATAATTTATATCATATCTGCCCGACATCTCTCCGGGCGTGCTGTAAAGAATCCCCTGAGTCAGGTCGGTTATGCCGCCGGGATTGATAAAAGCGACATTTTTGGCCAATTCGCGCTTTTGCAGATTGGCAACCGAAAGGGAATAGAGGGTGCCCAATTCCAGCTCGGCGTTATAGTCGGCTAAAAGATAGATTACGCTGCGGTCGTCCGATATGCTGGCGGAATATACGCCCTCTATGGTCACGCTGCGGTCGTTTGATACTATAAGATAATCGTATGTAATGGAATCGGCGTTCTGAGACAGGCATACATAGGCGGAACCGTCATAATTGAGCCAATTTACGCCGTAGACGTCCTTTTGTATTGTTTGACGGTTTCCCTGCATATCATATCTCATTAAATTGCCTATGCCGGTGCTTAACTCGCTGGTATCATGGCATTTAAGCGCATAAAGATAATTGCCGTCCGAACTGAAGCGGACGGAAGAGGGCTGTACGTTTATATCCAGCAATATGGAAGCGCCGTTATAATACAGCATAAGCATTCCTGTTTGCAGCACGGAATCCTCGTCAATTATATATGCGGCTCTGTCCATATTTTCAACGGTGCACCAGGAGGTCACCCCTTTGGCTATAAGCTGATTGGAGCCGTTTTTATAATGCATAAGCTCGCCGCTGTCATCAGCGTTTTTGAGGTACAGCATTTCGCTGCCCGAAGCAGACCAAACGTAATCAAAAAGCTGCGCTTTTTCTACATCGTCCGTTTTATAAACGCCGTCGCTTATAAGAACGCTTTGGCCGTCGTCTATAACGTAAAGAGAGCCGTTCTTCAAATAAGGGACGCAGGCTATGCTGGAAGGCAGCGCGTTTTTTATGTTGTGCTCTGCCGCCGCCGGCTTCTTTCTGGGCAGAAATAGGATTAATGAGACTGCAATAATTATGACTGCCAGTATAATGCTCAGGATAATAAAAAGCTCTTTGCGGTTTTTTACAAGGGTTTTAAATTTCATTATAAATTCCTTTCGCCGGACGATATAATTGCGGCAAAATGCGCCGCATTCTGAGAGTATTGGCTAATCTATATTTATGCGCACTAAATCAAACGGCGTTATCATGCCTAGAAGCTGGCCGTTAATGGAGCCGTCATGCGTAATAAAAACAGCGCCGATTGTCAGCTCTGTATTTACTGTCTTATTAAAAATATTGTCTATTTCGTATATGTCAGCGTCAGCCCGAGCGGAGAAAAAAGCCTCGGTGCGCTTGGAATTATTTATGCGGTAAAAGGGCTCTAGCTGCGCAATGGTCAGTTCTTCGTTTAAACCGGCCGTGCCTTTTGCGTTTATATAGGCGCTCAGAGCGCTCATGGAGAAAACCCCCGCAAGAAATCCTTCTTCTATTACGGGAACATAGGATGCTTTGGCTTTATGCATCCTGCGCATAAGCTCGGCCGCTTTATGGTGAGGCTTAGTAATGAGCAGTTCGGTATAAGGATGGGCTATGCTGTCTAAGGCCAGGGGAGCCTGAGTCATAAGCTGTATAATCCTGCGCATCTTTTCAATCGTTACATCCGAAGGGCGGGCTACGGGCTCGTCCGTTGTAGTATCGTGCACTATAACGTTGCGCAGCTTGGCGTAAATAAGAAGCTCAACGTAAAAGCGGGAGATTATATGGTCTCCCTTTGTGCGCAGAGTATTTACTTTTTGAGTAAAGGACATGTCGTTTTTCTCTACGCTCAGGCTTTTGCTGAGACAGTCGTCAATTATATTATATAATTTTATAAATTCCAAAGCGTTTGGTTCGCTGAAACCCATTAGGATTCTCCTAAGCATTTATATACGGCGGGCCGTTAATCCTGCGGCGGCAGCCGGTTTAAAATAAATAATAGGCATGCGTCCGCATATAATAAGTTTTTTATATTATAGCATAAAAACGTCTCAGACGCATAATTTCTTTTGTAAACAAAATAATTGCGCGTTTTACTGAGCCGGGGGCTTTTTAAAGAGGCGGCCGCAATTCAGAGCTGCCGGACGGCGGTTTTTTCAGGCAGAAGCTGCTCAGGATGGGGGCGAGCATGTTGGTATCGTATATATAATTATAGTGATTTCTGCCCTTTAATATTAATAACTGCGAATGGGGAATGCCCTCTGCTATGCTTTGCGTATGTTTCAGGGGAAAAACGTCTTTCTCGCCTGCTATTATAAGAGATCTGGCGGTTATTCTGTTCAGGGCCTGTTCTGTTATTTCAGGCTGTTTGAGCATAAGTCTTGTTTTTTCCTCTCTTTTGAAAAAATATTCTATTTGCATTCTAAGACGGACATGCATTTTAAAGGCGCGCGGAGAAAGATTGGCGCCCGCCGCCGTAAGAGAGGAAATGCAATCAGGAGCGCGGGAGGCAAGAATGAGGGCTATTATTCCTCCGTCGCTGAAGCCGAATAAATGGGGCGCCTTGAGGCCCAGGCATTTTATAAGGCAGTATATATCCTCCGCCATAAGATAATAATCCAAGGGCGCCTTTTGGCTTTGGCCATGCCCTCTGCTGTCCGGCATATATAAGCAGAAGGAGTTTTGCAGGCTCTCCGCCAGAGGAGCGAATATCTCGTGAGATTCTCCGTTGCCGTGCAGGAGAATAAGCGGAGCTCCCCGGCCGAGCTTTTTATAATACAGCTTTATACCGTTTGCTTCTGCAATCATATTTATTTATACCGCCGTTCAAGAAAAATATTGGGTTAAAGATGTATAAGCTGCCGCTTATTATATAATCAGTCCTCCGTTAGGGCTTATTATCTGTCCCGTTATAAACTGCGCGTCTTCCGAAGCCAGAAAAAGCGCCAGCGCTGCTATATCGCGGGGAGAGCCCGTTCTGCCCAAAGGAGTCTGCGCTGTTATTTCGTTAATATCCTCCCGGCTCAGGCCGGCGTTCATATCAGTATCTATAACTCCGGGAGCTATGCAGTTTATTCGTATGTTCCATTGTCCGGCCTCTTTGGCCAGAGCTTTGGTTAAGCCGATTATTCCCGCTTTGGCGGCGGAATAGTGCGCTTCGCATGCGCCTCCGGCCATTCCCCATATGGAGGATATATTAATTATGCAGCCTCGCCTGTTCCACATCATATGCTCAACAGCCTGCTGGCAGCAATAGAAAACTCCGCCCAGATTTACATCCAGCATATTGCGCCAGTCCTCCTGGGTTATATCTATAAACAGCTTTTTCTGAGCAATTCCGGCGTTGTTTATTACGGCGTCTATTCTGCCGAAGCGCTCCTTTGCCTGGCTGAACAGCCGCTTGACCTGCTCGGGAGAGGAAACGTCCGCATTTATGGCTATGCCGCTTCCGCCAGCCTGCTCTATGCTTTTAAGCAGCTCGTGCGCTTTTTCGGCGCTGCGGAAATAATTTATAACTACGTTCCAGCCGCCGGCGGCAAAGCTGAGAGCGCATGCCCGGCCTATTCCTCTGGACGCGCCGGTTATTATTATTGTTTTTTTATCCATGGTTTTGCCTTTCGTATTTAATATCTGAGGCCGATTATATTATAACACAGGCCAGAATTAATTTCCATTGTTTTTATTGCGCGTAAAGCGGTTCGGAGCGGCTGGGGGAAAAGCTTTATAAAATATTTGCGCAATACTGAAAAATATCATATAATAATTGAAAATAATATGTCTGGGAAATAATTTATGAACGAAACCTTGCTCATCTTGGCTTTGGCCGCAGGCTTTATAATTATTGCCGCGGCTGCTTATACTTTATATTCGGTTATAATAAATATGGGGCCTTCGCTTTTTTTCAAAAAGCTATGGCATGTCACTTTGCTTCCCGAAGGAATTCTATCGGCGCTGTTTCTGCTTTTGAATTTTAGGGGGATAACTGCGTCGGGCCATTTTGCATGGTGGGCGTTAAGAACGGCGCTTATAATAGCGCAGCTTTTTTTGCTTCCCAAGCTTATGTCGGCGGCGGGCAAAAAGAAGAGCCTGGGCGTAATCTGCGCGTTGCTGCCCGTGCTCTTTCAGGTTTTAGATAATATCCTGACAGAGCTGATTTTATAGGAGTTTGTATTTTATGTGGGAAACTGTATGGGAGATTTTACATCATTCTTTAATTGATTCGCTCAAAACCCTGCCCTTTTTATTTCTGGCCTATCTGCTTATAGAATTTCTTGAGCATCATACTTCGGGAAAAATGGAGAAGGCGCTGGCTGGTTCGGGCAAGCTGGGAGTAATATTCGGCGCTTTGCTGGGATGCGTGCCGCAGTGCGGCTTTTCCGCAATGGCGGCTAATCTTTATGCGGGGCGGATTATATCCTTAGGCACTCTGCTGGCCGTTTTTTTATCCACTTCGGATGAAATGGTCATAATAATGCTTTCTCAGCCGGGACATGTAGGCCAAATGCTTGTTCTTATAGGAATAAAGATTGTTATAGCCGTTTTGGCGGGCATCGTTATAGATTTTATAGTTAAAAGAAACAGCGTGCAGGGGGAAGAGAATATTAAGAAGCTGTGTTCGGGCTGCGGCTGCGAGCATGGAATTTTTCTTTCCGCCCTTAAGCATACGGCCGGGATTTTTGCTATAGTGCTGGCGGCGAATATCGTGCTGGGCGGTCTGATTCATCTTGTGGGTGAGGATAATTTAGGCGAATTTATGCTTTCGGGAAGCTTTTTTCAGCCCATTTTAGCGGCGCTTATAGGGTTGATTCCCAATTGCGCGGCTTCAGTTTTGATAACGGAGCTTTATCTGGGGGGCGCGATAACGTTAAGCTCGGCGGTCGCTGGCTTGTGCGCGGGAGCTGGAGTGGGGCTTATAGTGCTCTTCCGGGCAAATAGAAATATTAAGGACTGCGTTAAAATTATATTCCTGCTTTTTGGCATTTCCGCCGCTGCCGGCCTGCTTCTCAGGCTTTTTGGAATATAGCGGGAGCCTGAATTGTTTAATATATGGCGCGGCATAATATATAATCTGACCATAGCGCATATCGTGTTATAATTTTAAGCCGTATTGACGGGGAGGAAGCCCGCGGCATATAGTGGTTAAAGAAACAATTAAATTTTCCTGTTAAAGGAGTTCGTTTTATGCCCAAAATAGTATTGACCGGAGGGGGGACGGCCGGCCATGTCACTCCCAATATCGCGCTTTTGCCCGAATTAAGAAAAAAAGGCTATGAAATTCATTATATAGGCACGCGCGACGGCTTGGAATACGAATTGATCACCTCTCAGCCGGATATCACCTATCATGTAATCAGCGCCGGAAAGCTGCGCAGATATTTGGATATTAAAAATTTAACTGATCCGTTTAAAGTCATTAAAGGCTATAGGCAGTCTGTTAATATACTCAGGCAAATAGCTCCCGACGTGCTTTTTTCCAAGGGCGGCTTTGTATCCGTTCCGGTGGTTAAGGCTGCGGGCAGATTAAAGATTCCCGCTGTAATACATGAATCGGATATTTCGCCCGGGCTTGCAACGCGCTTATGCGCTTCAAGCGCAAGAAAAATCTGCCTTACCTTTAAAGAGGCGGGAAATAAATTCGCTGAGGAAAAGGTGGTCGTTACCGGTTCGCCCATAAGAAAAGAGCTGTTTATGGGGGACGGGGAAAGCGCGCGCCGGTCGCTGGGCCTGCCCCGCCGGCCCACTCTCTTGGTAATGGGCGGCTCCAGCGGCTCAGTTAAAGTCAATCAGGCGCTGTTTTCAGTCCTGGAACGGCTGCTTGAGGATTATAATGTTATACATCTCTGCGGCAAGGGAAAAGCCGAGAGGCAATACGACGGACTGCGGGGATATGTGCAGAAGGAATATATGAATCAGCAGCTTCCTGATGTGCTGGCTCTGGCCGATATGATTATATCCCGGGCCGGCTCCAACAGCATTAACGAATTTCTGGCGCTTAAAAAGCCCATGCTGCTAATCCCTCTGGACGCCGGTTCGCGGGGGGACCAGGTGCAGAATGCCCGGGCCTTTGAAAAAGACGGCTATGCTATGGTGCTTCCCGAAGCGCAGCTTACGGGCGGAACGCTGGAAAAGGCCGTAGGCAGATTATACGCTCATAGGGAAGAATATATAGAGAATATGAAAAACGCTCCTGCCGCTAAGGGCACGGAGAACGTAATGCGCGTTATAGAGGGAGCTTTATAAAAGGCGGGCTGGATAATAAAATTAAAATACGGTTTGTTTTTGCGGAAAATCCCTCTCCTTGCGGCGCATTGCATTTTGACAGTATTGTTTGTTCTTATGATGAAATATATATTTCTATACATACCTTTTGCCGCTGCGGACAGAATATATATGAAATACTGAGGAGATGAACTGCAAATGAGAATAGCGTTTTTTGATGCGAAGGAATATGATATTGATTTTTTCAACCGCGCTAATGAAGAGTTTGGGTTTGAATTAAGATTTTTTGCGGACAGGCTGGAATGCTCAAATGCGGATATGGCGGCCGGCTTTGACGCTGTATGCTGCTTTGTCAACGATAGAATTTCTGCGGGAGCGCTTGAATGCATAAAGGAAAAGGGCATACGCCTGCTTCTGCTCAGATGCGCCGGCGTCAATAATGTGGATTTGGCTGCGGCCGAAAAATTAGGCATATGCGTAATGAATGTGCCCGAATATTCTTCCCAGGGCGTGGCCGAGCATACTCTAGCTCTTATTTTAGCGCTTAACCGCAAGATACATAAGGCGTATCTGCGGACTAAAGAATATAATTTCAGCCTTAAGGGCTTGCTGGGCTTCAATATGGCGGGCAAGACTGCCGGAATAATCGGATTGGGGCGCATAGGAAAGGCCGTGGCGGGGCTGCTTAAGGCGTTCTCCTGCCGCATTATAGCTCATGATATCTATGCGGATCCCAATTATGCCCGGGAGCAGGGCATAGAATTGGTAAGCCTGGACGAATTATACGCTCAAAGCGATATAATAACCCTCCATTGCCCGCTTACTGATGAAAACAGACATCTGATTAATAAAGACAGCATATCCAAAATGAAAAAGGGTGTTATGCTAATTAATATTTCCCGAGGCGGACTGGTGGACACTCAGGCGCTCATAGACGGGCTTAAGAGCAGGGTTATTTCCTCGGTTGGGCTGGACGTATATGAAGAGGAAGAAAATTATTTTTATGAGGATTTTACAGACAGCATTTTAGGGGACGATACCTTGCTGGAGCTCCTGGCGCTGCCTAACGTGCTGGTCACCTCCCATCAGGCTTATTTTACTGTTGAAGCGCTGGACGCAATCGCAAATACAACCCTCCAAAACGCGGCTGATTTTATTTCGGGAGGGGAATTAAAAAATAAAGTGGTAAAAAAACGTTGAGAAATTTTTTCTTTTGCCGTTAAAAACGCTTTACAAAAAACGTATACTATGCTATTATACCATCTGCTGACGATAACAAATTGTCGGCGGGTAATGCGGGAGTGGCTCAGTGGTAGAGCGTCGCCTTGCCAAGGCGAATGTCGCGAGTTCGAATCTCGTCTTCCGCTCCAAACGGACGATTAGCTCAGCTGGTAGAGCACCTGACTCTTAATCAGGGTGTCCAGGGTTCG
>QALW01000021.1:0-150058 GCA_003150515.1 Selenomonadales bacterium | reverse complement strand
TGGTAGAGCACCTGACTCTTAATCAGGGTGTCCAGGGTTCGAGCCCCTGATCGTCCACCAAGTCAACCGAACCTTTGCGCCATATGACGATAGGTTCGGTTTTTTTATTAACGACGGGCGGAAACGCCGCTTGGCCCGGGCTGGAGGTGAGGCTTAATGGCGATTGATATGAAGGTGGAAATAGCCGAGGCTGCAAGAAAGCTTCTTATGGAAAAAAAGGTTAAAAAGCTGACGGTTAAGGATATCGTAGACGAATGCCATATTACGCGCCAGGCTTTTTATTATCATTTTGAGGATATCCCGGATATGTTCAGGTGGGTGCTGGAAAAAGGAGCTCAGCTTATTCGGGAGGCCGGCCTGGGCAAAGACGGAGAGGAAAGGCTGCGCTATTTTATGCTTATGGCCATTAACGCGCTTCCGCGGGTAAAGAAGAGCATCCAAACAAATTACGGCGATGAAATTGTGCGCATACTTACTCAGCAGGTATATGATCTTTTTGAACAGACGGTGGAAGAAAATAATTTATACCAGCAGTGCAGCCGCTCGGAATTAAAATTTATTCTGCGTTATCACAGCCAGGCTATAATGGGTATTCTGGCAAATTGGACGGAAGAGGATACAAAAAATCTGGATAAAATCGTACATCAAATCTATTTTATAATGACTGAAGGAGTCTCTCCTTTTTCTTAAACGGCTTTTTTACAAAAGGGGCGGAGTGTAAAAGTTTTTTACACTCCGCCCTTTTTGTCTTTACATTTAAATGTTAATGGTAATTGATGAAAGTTAATATAAGGGTTAAAATAATAAAGAAGAGTATAAAAAAGGGGGCGTCGGTATGGCGCGCGAGTTGTTATCTGTAAAATTAGGGGAATTGGATAGAGAATTTGAAAAGCTGCGCAGCCGGATTCATTTGGGAGAAGAAGCAAGCCGCGAAGAAATAGAGCGGGAAATTGCTCAGCTTAGGCGGGACTGCGCCTCAAACGAGCTTAATCTGCGCAGTAAATTGAGTCTTTCCCGCGCTGAGACGGTCAGCAGGCTGTCCAAAACCTACGGACGGGTGGAACAAATTATAAAAGACGCTAAGGAAGAGATAAGCTTTCCGGCTTCCGCGGAAGAATGGACTAAGTCCCTTTCGGCTGAGGAAAAGGCCCTTTTAGCTGAATACGCGCTGGATTTTGCCGTGCAAGCGGCTAACCGCGCGCTGCTTATTTCTTTGGAGGCCATAAATGACGCGCTTGAATTGCAGGAAAAGGAGGAGGAATAATATTGAAAGAGGTCAAATCGCCAAAAAAATCCCTTTTGTATTATTATGGAGTCGCGCTGGTGGTGCTGCTGCTGTTTAATTTGATTGTGGCGCCTCTGCTTGCTCAGAGAAGGGTAACCGAAATTGATTACGGCGCCTTTATAAAGATGACTGAGGAAGGCAATATAGGCGAGGTAAAAATCGAGGATAACCAAATAGTCTTTACTGATAAGGAAAATAAGGCTATTTATAAAACGGGAATTATGCCTGATTCAGATTTAACGCAGCGGCTGTATGATTCGGGCGCGGTTTTTGCCAAGGAAATAGTCGAGCCTATGTCTCCCATTCTAAGCCTTTTGCTCTCCATAGGCATACCCGCTCTTATTTTTGTAGGGCTTGGCCAATATATGAATAAGAAGCTTATGGAGCAGGCCGGCGGTAAAAATTCTATGGCTTTCGGCCTGGGAAAAAGCAACGCTAAAATATATGTGCAGTCCACTCAGGGCATACGCTTTAATGATGTCGCAGGCGAGGATGAAGCCAAAGAAAGCCTGGCGGAAATTGTAGATTATCTGCATAATCCTCAGAAATATTCGGAGGCGGGCGCGTCCATGCCTAAGGGAATTTTGCTTGTAGGTCCTCCGGGCACGGGCAAAACCATGCTGGCAAAGGCTGTGGCGGGCGAATCAAATGTTCCCTTTTTCTCCATTTCGGGCTCGGAGTTCGTGGAGATGTTCGTGGGCATGGGGGCTTCTAAAGTGCGCGATTTATTTGCTCAGGCTAAAGAAAAAGCCCCATGCATTGTTTTTATAGATGAAATTGACGCTATAGGCAAGAGACGGGACGGACAACTGGGAGGCAATGATGAGAGGGAACAGACGCTTAATCAGCTTTTGACCGAAATGGACGGGTTTGAGGGGAACACCGGCGTTATAATTCTGGCCGCTACCAATCGTCCTGAAGCGCTGGATCCGGCGCTGACTCGTCCTGGGCGATTTGACAGGCGCGTGCCCGTAGAATTGCCCGACCTTAAAGGGCGCGAAGCTATTTTAAAGGTGCATGCCCAAAAAATTAAGACGGCTCCGGACGTTGATTTCCATACCATTGCGCGTATGGCTGCGGGCGCTTCAGGAGCGGAATTGGCCAATATTATAAATGAGGCGGCGCTGCGCGCAGTGCGCCATAACCGCATTATAGTGGAAGAAAGCGATTTGGAAGAAAGCATAGAAGTGGTTATAGCCGGATATCAGAAGAAGAACGCCGTGCTTTCAGATAGGGAAAAGAGGGTGGTGGCTTATCATGAAATAGGTCACGCGCTGGTGGCGGCCATGCAGAATAATTCGGCTCCCGTTCAGAAAATTACCATCATTCCGCGCACGTCAGGAGCGCTGGGATATACCATGCAGGTGGAGCAGGGGGATAAATATCTGCTGACCAAGCAGGAAATAGAGGATAAAATCGCAGCCTATACGGGAGGCCGGGCGGCTGAGGAAATTGTGTTTAACGAAATAACCACCGGCGCCTCTAATGATATAGAACAGGCGACAAAACTGGCGCGTGCGATGATAACCAGATACGGTATGAGCGAAACTTTTGATATGACTGCTATGGAGACTGTAAATAATCAGTATTTGGGCTCAGACGCTTCTTTAATATGCTCAAATGATATGCAGAAAGAGATTGATAAAGAAGTTATTGATATTATTAAAGCGCAGCATGGCGCGGCCAGACGCATATTGATGGAAAACCGCGCTAAGCTGGATGAATTGGCTCAATATTTATATGAAAAGGAGACTATTACAGGCGACGAATTTATGAATATTCTTAAAAGGGAAGGAGGCTCCCGGCAATGAAACGGCGTTCAGGTTATGGCTGGCTTGAGCTTATAATAGGTGTTTTGCTAATATTATTGGGGGTTTTCAGCTTTATCCGTCCCTCTGAAATACTTTTAGGCGTGGTAATTATATATGGAATTATAGCCGTCTTAACGGGAATAGCGGATATAGTATTTTATATTAAAATTGACAGGCATACGGGCTTTCTGCCCACTGTGTCTTTGATTTCGGGCCTTTTCAGCGTAATGGTGGGAGTTATGCTTCTGGCTTATCCTGCGGCGGGCACATGGGTGTTCTCTTTGCTTTTCCCCATATGGTTTATTGCTCATTGCGTTTCAAGGCTGTGCCATTTAAATATAATCCGTTTGACTGCGGGTAAATTTTATTATTATTTGGCCATGACTGTAAACATTATAGGGATTATATTGGGAGTTATAATGATTTTGAACCCAATTGTATCAATAGCGGCTGTAGGTTATATAATAGGCGCCTATTTAATACTGCTGGGCGCGGAAAGCATAATCGTGGCTTTGAGCGGCTTCGGCTCGGGCTGGTAAGAAAGGAGAATGTTCAGTGCTTAAAATTTTGAAAAGGATGCGCGCAAAGGAATGGATTATGGCCGGCATATGCGCGGCGCTGGTATTGGGCCAGATTTATTTTGACTTGCGCCTTCCCGATTACATGGAAGATTTGACGGTTTTGATTAAAACGCCGGGCAGTACGGTTTCGGAAGTGTTCAGCACCGGCCTGGAAATGCTGGCCTGCACTTTGGTCAGCGCTGTGCTCAGCATTATCTGCGGATATCTGGCCGCGCAGATTGCGGCGGGCTTCAGCTATACTCTGCGCGAGGGCGTATTTAATAAAGTGGCGGATTTCGGGCACCAGGAAATGCAGGCGTTTTCTGTTCCCAGCCTGATTACCCGCACCACCAACGATATAACCCAGATTCAGATGCTGGTGGCTATGGGCCTGCAAATACTTATAAAATCGCCTGTTATGGCGGTTTGGGCGGTTATTAAGATTATTAATAAGAGCTGGACGCTTTCGGCTATTACCGCGGGCTTTGTGGCGGCGCTGATTCTGATTATGCTTTTGGTAATTATCGTAATTTTGCCGCGGGTTAGGCGGGTTCAAAAGCTCACGGATAATATTAACCGCGTATCCCGGGAAAATCTTACCGGCATAAATGTGGTGCATGCCTTTAACGCCGAGGAATATCAGGCGGAGAAATTTGAAAAGGCAAATGATACGCTTATGAAGACGCAGCTCTTTAATCAGCGCGCTCTGGCTCTGCTTATGCCTGCGGTTTCCCTGGCTATGAACGCCTTGGCGCTGGTTATATATTGGGTTGGCGCTTCTATTGTAAATAATGTGGCGGCGGCGGATGTCACGGCCAGAATAGCCGCATTTGGAGATATAGTGGTTTTCGGCACCTATGCGACTTATGTTATTATGTCCATTATGATGATGGTTATGGTAATTATGTTTCTGCCCTCGGCGCAGGTTTCGGCCGGCCGTATTAACGAAGTGCTGGAAGCTGAAATCAAGCTGCATGAGGGTGCAAATACGCAGTCTGACGAGACGGGCACGGTTGAATTCCGGGACGTATCTTTTCATTATCCCTCATCGGGAAAAGATGTTCTTGAACACATCAGCTTTAAGGTGAATAAAGGGGAGACTATAGCTTTTATCGGCGCTACGGGCAGCGGGAAGACTACTCTGGTCAGCCTTGCGGCGCGCTTTTATGATGCGACTGAAGGCCAGGTGCTGATAGACGGCAGGGATATAAAGGAATATACTTTTGATTCGCTTTATGACCGTATAGGATACGTTACGCAGAAGGCTGTTTTGTTTGCAGGAGATATAAGGGAGAACGTGCTCTTTGGAGAAAGCGCTGCGGAACAGACTGATGAAAACGTCAGCCGTGCGCTTGAATTGGCTCAGGCGTCTGAATTTGTTCAGAAACTGCCCGGAGGAATTAACGCGCCCATTACTGAAGGGGGCACTAACGTTTCGGGCGGGCAGAAGCAAAGGCTGAGCATAGCCAGGGCGCTTGCACGGCAGCCCGAAATACTGATTTTTGATGATTCCTTCTCCGCTCTGGACTATAAGACTGATTCCATGCTGAGAAAAGGCCTTAAGGAACATCTGGGAAACACTACCCGCATGATAGTTGCTCAGCGAATAGGAACAATCAGGGACGCCGACAAGATAGTTGTTCTGGACGAAGGCCGCGCCGTGGGCATAGGCAGGCACGAAGAACTGCTTAAGAACTGCCCTGTTTACCGTGAAATTGCCATGTCTCAGCTTTCGGCTGAAGAACTGGGCGAATAAAGGAGGGATAAAAAATGAGCGCTAACAGAATGGCGGGGCGCATGAACGTGCCCGAAAAGAGCAAACGCGGAATTATGGGACTTATAAGGGAGCTCTTTATATATTCGGCAAAGCTTAAGGTCCCTATGATTATAGCCTTATGTCTGGCCGTGGGCGGAGCTGTGCTTACTATTATCGGCCCAAATCAGCTCAGCCGCATTACAAATCTGATTTCAGACGGCCTTTTTACCGGCATAGACCTTGCCGCAGTAGGGAAAATAGGATTGCTGCTTTTAGGCCTGTATTTGCTCAGCGCACTTTTTACCTATATTGAGCATTATATTATGGCTACAATTACATTGAATCTATCTAAGGATCTGCGCCGGGATTTATCCTATAAAATAAATCACGTTCCGATGAAATGCTTCGGGAAGTATTCACACGGCGATATTTTAAGCCGCGTTACCAATGATGTAAGCACTCTTCAGCAGGCGCTCTCCAACAGTTTGCCTTCAATAGTGAGCGCTGCGGCGCAGTTTGTAGGATGTCTTATTATGATGTTCGCTACTGAATGGCGTATGGCGCTTGCGGCTGTTGCGGCTACGCTGCTGGGCTTTGGAATTATGGCGGCGATTATGGCTAAATCGCAGGGATATTTTATCGCCCGTCAGCAAAGCCTGGGCAGTTTAAACGGTTATGTAGAAGAGATGTATTCGGGGCACGACGTAGTCAGAATTTCTCGCGCTAACCGCAAAATAAAGCATACTTTTGACGGCATGAACAAAGCAGTTTATGACGCGGAGAGAAAGAGCCAGTTCTTATCGGGAGTTATGCAGCCGTTGATGAACGTTATAGGCAATTTAGGATATGTTGCCGTTTGTGTTCTAGGAGCTGCGCTGGTATTGAACGGACAGATTTCCTTTGGCGTTATAACCGCGTTTATAATGTATGTGCGTTTATTTACTTCTCCTTTGAGCACCATAGCTCAGGGCATGACTCAAATGCAGACCGCCGCGGCGGCCGGAGACCGCGTATTTGATTTTCTTCAGGAAGAAGAGCTGCCCGACGAAGAGCATAAAACGGCGAAGCTTGAGAACGTGCGCGGAGAGGTTGAATTTGAACATGTGCGCTTCAGCTATCCGGATAATCCGGACAAGATAATAATAAAAGATTTCTCTGCGCACGTTCAGCCGGGACAGAAGGTGGCGATAGTAGGCCCTACGGGCGCGGGCAAGACCACGATGGTAAATCTGCTTATGCGCTTTTTTGAGATTAACAGCGGAGATATTAAAATTGACGGCGTGTCCATTTCCGAACTGACCAGGGCGAATGTTCATGAATTATTTGGAATGGTGCTTCAGGATACATGGCTGATAGAGGGAACTGTGAGGGAGAATCTAGTATATAATAACACGGGCATATCAGATGAGCAGTTGGAGCAGGCATGCCGTGCCTGCGGGATCTACCATTTTGTTGAGACACTGCCCGAGGGCTTTGATACGGTATTGGGTGAAAATATTACTATTTCGGCAGGCCAGAAGCAGCTATTTACCATTGCCCGCGCAATGGTGCAGAACAGCCCCATGCTTATTCTGGACGAAGCTACGAGCTCGGTAGATACCCGGACGGAGCTTATTACGCAAAAGGCAATGGATAGACTTACTGAGCAAAGAACCAGTTTCGTTATAGCGCATAGATTGTCCACTATAAAGAACGCGGATTTGATTTTGGTTATGAAAGACGGGGATATTATAGAGCAGGGCAATCATGAAACGCTTTTGGCCAAGGGCGGTTTTTATGCGGATTTATATAACAGTCAATTTGATAAAGCGTCGTAATTCAGGGAGCGGCGGGACAGGGAAAGGAGAATTGCTATGAAGTCTTTGGCGATTGAACGGGAATTCGGAAGCGGGGGACGCGAAATTGGCATTATGGTTGCCCAAAAGGCGGGAATTCCTTATTATGACGGCGAGCTTATTAAAAAGGCGGCGGAGGCTCAAGGGGTATCGAGCGGCATGCTGGAAGAATTTGATGAGAAATACAGCGGCAGTTTTCTGCATGATTTTGCGGCGTATATGAATTATGCTCAGGGGGCCAGCAATACAGTCTACGATTTATTTTGCGGCTTGCAGAGAACGATTTTAAGGCTGGAACAGGAAAGCCCCGCAGTATTTATAGGACGCTGCTCTACAGAAATATTAAAGGAACGGCCAAATATATTGCGCGTTTATATTTATTCTTCTAATCTTCAAAAGAAATTAGCGCGCGTTATGAAAAAAGAAGGCGTGGGACAGGGGGAGGCTGAAGCTCTTATGGAGAAAAAGAATAGGCAGAGGAAAAATTATTTTAAATATTGGACAAAGAAGGAATGGTCTGACAGAAATAATTATGACTTAGCTTTGAATACTTCATCCCTTTCTACTGAAGAATGCGCGGATATACTTTGGCATATAATTGACAGAGAATGACTAATATTAGCCAAGGCGGGCCCCGCCCATGTCCTGAGAGCCCCTTATTTTAAGGGGCTCTCAGGACGAAAGGAGGCCGGCCTTTGGCCGGCCGGGAGGGCGGATCAATGGGGAGGGCAGCTAAGACTGATTATTCCGCCCTCCCT
Source organism: Selenomonadales bacterium (assembly GCA_003150515.1). Taxonomy (GTDB): domain Bacteria; phylum Bacillota; class Clostridia; order Christensenellales; family QALW01; genus Neochristensenella. The sequence continues at coordinate 142,053 of QALW01000021.1, read as the reverse complement.
TTTATATTCTTCCCGCCCGCCGCCTTGGAGCGGCGCTGGGATTATCCCGCGGCTTTTTATTAAGGACGGCGCAGCGCCGTCTTTTTTTAATTGGAAATATGTTCGATTGATTTATGATGCTGATAATTAGTTTTTTTAAGCGCAAAAACTAATTACCTGCAAAAAACCGTCAAATATTTGCGGTTAAATTATAAAAATTCGTTGACAAAATAGTTAGCCGGTGCTAACATATGTATTGGTTAGAAAACGCTAACCTTTATAGTTCGCGTTATTCTAAATGGTTTGAAAGGCGGGTGCTGAAATGATGCCGCTGACTCTTGCGACGGTAGGCGAAGAAAATGTGATTAAAAAGGTTGGAGGCAAGCCTGATGTAAAAGCTCATCTTGAAGATATGGGCTTTGTCCCCGGCGGGAGGGTTACCATCGTTTCGACTATGGGCGGAAATATGATTGTGAACGTAAAGGGAGCCCGCGTGGCCATCGGCCGGGAAATGGCCGGCAAAATAATGATTTAATAAATTTTAAGGAGGGAAGGGTATGAGGACGCTGAAGCAGGTGAAAATCGGAGAAACCGTAAATGTGACCAAGCTTCACGGAGAGGGCGCGGTCAAGCGCAGAATTATGGATATGGGCTTGACTAAGGGCACCCAGGTGTATGTGCGCAAGGTGGCGCCGCTGGGGGATCCGATTGAAATTACCGTCAGAGGCTATGAGCTGTCTATCAGAAAGGACGACGCCCAAATGATAGAGGTTGAATAGCCTTTATTTCGGCAAAATGGTTAGTTAAAACTAATTAAAAAGAAAGGAAGCGTGAAAATGGAAATCAAAATTGCTCTAGCCGGCAATCCAAACAGCGGTAAAACAACATTGTTTAACGCGCTGACAGGAGCTAATCAATTTGTAGGCAACTGGCCGGGGGTTACGGTGGAGAAAAAGGAAGGAAAATTAAAGAAGCACAGCGATGTGACTATAATGGACCTTCCGGGAATATATTCCCTTTCTCCTTACACTCTTGAAGAGGTGGTGGCAAGAAATTATCTTATTAACGAGCGTCCCGACGCCATACTCAACATAGTAGACGGCACTAATCTGGAACGCAATCTTTATTTAAGCACCCAATTGACCGAATTGGGCATTCCGGTAGTCGTGGCCGTCAATATGATGGACGTAGTAAAAAAGAGGGGCGATTCAATAAATATTGAGGAACTGTCCAGACAGCTTGGCTGCAAGGTGGTTGAAATATCCGCCCTTAAGGGCACAGGAGTAATGGAAGCGGCCGAGGCGGCGGTTAAGGCGGCTAAGAATACTAAAACCGTGCCCCAGCATAGCTTTAACGGCGCCGTTGAGCACGCCATAGCTCATATAGAGGAGGCGGCTGTGCATAATCTTCCCGACGAGCAGCAGAGATGGTATGCAATCAAGATTTTTGAACGGGATGAAAAGGTGCTGGAACAGCTTAAACTGGGCGCGGATGTGCTGGCGCATATAGAAGCGGATATTAAGGCCGCCGAGGAAGAGCTGGACGACGACGCCGAGAGCATAATAACCAACGAACGCTATGTATATATAGCTTCCATAATTAAAGGCTGTTATAAGAAAAAGGAACACGGCAAGCTGACTACATCAGATAAAATTGATAAAGTAGTAACAAACCGCTGGCTGGCTCTTCCCATTTTTGCAGTGGTTATGTTTATAGTTTATTATATATCGGTTACTACCGTGGGCACCTGGGTAACAGACTGGACTAACGACGGCCTCTTTGGCGAAGGCTGGCATCTTCTGGGCATAGGAAGCGCTGAATATAACGAGGCAAGCGAAGAATATGTGATACCCGGAGCGACTATAGAAGCCTTTGAAGCGGCTGCGGAGCAGGCCGGACTGGATCCGGCTGCCGCGACAGATTTAACAGCTACTGCTGAAATTCTGGATGAGGAAAACGGTGAAGTTACTAAATCATTCGGAGTTACATATAATGATTATATGGCGGCGCTGGAATTTGAAGAGCCGGATCCGGCAAATTACGGCGTTTGGGTGCCCGGCATTCCTGTGCTTATAGGAAACGGCCTGGAGGCCGTTAATTGCGCGGACTGGCTTTCAGGGCTTATTCTGGACGGAATTGTAGGCGGCGTAGGCGCGGTCTTGGGCTTTGTGCCTCAGATGCTCGTGCTGTTTATTTTCCTGGCGTTCCTGGAGGGCTGCGGCTATATGGCCAGAGTCGCTTTCGTTATGGACCGTATATTCCGTAAATTCGGGCTCTCGGGCAAATCCTTTATACCTATGCTTATAGGCACGGGCTGCGGCATTCCCGGAATTATGGCTTCCCGTACAATAGAAAACGACAGGGACCGCAGAATGACTATAATGACCACTACTTTTATTCCGTGCGGCGCTAAACTGCCCATTATCGCTCTTATTGCAGGCGCGCTTTTCGGCGGAGCGTGGTGGGTTGCGCCCAGCGCATATTTTATAGGTATTGCGGCAATCATAATTTCAGGCATAATGCTTAAAAAGACTAAGATATTCGCCGGAGAGCCGGCTCCCTTTGTTATGGAGCTTCCCGCGTATCATTGGCCTACTGTGGGCAGCATTCTCCGTTCAATGTGGGAACGCGGCTGGTCATTTATTAAAAAAGCCGGTACGGTTATACTCCTTTCGGCGATAGTGCTCTGGTTCCTACAGGCTTTCGGCGTAGAAAACGGCGTTTTCTGCATGGTATCTGATTTGAACAATTCGGTGCTTGCTTCAATAGGCAGAGGCATTCAATGGCTCTTTGCGCCTCTGGGCTGGGGAAATTGGCAGGCCGCCGTGGCTACTGTAACCGGCCTGATTGCCAAGGAAAACGTAGTCGGTACGTTCGGCGTGCTGCTGGGCGGCTTTGAGGAAGTTGCTGAGAGCGGATGGCAGATTTGGGCTAATATGCGGGATGTATTTACTCCGCTTTCCGCCTATTCCTTCCTTATCTTCAATTTGCTCTGCGCTCCCTGCTTTGCGGCTATGGGCGCAATCAAACGCGAAATGAACAATGGGAAATGGACTCTCTTCGCCATAGGCTATCAGTGCGTCTTTGCTTACGGGGTATCCTTGATAGTGTATCAGCTGGGCTCTATCTTTACGGGCGGCGCTAACGCAATAGGTATTGCCGCGGCCGTTATAGTGCTTGGATTTATCCTCTATATGCTCTTCAAGCCTTATAAGGAAAGCACAACTCTTAAAACTAAGGTAAAGATTAAATAATAAGGAGGCTGTTAAGGTATGCTGGAATTTTTGAAGCAATATTGGTCCACTATCCTGGTTGGAATTGTCCTGGCCGGCATCGTTGCTTTGATAATAGCCAAAATGATCCGGGATAGGAAAAAGGGCAAGCGTTCATGCGGCTGCGGATGTGAAAACTGCCCTTCGGCCGGCATGTGCCATAAAAAATAACCGGCCTGCCTTTAAGCTGACCTTTATTCAAACGGAAGCAAATAAAGATAATGAAATAGAGCGCGGCGCGTTTGTTTAAAACAAGCGCGCCGCTATTTTTTATTTATGCGCCGAAGCCCGGCGGGGATTATGCTTTTTTATATTCTCAGCTATCGGAAGCATCCTTTTAATAAGCCAAAGCGCCGCGCCCGGCCGTTATTGGCCAAGCGCGGCGCGCCCCCCTCAAAATGTCAGAGAAGTATGCAGATGAGTCCTCCGCTGCCTTCGTTTATAATGCGCTGCAGCGCCGTTTGCATTTTTCTCTGCGCGCCTTCGGGCATTCTCAGCAGTTTGCCCGAAAGCCCTTCCTGCACTAATTCATGCAGGCTCTTCCCGAATAAATTGCTGTCCCAGATGCGCGCGGTATCATTCTCAAATTCGGCCAGCAGATATTTGACCATTTCCTCGCTTTGTTTTTCGCTCCCCACTATGGGATTAACTTCTGTCTTAACATCTACTTTTATAATGTGCAGGGACGGCGCGCTGGCTTTGAGCTTAACGCCGAAACGCGAGCCCTGTTTGACCATTTCGGGCTCTTCCAATACCATTTCGTCCATGGACGGAGCCACTACGCCGTAACCCGTAGCTTCGGCGCATTTGAGCGCTTCCGCAACGCGGTCGTATTCCTTTTTGGCTTCCACCAAATCCCGCATAAGAGCGATAAGATGGAAATCCCCCTTAATTTCACAGCCGCATTCGTCGCCCAGCACCTTATAAAATAGTTCGGGTGCGACTTCCACTCCATATTCAATGCTGCCCGTTCCCAGCTCTACTTTTTCCACCGAAAAGCCTTTTATATTCTCTGATTCATCAAAGAGCCCAAGCAGCGCGGGATAATCGCGCATTTTGCTTTGTTCCGCTCCGTGCTCGCGCAGGCCGCTTAAAAGCTCGTCTATAAGATAATGCTCGGGGCTCAGCGCCTGCACCCAGCGAGGCAGCGAGATGTTTATGCGGCGAAGCGGAAACTCAAATAAGACTCTTTCCAGTACGGACTGCAAATCCTCCAGGGACATATTGAGCACGTCTAAAGGAATAACGGGCACATCGTATTTCTCCTCCAGAGCAAGCTGCAGCTTCTGGGTTTCCACAGAATATAAATCAGTGGTATTCAATACGATTATAAAAGGTTTGCCCATCTGCTGCAATTCTTCAACCACTCTTTCCTCGGCTTCAATATAGCCCGAGCGGGGGAGGCCGTTTATGCTGCCGTCCGTGGTTATTACCAGTCCGATAGTGGAATGCTCGTTAATTACTTTTTGAGTGCCCATTTCAGCCGCCTTTTCAAAGGGCATTTCAGTATCCGACCAGGGCGTGCGCACCATCCGGGGAGTATCGTCTTCCATATGGCCCAGTACGCCGTCAATTAGATAGCCGACGCAGTCCACCAGCCGGACGTTGAATTGAGTGTTTTCATCCAGATTTACCGTTACCGCCTCGTTTGGAACAAATTTGGGCTGCGTAGTCATTATGGTGCGCCCTGAGCCGCTTTGGGGAAGCTCGTCTATGGCGCGCTCTTTAGTATATTCGTTGGAGATATTGGGAAGCACAAGCAAATCCATAAAGCGTTTGATAAATGTTGATTTACCAGTGCGCACAGGGCCCACCACGCCGATATATATATCTCCGTTTGTTCTCTGCGCTATATCCTTGTACAAATCAAAGCGTTCCATTGGTTATCCTCCTTAATTGAGTTGCTGTACATATATTGTTTCTTTGTGATTATATGTAGGCCGTATGCGCTTTAGAATAAATAAATTTTGCCCGCGGTTAAAAACCGCCGGGCAATTTGATAATTGGGATTGTATAATAAACGAGTACAAAATAGGATATGTAAGGCCTCCGGGCTATATAACCCGGAGGCCGGAAATTATCAGTCTTCCTTTATAATAAGCATGGATGCGTTAGTGAAAGAGAAGCCTGTGCCTATCATATTAAGCGTTATGGTCTCGGAGCCGTCGGCGGTTATCATTACCGTTGCGGCCAGCGAGGTAGTGTCGTTGGCTGTGGCGATTGTGCCCGATTTGGTGCTGCCGGGGATTTCCGTTCCATCGTCGCGGAGCTGTACGCTGACTACGCCGGTGGTTGTGGTGTTGGTGCCTATTACCGAATAGGAAATGGTATAGGTTCCCGTTTCGGTAATGGTAAAATCGCCCGAAGAGGCCGTATGGGTTATAGCCGTGCCTTCTTCTACCTGGTTGGTGTCAAAGGTTAATGCAGCGCCGTCTGATGCGGGGGACTGGGAAGGAACGTTGGTTGCATACAGAGCATTTAAGGCTGGGGCCGCGCCGGTAGGTCCGGTTGGGCCTGTTTCTCCCGTGGCACCTGTTTCACCAGTCGGTCCCGTTTCTCCGGTAGCGCCTGTTGCGCCTGTCGCGCCCGTCGCGCCTGTGGGGCCGGTAATGCTTGCGCCCGTGGCGCCTGTCGCGCCTGCGTCGCCGGTCGGTCCGGTAGGTCCGGTTGGCCCCGTAGGTCCTGTCGGTCCCGTGGGCCCTGTCGGCCCGGTTTCTCCGGTTGCACCCGTGGCGCCCGTTTCACCGGTTGGGCCGGTAACTCCCGTTTCGCCTGTCGCGCCCGTTGGTCCCGTCTCTCCGGTTACACCAGTAGCGCCCGTAGCGCCAGTCGCTCCCGTTGGTCCGGTAATGCTTGCGCCGGTCGGTCCAGTTGGTCCCGTCGGACCGGTAATGCTTGCTCCGGTTGCACCAGTAGCGCCCGTAGCACCAGTTGCGCCAGTAGCGCCCGTTGGTCCGGTAATGCTTGCGCCCGTAGCGCCCGTCGGCCCGGTCGGTCCCGTCGGTCCTGTCGCGCCCGTAGCGCCAGTAGCACCAGTAGCACCAGTAGTGCCCGTGGGGCCCATTACTGATACCAAAGCGAAATCAGACGAGGTGCCCGGCGTTCCCGTTGGGTTGTCGGCCAGTACGGAATAAAGGCTTCCGTTATAATATACCAGGTCGCCAAGACTGTACGGCGTGCCCGCTTCAAACGCGGTAAGGGTTTCAAGTCCGACTCCCGTCGGTCCGGTAGGACCAGTAGGTCCAGTCGGCCCTGTCGGCCCAGTCGGTCCGGTAGGTCCTGTCGCGCCCGTAGCGCCTGTTGCTCCCGTTGCTCCCGTCGCGCCCGTTATGCTGGCTCCGGCGGCGCCAGTTGCGCCGGTCGGTCCGGTTGGCCCGGTCGCGCCTACGCCTGTAGCGCCCGTGGGTCCGGTCGGGCCCGTCGCACCCGTGGGGCCGGTTGGCCCGGTTGGTCCGGTAGCGCCGAATCCGGTAGCTCCCGTAGCGCCAGTAGCGCCCGTCGGTCCGGTCGGTCCAGTTGGTCCGGTTGCGCCAGTAGCGCCCGTTGCGCCCGTGGGGCCCATCTGGCCGTTGCTTCCGGCAGGTCCCGTGGGGCCGGTCGGGCCCATCTGGCCGTTAGTGCCAGGCAAGCCGGTTGCTCCAGTCGGCCCGGTAGGACCAGTAGGTCCGGTCGGTCCAGTTGGGCCTCCGGCAGGGCCAGTCGGCCCGGTCGGTCCTGTTGGTCCGGGTATGCAGCAGCTTCCGCCGCTGCTGCAGCCGCATCCGTTAGAGCAACTGTTTCCGCACCCGCTTCCGCATGAGGAGTTAACCGGGAAATTGGAGGAGGGCAGAACGGTGGTGCAGCTGCATGTTGGGCCAGAGCATCCTGAACCGCTTCTGGGCCTGCCGCACCTTGGACAAATGTTTACATTCATTTTATAATCTCCTTTAATATAATTTTCTATATAGCGGAGACTTTAAGTCTCTGGCTAGCTCATTGCTGTTTTGATTTTTTATTCTCAAAATAACGTTTATTGTGCTGATAAGCGGGGGAAAAGGGTTTCAGAAGCCCGGCCATTCGGTTGCATTCCTCCGCGGCGGCAATATTGCCCAGCCTGTCATAGCATACGCAAAGCTGTATAAGGGGGATATAATCGTAGCAATCGGGGAGTACAAACGCGCCTGAAGCATCGTTGCGCTTTATATTAAGGGCCAGCTCAAACCATGGAAGAGCATTTTCCGGGCTGTTTCTGTCCAGATAATGCTTGCCTATATCGCAGCAGAGCTCGGCTCTGGGCCTGTCGTATTTCAGGCTTTTAAGAAGAGCCTGAAGGGCCTCGGAATCCTTTTTCAGCCTGTATCGGCAAAAGGCAAGAAAACGACAGGCTTCGATTTTATTTTCAATAAATCCGCCCTTTTGCTCTAAATATTCCATAAAGGCTTTTTCCGCGTCCTCGTCCCGGCCGTCGTAATATAATTCGCGCGAATAATAAAATAAATCTCTGCCCGTTAGTACGGCTCCCTGCGAAATCAGCTTTTCATATATGCGCAGATTGCGGCCGGGCTCGCTTTGCTTGAGCTTGGCGTGGGTTACGGCCGCTTCGGAATAATATTTTTTGCCAAAGGTTTCAATTGCTTCATGGACTGCGCCTTTCCATTTAAAGCCGGCTTCTCTGCGAAGCAGGCGTTCTCTGTAAAAGGAAAACAGAGGCTTGCCGCTTTCATCCAGAGCAGTGTTATATCTCATCATAACGACGTCGGTATCTTCGGGCAAAGTTTCTTTCAGGGCCAGCAGCATATTTTTGTCCGATTCCAGCAGTACGTCGTCCGCGTCCAGCCACATAAGATATTGCATGGTGCCTTTGGAAAAGGAATAATTGCGCGCCGCGGAGAAATCGTCTATCCAGGTAAAATCATATACCAGATTGGTATATTTCAAGGCGATTTCCTTGGTTGCGTCCGTGCTGCCCGTATCAATTACGATTATTTCGTCCGCCAGTCCGCCGACGCTGTTCAGGCAGCGCGCCAGCACATCTTCTTCATTTTTTACGATCATGCATAAGCTTATTGTTATCATTGCAATTAACCCCCGCTTTTTAGAGGGCTTTACGCCCCTGATACATATTATGCGGGTATTATATGCGGCGTGAAAGTGAGAAAATGCTTTGTATTGTCTTGTTCAAAAAAATTAAAAAACGAAATAGACCGCCCGAAAGGGCGGTCTATTTCTTAGGGGGTATATTAGTAGGAGGATTGTGTAAACAGGACAGGGGGTTACTGTCCGTATAACGTTTACAATTATATTATATCCGTGCCTGAAAATAATTCAACAACTAAACAATTAATATTTAATGAATAATTTTAGAACGCCTGTTTCGACATTGGGCGGAAAGAACTATAATATTGACGCAGTTTAAGGAATAGTGCTAAAATTAAAAAAATTATTTTAACCTGCAATAAAATATATGCCCTGCGCATTATTATAATGACAGGAGATTTTGATTATGTTTTTATGTTCGATATCGGCAAATCAGGAAAAGAGAAAATCGCCTGAAATCAGCGACGCTCTGATTAATCAGATAGCGATGGGCAATAAGGAAGCGTTAAGGGAGTTATATGAAAAAACTTCTTCGGCCGTATATGGCTTTGCGCTGTCTATTCTGGCCAATCAGCACGACGCCCAGGACGTCATGCAGGAGCTGTATGTAAAAGTGTATGAAAACGCTCCGCAGTATGTTTGCCGGGGCAAGCCCATGGCATGGCTTCTTACTATAACCCGCAATCTTTCCTTAATGAAGCTTAGGGAAAAGGGGCGCTTTGAACAAATGGACGGCAAAGAGAGGGGCGAAGAAGCTTGTTTTTCAGATTTAGGCGAGCACGAGGCGCTTAAAGCCGCCATGAATCTGCTGAGCGAGATTCAGCGTCAGGCGGTAATGCTGCATGCGCTTTCAGGGTTTAAGCATCATGAATGCGCGGCGCTGCTGAAAATTCCCCTGTCCACAGAATTATCCCATTATCATAGGGCGATAAAAAAGCTTAAGGCTCATCTTTTAAACGAGGAGGAAAGAAATAATGAAAAATCAGGATGTGGAGCAGCGGCTGAAAAAAGATGTTGAGGAAATCACTCCTAACGTTATAGACAGCGCGCTTGAAAAATGCGGCGGCGTTAGCCAAAGAGAAAAAATCAGGAAAAGGCAGCCCCGGGTTTGGCAGATATGCGCCGCGGCCGCGGCTGTACTGGTGCTTATTATAGGAGGCGCTTTCTTTATATCCAATCCTAACGCCGTGGATTCGGTAATCGGCCTGGATGTGAATCCCAGCCTGGAAATAAGCATAAATAAGAATGAAAGGGTGCTTTCTGTAACGGCGGTTAATGATGACGCTTTAAATATTCTGGACGGCATGGATTTGGCCGGCACGGATCTAAAAGTAGCCGTGAACGCTCTCATAGGATCTATGTATACCAACGGTTATATAAGCGAAAATCAGAATTCAGTGCTGGTTTCTGTAAAAAGCGGAAGTCAGGAGAGAGGAGAGGCGTTAAAGCAGGAATTGCTTGCATATGTTGAAAGCGCGCTGAAGGATAAGCAGGTGGAGGGCGCAGTGGTTTCCCTTAATATAGCTCAATCGGATACGCTGGGCCAACTGGCTCAAAGCTGGGGAGTTTCCCAGGGCAAAGCAACTCTTATAGAGGCAATTTTGGCGGCAGATCCCTCTCAGAACGCTGAAGAATTGGCAAAACTCAGTATTAACGAATTAAACCTTCTGGCTCAGTCCAAGCATATTTCCAGCGTTGACGTTTCGGGCAGCGCCAGCACGAGCCAATATATAGGCTTTGAAAATGCCCGGCAGGTGGTTAATCAAAAGCTTCCCGGCTGCAATATAATAGAATTTGAAATGGATTGGGAAGACGGCCGAATGGTGTATGAAGGGGAAGCATATCTGGACGGCGTGGAATATGATTTTGAGGTGGATGCGTTAACGGGCGAGATAATTAAATGGAAGCAGGACGGCCATGGTTCGGGCGCGCTCAACCCGGATGAAGACTATTTAAGCCTGGAAGAGGCGAAAAATAATATCTTGGGCAAACTGCCAGGCGGCGCGGTTATCAGCAGTATAAAACTGGATTATGACGACGGCAGAGCGGTTTATGAAGCGGACGCTTATGCGGATTCTACAGTATACGATATAGAAATAGACGCTGTAACGGGCGAGACTGTTAAATGGGAAGAGGAAAATCATGGCGGGCAGCAAGACTCTCAAAATATAAGCGCGGAGCAGGCGCGGGAAATTATTTTGGCTGAATTTCCCGGAGGCCAGATAATAGAATTGGAATCTGAAGCTGACAACGGCAAATATGAAGGAGAAATTATAGCGGACGGAGCGAAATATGAATTTGAAATTTCCGCTCGCACGGGAGAAATAATAAAGCTGGAAAAAGAACATGCTGTTCAGCAGCCCAAAATTACGCGAGAACAGGCAATCAGCTTAATAAATGAAAAGCTGCCCGGCTGTACTATTATAGAACTGAAATTGGATGAGGACGACGGCGTTCCTGAATATGAGGGAGAGGCTGTTCTGAACGGACGCGAATATGAATTCACCATTAACGCCGTTACGGGCAATATTACCGAATGGGAAATAGAGGATTGAATAAATAGCGGTTCTGATGAGAATCGTATGCGCAGATTTACATTATAAAAAGGCGCGGAAATTATTTTCCGCGCCTTTTTATAAACGAGCTTTAAAAGTAAATTCAAAGCATAATTCGCATCTCTCGGCTATTTGAAGAGAATTGAAATAGTTTTCTTCCATAGGAATCCATCTTTCTCTGAATAAAGCCGCGCTTTGAGGACCGTTTCGGAGCAGTATGCGGCGGAGCTGTTCTTCCGGTTCAACGCTTAGAAAAATATGATAGTCATATAAATCAAAAAGTTCCGGATGACAGCTGTACGAGCCTTCAAAAACAATTAAAGGGCCCGGTTCAATTTTAATTTGCTCCTTGAAGCTTTGGGTATGGCAATCGTAAGGACGGTATAAGGCGGCGCTGTTGGCTCTAATGGGCTCGAGCGCTTCTTTTTTAATTCGTTCCCAATCTATATTGCCGCCTGCCTGAGCTAATCGCTCCTTTGTGCGCTGTTCGGGACGCAGAAAGAAATCGTCCATATGTATAACGCCGCAGCGGGTTTTTTCTTGAATTTTCGCGGCCAGCGTGGTTTTGCCCGAGGCGCATCTGCCGTCAATGGCGAGTATAACCGGTTTCTGCCCGCAGTTTAGGGCGCTGATGCGGCTGAGTATGGTGTTTGCTGCGCCGTCCATATTTTAGCTCTCTATATTCTCCGATTTGGCCGCCGGCCGCTTTTGGAAGCGTATAAGTCCGGTGCGGTTCAGGGCGACCATAACCGCGGGGATTAAAATAAGCTGCAAGATTATACCGGGAATCGCGTTAATGAATGCGCCCGCCATAAAAGCCTGCCATGTAAAAGCGCCGCCTGAAAGCCCTAAAACGGTAATCTGCGCAATCCCCCAAACAACCCGTCCCGCCAGCATGGCGGCTATGATGCTTCGGTAAAGGGAGATGACGCATTTCCATTTGGACATTCCGTATAAAAGCCCCGCCATAAGCCCGTAGGTCGCCATTTCAAAGGCCATGGAAATACCGCTGGGGAATAATACGGGCGCGCCGAAAAGCGCGTATCTTAAGAGGGGCATTATAAAGCCTATTATTCCGCCGTATTGCCAGCCGCAGATTAGGCCGCATAGAAATACGGGTATATGCATGGGCAGAAGCATATTGCCTATTTGGGGAATTTGCCCCGTTAAAAACGGAAGAACCAGTCCCAGCGCCAGAAGAGCGGCGGATATTGTAATTTTTTTAAGATGTTTCATATTTTTCTCCTTGTATTGCTTGCGTTAAACGGCGGTATATTGTAATTTAAAGCCGGAGCGCTTTTAAAGCCGCCTTGCCTGGGCGGCGTTGGCGCTTTATAATTTAAAGGGCACGACGTCTCTAACGGCATCCTGCGGGGTTATAATCTGGTCGCCGTTGTCAATATCAATTAAACGATATCTGTCGTTGCCCATATTCAGCTCTTTCATATAGCTGAGCTGGCGCAGACCGTGCCGGGATTCAATGCGTTCCACCATTGCGCGGCGGTCATTTTCCTTCAGGGCGTAAATAAGGTCTACTGACGCCTGGTCTATGGCCAGAATATCCAGAGAGGCAAGTATGCCTATATTGGGAGTAACTACAGGCTGCGCGTTTATTCCTTCGCAGTCGCATGATACGGACATATTGCGCATCACGTTTATAAAGCTGATTTTACGATTGAAATGGTCTACCACGGCCTTGGCCGATTCAGTCATGCGCTCCATAAATTCTTCTTTGGCTATATCCCACATATCGGCGGAGCCGGGAGTGGTGTGAATTTGCGCTTTGCCTATTCTGCCGTCGGCGCAGCCAATGCCTATATTCTTGACGGAGCCTCCGAATCCTCCCTGAGTGTGTCCTTTAAAATGTGTCAGCACCAGCATTGAATCATAATTCAGGATATTTTTTCCCATGTGTATCTGATTGAACCATTTGCCCTCTGCTACCGGCAGGGGAACCGTCCCCTCTTCGTCCATAATGTCCACGGGGCAGAAATCCCAGCCGTTAACTTTGAGGGTTTCGCGGTGCTGAGGAGTGGTGTAGCGGTCCCCTTCGTAATAGGAATTTGTTTCCACAATATGCGCCTGGGGCAGCTTTTCTGCAATAAGCCGTTTCACCCATGGACGGGGAATAATGTTTGGGCCGTGTTTTTCTCCGGTATGAAGCTTTATAGCCGTTTGGCCGCCGAGGCTGCCGCTTATGCGTTCGAAAATGCTTGTCAACCCTTCGGCGCTCAGATTTCTGGTAAAATATATAATTGATTCGCTGCCGGTGCGCTCCTGATAGGGAATGTAATGTTCGCCGCCGGTTCCCGCAGTTGGTTTTTGATTATTCATATTAAATACCTCCTTAATTTCATTGGTTTATTTATAATAACTTAAAATGCGCGAATATGCAATAGAGCTTTTAAAAAAATGCAAGGCGGGGCTGTGCAGCAGAACGTTTTTTTCTGGCGCTCATTTTGGAGGAGGCTTTGGGAAAAGCCGTTTTAAATGCGCGTCATGAAATAAAAAGGCTTCAGAAAAGTGTTTTTTCCTGAAGCCGCAATTAATTTTTAAGCGTTCAAAATTTGTTGCTGCGCGGTAAAAGCCCGTTTCCGGGCGATTAGATTCCGTCGGCGGGGGAGGCCTTTTCCTGTTCTGACGGAGCGCTTTTTGAATTGCCCTTCAAAAGCCTTTTGTCCCGGTATCTTTGAAAGAGGCCGCGCAGCTGAGGTATTCCAATCAGAATCAGACATATGGCCGTTTCTACGAAAATAAATGAATTATATGCAGCCGAATAGCTGAATTTGCCCCAAAAATCGGATGCGGGATATCCCCATGCGTCCCAGAAAATAATGCCTGAGGCGATATGGCAGATATATCTGAGCAATACGCAGAAAATAATGCCTGCGCTCATATTTATATATGGTTTTTTAAAGCGGAAGATACCAGCCAGCCCCATAAGGGTAAAGGGCAGTAGATAATCCAGCAGCAATTGTACGGGATGCAGTATATAAGGATCGCTGAAGATATTTAAAATGCTGTAGGCAAACGCGCACACAAGGCCGGGCACGGGGCCGAAAGCGTAAGCATAGAGGAATATGGGCAGGGATGAAGCCGGAGTAACGCTGCCGCCGTTAGGCATTCTGAATAAGCGTATGTTGCAGAGAATAAAGGAAAGCGCTATGCATACGGCGCCTATGACAATTCCTTCTGTCGTAAGCTTTTTTCCTTTGCCGTTAGAACGGGCAATAATAAAAATTATAATGCCCAGAGCCAATATGGCTCCGAATAATATCCAGCTTTTATAATCCACCTCTTTAAATTTTTCAAACATTTCTGAGAAATAATCCGAAATGTTCAGGACAGAGCTTTTCATTTTATACATCCTTTCTCTTTATAAAAAAACGCCGCGCCCTTAATGGGAAACGCGGCTGCATAAAAGCCTGATAAAGGCCGCTTCCCTACGGTAGGATTAACTACACAGGTTTGCGGGGTCTGCTTTTATAATGCACTCTCAGCCTAAAAAGGCTCCCCCAGCGGAATTTTTAATTTGGTTCATTTTATTCCCTATATATTTATCTGTCAACTTCTTTTTATTCAAAGGCGCAATAAACGCCGCGTTGTTGGGAATAATGCTTTTAATTCTTTAAAAGCTCCGGCATGCCGCCGGCGTTGCTTTTTGATGAAATTTATAATATAATATACTTAGGAAAAAGAGAGGAAGAGAATTGAAATGATTGAACGCTGGATATACAGCCTGTCCGAAATACTTACTCTTCAAATGTTCTTTTTGCTCGCCGTTTCGCTGCTTGCGGCCATATTTCTCTATTGGCTTATAAAATATCAATTCTGTTTCATGCTCCCTCAGATTAAAAGAATTAAACGGCTCTGCCGTTTTGTGAGCGAGTATAAAGGAATAAAAATGGAATTGGTTCCGCTTTTGGGGCGTCAAATGCAGGGCAAGGTTAATCAGGCGGTATGGCAGGAATATGAGGCGGCGATGCTGGCCAGAAGGCCGGCGGCGGTGCGCAGCTATTTTACTTACAGCCGCATATATGATATCCCATGCAGGAGGGAGAGCGCTTTATGCTATAAATGGTATACGCTTGTGCTGGGGCTGGCTCTCGGAGTTTTCGGCTGGGTGCTTATAAAAGTGGGGCAAAGGCTCAGCTTGCTGGAAGCGGTATATTCGGAAAACTTTATTTATATCATGCTGCTTTTGATGGTAACGCTTTTGCTTGTCCTGCTGTATTCTGTAATAGAAAGCGGAATATATTCCTCTGCCTTGAAGGCGCTTGAAAGCTTTTGCAGCCTGTGCGACAGAGCGCTGCCTGCGGCTCGGAAAGATTTTTTAAACGAGCTGCGGCCCGAACTGGAAAAATTGGCTCGAAAGCAGGACGTTATCCTGGATTATTTGGCTGAACTGGAAAATAAATTGCCGGATTGCCGCCGGGAGGAAATTATTAAGGGCGCTGCCGCGTGCCCGCCGTATGAGGAGGAGGAAACAAGGGGGCAATAGCGCTTGAAGCCGGCTGAAGAATTTTCTCAGCTGCTGAAGAAAAATAATATTGCGGGGCAGGATATAATCTGCGCCGACGGAGGCAGAAAAATAGAAATCCCCTATTCGGGCGGTAACGGCTCGACAATAAAAATAACTTTTTTCTTTCAGCCCCAGGGGGATATAAAGATAAGCGCGCGCGGCATATATAAGCTGAAAAGACTGCTCTATCTTGACAACGTATTGCTAACCCTCAATCAGTTTAACGCGCGCTTTCCTTATGCAAGGCTGTCCATAGCGGGCAGGGAAGTAGTGGAAAATTATATGGTTTTCGGAGAGCTTTCGCCCGCGCCTGAAGGGCTGCTGCGCATTTTTAATTATTTAGCCGCTATGCTGTCCGCGTTGAAATACGAGCTGCTTTTAGGCGAATTATACTGGGAGGCGCAGGAATGATGCAGGAAGGAGAAAACGCAGCGCGCTTTGAATATTATCTTAATTCGCTGGATATACCCTACCACAGCGTTAATGATAACAATAACGATATAATCTATTTGGAACGGGAACTGGAAAACGGCCCGACGGTTAGCCTGGGCGTTATGATAACGCCGGATAATTCGGGCATGCGGCTGTATATGTTCAATTATATCAATATACGAACCCCTTCGGGCGTGCTGGCGGCGCTTGAAGTAATCAATGCTCAGGAAGATGGGCCCGTATGCTTTATAGATGAGGACAGGGATGTGATTCTGCAGATGGACGTTCCCATTTTCAGCGCGTTTTCCGCCTGCAATGTATATAGGCTCTGCGAATATATGTTTGATTGGGCCGAGCGGCTTTATCCGCCTTTGATGCGTTCTCTTCTGAGCCAATCCAACTGATAGGAAATAATTAATATGCTTAAGAAAATAAAAGCCTGGATGGAGCGCCATGAAATTGCTCTGCGCACAGCCAGAAAAATAACGTTCATTTTGCTGGGCTCTCTGCTGACGGCGGATACTATTTTTGCCAGCAGGTTTCTTTCGGGCAATATAGGAGCTTATCTGCCGGCGATTATCGGCCTGCCTCTTATAATCCTGGGGGCGCTGGACGCGCCTCTGCGCCGTTTTTTTCGGCTTAAATGGGGGCGTGCGCTTAAATATTTTATTATGCTTTGCTATGCGCTGTTTTTAATTTCCTTCGGCATAAGCCTTATGCTGATTTCCAGCGTTCCCAATTCTGAAAAGGAAGCGGACGCTGTAATAGTGCTGGGGGCGGGAGTCAGCAACGGCGAGGTGAGCCTGACGCTGAAATACCGCCTGGACGCGGCGTATGATTATGCGTTAAAATATCCGGAGGCCTTGGTAGTGGTTTCGGGAGGACGGGGCGCTGATGAAATTCAAAGCGAGGCGGCCGTTATGAAAAAGTATCTGCTCGCCCGCGGGCTGGAGGAAGAAAGAATAGTTATGGAGGAACATTCGGCGAACACATATCAAAATCTTAAATTTTCCAAAGAAATACTGGACGGAACGCTGGAAAAGGATTATAACGTTATAATTGCGACAAATAAATTTCACGCTTACCGTGCCAGGCGTATAGCCCGCGATTTAGGCATGGACGCGGACGCTTTGCCGGCTCAAAGCGTCTGGTATCTGGCTCCCAATAACTATTTAAGGGAATATCTCTCAATATATAATTATCTTTTCGTAGGAATCGGTATAGATTAAAAGCACGGAGGTTAATAATGGAATACATAATTTTAGCGGCGGCGGTTTTGGCGCTGATTTGTTCGCTTGCGGCGCTGATCCGCATAAATCAGGCTTATAAAAGCATGTCGGACAAGCTTACCGAGCGTGAGCTGCGCAAGGAATTGGAAAATCAGAACAACAGCTTCGGCCAGCAGATAAGCATTCTGCGCAACGATATTGAACAGTCTATGAGCAGGTATAACAATTCAGTAAGGGAAAATATATCCTTTCTGACGGACAGCAATGAAAAGCGTCTGGAAAATATGCGCCGGACAATAGACGTCAAATTAGAGACCATCTCCGCTAAAAACGATCAGAATCTTGAAAACGTGCGCGCTACTGTAGAAAGCAAGCTGGAATCCATTCTTGATAAAAATGATAAAAATCTGGAGCATGTGCGCACGACGGTAGAGGACAGGCTTAATAAGCTTCAGCAGGACAATTCTCTCAAGCTGGAAAAAATGCGCGAGACAGTAGACGAAAAGCTTACGGGGACTCTGGAAAAGAGGCTGGGAGAATCTTTCGGCACGGTCAGCAGGCAGTTAACCGACGTATACAAAGGGCTGGGGGAGATGCAAAAGCTGGCCGAGGATGTGGGCGGCCTCAAAAAGGTGCTGAGCAACGTCAAAACCCGCGGCACCTGGGGCGAGGTGGCCTTGGGGAGCCTGCTGGAGCAGCTTCTTAATCCTCAGCAGTATAAGCAGAATGTGAAAGTCGCGCCCCGCAGGAATAATATTGTGGAATATGCCATTTGTCTGCCCGGCGCCGACGGCACGGGCCAGGTCTATCTTCCTGTGGACAGCAAATTTCCCATGGAAGATTATATTTCATTGGTGGACGCTTCGGAAGGGGCGGACGCCGCCGCGCTTGAAGCGGCTCAAAGAGGCCTTAAGGCTTCTGTGCGCCGCTTTGCGCTGGATATACGGGATAAATATATTGCGCCGCCCTATACTACCGATTTCGGCATCATGTATCTGCCCACCGAGGGTTTATATGCCGAAGTGACTAAAGACGCCGCGCTTTGCGAACAGCTTCAGCGGGAATGCCGCGTAACTATCATGGGCCCGGCCACATTGGGCGCTTTTTTAAACAGCCTGCAAATGGGCTTTAAAACTCTGGCCATACAAAAGCGCTCGGGAGAAGTCTGGAAGATATTAAGCAATGTTAAAAAAGATTTCGGCAAATTCGGAGATTTGCTGGATAAAACAAGCGAAAAGCTTGAACAGGCTTCCAAAACCATAGGCGAGGCTAAAAACCGTTCCGAACAAATACAGAAGAAATTGCGTTCGGTTGAGGAACTGCCTGAAGAGGGAGCGCCTGAGGCCGTTATAGGTGAAAATATTCCGGAGCAGGCCTCTGAAGCTTGAAAAAGGGCACATTTTGCTTGACAAACATGGCTTGGAGGTATATAAGATACCTTAGAAAATACATACTTATTGGAGGAACGAAAAATGAGCAATATTATGCTTAAAGACAAAGTCGCCGTAATAACGGGCGCCAGCCAGGGCCTGGGCGAAGCGCTGGCCATTCGTCTTTCGGACGAGGGCTGCAAGGTAGTTGTGGCCGATTTAAATTATGATGGAGCTCAGAATGTAGCGGCCAAGCTTAAGGACGCCATAGCCGTAGCTGTAGACGTAACCAAATATGAGGATTGCGAGGCTATGGCCAAGGCTGCTGTGGATAAATACGGCAGAATAGATATACTGGTGGCCAACGCTGCCATAGTTATGTCGGGAGATATTCTGGAATTTCCCGCCGCTAAGTTCGCCAAGGTGGTGGACGTCAATTTAAACGGTTATTTTAATACTGTTAAGGCCGTGGCCGGCTATATGTATGAGCAGAAGAGCGGCAGCATAATTCAGATTAACAGCAAATCGGGCAAGAAAGGCTCCTTCAAGAACTGCGCTTATGCGGCGTCCAAGTTCGGCGGAGTGGGGCTCACTCAATCCCTGGCGCTGGAATTTGCGCCTCATAATATCCGCGTAAACAGTATCTGCCCCGGAAATCTGCTTAATTCGCCCCTTTGGGTGAACAGCCTGTTCAAGCAGTACGCCGCTAATCAGGGCACTACTGAAGAAGCGATACGTCAAAAATATCTTGCGCAGGTGCCTTTAGGCAGAAGCTGCGAATATGAGGACGTCGCCAATGTTATGGTATTCCTTGCCAGCGATATGGCTTCCTATATGACGGGGCAGGCTATAAACGTAACGGGCGGCCAGGAGATGAAATAATCGCATATGCGGCTGCGCGAATATGCTCCGGAGGATTTAGAGCAGATTTTAAAGCTGTTTTATGATACTGTGCATACGGTAAACGCGGCGGATTACAGCCGGGCGCAGCTGGACGCCTGGGCGCCGGCTGCGCCTGACGTTTCAGCCTGGGAAGATTCCCTTGCGGCAAATTATACGGTTGTGGCTGAAAATGAAGGCGTTATAGCCGGCTTTGCAGATCTTG
This sequence comes from Selenomonadales bacterium, assembly GCA_003150515.1. Classification (GTDB taxonomy): domain Bacteria; phylum Bacillota; class Clostridia; order Christensenellales; family QALW01; genus Neochristensenella. The sequence goes on along the minus strand of QALW01000021.1, from coordinate 122,513 downwards.
CTCCGGGCGGCTATTTCAACAGGCTGTATATACACCGCGATTTTCAGCGCATGGGTATAGCTTCAGAATTATGCCTGGCGCTGGAAAACCGGGCTCGCATGCAGGGCATTAAAGAGCTGACAGTGCACGCATCCATTACAGCCCGCCCATTTTTTGAAAAGCGCGGTTATAAATTGCTGAGGGAACAGCGTGTAATCCGCAGAGAAACTGAACTGACCAATTACGTCATGCATATTTTTCTGTAAGGATATACGCTGGCAGCCGGGCATGCTTTAATTTGCTTCTGAAGGCGAAATATTATAAAGAGCAAAGGACAGACGGAACTTTTCCGTCTGTCCTTTTTTTATAAAAAGCAAATTTATAATTCTTTTTTATATGTTTGAAAAAGTCTACTTTTTCAAACTGAACTAAATATTTAATAACAAATTAATTATAACAAAAATCCAGAGAAAAAGCAAGAGTATTTTCATATTTTACCTGTTAATAAATGTAAATATACTTTTTTATAAAAGTAGACTATTGCAAATCGGAGATTATAAGTATATTTAGGAGGAAACAGAATGAAAAGAACAAAAAGAGTATGGGGCGCGTTGATATGCTTGTGCATGGCCATTGCGCTTTTGCCTGGAACAGCATTTGCTTTGGAAGGGGAATCGGACAGTTATTGGGGGCACATACCCGAAAATAAAACATTCGCTTTTGCAGACAGCAGATATTATGACGGCACTGATTATGTAAAAGTATTTAACGTTGGTTTTTATATGGGAAATAAAGGCCAGTACTATACGAATGGCGACTGGACGGATATGTCCAGAGTTTATAGGCGTGAAGATTATTATAAGAATGAAGAATTTATTCAATTTTCTAATACAGGAAAAGTAGATGATCCCAAACCTGACGGTTATCCTTCCAATGACGTGGGCGGAGATGCGGACGGAAAATTGCCTTCTTATAACGCGGGGACATATACTACGCTGTCATGGACAAATTTTGAAATGTATGGCCGGTTTTGGTTTAATAATTATGGTATAGACAGCGTTATTAATGCTTCGGGCGTAGCGACTTATGTGGAAATCTGGAAAGTAGAGCCTGAATTGGCGCTGAGCGTTGATAAAAATAAGGTCAAGCGCGGCGATACCTTCACATTGACGCTGACAATCAATAATCATTTTGACAATATGGACGGATTGCCCGCTGAAAATGAAGTAAGTTTTTTATTAAATAATGCTGCTGCGGCTTCTGACATTACCAAAACAAATAACATATATACGCAAACATTTAAGGCGACGGAAGATATTGATATTAATTCTATTGCCGTCAAAGCCGGGGTATTGGATACGGCCGTAAACTATAAAGAAAAATATGAAACAATGATATTAGCATTTGATGAAATATATCGCGTGTCCTATGAGTTTGTCAGCGGCAGCGGCGGAAAAGAAATTCCTGAAGAAATAATGCGGCTTTTGCCCAAAGACGAAAAACCATATGAAAACAATACTATAGCTGCGGCTATTCAACCGGACAGGACGGAAGTGAAGGTGACGGACGGCGTATGGAAATTTAAAGGCTATGATGCTGACAGTAAAACAGCAAATGCAAATATAACGTTCGTCGGGACATGGATTTTTACAGAAGCGGCGCCGGGAGAAACCCCGGATGATGAAATTACAGACGGTTCACAGACCGGGGATAACGGCAATCCTGCGTTGTGGTCCGTGCTTTTCCTGCTGGCCTTGGGCGGCATGGCGGGCATTGCTCTGCATGCCGGAAAACGCAGGACCAACTAAATAATATCATAGCGCTTTGCACCGGCTCCCTGTAAGGGAGCCGGTTTTGCTATATCTTAACAGTTTTAGGAATAAGAACAGGAAAGCAATCGCTTTCAAAGCAACGGCCGTATATGGCCGCCGGCGTTAAATAAAAAATTTTATTTTGCAGGCGTTAATGTGTACGGCCGCTTTTTGTTTTTGGGGAATCGTCAAAAATATTTAATTCCAGCCGGTCAAAGCTTACCGGCTCAATAAAGCTTTCGGGCAAAAACCGCGTAAAGTGATATTGCTCCATATCCCTTATATGCTTGCTTTGTATTATAGGGTTGGATAAATCCAAAGCGTAGCATATTTCGCGCAGAGCTTCTGAAAGCTGAGCTTCGCTGGAAGCGGAAGGATCTATATCCGCCGTATAATGCGCGACAGGCTTATTGTCTTTTATAATTTTGCCCCATATTTTAAGCATTGGTATTTTGTGTCCTTTCGTTTTTTTAAGTATACCAGATAATGAGCGGAGCGGTCAAGAAAGATTAAAAATAAGAAAAAGAAACGAACATTAGCCATAAAAGATTAAATAATATTCAGCATTTATTTGACTGAAATAATTAGTTGGGGTAAAATTATTTGAGAAAAACAGGAGGTATGCTTTATGGCTAAAGTTGCTGTTGTAATGGGAAGCGAAAGCGATTTCGACGTAGTGAAGAAAACCGTGGAAAAGCTTAAGGCTTTTGGCGTGGAAAGCGTGGTCAGGGTAATCAGCGCGCATAGGACTCCCGACGAGGCGCATAATTTTGTATTGAACGCTGAAAAAGAGGGAATAGAGGTTATAATAGCGGCGGCTGGCAAGGCGGCGCATTTAGGCGGCGTGCTTGCGGCTTATACGGTGATTCCGGTTATAGGGCTGCCCATCAAATCTTCCACCATGGACGGGTTGGATTCGCTTTTATCCATAGTTCAGATGCCCGCGGGCATACCGGTAGCGACCGTTGCGATTAACGGCGCCGAGAATGCCGCGCTGCTGGCGGTTCAGATGCTTGCGCTGAAGGATCAGGGGCTGAAGGAAAAATTAATTGAAAATAAACGGGCGATGGCTCAGGCGGTTATGCGCAGCGACGAGCGCCTGAGGGCTAAAATAGAAAAAGGGGATTTTTAAATGATAAGCTATAAAGATGCTGGCGTAGATGTTCAGCGCGGTTATGACGCGGTGAGCCTTATGAAAAAACACGTTCAGAAAACCATGAATTCTAATGTGCTTGGCGATTTGGGAAGCTTCGGCGGTTTTTACGCGCTGGATAAAGAAGACTGCGACGAGCCGGTGCTGGTTGCGGGGACTGACGGCGTGGGCACTAAGCTGCGTTATGCCATGCTTATGGACAAGCACGACACTATCGGCATAGACGCCGTGGCTATGTGCGTAAACGACATAGTCTGCCAGGGCGCTAAGCCTTTGTTCTTCTTGGATTATATAGCCACGGGACGCATACATCCGGATAAAATCGCCGATATAGTAGGAGGCGTTGCAGAGGGCTGCGTGCAGGCGGGCTGCGCCCTTATAGGCGGCGAAACCGCCGAGATGCCCGGTTTTTACGGTGAGGATGAATATGATATAGCTGGTTTTTCAGTAGGGGTTGTGCAGAAGAGCAGGGTGATTAACGGCTCGTCCATAAAGGCTGGAGATGCGCTTATCGGCTTGGCCAGTTCGGGAATCCATAGCAACGGCTTTTCCCTGGTGCGCCGTTTATTTGGCGAGAATCCCTCTGATTTAACTCGTTACAGCGCCGAACTTAAAAAAAGCGTGGGAGAAGAAGTGCTTACTCCTACCAGAATTTATGTCAGAACGGTTTTGGAGCTGATTAAGAATTATCAGATAAAGGGCATAGCGCATATTACTGGAGGCGGTTTTATTGAAAATATTCCGCGCATGCTGCCTAAAGGCCTGAAAGCAAAAATAAATACGGGCAGCTACGAGGTGCTTCCGGTATTTAATGTTTTGGCTCAGTTAAGCGGGCTGGAGCAGGCGCAGCTTTATAATACGTTCAATATGGGCGTGGGTATGGTTTTAGCCGTTGAGCCGGGCCAGGCCGAGAGCATAGCTGAAGCCGCGGCAGGCCTGGGAGAAAAGGCATATATTATCGGCGAGGTCGTTCAGGGCGAGGGAGGCGTGGAGTTATGCCGCTGAAAAGAATAGCCGTTTTTGTTTCGGGCGGAGGCAGCAATTTTCAGGCCGTATTAGATAAAATAAACGCCGGAGAAATTGCGGGCAGGGTAGTTCTGGTTATTTCGGATAATACGGCGGCTTATGCCCTGGAGCGTGCCCGGCAGGCGGGAATAGAAACATTTTCATATGAAAAGCGGCAGTATACCAAGCCTGAATTGGAGCAGAAGCTCTGCAATCTATTGGACGAGCATTCTGTTGATTTCTGCGTGCTGGCCGGTTATCTTTCCATTCTGGGCGCTTCTGTGGTAAGAAAATATCAAAATAAAATAATTAATGTGCATCCCTCTCTCATTCCTGCTTTCTGCGGAATGGGCTTTTATGGCAAGAGAGTGCATCAGGGCGTGCTGGATTACGGCGCCAAGGTTTCGGGCGCTACAGTGCATTTTGTAGATGAAGGCGCGGATACCGGTCCTATTATATTGCAGGACAGCGTTAAGGTTTTGGAGGAGGACGACGCCCAGAGCCTTGCGGCAAGAGTGTTGACCGTGGAGCATAAGCTGCTGCCCGAAGCGGTCAAATTAATGTGCGAGGATAGAATTATTGTTGACGGGCGCAGAGTAACCATTAGAAAATAGTTTGAAAGGCGGTATGTATATGAAAAAAAGAGCGCTTATAAGCGTATCTGACAAGACGGGCATAGCGGATTTCGCGCGGGAGCTCGTAAATTTGGACTATGAGCTTATTTCTACCGGGGGCACCTTAAAGCATCTTAAGGAGCAAAATATTCCCGTTATTCCCATAGACGAGATAACCGGCTTTCCCGAATGCCTGGACGGGCGGGTTAAGACGCTGCATCCGCGCGTGCATGCCGGTATTCTGGCCATACGCTCTAATGAAGAGCATATGCGCTGTCTGGAAGAGATGAATATAAACACAATTGATATTGTGGCGGTTAATCTTTATCCTTTTAAGCAGACCGTGCTCAGGCCCAACGTTGAATTTCAGGAAGCTATTGAAAATATAGATATAGGCGGGCCCAGCATGCTCCGCGCGGCCGCCAAGAATTTTCAGGATGTGGCGGTTATAGTCAATCCCGAGGATTATTCGGCCGTGCTTTCCGAAATTAAGGCGGGAGGCATAAGCCAGGCGACCAAGCTGCGCCTTTGCTGGGCGGTTTTTGAGCATACTGCCGCCTATGACGCGCTTATAGCGCAATATCTGCGTTCCAAAGTTCAGCCTGAAGAATTTACGGCGACTTATACTCCTACATTTGAATTGGTTCAGCAGATGCGTTACGGCGAAAATCCGCATCAAAAGGCGGCTTTTTATAAGGAAATCGGCCATTTTACCGGAGCCCTGGCCGAAGCAAAGCAGCTTCACGGCAAGGAGATGTCCTTCAATAATATTAACGATGCGAACGGCGCTCTGGAATTGCTTGCTGAATTTGACGTGCCCGCCGCTGTGGCCGTAAAGCATTCCAACCCTTGCGGAGTGGGAACGGGCGAAAGCATTTTTGAAGCGTATACTAAAGCCTATGAGGCGGATCCGGTATCGGTTTTCGGCGGGATTGTGGCGCTTAACAGGCCGGTGGATTTGCCTACCGCTCAGAAAATGAATGAAATTTTCCTTGAAATTGTTATAGCTCCCTCTTACGAGGCCGAGGCTTTTGAGATTCTCAGTCAGAAAAAGAATATAAGGCTGCTGGAATTGGATACAATCAGCAAGGCTTCTCAGCGCGGTTATAATACCAAAAAGGTTTACGGCGGTCTGCTTGTGCAGGAATATGATGATAAGCTGCTGGACGGCGAATTAACCATTGTTACCAAGCGCGCGCCCAGTCAGAAGGAAATGCAGGATTTGCTTTTTGCCTGGAAATTGGTTAAGCATGTTAAATCCAACGGCATAGCCATAGCTAAGGACGGGCAGTCTCTGGGCTTGGGCATAGGGCAGGTAAACCGTATTTGGCCCACTCAGCAGGCCATAGAGCATTCGGGTGAAAAAGTAAAGGGCGCCGCGCTGGCTTCAGACGCTTTCTTCCCATTTGACGACTGCGTAAAAGCGGCGGCTCAGGCGGGAATCACCTGCATTATCCAGCCGGGAGGCTCCCGCAACGATCAAATGTCCATAGACGCCGCCGACGAGGCCGGCATAGCCATGCTGTTTACCGGCATAAGGCATTTTAAGCATTAATAAATTTAAGGAGTGTAAGCTGCATATGAAGGTTTTGGTAGTAGGTTCGGGCGGAAGAGAGCATGCTATAGTCTGGAAGCTGGCTCAAAGCCCCAAGGTGACCAAGCTTTACTGCGCGCCGGGCAACGGCGGAATTGCAGAGCTGGCCGAATGCGTGCCCATAAAGGCTACTGACATTGATTCAATGGTGCGCTTTGCCGTTGAAAAGAATATTGATTTAACTGTAGTTGCGCCTGATGATCCGCTTGCCATGGGCATGGTGAATGCTTTGGAAAAAGCCGGAAAGCGCGCTTTCGGGCCTAGCGCTGAAGCGGCGCTGATTGAAGCCAGCAAAAGCTTTTCCAAGCAGCTTATGAAGAAATATGGCATTCCTACTGCGGATTTTAACGTATTTGACAGCGAAAAAGAAGCGGTTGAATATTTAGAACGAGCTGATTATCCCATTGTGGTGAAAGCGGACGGGCTGGCTTTGGGCAAAGGCGTTATTATAGCGGAGGATAAGCTTCAGGCTGTAGAGGCTGTGCGCTCCATGATGAGCCAGGGCAAATTCGGCAAGGCTGGCAGCAGGGTTGTAATTGAGGAATATATGACGGGGCCTGAGGTTTCAGTACTTTGTTTTACCGACGGTAAAACCATTGTGCCTATGGTGTCTTCTCAGGATCATAAGCGGGCGCTGGATAACGACCAGGGCCTTAATACGGGAGGAATGGGAACGTTCAGCCCCAGTCTTCATTATACTGCCGAACATGAGAAGTTTGTTAAAGAGCATATTTTGCAAGCCACGGTGGACGCTATGAACAGCGAGGGGCGCATGTTTAAGGGAGTGCTTTATTTTGGCCTGATGCTTACGCCTAAAGGAGTTAAGGTGCTGGAATATAACGCGCGTTTTGGCGATCCTGAAACGCAGGTGGTGCTTCCGCGTCTGGAAAGCGATTTATATGAAATTTTCGAGGCGGTTATTGACGGGCGGCTGGATCAGATAGATATTAAATGGAACGTGTTATCAGCCGTATGCGTAGTTATGGCTTCGGGCGGATATCCGCAGAGCTATCAAACCGGATATGAGATAACCGGGCTTCCGGTTGCGGACGCGTTGGTATTTCATGCGGGGACAAAATTGGATGACGGCAGGCTGCTGACTTCCGGAGGGCGGGTTCTTGGAGTTACCGCCTTGGGAGAGAATATATTTCAGGCTAGAGATAAAGCGTATTCCGCTGTGAATAAGATTCATTTTAAGGATGCGCACTACAGACATGATATTGGCATTAAATAGGGCAAATTGATTTTTTGCAAACGCAAGCCGGGCATAAAGGCCTGGAAATGGGGGCGGCGCGAGATTCCGGCGCCAATAAGGCGCCGAAATTAAACTTCAAAAATTAAAAAGGAAGGCAAAAAGCCTTCCTTTTTAATTTTTGAAGCTGGGCCCGGCTTTAGCCGGGCTCCGCGCCGCCCCCATTCCAGGCCTTTATGCCCGGCTTGCGTTTTTCATATCAGAAATCCAATGGGAAGCCCAAGGATATAATGAGGTTGTATAGATCGTTATATCGGGCTCTGTAATAGTCGTAGCTTACAGTATTATAATTGTTATATGCGCTCCTTAACGCTTCGGTCAATGCTAAAAGCTGCTGATATTCGGCCTCGTCCTCCACCTGCGGAGCATATTGCTCGCTTCGTTGGATAAGCCTCTGCGCATTGAAATGAAGCTGTTCCTTGAGTTCCTGTTCGCCCTGCCATTGCGCCGTATGCACGGAGCATTCAGTATTTATAGTCAATACGTTATCCGAATAATATTTTTTATATATTTCGGGATAGTTGTAATATATATTGGCAAGCTGTCCCGAAGTAGGAGGTATTAGCGCTGTAATGGTCTTGGTGTTGGGGCAATAGTCCGTGGCTATACAGTTAGTATCAAGACATATTTTAACAGACCGATGGCAGTCGCACGGAGAGGCGAGCACGTCTGATGCTACTCCTATATCGGTTACTGTCTCAGGGCAGGCGCTGGTTGCAAGCTTTCCGGAATATTTGCAGAATTTAAATTTTTCTATTCCCAATTCTTCCATGGTGACTTCAGTTACAGCTTTATTAGGCAATCCCTCGTGCAGGGGCTCCATTATGTCTTTCCAGAGAGGAGCGGCGTAGGTTCCGCCCTGCGCGTTTTTAAGAGGTTTGTAAGCGTCGCTGCCTATCCATACCGAAGCAACGTAATATCCCGTAAAACCTGCAAAATAGACGCCTCGGTAATCGCTGTTAGTACCCGTCTTGCCGCATACGGTCTGTCCGCTCATAAGCGCGCCCTGCGCAGAGCCGCCGCCGTTCAGCGCGCTGTAAAGCATATCTATAATCTGGTAAGCGGAAGAAGGCTTATATATCTGCTTGGTTTCCTGCTTTTCCACCATGTCTAAAATGACATTTCCCTGGCTGTCGGTTATTTTAGTGAAGGATATGGGCTGGAGATACGTTCCCATATTGGCGATGGTTGCAAAGCAGGTGGCCATTTCCAGGGGAGTAAGACCGCTTGTTCCAAGGGCCAGCCCTGGTCCGTCCGCGTTGATATGATCCGGATTTATGTTCATGGCGGTTAAATAGCTTACGGCCGTATCTATTCCTACGTCGTATATAAGCGCCTGCGCGGCTGTGGTATTAAGAGATTTTTCTATGGCGTAGCGCATGGTTACCGAGCCTGTATAGCCTGATTCGCCGTTATTGGAGGGATAGCCTTTGTCCGTGCCCCAGTTTTCAATGGGCGCCCGCGTGTCGTAATAAATGGTGCCTGCCGATTTGCCTAAATCCAGCGCCGGTCCATAAACAGTAACGGGTTTTATAGAGGAGCCTACCGGCATGGTGGACTGATAGGCGCGGTTATATTCCTTTTGATTGACGGGCGCGGTTCTGCCCCCTACCATAGCCGTTATATAGCCTGTGCGGTAATCTATTACAACCGAGGAGGCCTGGGGCTGCACGAGGGTTATTATAGTGCCGTCCGGATTGCGTCCCTGGATGGTGTATTTGTCCTCGCTGTAGCGCATGGAGGGATATTTATTGTAATTATATACAGCCTGCTCGGCCGCTTTCTGCTTTTCCGGATCTATGGTTGTATAGATATTATATCCTTCCGTCCGGATTCTGGATTCCATTGCGCTTCTGTTGGCGCTGGTATCCTCCAGGCCCTCCTGCTTTAAAAGCTGAGTTATAACGTCGTATATGCAGTATTCCACGAAAGCCAGCATCTCGTTCTGGTCCTGCAGAGGGGATTCTTCCAATACGACAAGCTGCTCGGCTATGGCAGCGTCATATTCCGCCAGAGTAATAAAGCCGTTTTCGTACATTTCGTTAAGAACGTTGTTGGCTCGGTTGTCCGTTTGCTCGGGTTTGTTGCGGGAGTAGTAATTTAAACGGGGATTATATCTGGATGGATTCTGCGTCATTCCGGCCAGAGTGGCGCATTCTCTCAGCGTAAGCTCTGAAAGCTCTTTGCCGAAATAATCCATAGCCGCAGTTTTTACGCCGTACACGCTGCCCCCGAGAGGGATTGTATTAAGATATGCTTCAAGAATTTCGTCCTTTGAATATTCCTCTTCAAGCTGTATGGCTAAATAAGCTTCTCTTATTTTTCGCTTATAGGTCTGCTCAGTGGAAAGGAGGGTGTTTTTAATCAGCTGCTGGGTTATAGTGCTTCCCCCCTGAATGGAATCGCTGGACATATTCAATATAAACGAACCTATAAGCCGTTTGAAATCCACGCCTATATGCCTGCGGAAACGAACGTCCTCAATGGCTATAAATGCGTTCTGCAGCATTTCGGGAATTTCTTCTATATCCGCCCATTCACGGTTTTCGCTGCCGTACCGGCTGGTTAATAATTCGCCGTTAATATCGTAAATATAAGTAGTCTGATCCAAATCGGTTATGCTGCCAAAATCAATATCAGGCAGGGATTCCACATACGCTCTCGCCAGGCCAAGCACGGCTCCGAGGCCGCTGAAACCGCATACGAGAAGCAGAATTACAAAATATTTGCATGTCTTGAATATAAGATTTATAAAATAATTGCGGGGCTTTGTGCGCTTGGTAAAGAGATCTCCTATGGATATTTCTTCTCCGGAACGCCCGTTTTTTTCTTTTTTCTCAGTATTCTTTTTGCTGCTCCGCCTTAAGCCTTTTGGCTTGTTTTCAGCCGAGGAGCCGAAATCGGGCTGCTCGGGGATGAATGATTCGCCTTCTTCATCCTGAATATAAATGCTGTTTGGGGCCTCCTGAGCATTATGGGGACGTATGGTGATCTTTTGAGCGTCGACAGGCACTTCATCCGGGATTTCGCGTTCTGCTATAATAGAAGACTGCTCTTTGCTTTTTTTGGACGCGGCCGAATGGGGGAGATTATGCTCAATATAAATCTCCTCTTCCGTTTCGGAAATGGAGTCGTCTATAAAAGCGTCCTGGCCGGGCTGATATTCAAATTCATTCTGCCCGTTGCTTTTGTTTAAATGGGGGTATCTATTTGAACCGCCTTTTTTTCGAGGCATGCGCGTATTCTCTCCTTTTAGGGATTAAAGTTTATAGTCATTATAGCATACAATAATAGTATATCACAATCTTTCATAGGTTAAAAGCCAAAAAAATTCTCTTATTGTTCATAAATGCGAAACAGGAGGTTTGCTTATGAAACGCAGGCTGAAAAGGACGGGCATTATTATTGGCGCGCTCATTTTAGTGATAGCCGTAATATTTTTTGTCGTAGACCGTCAGGTTTCTCCTCTGTTAATGAATGTGGCCAGCGCTGAGGTAAAAGAGAAAATTTCTCAGTTAGCCAATGAATGCGTGCTGGGCGTTATGAGCCGTTCTTCGGAATATTCTGATTTAGTAACTCTTACTACAGACGACGACGGTCACGTTACATATCTTTCCGCCGATTCAATAAGAATGAACGGTATAGCTTATAACGCGTCCCTGGCTATTCAGGAGGAATTGGAAAAGGCGGACGAGCACGATATATCCATTCCCCTGGGTTCAGTTTTAGGCAGCGATCTCTTTTCGGGCGCGGGACCGATGGTCAATGTGCGCATACAGCCCGCGGGCAACGTGAGCACTCAGTATAAAAGCGAATTCGCGGCGGCCGGAATCAATCAGACGCGTCATAAAATAGTGCTGGTTATTAATACTGAGGTTATAATAATATTGCCCACGGCGAGCGCTTCGGTTACGGTCAGCACGCAGATTACTGTTTCAGAGACAATAATAGTAGGAACAGTGCCTAATAATTATGTAAACGTAGATGAAACGGATAAAATGCTCAACCTTATTCCGGATGGAGATTAAGCGGAGGGGAAATGATAGATTTTAATTGCTCTTTTCTGCGAAATAAGTTAAAATAACATAATACGGGCAATGAAATATTCGGGAGTGAAAAATGGTAAAGGTACGCAAGAATTTATCCGGTTATGAAGAGCTAATGCGCTCATTGCGCAGACAGCTTCATATTCAGCCTGAATTAAGCGATTGCGAATATGATACTCAGGCGTTTATTATAGAATTTTTAAACGGGCTTAAGCTGGATTATATTCAGCCTATGGCCCAAACAGGCGTGAGGGGGGTTCTGCTGGTTCCCGGCGCTTTGGAGACTCTGGGCTTCAGGGCGGATATGGACGCGCTTTGCATAAAGGAAGAGACCAATCTTCCCTATGTTTCAAAGCGCGCCGGGATTATGCATGCCTGCGGGCATGACGGGCATATGGCTCTGCTTATGGGCTTTGCTAAATGGTGCTCTGAGCATCGTTCATGCCTTAAATATAATTTAGTCTTTATATTTCAGCCGGGCGAAGAGGGCAACGGCGGAGCCGGGCGCATGATTGAGGCGGGCGCTTTGGAGAACCCTCATGTGGACAGGCTTTATGGCTTTCATCTTATGCCCGAATTGGAAGCGGGCAAAATTGCGGTTGTTCCCGGCCCGCTTATGGCGGGAGCCTGCGAGTTTGATATAAAAATAACGGGCCGGACGGCTCACGGCGCCGCTCCCCATAAAGGAATAGACGCTTTGGCGGTTGCTTCTGAATGCTATCTGGCAATTCAGAATATTTTAACGCGTACTCTTGCGCCTGATGTGCGCGCGCTTATAACAGTAGGCAGGCTGGAGGCGGGCACAAGACGCAATATAATTGCCGGGGAAGCGTTAATGGAATGCACTATGCGCACTTTTGAGGAGGACACATACGCTTTTTTGAAAAAAAGTATAATTGATAAGATAACGGCCGCGGCTTCTTCCAGCGGAGCTCAGGCGGAATTCATAGAACATGTGCGCTATCCCGCCGTTATCAATCCCTCGGCGCTTGCCGCGGATGCGTCCAGCCTGCTTGAAAAGGACGCGCTGGAAGTAATGCCCCCTCTTATGATAGCGGAGGATTTTTCCTTTTATCAATTGGCGAGGGACGCGCTTTTTATGTTCCTGGGCTGCGCTCCAAGCGAATCCTTGCATAGCGCTCAGTTTAATTTTGACGAGAGCGTGCTTATGTACGGGCTGGAAATGTATATTCGTATTGTTGAAAATTAAAATTGCTGAGAGGCGGTATTTCATAGAATGGGTAAATTATTTGACAGATTAATAAACGGCAAGCCGGATAAAAAGGATTTTACTCCTGCCGATTTGCCTAAAAATCGTTTAGACCTGTTTGTAGACGTTGTAAAAATGAGATTTACAGGCCTTATAACGGTCAATCTGCTTTATGTGGTATTTCTGTTACCTCTGATTATTTTTAGCCTGTTTTCTTATTTTGCAATAGTGCAGGAAGTTTCTCTGAATAATGGTATAGACGCACAGCTGCTAAAAAGCGCTTTTAACACCTACCTGCTTATGTTCATACCCCTTTATGCTATAGCTGGGCCGGCCAAGGCGGGAGTGCATTACGTTATCAGAAACTGGTCCTGGGGCGAGCAGGCTTCTCCGGTCAGGGATTTCTTCAAGGAATTTAAGCGAAGCTGGAAAAAAGGCCTGATGGTAAATCTGCTGGTGGGCGTGCTCATATATGCAATTTGGTTCTGGTTTCATAATTTTGTGGAGAACCAAACTTCAGGGCTGCGGTATGTATTCATAACAGGTATAAGCCTTATAGCTTTCCTTTATTTTTTGATGTCCATATATATTTATCCTATTATGGTGACGTATGATCTGCCGCTGACCAAAATTCTTAAAAACTCAGCCATATTCGGGCTTATGCTGGTGCCGCGGAATATATTGGTCCTGCTTTGCATGGCGGCGGTTATAATTGTTATGGCTCTTATATATCAAATTTCATCAGTTATTATATTAGTCATGGGTTTCAGCTTGTTTTTCCTGGCCAAGACAATTTACTGCGGCAGCGTATTTGATAGATTCAGAAAGAATCTTACAGACGACGATGTCGCTCAGCGGCGGGGCATGGCGCCTCAACAGCCTAAGAGCGCTCAAAGGGTTAAGAATGGGAAAAGCGCAAAGAGCGGAAAGGGCGTTAAATAATGCAGTACGCCGGTTTTGCCAGCGTTTATGACGCGCTTATGAGGGATGTTCCTTATGCCGATTGGATATCCTTTATATTAGAAAAAACCTCTGTTCCTGAAGGCTCCCAGGCGTTTGACGCCGCCTGCGGCACGGGCAGCGCTTTAATACAGCTGCTGAAGCACGGTTTAAAGGCGACGGCCATGGATATATCTGAGGAAATGCTTTTAATTGCTTCCGAACGTTTGCGCCGGGAGGGCAAGAGAGCTCAGCTTACAGAGGGCGATATCTCAAATTTCAGCCTGCACAGGCCGGTAAGTCTTATAACCTGCATATGCGACGGAGTAAATTATCTTATTCAGCCTGGGGACGCGCAGAATTTTTTCAGCCGCGCTTATCAGTTTTTAAAAGAAGGAGGCGCGCTGGCATTTGATATAAGCGGCGCGTATAAGCTGGCCGAAATGCTGCCGGGCAATCTCTTTTACGAGGACGGAGAGGATATTACATATTTCTGGCAGAGCGAATATGAAGACGGGCTGTGCAAAATGGAACTGACGTTTTTTGTCAGGCAGGAGAATGGCTTATATGAAAGATTTGATGAAAGACATTTTCAAAGAGCTTATTCTGGGGATGAAATAAGGGGAATGCTGAAAAAAAGCGGATTTAACAGAATAGAATGCTGGGACGGCTATAATGACAGGCCGGCGGCAGAAAATAGCGAGAGATTGTTGTTTATAGCTTATAAATAACTGATTCTATAGAAAAAGAGGAAAACATGAAGGACGGAATATTGCATGGACTGCTCTGCGACGGGCAGGCGGCCATAGAGATTATAAGCGCGAGGGATACTGTCGCCCGCGCGGGGGAAATACATAACGCCTCCCCTGAAGTAACCGCGGCTTTGGGCCGGGCGCTTATGGGAGCCAGGCTTATGTGCGGCCGGCTAAAAGGAGAAAAAGAAAGGCTTTCCCTGACCTTTAAGGGGGACGGCCCTGCCGGCAGCATAATAGCAGTCGCTGGCAGCGGCGGCGTTCTAAAAGGCTATGCCGCCGAGCCCGGCGCTCGCGCGGGCTTTCGGGCGGACGGAAAATTAAACGTGGGCGGCGTGGTGGGCTCAAGGGGAACGCTGACCGTCGCGCGCGATTCGGGCTCGGGCGAGCCGTACGCGGGAGTAAGCGAATTGGTTTCGGGGGAAATCGCCGAGGATATAGCAAAATATTATCTTATAAGCGAACAGCAGCCGTCGGCAGTTTTGCTGGGCGTAGGCTTTGAGCGCGCCGAGGTGGTTTCTGCTGGAGGCATATTAATAACTCCTTTGCCCGGCTGCAGCCAGGACGCCCTGGAGCAGATAGAAAGAACCCTTTCGCAGCTTCGTCCCGTGAGCGAACTGGCTCAATTTTATCAGAGCCTGGAAGAATTTCTGCATGATTCTTTCTGGGAAATAGGCGCCCGCTCGTTAGAAGAAAAGCAGGTGGCCTATTATTGCGATTGTTCGCGCGAGCGCATGCTGGAGGCGCTTTTTGCTCTTCCCAAATCCGACCGGGAGGAATTGGCCGAACAGGATGAAATTGAAATGTGCTGCCAGTTCTGCGGGAATAAATATATTTTCAAAGCTGATGAGCTGGTTTAAAATTTAGGTGATAGTATGGGAGATATAGTCAGCGTAAAAAACAGCGCTGAAAGGATGTACGAACGGGGAAGCAAGGCCGCGTATTCGGGCGATTACCTTAATGCTGTTTATTATCTTAAAGAGGCTGTAAATAAAAAGCCGGATAATCCGTTTTATTTAACCGACCTTGCCTTTGCGCTCAATGAGGTGGGGCGCTATGCCGAAGCCGTTGAATATGCGGCTTCAGGTTCCGTTCTGGAATTGGAGCCGGGCCAGGAGGGCATACTCTACTACATAATGGGCGAAGCTTATATAGGCCTGGGCGATTATGCTTCCGCCGCGAAACTGCTGCGCGCCAGCATACATATCAGCCCGGACGGGCCTTATTCGGCGGACGCTTATAATTATCTGAGCGAATTGAACGAATCGGGCGAGGAGCTTGAGGACGAGCCCGAAGATATGGACGAGGATTATTTTGAAGGAGAGAAGATGCTCGAACAGGCCCGCGTAATGTCCGTCGCTCAGGGCGGCGAGCGCATGTCTCTGGAATTGCTCAGGCAGTACACCGAAAAATACGGAGAGACGGTGCCCTCGCTTGAAACAATGATTCTCGTGCTTTATTATCAGAACGAATGGGAACTGCTGATTGATTATGCCTATAAGCTGCTTAATTTGGACGCCGGCTCGGTTCTTGCCATGGTATACGGCTATATTGCGTCCGTTCAGCTTGCTGATTCAGTGCGAGAGGAGTATTTTGAAAGCCTTATAGCGGCTCTGAACGAATGCTATTCCAGGGAATTGGATTTGCTCTTCCGTTTTTTTGACTGGGCAAATAACCATGCCCTTGCGCTCAGGGTTTTATTTAATTTATATAATGAAGATTCGTATAATATACAGCTTGTTTACGCACTAGGCGCGGCCTATTTTAATAATCATGATATTAAGGGCGCGTTTGAAATGTTTGGGAGGCTGTATCTTTTGGACGGGGGAAGCCCTGAAGCCGCGGGTTTCAGGGAAATGCTTTCTCAGGCCGCCCGGCCGGAGACGCTTTCCTATCTTTACGCGCTTCCGCCCGGCATGCAGGATGAATGGGATGAGCGCCTGCTGGAGGCTATGGAAAATTCCTCTCTTTCTGAGAGCTCGCTGGATTTAATCAGATACGGAGCGCTTTATGCGCCGTCTGAATGGCTGGAACGATTAATTGCCGCGCTGCCCCTGAATGAAAGGGGAATTTTAAGCCTGCTCTCCAAATGCCTTTGCGGGGAGAAAATAGACGTCATTCGGAAAAAGAGCATTTTGGACGCTTTGGCGGCCGCCGGCCTGGATTTAAGCGCTCTGCCAGTGAATAACGGCGGAGAAATTATAAGCGGCGAAATTTTCAGAAAGCTTTATGGCTCGCCTATGCTTTTTACCGTTTCAGGACGTATCACCTCCAGGTACAGCGAGAGCGAAATACGCATGAATATAGCTGTGTTATATAAGCTCATGCGGAGCAGACCGATTAAAGATATAAACCAAATAAACGCGGCTCTTGAAATTATGCTTTGCCGGGAGCATGACGAAAATTTTAATCTTGATGAGCTTTCACGGGTATATAATATAAACGGGGAAAAGCTTAAAGAAATAATTTCTCTTTTAGATGGGAGCAATGATATAAATGAGCAGACTGATTGATTATGACGCGCAGTTCAGGGAATATTTTAATAGCTGGTATGAGAAGAATAAGCAGGATTATCTAAAGCCTGAGCAGGTGGAGGAAAGGCTGCATTCACTCTATGAAGAATGGGCCGAGCAGGAAAGGTCGGCGCTGGACGCCATGGATGCGGCGGCGCTGAATCAACTGTTTATTGAATATGCCGAATGCGGAGAGGTGCCCGATTTGGTCTGCGAAGCTATTGCCCGCAAAGGCGCCGCCGGAGAACGCGGGCTGTATGATTTATACCGTGCCGGCATGCTTTCGGTTTCTTCAGTGATAACAATTATCAATCTTCTTGCCCAAATGAAATCCAGACTGCCGTATAACGATTATATGGAACTGCTTTCTCAGAGCCAGGAAGAAGACGAGATAGCTGAAGCGGCGGCCGAGGCTTTGGCCGAGGCCCCAAGCGAATTTTTTGAACAGATACTTTCAGCCTTTGAAAACGCCCGCAGCATATGGGGCCGGGAGCTTCTTATGAATGCGCTTGTGCATATAAAGGCGGACGCTCGATTATACGACGGCCTGCGTCAGCTTTTGGAGGCGTCTGAAAATACGGCTTTTATTGCCGCTATGATGGCGGAAAGCGGCATTGAGCGCTGTCTGGACGATCTTAAAGCGCTGGAATACAGCAAGGATATAAATTATATAGATTATATAGAAATTTGCAATGCGATTGAGGCCTTGGGCGGAGAAACGGCCAGAGACAGGCAGTTTGAAGGGGACGCATATTACGAGATGATGAAAAGCCCGGACGCCGGTCTTAATTAAAGGCTGTTTTTCCGCTTCGGGCGGGCAATATAAAGAAAGGTCGGCCTTTATATGGGCTGAATTAGATTATTCAATGGAGACAAAAATAATTACGCTGAAGGATATATGCGAGAATCCGGATATTGCGGATCTTGTAAACAGCGCCAACAGGGCCTTGGAAGTTATGGGATATACCGAACACGGCCCGCGCCATGTGGGCTTTGTGAGCCGTACTGCCGCCAATATTTTAAAAGAATTGGGCTATGAGGAACGAACTGTTGAATTAGCCGCCATAACCGGGTGGCTGCACGACGTAGGCAATTTAATTAACAGGGTAAATCACGGCATAACGGGCGCCGCCCTCTTAATTCCCATTTTATCCGGCATGGGCATGCCCATGAGCGAAATAGTGCAGATAGCCGGCGCGATAGGCAATCATGAAGAGCAGGTGGGCAAGCCCATAAGCTCAATAAGCGCCGCGCTGATTATAGCCGATAAAATAGACGCTCACAGAACCAGGGTGCGCAGGGGAAAATATGATTATAACGATATTCATGACAGAGTGAATTACGCTATTAAGCAGAATAACCTGTTTGTAGACAAACAAGAACGGATTATAAAATACGACGTTCATATGGACGAATCCTCTTCTTTGACGGATTTTTTCCAAATTTATCTCTCCCGTATGCGGTTCGCTGAGGAAGCGGCCAAATTCCTGGGGTGCGCGTTCAGGTTTTATTTTAACGGCCAGCTTGTCAATACAGTTGCGCCCGAGAATAAATCTGCGCCCGGAAATTCCGCTATAGTTTCTACAGAATAGCTTTTCTTTTTCCAGCCATATATATTTGCCTTTCTGCATATGCTGTAAAAAAGCAAGGGGGCGGAATATGGGCGGGGAATTTAAAAAGGCGCTGGCTTGCGCCGCAGCGTTTATAGGGGCGGTAGTAGGGGCTGGTATGGCCTCGGGCGCCGAAATATTGATTTATTTCACTTCTATGGGTAAATTCGCGTTGGCTGCAATCATATTGGCGGTTATATTGATCTGTCTTATTTATTCGCTTATAGCTTCTTATGCGGCGAAACGCTCCGAAGGGGATATAAAGAATCTGTGCCTTTATTTATTTCCCAGAGCAGGGGGCGTGCTGTACGGCGGAATTGTTATGGGCGCCGTTGTATCGGCCGGGGCAATGCTGGCGGGGGCTTCTGCTCTCAGCGAGGAGTTTTTATCTGTTTCAGGCTGGGCCGGCGCCATGATTACTTGCATCCTGGGAGTAGTGGTAGTTGTCAAAGGAGTGGACGGCATAGCGGGCGTCTGCAAAATTATAGTGCCCGTTATCATAATTTTTGCCGTGCTGCTGGGCGTTTTTACGCCTAACGCTCTTTGGGATGAAAGTTTTAACGCTTCTCTGTCTGAGGCGCTGGCCAGCGGAGGAATTTACGCGCTGTATAATGTGGGAATGTCCCTGGGGCTGTGCGCATCCCTGGGAGCGGGCTCAAAGAAAAAGGAACGAAGCCTTTCATGCGCCGTTATAGCTCTTTGCCTGACGGCGGTTATAGTGCTTTTTCACACCTCTATAGCCGCATGCGGCCATTTGGGAGAATTGCCCGTGCTTAATGCGGTAAGAAAATTGGGCAGCGTTATGGCCTGGCTGTATGCGCTTGCCTTATGGGGAGCAATATTTTCCACGTTGATAACGGCTTTGTATAATTTTATGCCCGTGGCTAAGCAAAAGGGAAAGGGAGTTATATATATCGCGGCAGCCCTTTCGTATGGCATGAGCTTTTTAAGTCTGTCCGGCTTGGTTCGGTTTGTATATCCCATATCGGGGCTTGCGGCGGCTATTATAGCCGGCGGAATAATAAAAGAACGGATGAAAAATAATGGAGTATTTCGCTTCGGCCGCGTTCGCTCTGGAGGGAATAGCGGCGCGGGAATTAAGGAATCTGGGCATAACGGCGTCAGTACGGGAGAACAGGGTGTTCTTTTCGGGAGAGGAAAACCTTCTGGCGCGGGCCTGCATAGGCATGAGAAGCGCGGATAGAATCTACCGCCATATAATAAGCGGGCGCGCGGACAGCTTTGACGCTTTATTTGAATTGGTTTATTCCGCGCCCTGGTCTGAAATAATATCCAAAAGAGGGCGCATAAATATTTCTGCGGCCTGCTCGCGTTCGCGGCTTATGAGCGTTCCGGACGTTCAAAGCATAGTTAAGAAGGGAATTATTAAAAAGCTTCAGAATAAATAT
The DNA here is from genome assembly GCA_003150515.1 of Selenomonadales bacterium. Lineage (GTDB taxonomy): Bacteria > Bacillota > Clostridia > Christensenellales > QALW01 > Neochristensenella. Next base: position 102,626 of record QALW01000021.1, on the reverse strand, counting down.
CGTCAAAATGTTTTTCCAGAGGACGCGGAAAGCTATTCGGTCTTTGTGAGCATTCAAAATGATAATGCGGTAATAGCGCTGGATGCCTGCGGCGCGGGGCTGCATAAAAGGGGATACAGAATAAAAAACGCGCCTGCGCCTCTGCGGGAAACTACAGCCGCGGCTCTGCTTGAAATAATAGGCTATAATTGCGGGCCTCTATACGAGCCCTTTTGCGGTTCGGGCACGATAGCCATCGAGGGCGCGCTCAAGGCCTTTAATATAGCGCCCGGCTTAAACAGGAGATTTGAATGCGAAAATTGGATGGGATTTAGCGGGCAGGCATGGATTCAGGAGCGCGAGCGCGCCCGCGCAGATATAAGAAAAATAGAAAAAGGATTAATAGTTGCTTCGGATATAGACGGCAAAATGGTTGAAACAGCGCGTTTTCATGCGCAGCGGGCGGGCGTTTTAAACGCAATACGCTTTTTAGAGCGGCCTGTAATAGATTTTAATGGAGGAGAAGGCGTGCTTGTTACCAATCCGCCCTACGGACAGAGAATTGCTGATGTTAACTGTGCAAGAGCAATCTATAAGGATATGTCGCGCAGTATACGTCCGCTGCTTGACAGGCTTGATTTAGGCGTTATAACGCCCGACGGAGAATTTGAACGGCTGTTTGGCCGGCGCTCGTCCAAAAAACGGCGGATTTTTAACGGAAATATACAGTGCAATTATTACATGTACACATAATTCCAAATATTCTCAATATCAAAAGAAAATAAGAGGGGCATAATAAGTCGAGATATTGAGGTGAATTTATGTCTGAAATTTGGTTTTCGGTCTGCAAGCCCTGGGAAAGCGCCCTGGATAAGCTGAAAGACACTCTAGCGCTTAATTATTTAGATGAGCGCATTCAATTTGAAGAATACCGCGAGGCGGACCGCAGCTTTCTTTTTATAAATATGCAGGATAAAAACGGAGCGTATGTTCAGATGCCTGAATTGGTCTGCGGAGTGCTTTGCGAGGATATAGCTAAAAGATATTTGTCCGTTTATTGTTCCCGATGGCTCAAGCTTATGCTTAATGAGGATTTGGAGCGTTTTTTGGCGCGCACGGGCAGGATTAAGGCGCAGTATGATTTGCAGCCCAGCCTGAAGGCGCTGAGCGAGCTTATAGCGGGCGGCCGGGTTAATTTGGACGGCTTCTTTCGTTTCAGAATGAGAGATTTGAAAAAGGAGCTTGAACGGCGCGTGGATATTATAGCTCAGGATATTATCCTTGAGCGGGAATATTTTGATTTTCTTGATTTGATTAAAGAATACTCCAATTCATTATGTCTGGAAAAGAAGAGCGCGGATATGATTTATCTTTCGGGCGAGGAAAGCGGACTGAAGCTTTACGATGAGGAAATGCGGCCTATAGAATGGATAAAAAGCGGATTGCCCAAAGAAGCTACACAAAATGACGTCATATTGAATACTCTGATAGAGACGGCGCCCAATTCCATAATTCTCTGCGGCACGATTAATACCGACGATCCTTTTATAGAGGCTGTGCTGTATCTCTTTGGAGAAAAAATAAAGGTGCTGGAGCCGTCCTGAGGAAAATTCGCTTGACAAACAATGTTTTAATATTATAATTAAAATATAAGCATTCAAGATGATTAAGTTTAGTAACCGTTTTTTAACCTTCATTTCAGAGAGTTCCGTTTGAGCTGAAAGCGGGATATGAAGCAGAACGGCGAATACCGCCTTAGGATTGAAACGTTTAGCGCGCGTTAAGCGCTTAAGAGAAGTAATTTGGGTGGAACCACGAAAGCGGAGCTTTTGTCCCTTAGGGCAAAGGCTTTTTTTATTTTATAAAAAGGAGTGCTGCATTTATGAAAATTATGCTTCCCGATAACAGCGTTAAGGAATATAACGGCCCTGTGACGGGGCAGGAGGTGGCGTTAAGCATCAGCGAGGGGCTGGCCGCGAATGCGGTTGCAGTTAAGATAGACGGAGAATTAAAGGCGCTTCAAACAGTTATTAACTGCGATTGTTCTCTGGAAATTATAACCAAGAAAAACGAGCAGGAATATTTGAGAGTGCTGCGGCATACTGCCAGCCATATTATGGCTCAGGCGGTTTTGAGGCTGTATCCGGACTGCAAGCTGGCTATAGGGCCTTCTATACAAAACGGCTTCTATTACGATTTTGATTTCAGCCAGCCTATAGGCATGGAGGCTTTGCCTAAAATTGAAGAGGAAATGGGGCGTATAATTAAGGAAGCGCTTCCGCTTGAAAGATTTGTTTTATCTAAGGCCGAGGCGCTTGAAATTATGAAAGATCAGCCCTATAAATGCGAATTGATAAACGATCTGCCTGAAGGCGAGGAAATCTCCTTTTATCGTCAGGGCGAATTCACCGATTTATGCGCTGGGCCGCATATGAAAAATACGGGAGCGGTTAAGCATTATAAGCTTATAAGCATTGCCGGAGCGTATTGGCGCGGGAATGAAAAAAATAAGATGCTTACGCGCATATACGCAACCGCTTTTGATAAAAAGCAGGAATTGGAGGAGCATCTTAAAAATCTTGAGGAGGCTAAAAAGAGGGACCATAATATTTTAGGCCGCCAGCTGGGGTATTTTACTACGTCTGATTATATAGGCCAGGGTCTGCCTATATTGCTTCCTAAAGGCGCGCGCGTTATTCAGCTTCTTCAGCGCTTTGTTGAAGATGAAGAGGAAAAGAGAGGCTATCTTTTAACCAAAACTCCCTTTATGGCTAAGAGCGACCTCTATAAAATCTCAGGGCACTGGGACCATTATAGAGACGGCATGTTTATTATGGGGGATCCTAACGAGGAGGACGAGGAAGTGTTTGCGCTTCGCCCTATGACCTGCCCGTTCCAATTCCAGGCTTATTTAGCTAAGCAGCGCAGCTATCGGGATTTGCCAATGCGGTTGAATGAAACTTCAACGCTCTTCAGAAATGAATCAAGCGGAGAAATGCACGGTTTGATACGCGTGCGTCAATTTACCATTTCCGAGGGACATCTGGCCTGCACTCCCGAACAGCTTGAGGAGGAATTTGCAGGTTGCGTGGAACTGGCTCGGTTTATGCTTACAACATTGGGACTGGACGAGGATGTAACCTACAGATTTTCCAAATGGGATGAAAATGACAGGGATAAATATATCGGCACTCCTGAAGAATGGGAAAACGTTCAAGGACGCATGCGCGAAATTTTGAATGATTTAAACATTGATTATACCGAAGCTTCTGGCGAAGCGGCATTTTATGGCCCCAAATTGGATATACAGATAAAGAACGTTCACGGCAAGGAGGATACGCTGATCACAATTCAAATAGATTTTCAGCTTGCCGAGCGCTTTGGTATGACTTATATAGACGCGGACGGTCAGAAAAAGTATCCTTATGTAATTCATAGAACATCTATAGGCTGCTATGAACGTACGCTGGCGCTGCTTATTGAAAAATATGCGGGAGCTATGCCCACCTGGCTGGCGCCTACTCAAGTGAAGATTATGAATATTACTGAGCGCGTGGATGATTATTGCCGCCAATTGGAGCAAAGATTCAAAAGCCTGGGCATCAGAGTGGAATATGATAACCGCAATGAGAAAATTGGCTTTAAAATAAGAGAGGCGCAGCTTGATAAAGTTCCTTATATGCTTGTAATTGGAGACAAGGAAGCTCAGGAACAGGAGTGTTCGGTGCGTTCCAGGAAAAACGGGGATATGGGCTGTATGGCCATAGATGAATTTGAGCGGTTATTGCTTAGAGAAATAGCCGCTAAAGAGAAATAATTGCTCAAGAAATTTTTATCGCTTTAAGGAAGGCTTGGGTAAATGGGGCGGGGCAGGCCCGGCCTGCGGCCGGGCCAAGCGTCTCCCATCCTGGCGGAAAGTAAGCTATCCGCCAGGATGGGAGACGCTTGATTTTCGGCGCCCTTCGGGGCGCCGAAAATCTGCCCCGCCCCTAACATATTCCGGCAGCGTTAAGCCCGGGGCGGCGTTTGGCAGGCTCATGCCTGCCTGGGCCGGGCTAAGCCCGGCCCGCGGCCTTCGGCCGCAAACGCCGCCCCGGGCTTAACGCTGCCGGGATGTTGTCAATGCCAGCGTTTCACGCTGTCATTGACAACATAATTTTATGGTGCTAAAATGTATAAAATCAGCCTGGCAAATAGCGGCTGTAATTTTGGATTTTTTAATTTATAAATATCAGCTTGGTTTTTATGAATATGCAGATTTTTCGGCGGATTAAAACCGCCGTAAGAATAATTAACGCGGAGGTAAGCTTATGAGTGATTCAGATATGCGGCTTCTTGAAATATTATCCATGGACGCGCGCCTTTCTCATGACGAGATAGCAGTTATGCTGGGGATGGAAAAGGAGAATGTTGAGCAGAGAATTGCCGAACTGGAAAAGGACGGGATTATAATAGGCTATAGCGCGGTTGTTAATCCTGAACGTATAGAGGATGATTCAGTGCACGCGCTTATTGAAGTGAAAGTAACTCCTCAGCGCAATCAGGGCTTTGATTCAATAGCCGAACTCATATATTCCTTTGACGAAGTTCAGTCTTGTTATCTTATGTCAGGCTCATACGACCTTATGGTGATTGTGCAGGGACGAAACATTAAAGAAGTATCGGCTTTTGTATCAGAAAAGCTTTCTATGCTGGACAATGTTTTAAGCTGCTCTACTCATTTTATTCTTAAACGCTATAAGGACAACGGCCGGATATTTATTAATAAGGACGGCGATAAAAGATTGGCGGTGTCTCCATGAGCGATACTGAAAAAAACAGAATAGCGGATAACGTGTCCGATATTCCGTTTTCGCCTATAAGAAAATTTTTTGATATAGTCAGCGAGATGAAAGAAGCTATATCCCTGGGAATAGGGGAGCCTGATTTCATAACGCCCTGGCATATTCGTTCGGCGGCTATACAATCCATTAAGGACGGCGAAACTTCCTATAGCTCTAATGCCGGCACAATAGAACTGCGCCGGGAAATTTCCCGGTATATGCAGGACCGTTTTAAATTAAATTATGCCCCCGAGCATGAAATATTGGTAACAGTAGGAGCAAGCGAAGCAATAGATTTATCCCTGCGCGCTTTGATTAATCCGGGGGATGAGGTTATCATTCCGGATCCCAGCTATGTTTCCTATATGCCCAATGTTCGTTTGGTGCACGGCGTGCCTGTTGCCCTGCCCACTTTTGCCGAGCATAATTTCAGAATAACTCCCGAACAGCTTCAAAAAGCTATAACGCCCAAAACCAAGGCTTTGATTCTGCCCTATCCTAACAACCCTACCGGCGCAGTTATGCTTAAGGAAAATCTTGAAGCTATAGCTCCTATAATTAAGGAAGCGGATATAATGGTTATTTCGGATGAAATTTATTCCGAGCTTACATATTCGGGAGAACATTCGTCCATAGCTTCTATTGACGGTATGAAAGAGCGCACTATCGTTATAAACGGGTTTTCAAAATCTTTCGCTATGACGGGGTGGAGGATAGGCTTTGTCTGCACTACTCCGTCAATTATGAACGCAGTATATAAAATTCATCAGTATACTATTATGTGCGCGTCCACAATGAGCCAGGCCGCCGCTTGCGAGGCTATGCGTTATAATATAGACAACAATTATGAGGATATTGCCAAGATGCGCGCGTCATATGATATGCGCAGAAGATATATATTCAATGCTTTTAATAAAATGGGATTGAAATGCTTTGAACCTATGGGGGCTTTTTATGTATTTCCATGTATTAAAAGCACGGGCTTAAGCAGCGATATATTCTGCGAACGGCTTCTGAGGGAAAAGCATGTTGCCGTTGTGCCCGGGAGCGCCTTTGGCGAGAGTGGAGAGGGTTATGTGCGCTGCTCCTATGCCGCTTCTTTGGATAATATTAAAGAAGCCATGAAAAGAATAGAAAGCTTTGTATCTCATTTAAAAGCCTCAGAGGAGCAGGCTATATGAATATAGTTTTAGTGGAGCCGGAAATTCCTCAGAATACCGGCAATATATCCCGTACCTGCGCGGTAACGGGCGTGTCTTTGCATTTAGTGGGCAAGCTGGGCTTTTCTACTGATGATAAATATCTTAAGCGTTCGGGCCTGGATTACTGGCATATGCTTGATTTGCATTATTATTCCTCTCTTGCGGAGCTGTATGGGAGATATCCTCAGGGACGTTTTTTCTATGCTACCACTAAGGGAGGACGGCTTTATACTCAGCCGGAATATAATAAGGATGATTTTTTGGTTTTCGGCAAGGAAACCAAGGGCCTGCCTGAAGAATTGCTGATGGATAATCTGGACTGCTGCATAAGAATACCTATGATTGACGAGGCTCGTTCTTTAAATCTTTCCAATTCTGTGGCCATTGTGCTCTATGAGGCGCTGCGTCAGCAAAATTTTGAGGGGCTTAAGGCGTACGGCAAGCTAAGCCGGCCTTAAAGCGCTCTTTGCAGGCTGGCGGGCTCTATCTTTATTTAAATAAATTTTACGGAGGATGTTAAAATGGAATACGCTTTTTCAGACAGAATAAAAAATATGACAGGCAATGCGATAAGGGATATTTTTAAGCTTCTTGCCCGGCCCGAAGTAATTTCCTTTGCGGGAGGCATGCCGGCGGCGGACGCGCTTCCTGCCGAGCAAATAAGAGAGATAGCTTCGCAGGTTTTAAAAGACGATCCTACGGGCATACTGCAATACGGCGCAACCGAAGCCTACGCTCCTCTGCGTCAAAGCGCGGCTCAATTTGTGAAAGATGCGGCGAAAGTCAATTGCTCTCCGGAAGATCTGTTTATAATTTCAGGCGGGCAGCAGGGGCTGGATCTTGCCTGCAAGGCTTTCCTGAATAAAGGGGACAGGGTGCTGGTGGAGCGGCCTACCTATCTTGCCGCTCTTCAGATTATGGCCACTTATGAGGCCGAGGTGCATTCGGTCAATATGGACGAGGAGGGAATGCTTCTGGACGAATTGGAGGAGAAGCTGAAAATATATTCGCCCAAGCTCATATATACCATTCCTAATTTCCAAAATCCTACGGGGCGGACTGCCTCTCTTGAGAGACGCAGAAAATATCTGGAGCTGGCCGAAAAATACAACGCTGTAATTATAGAGGACGATCCCTACGGCCTGTTAAGATATGAGGGAGAGGCTGTGCCCAGCATTAAATCTATGGATACGGTCGGAAGAGTTATATATGTTACCAGCTTTTCCAAGGTTATTTCTCCGGGCCTGCGCGTAGGCGCGGCCGTGGCGGCTCCGACCTTATTGCGGAAGATGATAATAGGCAAACAGGCAACGGATGTGCATACCAATTCGCTTTCTCAGGCGATTATAGATAAGTTTCTGCGCTTGGGATATATGCCTGAGCAGCTTGCAAAATCTAATAAAATACATTCTGAACGTATGAATAAGATGCAGGAGATGATTAAACAGTATTTCCCCAGCAATGTTAAATATACGCGTCCCAGCGGCGGATTGTTCATATGGGCTGAATTGAGGGAGGATATTAATACTCTGGACGTGCTGCAAAAATCCACTCAAAGGGATGTGGCCTTTATTCCCGGTTCGCATTTCTTTGCCGAGGGGGACGGCCTGAATACTATGCGTCTTAATTTCTCCAATTCTTCCTTTGAACGGATTGAAAAGGGAATTAAAATACTGGCTGAAACAATAGCCGAATTTTAGCGGCTTTCTTGCTTCCGGGATGAGAAATAAATAAAATGCGCCTTGTAAAAAAGGCGCTTGCAAATATAAAGGGACGCTTTAAGCGTCCCTTTATATTTGTTGCTGTAAAGCCAGCCTTAGGCGGGATTAACCATTTCTTCCGGGAAGAGAATTTCAAGCAGCGTTTCAAGAGCGGCCTGGTCTATGCTCGCTATTAAATAATCATTTTTTGAGCGCGTATAATAACCCTGCTCTTCATCCTGTTCGTAGGTTGTTATAGTTAAGGTCAGTATGGGCTGCTCGGGCTTAGCCTGTTCCAGCGGGCTGGCGCTTAAAAGCTCTAATACGGGCTTCCATTCTTTGTCGTCTGAATTTACAACCATGTTATATCTATCCTGAAGCATCAGAGCCAGTTCCTCGCTGAATGAATCTAATCCAGAAACATTATAAAATCCTATTTCTATATACGATTCATATTTATTCGGATAATTTGAATTTTCCTCAGCGCTTTGCAAAGCGCTTTTAAAGGCTTCTCTCGTTTGCGCTTGGTTGGTGTATTGAGCGGCGAGCTCGAATGTCTTTGGAGTTAAGGGAGTAATGGAATACCAATTGCCCCATAAAGTCAATCCGAGGTTTCCCATAACATTTAGGGAGAAGGGCGTGGAATTTTTCTGGTATCCCTCCTGAATCTGCGCCTTTGTGCTGTCGGGAAGGGTGTAATATTCTTCTTTAAAGCTGTTCCAAAGGGATTTAGCCTGATCATCGTTAATATTCATTGGCCATATGCTGCTCAAATGAGTTATTTGATTTTCTTCAGGCAGCTTCAGCAGATTTTCCACATACGCCGGCTCGTTCCACAAGAGGTTTTCAAAAAGGGCTTCGGAGGAATCAAAATCAACAATGCGGGTTACTTTTGTTCCAGAATTTAATACGAAGGTTATGCTTCGTCCTGAAATATAGTTGTCAATTGCAGGGTTGTTTTTAATAGAAGCCGCTGTCCGGGCAGTTTTATTTAGCTGTTCGCAGGCAAGGGAAATTGTTTCTTTGTCCTTGTATTTTACGGTCTGCTGGAGCGCCTGAGTGTAAGTGGGAGTATTATAGAAACCGCTTTCATTTGATACGTTTATCTCAATATGGCTCACTTCATTTTCCTGAGGCGGATTGTTTAGCACGTTTTGCGCCATTAAACTGGAAGTTAGGCATACTATTCCGCAGATTGCTATATCGGCCAGAAAAAGCGGCGCGGCTTTAAGCATATTCTTAAAGCTTTTAGTGGTTATAGCTTCATATACGAAATATATTATTATGGACAGTACAATTAAAATTATAATTAAGCTGTCCTGCGAAGAGGTGGTTATGATCAGAACGGAGGCGGCCAAAAGGGTGGGCAGGGTGATTAAAAGCCGGTAGATATGCTGCAAAACCCTGTTCGGCGCGCTCTGTTCGGCGCTTTCGCTTTTCCGGGCGCGGAATGTCAGCGCGCCTAGGAAGATGTAAATTAAGCCTAAAACGCCGGTGTAAATATATCCTCCGGCAAACGCGGGCAGGCTTACTGCGTTTGAATAGCCTGAAGCCAGGGCGCTGAATAATGGAGCGGTCACAAAATTATAATCCTGATTAAAAAAGAGACCGTCGTTAAGCGCGCTGGCTATTATGGATTGTTCGCGCACCATTATATTTATTATGGTAAGTATTAACCTGGGCAGGAACATTATAATCAAGGTAAGGCAAAGGCCGGGAATCAATGTTCCCGTGGCGCTTAAGGCTATGCTGGCGCATCCCGTTATAATTAAAGCGACAACGGCATTATAAGCGATTAAATAGCCTATATAAGATATAGGACAGCTTAATCCGCATATTAACAGGCTGATATAGCCTATAAATATCATGGCGACGATAGTTATAAGGCTCCATAAAAGGGAGGCCAGACAACCGGAAAAGAACATGCAGAGACGAGTGGGAGGCAGGCTGTGAAAGAAATCGCTGTCTCTTCGTTTATTCAGAAATTTGAAAATACTGGCCGTAAAAACGATGGGAATAAAGTATATGGCGAAATAGAGCACGGGAGCAATTTGCGAAATTTGCGCGGGCGAATTTCCCTGGCCCATTGAAATATACTGCGCAAAGGTGGGCACGGCTGTAATTATGCATAATACTACCGCTAAAATAATTCCGGTGAGTTTTGTCTGTTTGAAAAAATCCCAGAAAAGGCTGAAATTAAAATATTTTTGTTTCATAATATACTCCTTTATATTAGTTAAGCGCGTCCTCAAACGAATAACCCAGGGCTTCCATTTCGTATATGAACACTTCCTCTAATGTCAGCGGCAGTGCTTCCACAAGCAGAGGATTAAGCGCTTTGATGCGGGCGACGGCTTCGTTCTTATCCCCGCGCGCGATTATGCTGGCGATGCTTCCCTTTTTCACAAAGGAAACTATGTTAATATCGCCGAACAAGCTTTGGTCGTAGGGATCGGAAAATGCTACCTGCAATTTAAACAGAGAGGTGCGGAGATTTTCTATATCGCTTTCAAAAATTATACCTCCCTTATGCAGCAGGGCGAGCTGGTCGCATGTATCTTCCAATTCGCGCAGCGAATGGCTGGTTATAACCGCCGTGGCCTTGCGTTCGCATACGTCGGCATATATAACTTTTTTGACTAAATTGCGCATTACCGGATCCAGGCCGTCAAAAGTTTCGTCAAAGAAGATGAATTCGGGCTTGGCGCTCAGGGCGAGAATAGTGGCCGCCTGACGCTTCATGCCTTTGGAAAAAGTCTGCAATTTGACGTTTGGAGCTAAATTAAACGCTTGAGAAAGCTGCTTAAATCGCTGATCGTCAAAACTGGGATATACGGCTTTATATAATCCTGCCATCCTATTCATAGTGGCCTGGGGCAGAAAATATAATTCGTCGGGCACAAATACGAATCTGCGTTTTACCTCCGGATTATCATATACCCGCTTTCCGTCTATAAGCACTTCGCCTTTGTCCGGACGGTATATTCCTGTTATTAGGCGCAGCAGGGTGGATTTGCCCGCTCCGTTAGAGCCTACCATTCCGTATATGCAGCCGTTGGGGATGGAACAGTTCAAATTCTCCAGAGCGGTAAATTTATCAAAGGTTTTAGTTAGATTCTGAGCGGTTATCATATTGTTCATTCCTTTCCCGATATATTATATATTTGTTCAATAAGCAATTTCAGCTCTTTGGCGCATATTCCGGCCAATTTTAATTCGTTCACAAGATTTTTGAATTGTTCCAGCTTTTCGCGCTTAGAGCGCATTAGTATGTCTTTGGCATTTTCTGAAATGAATCGGCCTGTGCCGGGCACGCTGTAGCATATGCCCTTAAGCTCCAGTTCCGAATAAGCCTTTTGGAGAGTATTGGGATTGACTGACAGCTCCTGAGACAGCGCGCGGACTGAGGGCAAAGGCGAATTAGGGCCTAAGACGTTGGTCAGAATGAGCAGCTCCAGTTTTTGAATCACTTGCTCGTATATCGGAACGCGGGACATCTTATCAATTTCAAGCATATCTTCCCTCCTTTGCTATGTGTATTAGTTGTATTAATACACTAAGTATATATGCTTTATATGCCTCTGTCAAGTATTTTATACTTATTATGGCTAAATATATTTTGATTTCATAAGAAATTTGTTATATAATAATTAAAAGGGGAATGCTGAAAATGAATGTACGCGTTTTATTGGATTGATTGCGCGTGCGGACGATACGGAAATAAATATGAAGATAACAAAAATTGAAAAACAAAAAAATAATTCAGAGCGCTATAATATCTATGCGGACGGGAAATTTTATACGGGCATGGGCAAAGAGGAATTGCTGAGCCTGCGTTTAAAGGAAGGGGATATTATAGAGGAAAACGTCCTGTTGGCCGGAATAAAGGAGGACGAATTTCTGCGCGCATTGAATAAAAGCGGGCAATATATAGGCGGCGGCCGCAAAACTCAGAAGCAGGTGGAGGATTACCTTATTAAAAAGGAATTTGATGAGGAGATTATTTCCCGAGTTATCCAGCGATTAGAGGAATACAGATATATAGACGACGCCGAATATGCGCGCGCTTATATCCAGCAGAATGCGCTTAAGGGCGGGCAGGCGGTTAAATTTGCGCTTTTGCGCAGGGGAGTGGATAAGCAAACTATAGCCGAAGCTCTGGACGAACGAAATGACGATTGTGAGCTGGAAGGCGCGCTTCGCGCGGGGAAAGCATATATAAAAGGCCGCTCGTTTAAGGATATGCGCGAGGCCCGCTCAAAGCTTTTTCAGGCTCTGGCGCGGCGGGGCTTTGATTATGATATTATAAACGCTGCCGCAGAGAGCCTGCTTAAGGAGGAATGAGCGCTTTGATAATAGGCACTGGAATTGATATAACGGATATAACCCGTATAGCCATTATGCTGCGCAGGGATAATTTTATAAAAAAAATATATACTCCTGTTGAACAGGAGTATTTGAGCTCTAAAAAAATGAACGCTCAGAGCGCTGCCGGAATTTTTGCCGTTAAAGAGGCATGTTCCAAAGCTCTGGGCACGGGCGTGAGAAACATGGCCTGGACGGATATCGAAGTGAGGCATGACCAATTAGGCAGGCCGTATGCTCTGCTATATAATAACGCCCGGGAGCTTTTTGAAAAGCTTGGGGGGCAAAGCATTCATATATCCATTTCGCACGAGCGTTTTTTCGCAGTGGCGCAGTGCGTTTTAGAAGGGGAGGGACAGAATGAAAAATATTGTAAGCGCGCGGCGGATGCGGGAGATTGAAAACTATAATTTTAACGCGCTGAAAAAGTCGTCCAGAGAAATAATGTTTAAGGCGGGCGAACAGGCCGCTCAATATATTTTCTCCAAATATTCGCCTGCAAGCGCGCTTTGCGTATGCGGGAGCGGCAATAATGGCGGCGACGGATTTGTATGCGCCGGGGAGCTTTCTAAAATTGGATGCGAGACAAGGGTGTTTTTTATAGGAGATGTAAACGAGCTTAAGGAGGACGCCCGTTTCTTTTATGAACAGATTAAGCATTTAATTACCCAGGTTCCTTCCTTCTGCGATGTGGTTGTGGACGCTATATTTGGCATAGGCCTTAATAGAAATATAGGCGGGGCCCAGCTTGAAGGCGTTCGGCTGATTGAAGAATTAAAAGGCCGGGGAGCCAAGGTTATAAGCATTGATATTCCCTCCGGCGTGCATGCGGACAGCGGGCGGATCATGAAACGCGCGGTTGAAGCTGACGATACGGTGACCTTTCTTGCGCCTAAATTAGGGCATATCTTAGCCGAAGGCGCGCTTAACAGCGGACGTCTGGAAATTGTTTCGGCAGGTCTGGAGTTTCCCGAGGGAGTGGAGGAAAGAGATCAATTAATAGAATTAAGCGATTTAAAGGATTATCTGCCCCGGCGCAGCCCGGCGGGGCATAAGGGGAATTTCGGCAGCGTCGGAGTGGTGGGCGGTTTGCGGGGCATGGAGGGCGCGGCTCTCCTAAGCGCCTATGCTGCGTTAAAGTCGGGAGCGGGCAGAACCCTCATTTTTGCCCATGAGCAGGCGCATTTTTACGAGCGCAGGCCTCCTGAATTGATGTGCTCCTATTATGAAAGGCTGGAAGAATGCCTTAAAAGCATGGAGGAGATGGACGCGGTTGTATTCGGGCCGGGAGCGGGGCGCAATGATTACGACAGGCTGGAAACAGTATTGAGCGCGGATACTCCGGCGGTATTGGACGCGGATGCGCTTTATATTCTTTCCGAAATAGGGGAAGGGGCGTTGATTTATAGGAACGCGCCGGTTATTATAACGCCTCATCTGGGCGAGGGAGCGCGCCTGCTGGGCTGTTCGGTGGCCGAGCTTCGGGGCAGCCAGGCTGATTGCGCTGATGAATTAGCCAGCCGATATAAATGCGTTGTTGCTTTAAAGGGGGCTTCTACCGTTATTTCAGACGGCGAAAACAGATATATGTATTCCGGACTCAATCATGGCATGGCTACGGCGGGCAGCGGCGATGTGCTATCGGGAATAATAGCGGCGTTTTTGGCTCAGGGCGACGCGCTGGAGGCGGCTGTTGCCGGAGTTTTGGCGCACGGCGCGGCGGGCAGGGAGGCTGCGCAAAAGGCGTCTAAACGCGCAATGACGGCTGGGGAAATTATTTATGGTTTGGAAACGGCGTTTTTAAAAGCCGAGGGAGAATAATTGGAGCTCCCGGCAGGCAGTATGAACGCGCCTTAATTATATACTATATTCGTTTCTTCTCTTTCCAGTTTTTGTTTTGCCAATATTTCAAGGGCGGCTGCAACAGAGGCGTATTCTTTTTTTGAGAGCAGCTCGGAATAAGCTTCTTTAGCCGTTTCCAGCAGCTCCTTATTTGAAAAAACGCTGGAAAACATAGCCGAAGGCAGTCCGCTTTGACGGGTGCCGAAATATTCGCCCGGCCCACGCAATTCTAAATCCTTTTCCGCGATTTCAAAGCCGTCTGAAGTCTGGGTCATGGTTTTTAAACGCGCGTTTTGGCCGTCTGCGTCTAAGAGAAAGCAATAGGATTTTTCGCTGCCTCTGCCCACTCGGCCCCTTAATTGATGAAGCTGCGCCAGCCCGAAACGGGCGGCGTTTTCTATTACCATATTTACTGCCTTGGGGACGTTCACGCCTACTTCTATTACTGTGGTGGATACTAATACCTTTATTTCTCCCGACGAAAACTTTTCTATAACCGCATTTTTGTCTTTTACGGACATTTTTCCGTGCAGCAATCCGACGGAGATATTTTTTAAATAGCCTTCAGACAGCTTAATATATAATTCTTCTGCGGACATAACGGGCAGGGAATCCGATTCCTCTATAACGGGGCATACTATATAGCTCTGTTTGCCCGTTAAAGCGCATTGGGCGATATATTCGTACATGGCCTGTTCTTTTTGAGGCGGAATAATATGCGTGCTTATTTTTTGGCGTCCGGGCGGCATTTCGTCCAGAACGGAAAAATCCAAATCGCTGTAAAGCACCAGCGAGAGAGTGCGTGGAATGGGAGTTGCCGACATAACCAGCGTATGCACTCCTTCGCTTTTAGCTCCAAGCAGCGCGCGGTGAGCTACGCCGAAGCGGTGCTGTTCGTCTGTAACAATCAGCTTGCATAAGGGAAGGCTGACGTCCTCTTGAATAATGGCGTGCGTGCCTATGAGCACCTTTATACTTCCGTCCTTAAGAGCGCTCTTGATTCTTTCCTTTTCGCTTTTTTTCGTGCTTCCGCAAAGCAGCGCCGCGCTGATTTGCGGAAACTGCGCCGTAAAATCATGAAAATGCTGGCGCGCGAGCACCTCGGTAGGCGCCATTAAAGCGGCCTGTCCGCCGTTATATACGCTTAATAGGAGCGCGTAAAAAGCCACGGCGGTCTTGCCGGAGCCAACGTCTCCCTGAAGCAGCCTGTTCATAACCCGGCCCGAGCATACGTCCTCTTCAATTTCCTTTATGCATCTTTTTTGAGCGTTGGTGAGCTTAAAACGGAGAGAAGCGTCGTAAGCCTCTTTTAATTCGCCGCCGGGCAAAAGGATTTCTCCGTGCAAACGTCCCTGTGAGCGCTTGTGCTGGTTGATAATTGAAAGCATAAGAAGCAATTCGTCGAATACCATGCGCTTTTTAGCAAGGGCAAGCTGATAAAAGGTGCGCGGAAAATGAATATTTTCCAACGCAAAATTTATTTCAGGCAGGGAATACCTTTCTCTGAACTGCTCCGGATATATTTCGGGCTGCTGCGCCGAGCAGTCAAGAGCCTGCCTTATAGCGTATCTTAAGACGTTTTGATTAAGCTCCGCACCCTTGGGGATAGGATATACTGGGATAATGCCCTGCATTGCGTGCTTGCTTTCGTGCTCGAATTTAGGGTTTACTATGACGGTTTTGCTGCCTCGTTTGGAAGCGCGCCCAAAGATTCTGTACATTTCTCCCTTTTTCAGATTCCGCGCTATATAGGGAGCGTTAAACCAGATTAAATCGGCGCTTGCGCTCTGGTCGGCGCAGGCGCTGAAAACGGTCTTGGAGCGCCCCTGATAGGGCGCGCTGGTTATGCGCGCAAATATAAGCGCGCGGCCATCCTCAGGCATATCAGCGATGAGAACTGTTCTGCTCATATCCATATAATCGCTGGGAGCGAGTCTTATAAGCTCTTCAACGCTGTCAATTTTCATTTTTTTCAGGGCTTCCAGCCGTTTAGGCCCCAGTCCTTTGAGAGATGAAAGCTGCATAAATTTCCTTTAATAAAAACCGCCGCCAATAAAAAGGGGGGCGGCGCATAAAATTATATAAGCTGGATGCATGCCGCCATAATGCCGGTGCGTCCGTGCTCGCGGCGGTGCGAAAAGAAAAGCTGCTCGTTTTCGCAGGTGCATAATTCGCAGAAATCAATGTTTTCCCGAATTAATCCGGCGGAGAGCATGTCGTCCAGAATTTTGCCCCGCAAATCCACTTCCGCCCGCCCGTCCGATTTAAGGGTAATATATTTCTGCGAAAATTGCGAATATACGGGCTGATGGGCCAAAAAGCAGGACGAGCATATGGAGGGCCCGGCCGCGGCTATAATATCCTTTGGACTGCTGCCGAATTCAGTTTGCATGCGTTCTATGGTGTTTTTTATTATACCCATCGCCGTGCCCCGCCAGCCGCTGTGTACGGCGGCAATTATGCGCCGGGCTTTGTCCAGCAGCAGAATTGTGCCGCAGTCGGCCGTGCGCACTAATAGAGCGGTGTTTAAATCGCGCGTGATTATTCCGTCGTAATCGGAGGGAATGCCATCCCACCAGCGCCCGCTGCTGCGTGATTCGGAAGTAACGGTTATAACCCGGTCGCTGTGCTTGAGCTCAATAAAAACAAAGTTTTCAGGCTTTATTCCCATAGCGGAAGCAAAACGGCGGTGATTCTCTATGACGTTTTCGCGCGAATCCCTGCGTTTCCAGGCAAGATTAAGGCTATCGCATTCTTCAGTGCTTATTCCTCCTTTTCTTGTTGAAAAGGCGTGTCTTATGTAAGGGAAATTATCCAGCAAACGGGATTTAAGAAGAGTAATTCCGTCCCTTTGCTGAATATAGAAGCTGTCAGACATTTTTTTCCTTTCCCAGCAGCTTATTCATTTCTTCCATAAGCTTGTTAAGGTCGTTCAATTCCCTGTAAACGGAGGCAAAGCGTATATATGCAACGGGATCTAATTCCAGCAGCCCCTTCATAATCATTTCTCCGAGATCAACCGAGCTTATTTCGTGCTCGGGACTGTCTCCGGCGCGGCGTTCAATATCCTGAACAAGTTTATCTATATCGTTTGCGGACACCTTGCATTTTTCGCAGGCCTTTATAATGCCGCTGCGCACTTTATCTATATCGAATAACTGCCTCCGTCCGTCCCGCTTGATGACCATCAAAGGCATGGTTTCTACCTTTTCATATGTTGTAAAACGGCGCTGGCAGCTTATGCATTCACGGCGACGGCGTATAACGGTGCCCTCGTCGGTGGGCCTGCTGTCCAGCACTCTGCTTTCAGGATAGCCGCAATAAGTGCATTTCATAGTTTAAATAATAACTCCCTTTCTCCGCGGCCGGATTTTATTTATGCTTTAACCGTTTCCCGCGGCGCAAACGGCTTTAAATATAAATATTTATATTTAAAATAAGTTATAGCGGCAAGCCGGCCGCCCCGAGCACATCTATATTATTTATATTATAATACATTTTGGCATAAAAGTCCAGACAAACGCCTTTATTTATATTTGGAAGCGTGGAAAACTGCAAAAAGGCCCGGTCTAAAACGGGCCTTTTTGCCTGCGCAGCATTTGCTGGCCGATTATATTAGCCTGGAAAAAGAAACATTGCTTTATTATCAGTTAGTATAAAGGAAATAGCCGCCTATAAGCGTCATCCCCTGATAAGAGCCTATAACCTGCCCGAAGATGCGATAGGTATCTCCCGGCTGTATATTGCGCGAGCCGTAATATTCAACGGCCAAATATTCAGGAGCTTCGTCCGTTCCCATGTTTACTGTAAAAATGGTACCGGGGCTGTCCAGTATTTCAACAACGTCCACTCCGTTAAGCAGATAATTGCGGCCTATATAGCGTGAAGGATTGGATACGATTGCAGGATCATACACCCATACGTCTCTTGTGTATTCGTCTTCCTTGGGCAGATAAAGCACGGTATGGGCCAGAGTGGAAGTCTGCCCGTCGGCGTTAGTAGCAGTAAGGATGATTCTGTGGCTGCCATAACCGGGCAGGGTTACCGTAACGCGGTAAGCGCCTGTTAAGGGGTTGATTTCTGCATTGCCCAGGGTATAGTCGGCGCAGCTCAGGGTGGCGCTTGTGTCTACGACGCCCGATATTTCAACCGCGGCGGAGTTGACCGAGCGAGGCGTATTGGCGGCAATGGTAAAATTGACGTTCAGCGCCGAGCGGTTTATGGTAATTGTCTGCGAGGCCGGGCTGTGATAGGGAGCCGTAGCCTGTATATTCAATTCTTCCGAGGAGCCGGGGCCCAGAGTAACGTTATAGGTGGCTCTGCCCTGGCCGTTTACGCTGGAGGAAATATCCCTGCCGTTCACCAGCACTTTGGAGCCTGCGTCCACCTTAAAGACTACCGAATAATTCTCCTCGAATATTTCCTGGCTTTCAGTTTGGGGGGAGATAAGCTGAAGCTGAGTGACGGGAATATTGAATACCAAAGGAGTTTGGAGAGTCAGTTCGGTTTCCTGGCCGTTGGATTGCCGGTATCTGTAGGTAAGGTTGGTGCTGTAAATGTTTTCAAGGGGCGTGCCGGCGTCTACTAAATCTGAAAGCTTTAGCATAACGGTATACTGTCCGCTTTGGTCAAAGGAATAATACTGATTCTTAACCGCGAGATATACGCTGTCTCCGGGCTGGCCGTAAAAAACGCATTCATAGTATTCTTCTCCGCTGTCCTCCTGCTTAAGGCTTACAGCAGGGGCCTGAACGTTAATTGAACCCGAGCCGGACGTAACGTTGGCACCGCCGTTGGTGCCGCCAATATCCGAAGGATTGTCATTTCCCCAAAAACGGTCGTAAAGCATAAAGCCAATAAAAATAACGGCGGCTATAATAAGCACCCATAGGAAGACGGTAACGGTTGTGCGCAGAGGGGATTGCTTTTTATTATTGGAGTCGTCTGAAAAATATTCTTTTTCTTCCGAATCCGCCTCATAGACTATTTGAGGAATTCTGCGGGCGGATGAACGCTCGCGCAAAGGAGGAATGCTTATAGTCTTTTGCTCCTCTTCGGACGGCTGGCCGTCATCGGCTGAAATGGCGTCGCCGGCCTGCAATTCCTCGTCCGAATATTCAATGGCCGGAATTTGATTATTCTGAGCCAATTCATCCTCTATATTCTGTTCGTCCTCTTGCTCTTTAATAACGGCCTGCTCTAAATCCAAATCTTCTTCTATAAGGCTGTAACCGCAATTTTGGCATACTGTCGCGTTATTTTTATTATTGGACAGGCAATTCGGACAAATCATATGCGTCTCTCCTTTTGATAATGTTTAGATATATATAAATATTTCCGTTCGTTTGGTTATTATAACATATAAGAATTCCGTTTTCCAGTAATTTTTAACACAAAGCAAAATAGTAATAAATATTTAATAAAAATATCTATAAGCATACTATATTCTGTTGATAAAGCGTTATATTTGTGTTAAAATTTAAGCATATCCATAGGAAAGGCGAGATTTAATATGGCCAGTATAGAGGAATGCCTGAGAAAAAAGGATACTAAAGCGGATGAACTTAAATATAAAATTTGGTTTGTGGTTATGGTGATTTCTGCCGCTGCGGCTTTTATCGGAGTTTTAATGCTGTTTTATATTCTTTTGCTGGGAATTATAGATACTATTCTTTTCGGAGGTTTGGCAATTTTGGCTTATTTCCGAAAGGAGAGCGCTCTGCTGGAATATGATTATGCATTTTATGAGGACGTTATAACCATAGCCCGCGTATATAATCAGCGCAAGCGCAAGGAACTTATTCGAATAGAACTGCCTGAAATTGAATGCATAGCGCCTGTCTATGACGACAGATTTAAATCCCTTAAGGAGGTTGCTTCTCTTAAGGTTATAAACGCAGCTCTTAACGGGCCGGAGCACGCTTATTTCATAGACTGCGTCTATAATAAATCCCGCACCTGCGTGCTTTGGGAGCCAAGCGAAGCCTTTTTAAAGGCAGTCAGAAATCAAAAGCCCAGGGCGGTGCGTTTATGATCTATCTGGATAACAGCGCTTCCACCCGCGCTTTTGAGGAATCTGCCAGGACGGTAGAGAGATATATGCTGGAGGATTATTTTAATCCCTCGGCGTCCTATGCCGCGGCGCTAGGTGAAGAAAAGGCGTTCATTAAATGCAGGGAGATTTTAACGGGGCTGACGGGCGGCCGGCGAGTTTATTTTACTTCGGGAGGCACGGAGGGCGCCAATACCGCTATAATGGGCGTATGTCAGGAACATTTTAAAGAAGGCGAAGAGCCTGAAATAATCATATCTGAAATTGAACATCCGGCCGTTTCGCAGGCGGCTTTTTCTCTGCGCAGGCGCGGCGTTAAGGTGATATTGGCTCCGGTTGAGCCCACGGGGGAAATCCAGCCGCAGCGTTTAGCCGCTCTTGTCGGCCCTAAGAGCGTGCTGGTCAGCGTTATGCATGTCAATAACGAAACGGGCGTCATCAACGATATTGACAGCATTGCCCAATTGGTAAAGGCCAGGAATCCAAACTGCATAATCCATTCGGACGGCGTGCAGGGGCATATGCGGCTGCCCGTTCCTGCGGGAGCGGATATTTATACCACCAGCGCTCATAAATTACACGGTCCCAAGGGGATGGGCGTTATAGCCGTATCCCGGAATATAAAGCTGGAGCCTATGCTTCACGGCGGAGGGCAGCAGGATAATTTCAGAGCAGGGACTATTAATATGCCCGGAATAGCTGGTTATGCTCGCGCTCTGGAGGTTTTTGAGGAATCAGGGGCGCTTGAGAGAATTGAAGAGATTAAAAGAGAATATTTAAAATTGCTGGCTTGTATAGACGGAGCGCATATTATAGGAGAAAATACTGCTCCGCATATTATATGCGCCGCGTTTGAAGGGGTGCAGGCTTCCAGTCTGCAAAGCGCGTTGGAAGCGCGCGGAGTTATCGTGGGAAAAGGAAGCGCCTGCTCTTCCAGGAAAACCAAAGTAAGCCAGGTGCTTTCATTAATGAAAGTTCCCGCTAAATATGCGGGCGGCGCCGTTAGAATAAGCATAGGCGCGTTTAATACTCTTCAGGAATGCTCCCATGCGGCAGGGGCGTTTGAAGAATCGGTAAACTATCTGCGCCGTTTTATTCGTAAATAAAGGAGTATAAAAATGCACGTTATATTGGTTAAAGTGGGGGAAATACATCTTAAGGGGCAAAACCGTCCGTACTTTGAACGCAAGCTCATGGACAACATTAGAAACGCGCTTAAAGGAAGCGAGGCGCGCGTGAGCATAGCGCAGAGTAGAATATATATAAAAAACATATCCGATTCCTATCTTAACGAGGCGCTGGAGCGGCTTAAGGGAGTTTTTGGCATACACGCCGTTTCACCGGCGCTTCAAGTGGACAAAGATATGGACGTGATAATGAATACGGCGGTTAGAATGCTGGATGAGGCCGGCATCAGGGAGGGCACTTTTAAGGTTAAGGCGCGGAGAGCGGATAAGCATTTTCCTTTGCAGTCCCCGGAAATTGCCGTGACGGCTGGAGAGTATATTTTAGAGCATACGCATTTAAAGGTGGATGTGGTGCGTCCCGAACATTTAGTTCAGATAGAAATCAGAGAGGACGCCGCATATGTGTATGTAAAGGAAATTTCCTGCGCAGGAGGGATGCCTCTGGGCACGGGCGGACGGGCGACGCTGCTTCTTTCAGGAGGCATAGACAGCCCGGTTGCAGGATATATGATAGCCAGGCGGGGAGTGGTTATAGACGCCGTGCATTTTCACAGCTTTCCGCATACGTCTGAACGCGCCAAGGAAAAGGTAATTACTCTGGCGGAGCTGCTGAGCAAATACTGCGGAGAAATCCGCCTGAACGTCGTGCCTTTTACTAAAATTCAGGAAGAAATATATGAAAAATGCCCTGATAAATATCTAACGGTGATTATGAGACGCTATATGATGAAAATAGCCGAGCAGGCCGCGCGGCGCAGCGGGGCAGGAGCGTTAATAACAGGGGAGAGCATAGGCCAGGTTGCCAGCCAGACGCTCAACGCGCTTTATTGTACTGACGAGGCTGTTAAGATGCCTGTATTTCGGCCGTTAATAGGCATGGATAAACTGGAAATAATGGATATAGCGAGAAAAATCGGCACTTATGAGACGTCCATTTTGCCTTATGAGGATTGCTGCACTGTTTTTACTCCCAGGCATCCGGCTACAAAGCCTGGCCTGGAAAAGGTGATTGAGGCCGAGATGGCATTGGAAGAAGAGGAACTGATAGCCGAGGCGCTGGATGGTATTGAAATAATCCGCGCGGGGAATTAATTATTTGCGTTATAGACGTATTATTAGGATAAAATGCGCCGCAGCGGGCGTTTATGCGAAGATATATTGTATTGTGTAATTAAGAGAAGTTCAGCCGTTTTAATGGCTGAACTTTCTTTTAAGCACATTTTTAAGCCTTGTTAGGAGTAAAATAAATTCATTTTTTTCAAATATAAAATTAATGCCTGCAAATATGAGCACTGCCGAAATACCAGTAGCGGCTGCATACAAAATCCACGTCCAGAATGAATCCATTACGGAGGGCACCAAATACAGCCCGGCAATTATAAATAATCCCGCGGCAATTAAATTGCGCAGAATTCTGGAAAGAGTACGCTTGAGGCTTTTAGTTACCAGATACCGAGAATTATAGAAAATCATATCGGCGCTTCTCCATGCGTAGGATACTACAGAGCCCAAAAGAACGCCGCTCATTCCCAGGGGATATACGAGCGCAAGAGCCACAGCCAGATTTAAAGCGGATTCAATAATGGCTCTTCCGCGCGTTTGACGATAATGGCCGGCAGCTACAATTATTGTGCCGGCGGGCACTCTTATTGTCTGCAAATAGCCTAGAATAGTGAAAAGTACGGCTATGGCGGGGCGGTAATATTCTGCGGAGTCGGCAAAATCTCTTGCATAAACGCTTAAAAACGGCAGCAGCAAAACGGCCATGCAGCAATAACATATTGATTGAATGATAAAATACATGTATTCATAATTAGAAAAGCTTTTATATAAAGTTTGCTGCTCCTGCTTGGATATTATCTCGCCAAAGCCGGAAGTAAGGCCGGTGCTGAAGGAGTTCATAAGGCTAAAGAGGGTATACGCTATCATATTATATACGCCGTAAACGCTGACTTCCTTAAGCGCGGAGGCGCCCAGGCAAAGAGTTAATATAATTATGTGCGTATTATTTACTATAAGTCCGGTTATTTGATGAACTAAAACGCTCCAGCGTTGAGAAAAAGCTTTTTTATCAGGCTCGGCTTTGAAATTAAGATAATCGTAATACCTGCGGCAATAAAAGAATATAATGAGGAATCTAAGGGCATATACGGCCGTTGCAACTAATTTTACCAGCAAAGCGCTGGCATGCGCCTGTATTAATATTACGCTTACAACAGCGTTAAGAATAGTGCCCAGGGTTTGCACGGAGGTTATTATGTAATTGTGCTGGTCGGCCATTAACAGGACGCGGTATTTCCCCAGAAGAAAATAATCTACCATGCCGCTGCCCGAGAGGATGAGTATCATCAGGCGGACCATTGAATGAGGAAGAGAGGTGGTGGTTAAAAGGGGATAAAAAATTACAAGCGCAAGTACAAGACCGACGAAGAAAAGTCCGGATTTGGCGTAAAATAGTTTCGCGCCTGAAAGCACCCCGTTGATTTTATCTGTGTTTTTGTCTGCTAGAGGTTTATAGAGAGAAACTATAGCGGCTGAGCCTATTCCGGCTTCTACCAGCCCCATATAGGTGATAAATTGGCTTATGGAGGATATGAGGCCGTTTACTTCTGAGCCGTAAACGCCTATGAAAAGCCGGGGAAGTATGATTCCCACAGCGGCGGTAACAAGCTGAAGTATTATATTTGAAAGCATATTTTTAAAAGCTTTATCCGAACGCATTTGATTGCACCTTATTTATAATTATACGCCAATAAATCCGGCAGTCTTATTTTGCCCGTTAGGGTTTTAATATATTTTTTAAGTATCTCGGCAGTATAACTGTACTAAAAATATAAAACGCGCATCCTGAAACGCGCGCTTCATTATTTATTATTATATCATTCTATGGATTATTTGTAAAGAAAGCTCGGAATAATAGAAAAGGAGCTAAAGGCGCAGGGGAGGTTGTATAAAAGGGGGGGCGGCGCGGATCTGCGGCAAAGCCGCAGCGAGGCGGCCTGCGGCCGCCCCGGCCCGGCCGCAGGCCGGGCATCCGCGCCGCCCCCTTTTTTATACAACTTCCCCTGCGCGTTTAAAAATTATAAGCATTATTTATTCAGCATTGCTTAAGGAAATTTTCCGCCCAGGCAATTTGCTGCGCCACGGCGTTTTTTGAAGGCCCTCCGGGAGTAAGCCTCTGCTCTACGCAGATTTGAAGGCTTACGGCGTCATAAAAATCTTTTTCAAATACAGGGCTTAAAGCCTTTAATTCCTGCATGGAAAGCTGTGAAATAGAACATTTTTTATCCAGACACAGAAGCACCATTCTGCCTATGATTTCATGCGCTTCCCTAAAAGGCAGTCCTTTTTTTACGAGATAATCGGCTGCGTCAGTAGCGTTTGTAAAGCCCATTCCCGCTCCCAAGTGCATTTTCTGAATATTGAAAGTTACGGTTTCCAGCATGCGCGTGAATACTTCCAGGCAGCCTTCAACTGTGTCTACAGCGTCAAAAATGGCCTCTTTATCCTCCTGCATATCTTTATTATAGGCTAGGGGAAGGGATTTCATTATGCTTAACAGCGCGTTTAGGTCGCCGTATACTCTTCCGGTTTTGCCTCTAATCAGTTCGCAGGCGTCGGGATTTTTTTTCTGAGGCATGATGCTGGAACCGGTTGAAAAAGCGTCGTCCATTTCAACAAAGCCAAATTCATTGCTGGACCAAAGAATAAGCTCCTCGCACCAGCGGGAAAGATGCATCATAATTATTGAGCAGCACGCCGCGCATTCAATAAGAAAATCCCTGTCCGAAACTCCGTCCAGGCTGTTCTGGGTAATTTCGGGGAAATCAAGCAGCCGCGCGGTGTATTCTCTGTCTAAAGGATAGGTGGTTCCTGCCAGAGCCCCAGAGCCCAAAGGGCAGATGTTCGTCCTTTTATAACAATCCTTCAGCCTTTCTATATCCCGCGCAAACATCTGAAAATAAGCCATAACATGATGGGCCAGCGTTATAGGCTGCGCTTTTTGCAGATGGGTATAGCCCGGCATAATTGTCTCAAGATGAGCGCGGGCAATTTTCAGAATAACCTCTTCTAAAGCTTTTAGGAGCTCAATTAAACGTTTTATACGGCGCCTTTGGTACATGCGTATATCCAAGGCCACCTGGTCGTTCCGGCTGCGCCCCGTATGAAGCCGCTTGCCCGCCTCGCCTATGCGCTGAGTCAGCAGATTTTCAATATTCATGTGTATATCTTCCGCCTGCGCTGAAAATTCTATTTTGCCCGCTTCTATATCGATTAGAATTTCTTTTAAGCCCCGGACTATTTTTTCAGCGTCCTCCTGCGGAATTATGCCTTGCTTGCCAAGCATTTGGGCATGAGCTATGCTGCCCGTTATATCCTCCCGGTACATGCGGCAGTCAAAGCCTATGGAGGAATGGAAATCCTCCATAAGCCCGCTGGTTTCTTTTTTGAATCTTCCGCCCCAGAGCTTCATCTATTTATTCTCCTTATTTTTTTCCAGCATAAGCGCGCGCATCTTTAAGGGCAGGCCGAAGAGATTTATAAAGCCGGCGGAATCCTTTTGGTCATAAACTTCATCTGCGCTGAAGGTGGCCAGTTCTTCGCTGTAAAGCGAATAGGGGGATTTAACGCCCGCAGGTATGACGTTGCCCTTATAAAGCTTTAAGCGGACTGTTCCTGTAACAGTTTCCTGGGTTTTGTCCACAAATGCGCTCATAGCTTCTCTCAGCGGAGTATACCAGCAGCCGTCGTACACCAATTCGGCAAAGCGGACGGCCATGGTTTCTTTATAATGGGAAGTAGCCCGGTCTAAAGTCAGCTCCTCCAAAATATCATGGGCTTCAAAGAGGATGGTGCCGCCGGGGGTCTCATATACGCCCCTGCTTTTCATGCCCACGAGACGGTTTTCCACTAAATCAGCTATTCCTATACCGTTCTGAGCGCCTATGTTATTCAAGGTTTCCATAATCTCAACGGCGCCCATGCGCTTGCCGTCAATGGCCGCAGGCACGCCTTTTTCAAATTCTATTTCAATATAAACAGGTTTGTCCGGAGCCTTTTCAACCGGGCAGGAAATCATATATAATTCATCCTGCGGAGCGTTCCAGGGCTCTTCTAAATCGGCGCCCTCGTGGCTGAGATGCCAAAGATTGCGGTCCATGGAATAAATGTGCTTTTTGGTGACGGGCACGTCTATTCCGCGGGCCGCGGCGTAATCTATTTCGTCCTCGCGGGATTTAATATCCCATATGCGCCAGGGAGCTATTATTTTCAGGTCGGGAGCCAGCGCTTTTATGGTCAGTTCAAAGCGCACCTGGTCGTTGCCTTTTCCCGTGCAGCCATGGCATATGGCCACGGCGCCTTCCTTGCGCGCAATTTCTACGAGACGCTTGGCGATTACCGGGCGCGCAAAGCTGGTGCCCAGCAGGTATTTTTTTTCATAGCGCGCTCCGGCTTTAAGAGTGGGCCATATAAAGTCGGTTATGAATTCCTCGCGCAAATCCTCAATATATATCTTGCTGGCGCCCGTTTTAATTGCTTTTTCGTTAAGAGGCTCCAGTTCTTCGCCCTGGCCTACGTCTCCCGCTACGGCTATAACCTCGTAATTATAGTTTTCCTTAAGCCAGGGAATTATTATAGAAGTATCCAATCCTCCCGAATACGCTAAAATCACTTTTTCCTTTTGATTGCTCATAATATTCCATCCCTCCATTTGATTATGCATGGATTATACATCAAATTGCATAAATATGCAACTGTTTTTGGGCAATTTATTTTATTTGACTAATGGCGGCGGATAACTTATTATATATAGTAGTTAAAAAATGTTGAGGTCGAATATATAGATGATTATTTTAGGGTTTGATCCGGGCCTGGCCACTCTGGGCTATGGAATTATAAAAACCGACGGCCATAGGCACAGCGCCGTGGATTTCGGCATTATTTCCACTCCCGCGGGCATGAATACTCCGGTCAGACTGCGCAATCTTTATAACGACGTATGCTGGGTGATTGATAAATTCAATCCGGACGCCATAGCGGTTGAGGAACTGTTTTTTAATCAGAATGTTAAGACTGCCATAGCTGTGGCTCAGGCGCGGGGAGCTCTGCTGGCGGCGGCGTCTTCCAAGACGGACGAGCTTTATGAATATACGCCTCTGCAAATTAAGCAGGCCATCGTGGGCTATGGGCGCGCAGAAAAAAAACAAATGCAGATAATGGTCAGCACATATCTGGGTTTGAAAAAGCTGCCCAGCCCGGATGACGCCGCCGACGCTTTGGCCGTTGCAATCTGTCACGCGCATTCGGCGCGCATGGGGCGGCAGTTTAAAATATAGCGGGGGAAGGTGTATTATGTACGAATATATAAAAGGCATAATTGAGGATATCGGCACCGATTATATTGTTTTGGAAGCGGGAGGCATTGGTTATTTTATAACCGCCACCGGCGGGACAATAAATATGTGCCGGGTGGGGGAAAGCGTAAAAATATATATATATCAGTCGGTAAAAGAGGATAATATATCTCTCTACGGGTTTGCTTCGGCTGAGGAAAAAAGGATGTTTCTGCGGCTGGTAAGCGTGAGCGGAATAGGCCCCAGGATTGCCGTTCAGACGCTTACGGCGGTTTCCGTGCAGGAATTGGCAATAGCTTTGGTTACAGGAGATACCGCCGCGCTTACCAGAGTTCCCGGCATAGGCAAGAAAACTGCTCAGCGTATGATTTTGGAATTACGGGAGCAAGTGGATAACGACGAGCTGCCTTCGGGCGATTTCAAGGCGGCCGCGGCTGCGGACGAAAGATGCATTTCTGAGGCGGTGGGCGCTTTGACGGCTTTAGGCATTCCCCAGGCCGAAGCGGTTCGCGCTGTAAAGGAAGCGGCTTCAAAGGCGGATACGGCTGAAGAAATAATCCGCATTGTATTAAAGGGCATTGATAAGTTCTAAGGAAGAGTAAGATATGGATGACGAAAGAATAATAACTTCCTCCTACCGCGAGGAGGACGCCGAGCAGGAATTTTCCCTGCGCCCAAAGCATTTGAATGAATATATAGGGCAGGAAAAGGTAAAAGAACTTGTGCAGATGTATATCTCGGCCGCGCGCAGCCGGGGAGAAGCGCTGGATCATGTTTTGCTTTACGGCCCTCCGGGACTGGGCAAGACAACTCTGGCCAATATTATCGCTTCGGAAATGGGCGTATCCATACGCGTAACTTCAGGCCCGGCTATAGACCGTCCTGGAGATTTAGCCGCCATTTTAACTAATCTTAATGAGAATGATATACTCTTTATAGACGAGATTCATAGATTAAACCGCAGCGTTGAAGAAGTGCTTTATCCCGCTATGGAGGATTATGCGCTGGATATTATGGTGGGCAAGGGGCCCAGCGCCCGTTCCATACGTCTGAGCCTGCCCCGTTTTACGTTGGTGGGCGCCACTACGCGCGCCGGAATGCTTACTTCTCCCTTGCGCGACCGTTTCGGCGTTATCTGCCGCTTAGAGCTTTACAGTCCGGAACAGCTTGCCCAGATAGTAGAGCGCAGCGCCGGTATATTGGGCATTAAATCAGATAAGGAAGGGTGCATGGAATTGGCCGGACGCAGCCGCGGCACTCCTAGAATTGCTAACCGGCTTTTGAAGCGCGTGCGCGATTATGCCGAGGTGCGGGAGCAGGGAATAATAACCAGGCCCGTGGCCAAGGCGGCTCTCGATATGCTGGAAATTGACGGTCTGGGATTGGATTCGGACGACAGGCGCGTATTGGAATGCATTATAAATAAATTCCGCGGCGGGCCGGTGGGATTGGATACTCTTTCGGCGGCGACCGGGGAAGAGGACGTCACTATTGAGGATGTTATTGAGCCTTTCTTAATTCAATTAGGCTTTATAGCGCGCACTCCCAGGGGGCGGGTGGCGCTGCCGGCCGCTTACGGACATCTTGGCATACCTTATGAAGAGAAAAAGTAAAGAGGGTATTTTGTATTGCAGAAACTTAGTACGGACATGTTTGACTATGAGCTCCCCAAGGAATTTATAGCTCAAACTCCCGCGGAGCCCAGAGATCATTCAAAACTTCTCGTATATGAGCGGCAAACAGACGCCGTTCGGCACAGGCATTTTTATAATCTTCCCGAATATTTAAGGGCGGGGGACGTATTGGTTATAAATGAAACCAGGGTGCTTCCTGCGCGCCTGATGGGCAGGCGGGAAACAGGAGGAGTAATTGAACTGCTGCTGCTGAACAGGCGGGAAAAGGATATTTGGGAAACCTTGGCGCGTCCGGGCAGACGTATACGCCCGGGAGACAGGCTTGTTTTTTCCGAAGGACTGAGCGCCGACGTGCTTGAAAGCCTTGAGGACGGCGGCAGGCTTGTGCGCTTTAATTATGACGGAGTGTTTGAAGAAATATTAGACGCTCTGGGACAGATGCCGCTGCCTCCGTATATAACGGAGCGGCTGGAAAATAAAGAGCGCTATCAAACGGTATATTCCAAGGAAACAGGTTCTTCCGCGGCGCCTACCGCAGGCTTGCATTTCACTCCGGAGCTCTTAAATAAAATCAGGGAAATGGGAGTTAAGATTGTTCCTGTTCTGCTGCATGTAGGCTTAGGCACCTTTAGGCCGGTGAAGGTCAGGGACGTAGCCGAGCATAAAATGCACAGCGAGTATTATTCTCTCAGTCCTCAGGCGGCGGACGCTATAAATAAGGCCAAAGCTTCAGGCGGCAGGATTATCTCAGTGGGCACAACAAGCACGCGGGTATTGGAAACAGTCTGCGGAGAGGACGGCGTTATCCGGGCAAGGACGGGATGGACGGATATCTTTATTTACCCCGGATATAAATTCAAATGCGTGGATTGCTTAATCACTAATTTCCATCTTCCTCAATCCACCCTTTTAATGCTGGTCAGCGCGTTTTGCTCCAGAGAAAAAATATTGGAAATCTATGAAGAAGCCAAAAAAGAAGATTACCGCTTTTTCAGTTTCGGCGATGCAATGCTTATAATTTGAAAATATATTTTAAAATTTGTTGGGGTTAAATCATTATAAAGCGCTGTAAAAAATAATTTACGGCGCTTTTTTTGTATCCGAAAAATAATTTGTCCGATTATTTAATTTGCGTTTTAATTTCCGCAAGGAGCTTTCCTATGGGCCGAGCGGCTTTAAAGGAATATTCGTCAATTAAACGGCTGATTTCCGTTTCTAATATTACGCCGTCGGCGTATTTTATTTCGGAGTCCGTTTCGGGGATGGATAAATCCAGCCGGGCGGCGACGGGCATTCGCATTTGAGAGGGCAGTTCGGAAATAATCTCTTTAAACGTCTGCAAATTCTTAGCGCAGCTCCGGGCGGGCGAAAAATATATAAAGCTTTCTTTTGTTTCGCAGATTTTTTCTATTCTCTGCTTATCTATCAGCGCCGCGGTAGGAATTAAGGCGATTTTTGACGGGCGGCATAGGGAGGCGAATTCCTGCCGCTCCTCCAAAGGAACGTCCAGCAGAATCAGGCCTTCTATTCCGGTCTGAGCGCATTTATCAATAAATCTTTGGGTTCCGTAGGAAAAGACTGAATTGGCGTAGCTGATAATTATTATGGGCTGCTGAATTTCGCTTCGTATCCTGGATACAAAATCAAATATAGTATCGGTTGTAACGCCGTTTGAGAGGGCTCTGCAAGCGGCCGACTGCATATAGGCGCTTTCGGCAACGGGATCGCTGAAAGGAATACGCAGCCCGATTATATCCGCGCCGCCGGCGCACATGCTTTTTATGATTTCAGCGGTAGCATCCAAATTAGGATCGCCGCAGGTTATAAAAGGAATAAGCGCTTTGCCTCTTTTGAAAATTTCAGAGATCTTATTCATAAATATCTTCTCCCATATATCTGGCTATTGCCGCGCAGTCTTTATCTCCCCGGCCTGAAACGGTAACCACCATTATTTGGTTTTCCGCTGTTTTAGGAGCAAGCTCCATAGCGTAAGCGAGAGCGTGCGCCGATTCAATTGCGGGAATAATCCCTTCGGTTTTGGAAAGATATTCAAAGGCTTTAACGGCCTGCTGGTCGGTAACTGCAACATATTCCGCCCGTCCGATATCATATAGATAGGCGTGCTCAGGGCCTATGCCGGGATAATCCAGGCCCGCCGATATAGAATATACGGGCGCAATCTGGCCGTGCTGAGTCTGGCAGAAATAAGATTTCATACCGTGAAAAATGCCAAGACTTCCAGTGTTTATGGTAGCCGCAGTTTCCGGAGTATCAATTCCGCGTCCTGCGGCCTCGCAGCCTATGAGTCTTACGCCTGGATGGCCGATAAAATTGTAAAAGCTGCCTATGGCATTGGAGCCTCCGCCTACGCAGGCCAGGACGATATCGGGCAGCCTTCCCTCCTTTAAAAGAAGCTGGCTTTTTATTTCGCGGGATATTACCGACTGAAAATCTCTTACAATGGTGGGGAAAGGATGAGGCCCCATGACTGAGCCCAAGCAGTAATGGGTATCCTCCAGGCGGGCCGTCCATTCGCCCATAGCTCTGGAAACGGCGTCCTTAAGGGTAGCCGTCCCGCTTGAAACTCCTATAACTTCAGCTCCCAGCAGTCTCATTTTATAAACGTTCAGGAGCTGCCGCTTTATATCCTCTTCGCCCATAAATATAACGCATTCCATATCCATAAGGGCCGCCGCAGTAGCCGTTGCAACTCCGTGCTGGCCCGCGCCTGTTTCGGCAATCAGCCTGGTTTTGCCCATTTTTTTGGCCAGCAGGGCTTGTCCCAGCACGTTGTTGATTTTATGCGAGCCGGTATGATTGAGATCTTCCCGTTTAAGATATATTTTTGCGCCTCCCAGGGCCCTAGTGAGCCTCTCGGCGTAATAAAGCGGACTGGGCCGCCCGGCATATTCGTTGAGCAGGCTCTCAAATTCTGCCTGAAATTGCGCGTCGTTTTTATAATAATTATAGGCTTGCTCTAATTCTGTGACGGCGTTCATCAGCGCTTCGGGTATATATTGTCCTCCGTGAACTCCAAATCGGCCTTTTGATTCAGGCATAAAAATTCATCCTCCTCTGTTTAGAGCTGCCGCCGGCTTTTTATGCGCGCCTTTGGATAGTATGTTTTTTGCATAAAAGCAGGCATAAAAAATCCCCGACAGCATATAAAAGCTGTCGGGGACGAATAGATATTTTATCCGCGGTGCCACCCCGGTTTGCATCTTTAATGCACGCTTGGCGGAATAAAAATTTTATTCCGGGCAACTGACGTATGCCTTCACGTCGCGGAATACTCGGCGGCAGCCTTTTCTCCGCGCCCTCGGCGAACCATTTATATAACCCGCTTTCCGCCCCGCTCTCAGCAATCCGGGACTCTCTTTGGGCGCGCGGTTATTTTTACTCTCGCTTCAACGGTTTAAGCTATTCAGTTAAATACTAAAATATTATATCACCAGGGCGATTATATGTCAATTAACGGCGTATTGCGCGCAGCATAAATAAATTCCGGACGGCATAGCCGGCCGGAATATTTCCCAAAGGCATATTAAACTCTGGGCGTTAGATTGTGCGCTGCACTTTGCCTGAACGAAGGCATCTGGTGCATACGGTCACACGACGCTTCTGCCCGTCAATAATCGCGCTCACCTTCTGGACATTGGGAGCCCAATAAGTGCGAGTATGTCTGTTGGAATGGCTTACCTTATTTCCAGACATAACGCCTTTTTTGCATATTTCACAATATTTAGCCATGTTGCACACCTCCTTTGGGTATGTTAAACTTACGTTTATATCTTTAAACAGCGTTAATACTATACCATTAATCAAATTTTTGCGCAAGGGTTTTTTGGTATTAACCTTTAAAAGTTTAATATAATATAAATATGAAGCCATATTAGAGGCTTATTTCGTATTTGCTTGCATTTATTTAAGTTTTGCAGTAAAATAATAAAAGCAATTATATTTTATATTTGAATTCTGGAGGAAGCGAAGATGGCTATAAAAACTTCTAACGAGCTGGGCAGCATAGCCGTTGCAGATACCGTTTTGGCCACCATAGCCGGCCTGGCGGCAATGCAGTGCGCGGGCATAGTGGGCATGGCTACGCAGGGAGCCGCCGAGGGGATTGCCGAGCTGCTGAAAATTGACAGCCTTACTAAGGGCATAAAAGTGATTTCAGACGGGGAAAACGTGCAGGTGGATATAAACGTTATTGTGGAATACGGAGTTTCTATGGTGGCCGTGGCCGATAACGTTATAAGCACCGTTAAATACAGCATCGAATCCATGACCGGCCTTATAGTGGACGGCGTGAACGTATACATTAAGGGTGTTCGCGTCTAAAGCGCGGCTGATTGGAGGAGAAAGCTTTGAAAGAGAACAAGATAGACGGCGCTTCATTAAAGGAGTGCATTCTTGCCGCGGCCGCTGCGCTGGAGGCGAATAAAAAGCAGCTTAACGACCTTAACGTATTTCCCGTACCAGACGGAGATACGGGCACAAATATGTCTTTGACAATGAAATCGGTTGTCAAAGAAGTGCAGGCCGTTACCGATATAACAGTTAAGAATATTTCCGCCGCGGCAGCCAAAGGCGCGCTTAAGGGCGCCCGGGGGAACAGCGGCGTTATATTATCGCAGCTTTACCGCGGTTTTGCCGTTCCTTTGGAAAAATGCGAGCTTATAGACAGCAATACGATGGCCGCCGCTCTGCGCAGCGGAGTGGATATGGCGTATAAGGCCGTTATGAAACCGAAAGAGGGCACAATCCTTACCGTAGCGCGCGTAATAGCGGATACCTGCGTAAACGCGGCAAGAGCGGGCAAGGATATATATGAGCTCACGGATATAATGCTCAGCAGCGGAAAGGCCATTTTAAACAAAACTCCCGAGATGCTCCCCGTGCTGAAAAAAGCGGGAGTTGTGGATGCCGGAGGTCAAGGCCTGCTGTTCATTTATACCGCTTATCAAAGGGTCATCAACGGCGAATATATCCCTGATGAAATAATGACGGCCGAAAGCTTTGAGGGCTCGGAGCCGGCGGGCGAAGGCGAATGGCCTGCTGAAAACGATTTAGAAAATATAACTTTTGCTTATTGTACTGAATTTTTCATTGAAAATCTCTTTGATTTTGTTACTGAAAAGGATATTGATAAATTGAGGAGAATGCTGGGCAATATTGGAGATTCGCTTGTTGTTGTGGGAGACGTTAACCTGGTTAAGGTGCATGTTCATACGAATACTCCGGGCAAGGCTCTGCAATACGCGCTTCAATTGGGAGAGCTTAACGGCATAAAAATTGAAAATATGGTTATACAGCACCGCGAGCTTATGGCGGCGAGACAGGCGGAGGAACAGCTTCCTCAGGGCATAGTGGCCGTCGCCGCGGGCAAGGGGCTGGAGGAAATATTTAAGGATATAGGAGCCTCCGGAATTATACCGGGCGGCCAAACCATGAATCCCAGCACTGAAGATATTTTCAATGCGGTGCAGAAAGTGCCGGCTAAATCGGTAATTGTTCTGCCCAATAATTCCAATATATTTTTGGCGGCGCAGCAGGTTAATGAATTGACTGAAAAAGAGGTTTATGTTGTGCCCACAAAGAGCATACCTCAGGGAATTGTGGCGATGCTGGCGTATAATCCTGAGCATGAGGCTCAGGAGAATTTCCAGGATATGTGCGCGGCTATTGACAGCGTTAAAACCGGTCAGGTGACATATGCGGTCCGGGATACCGAGATGGAGAATAAAATAATAAAGGAGGGGGATATTCTCGGCCTTTATAACGGCAAGATAGCTGCTTCGGGCCAGGATATAGATGAAACCGCCTTTGAATTGCTCCAGGATATGTATGATGAAAAGGAAAACGATTTAATTACCGTTTATTATGGCCAAGACGTATCTGAAGAACAGGCCGAAAAGCTTCGGGAGCGCCTGGAGGAACAGTTTGACGGCGCGGATGTAGAACTGCATAACGGCGGTCAGCCCCTTTATTATTATATTCTTTCGGTTGAATGAACGTTTTGAAGCCATCAGCTCAACACTAAAAATTCAATTAAGCTTTTATAAATATTAAGCGTCTTTCGGATGAAAGACGCTTTTTTATTCTCAAAATTCTATTTATATTCGTTCTTCATTCCTGCATTAAAGCTGTTTTTATAAATTGTTTCCTGCTTCTGAGAGCTTGAACACATTCCATTTGCGGGGAATATAGTACAATAAGGGATTTGCATCCCAATACATCAGGAGGGAATTTTATGAGTACACAGCAATTAAGCCTGGCTCAAACGCAGACGGGAGAGATTGTCCGGATAGCGGGCCTTGAAACAGACGGCCCTATGAGACGCAGGCTTCAGGATATAGGCTTCACAGCCGGCACAAGCGTGCAGCGCCTTCAAAGCGGGCCGGCGGGAGATCCGACTGCTTTTTATATTAAGGGAACGGTCATTGCGCTCAGGCGGGAGGATTCCGCGCGCATATTGGTAGAAAAAATTTAAATGAAGCAGGGCCGGCAGTGCTTCCGGCCTTGCGTTTATATATGCTTTCGGAGGTTTAATGAATGAAAAAAAGAAATGACGGAATACATAGCGGGGATGAAAAAAGAGGATTAAGAACTATTGCTTTGGCGGGCAATCCCAACGTGGGCAAGAGCACTATTTTCAACGCGCTTACTGGAATGAGGCAGCATACGGGCAACTGGCCGGGCAAAACCGTATCAAGCGCAAGGGGAGAATATGAATTTGAGGGCGAGTTATATGAATTAGTGGATTTGCCGGGCACTTATTCGCTTATGCCTCATTCGGCGGAAGAAGAAATAGCGAGGAATTTTATATGCGCCGGAGGGGCCTGGGCGACGGTAGTGGTATGCGACGCTACCTGTTTGGAGCGCAATTTAAATCTTGTTATACAGACATTGGAAATTACGGACCGGGCCGTAGTATGCGTCAATTTAATGGATGAAGCTAAAAAGAAGGGAATTATTCCCAATTTTAACAAGCTGTCCGAGCTGTTGGGGGTACAGGTGGTGGGCACGAGCGCGCGCAGCGCCAAAGGGCTTAAAGAATTAAAAAGGGCTGTGCAGAAGCTTGAGCAGGGGGCATATTCGCATGCGCCGAAATCCGAACAAGCCGGAGAGGCGGATTGCGCGGCGCCCTTTTTTGCCCGGGAAAAACTTCTCAGGGTTGAATATCCGCCCGAAGTGGAAGAAGCTGCTCGAACGCTTCAAATTTGCCTGGAAAAAGAGATTCCTTTCTCTATTAACGCGCGCTGGATGGCGCTTCGTCTGCTTGAAGGAGAGGAGAACGTTCTCAATTTAATAAAAGAAGGCTTTAGGCTTAAAGAAGAGACGGCTGATTTAATTGAAGAACAGCGCAAGCGGCTTGCAGGTTTGGGAATGGACAGCGAACGGCTAAAAGATATCGTAGCGTTGTGCGTGGCTGAAAAAGCGGATGAAATTGCCAAAGAGGGCGTCAGCTTTGTTAAAGCCGACTATAACAGAAGGGATAGGAAGCTTGATAAAATATTAACGGGTAAATGGACGGGAATTCCCTTTATGCTGGCGCTGCTGGCTGCAATCTTTTATATTACCATAACCGGAGCAAATTATCCCTCCCAGCTCTTGGCCGACGGATTATTCTGGGTGCAGGATAGATTGACGGATTTCTGCATGAATATAGGCATGCCGGCGTGGCTGCACGGAGCGTTGGTGCTGGGAATATATAGGGTGCTGGCGTGGGTTATCTCGGTTATGCTGCCTCCCATGGCCATTTTCTTTCCTTTATTCACTCTTTTAGAGGATTTTGGATATCTTCCCAGAGTAGCGTTTAATTTGGACAGCAGTTTTAAGAAATGCGGAGCCTGCGGAAAGCAGTCTCTTACAATGTGCATGGGCCTTGGCTGCAATGCAGTGGGAGTAACCGGCTGCCGCATAATAGATTCGCCCAGAGAACGGCTTATTGCTATTATTACTAACAGCTTTGTTCCCTGCAACGGCCGTTTTCCTACTATCATAGCAATAATAAGCATGTTTTTTGTGGGCTCGGCCGCGGGCCTGACTCAGACAATGCTTTCTACCCTTATTTTAACCGGCGTAATTGTAGTGGGGGTTGTTATGACGTTATTGATGAGCAAGCTTCTTTCCCGCACGCTTTTGAAGGGCGAGCCTTCCTCCTTTACGCTCGAATTGCCGCCTTACCGCAGGCCGCAGATAGGAAAGGTTATAGTCCGCTCCATATTGGATAGAACGCTTTTTGTCCTGGGAAGGGCGGCGGCTGTCGCGGCTCCGGCGGGCTTGGTTATATGGATTATGGCTAACGTTACCGTTGGAGACGCTACCCTCTTGGCGCATTGTTCTGGTTTTTTAGAACCTTTTGCCCATCTTCTGGGACTGGATGGAGTTATACTTATGGCTTTTATTTTGGGCTGGCCGGCCAATGAGATAGTGGTGCCCATTATAATCATGGCATATATGGCTGCGGGAACTATAACTGATTATTCCAGCCTGGATTCCCTCAAAAGCCTGCTTGCAGACAACGGCTGGACATGGCTTACTGCGGTATGCACAATTATTTTTTCCTTAATGCATTGGCCCTGCTCTACCACCTGCATTACGATAAAGAGAGAGAGCGGCCGGTTAAAATGGACTGCCGCTGCGTTTATTCTCCCTACGGCTGCGGGATGCTTAATTTGTTTTATTGTCGCCTCTGTTTCCAGGCTGTTAGGGCTGGCTCCCTGAATGGACGCTTTGCAGTATAAGGCCGCGGTCTTTAATTGGTAAGCGCGGCTTGCAGAATAATAAGTCTTTGTATTATTTATAACGCTTAAAGGAGCCGAACAGATATAAATGATTAGATAATATAATCAGAGTACAATGCGTTTTTGCCCAGAATGTCCGCCGCGTCCGTTTTGCTGCGTTGTCCTCAAATACCCTGGTATTTGAGGACAACGCAGCAAAACGGAAAATTGTTTCCTCCGCGGCGCATTGTACTTTAATTATATTGTCGAAAAAATTTATAAATCCGGGCGTATAAATATTAATTTTTCATAAACAATATCTCAAAAGCCTCATAAGCAATATAAAGGGGGCCAGGAATTGATTGTGTTATTCAAAGCTTTTTGATATAATAACAAATAAGTAATTATATTGAAGCACAATACGCGCGCGGATGTATTCCGGCGGCGTTAAAATATTTTTCGAGGTGGGTATAATATGGATGGCTTTGATTTTAAGGGAATGCTGAGCCTTAAGGTTAGCTATGGAAAAAAGATAGTCACCGTTGCTTATTATGCGGCGCTGATAGTCGCGGCGTTTGCTATGCTTGCAAATATCGTAGGCGGCTTTGTGCTGTGTTTTTCCGAGGGCGCGGCGAATATTCTTTCGGGCATATGGAAAATTATAACCGCTCCCTTTCTGCTGGCCTTTGAAGCAATTATTATACGTTTGCTGGCTGAATTGATTAATGCTATATTTGATATCAGAGACAAATAATGTTTGGCTATGTCAGAACTGCTGATGCAGAATTAAAGCTGAAAGAGCTTAGCAGATACAGGGCGTATTACTGCGGCGTATGCCGGGGAATGAGTCGGTATACTCTAATTGGCCGCATGCTTTTGAGCTATGATATTGCTTTTTATGCGCTTCTGACGGATCCTGAAGCCAGGGCGGAAATTAAGGTTAAGCGGTGCAAATGGAATTTAAAGAAAAAGCCGTATGCATGGGGCGAAGCGTTGGATTATGCCGCGGCGCTTAATTTGCTTTTAAGCTGCGGCAAGCTTAGGGACGATATAACCGACGGGCAGAAATCCCGCGCCGCGGCGCTGGCGTTTTTTAAAAGGGCGGAGTTCAACGCGCGCAGCAATGCGTCTAAAGCCGGAGAAATAATAGATAATGGTCTGAAAAATTTAACCGCTCTGGAACAGGCCGGCTGCGACAGGTTAGATGAAGTCGCTCATCAGTTTGCGGATTTATGCGGGAGATTGACTGCGGAGGCGCCTTTAATAAATAGCGAGGCGCTTGCGCGCATAGTATATCAAATATCATATAATACCGCGAGATGGGTGTATATAATAGACGCTTATGACGATATGGAAAAGGATAAGCAGAGAAATAATTATAATCCGATAGCGGCGGAGAGCGCGCGCAGGGGAATATTTGGCGGAGAGCTGGCCGAATGGATAAAAAATACGCTTTTTTGTTCTCTTTATTCAGCTTCGCGCGCATGCGCACTGCTGCCTAAGAGCGCCAATACTCCAATAATAAGCAATATTATTGATTATGGAATGCATGATAAAACTTTAGCAATATTAAAGACGAGGGAAGAAAGAGATGGATCCGTATAAGGTTCTGGGAGTAAATGAAAACGCCACTGACGCTGAAATAAAAGCCGCTTATCATGCGGCGGTAAGGAAATATCATCCTGACCAATATAGAGATAATCCTTTATCCGATCTTGCTGAAGGCAAAATGAAGGAAATAAACGAAGCTTATGATTTAATCCAGAAGATGCGTTCGCAGAATAAAGGCTATTCTTCGGGCTCATCCGGCTCTTCCGGATCCTCTTATTCTTCGGGCTCTTCTTATTCGAGCTCTGCTAATCCCGAGTTTGCTTCGGTGCGCGCTAAAATTAACGCCGGAGATATAAACGAAGCAGAACGTATTCTTAAGGGCATGAGCGAGCGTCCGGCCGAATGGTATTTTCTTATGGGAATGATATACAGCCGCAGGGGATGGCATAATGAGGCCATTCAGCATTTTGCCCAGGCCTGCCGGATGGATCCTCAAAACGGCGAATATGCCCAGGCGTTCAGAGAATATTCTTCGCGTTCGGGATATTATCAGAGGGGAGCTTCTTCAGGGCGGGAATGCAGCGGCTGCGATATATGCACGGGCCTTTGCGTTGCGGATACTTGCTGCGAATGTATGGGCGGAGACCTTATATCCTGCTGCTGATATGGGGGAAAGAATATGAAAAAATCCCTCTATATTGCCCGCGGGGGCCTTATAACTGCCCTTACGGTAATAATTATATATGTTTCATATCTTATGCCGGGCGGGCGGCTGGCCGCGTTTACGGCAGTTTCCTTTCTTCCGCTGATTCTGCTTAAGGATAGAGCGGTTTTGGCTTCAATAGCATGTTACGCGGCGTGCACCTTGCTAATTTTTCTAATTATCCCTAATCCCGTTTATTTTTTGGCGTACGGATTATTTTTCGGCCTGTTTCCGCTTATGCGTCATCTATTTGAACATTCGCGGAGCCGGATATTATATTTTATATTACTGGCGCTTTACTGCGAAGCAGCCGGTGTTTCGGCATATTTTTCCGCTGGAGCCCTGCTTGGCCCCGGAGCTGTGGCAATTCTGCCGTTCTGGGCGCTCGCGGCAATAGCTCAGGCGGGGATAGTTTTTTATATCTGGCTGTATGAATACTGCGCCCGTTATTTTATTTCTTTTGCCGAGCGTTTAAAAATATTCAGAAATCATTGATACACTTGGAGTTTAACGCGCCGCAGGGGGGCCGTTTTGCCCTATTGTCGTCCAAGCAATATTTCAATATTTCTGCGTCCTGCCGCCTGGCAAAAACGCATCGTACTATGCTAATTTCTATATTCTATTTTTTCAACGGTATAGCCTCTCTGTTCCAGCAGGGAGATTATGCCTTTTTTGCCGCCCATATGAGCGGCGCCTACTACGTAAAAAACATCCTTGCCTTCATTTAAATATAGCTCCGCCGTATCCGCCATTTTAATATTGCGCTTTTCACCAAGTTCATAATAATATTCATAATAAAGGCCGCCCTCATATTCTCCGTAAAGCTCTATAAAATCCTGAAGCTCATAATCCATTTCTCCTGTAAGCGCAGATTGATTTCCCTGATGCCAGCTTTCATACATTAATTTCATAGCTAATCCCTGTGCAGTTGGATTGAGCAGGCTTTGTTCAAAAAGCAGTTTTTGAAGGGACATGGAATAATTAAGCTGCATCTGCATTTGTTCCTGCACGCTTTCTATTTCTAAAATAGGTTTATTATGTTCCTTTGCATTTTGAAGAAAGAATCTGTCAATTCCCTTTTCCGTATCCAATTGGGATAATTCAAGAGGTATTTCTCCCAGCATGGAAATCCAGAAAACCGGCAGAAAATAATCGAATTCTTCGTAATAAAGGTCGAAAGCCTCTAATAACTGTACGGCGGCGTTATAGTTTTCTTCGCCTACATAATCATATATGCGTTTTCCCGGCTCGCACATCATAGCCTGAGCGGTTTGAGTGACGGCTGCAATATCTGATTCATAGGCTATTATATCGCATTCCACAGCTAAATATCCGCTATCGTTATATGCGTTCATAACAGTCTCAGGGAGGGGGTAGGTGTCCTGGTCTCCTATATGTATGGAGCCGAAAAGATATATCGAGGCGCCGTTTTGAGATTGCACCCTATAAAGAGAAGGGGTATAGGCAGATTGAACAGCCGTACAACTGCTGAAAATTGCGCATAAAATAATCAGAACGGCCGCCGCCGCGCATAGTTTCCTTAATCGTATATTCATTTTTTATTCCCCCTGTAAAAAATTAAATAGGTTTTAAAAATTGTTCAGAAAGATTGAATCGGGAAGGAGAATCAGCGGTTGTCCTTCTGTTTTTCAAGCCGGGCATTCTTTTGATCGGGTTTTCTGATATTGAGCTGATTGTATAAGAGGTCGTATATAATGATTGAACTGAAATGAGCGATAATAACGCAGCATAATATATCGAATATTGAATTAACTATATTAAGAGAATAGGTGAA
The DNA here is from genome assembly GCA_003150515.1 of Selenomonadales bacterium. Lineage (GTDB taxonomy): Bacteria > Bacillota > Clostridia > Christensenellales > QALW01 > Neochristensenella. The sequence continues at coordinate 60,708 of QALW01000021.1, read as the reverse complement.
AGTGGCTACAAAATCAAAGTTTGCGCCGCTGTTTATTAAATATAAATAATCTCCGCAGAAATTGGCCGCTCCGCCTAATAGGACGTAAATTACAAGCATAAGCCATCTGTTGGGAGCGAGCTCTCTATCGAGCAGCCAAAAGCCCATGGCTGCGAATAAGCCCATTGGTATTCCGGCGATGGAAGGCATAATATTATAGCGGCAGAGAGGTATGAAAGCCAAAGCGGCTACTGCGCAAAATGCCGCCGCGGTGAGATATGCCAATATAGAACGGGAAACGGGCCTTTTGCCAAAACGGCCGGAGGCGCATTCTTCATGCGCGGGGCAAAGCGTTCCCTCCACTATAAATCCCTTTTCGGCTTCGGCTTTTCCGCAGAAAACACACGCATCCGGGGATACGCCGGCATCCTTTAAAAACTCAGCAATCTCCTCCAGCAGCTTTAAGCATATTGCGGCCGATTGAACGTCGGGGGAATATTCAAAGGAAATATAATAGAACATACCGTCCCATTCGTGTGAAAAAAATTCAGACTGCGATTGATTATCGCCGTCAGTCTCGTTTTGAGAAATATAAATCTTTCTTGGCGGAACAGGGGGCTTTTCAGAAGCGTGCTTTGAAGAGGGGACATCTTTTTCAAATGCTTCTTCTGCCTGAATCTGATTTAAAGCGGCCGGATTTTCTGAATATTCCGGAGCGTCTGTTTCTTCCCCGGCGGCGCTGCTAATAAGAGAGAGGCCGAAAAGCTGTGGATGCGAATTAAAAAAAGCGTTTATCCGATCGGAAAGCGCATAAACTAAATTTCCCTGCAATTGATTAAAGGGAAATCTGATTAAAATATTATTTTCGGGTGTTTCGAGAGTAAAGGAATATTCCTGTATATAAAGACGGCATACGCCGTTTTTAAATTGCTCTGATGTGATATCTGCAAAGCTTTCCTGAAAATTCATTATTTCCTTCATCCCAAAAATTAAGTTAATATTATTATAATAATTGTTGCCCAAAAAATCAAGAACAATTACTCTTTTTAAGCGTTAAAACGAAGTATAAGCTTAATATTTATGTATTGTTCATAATTGCTTGGGCTGATATTGGGCTGTTCTTTAGCTAAGCGCTTTTTCACAATCTTTTGTTTAATTATTGCTGCGCGAAAATAAAATGCGAGTTTCTAATATGTTAAATTTTTTAACGCATATTTAAGCGGCTGTGGTATAATAAAAAAGGAGGGAAAAGTTATGTATAATGCGGGTTTAATCCTTGAAGGCGGAGGTATGCGCGGAGTATATACCGCCGGCGTGCTGGATTATTTTCTGGATCAAAAAATAGAATTTTCTTCTTGTTACGGCGTTTCGGCGGGCGCTTGCCATGCCTGCAGTTATCTTTCAAAGCAAAAGGGGCGCGCTTTTGCCACCAATGTGAATTATTTAAAGGATAAAAGATATTGCAGCGTGCACAGTCTAATCACTACCGGGGATTTATTCGGAGTGGAGATGCTGTATGATATTATACCTAATCAGCTTATACCATACGATTATCAGGCTTTTGAAGATAATAAATGCAAATTTTACGCTGTTGCTACAAACTGCCGGACGGGAGAACCTGAATATTTTCATATAAAAAATATGCGCAGGGATATAAATGCGGTGCGCGCCAGCAGTTCGCTTCCCCTGCTGGCCAGGAGGGTAATAATTAATAACGAGGAATATCTGGACGGGGGCATATCTGATTCCATACCTTTAAAAAAATCCATTAAAGACGGAAACAAGATAAACGTTTTGGTTTTGACAAGGGATTCCTCATATAGAAAGCGTCCTAATAAGCTGGCCAGGATTATACGGCTTAAATACAGCGATTGCCCTCAGCTCATAAAACGGCTGGAAGAAAGGCATGAAAATTATAATAAAACTCTGGAATTTATAGCCGAAGAGCGCAATGCCGGCAGAGCGTTCGTAATTCAGCCTAAAAATACTGTAAATATCGGCTTGATTGAAAAGGACAGAAACAAATTAGAGGCGCTATATAAAGAGGGCTATAATGATGCGGAAGAGGCGTATCCGCGATTGATAAAGTTTTTGGAAAAAGGAGCGGAATAGATTTTGCAAATTGAGCCGTCAAAAGAAGCCCGGGGCATTGTTAAAATTTTAACAATGCCCCGGGCTTTTATAAACAACATCCCGAACTATTATAATGGCATTACGGGCGTATATTTTTAAGAGCGTGCAGCCGCTAGACTGCGTTATATACTTTTGAATACAGCGTGCTTTTTATAGCGTCAAATTCTTCTTTGCTTACAGGCCGGCCGTAAGTCATTATATGCATTTGAACGGGATTTTGCCCTTTGGATACGGGCGGCATGATATAGGTATAATTATTGAGATAAAAATTATTGCGTTTATAGAATTCAATGCGCCTTTTAGCCAAAGGGGTTTCTTCCAATTCAGCTTCCAGGCAAATAAGCTTGCTGCATTGCGCCGTTAATTGATTTAATATCTTCGAACCTAATCCGCCGTTTCGGCATGAGGGGCTTACTGCAAAATGCTCTATAAACGCCATGTGAACGAATTCCCATATTGCTATGAAAGCCTGGATTTCGTCTTTTAGAGGGTTTTTCAGGGTATAGATTTGATATTCCGGCTTTTCCATTAGAGCTTTTTGCTCTTGGTAAGGCCTGTATTCGTCTTTAGGAAAGCTTTCCGCCATTAAGGCGAAAATCTGAGGGAAATCATTTGGATTAAGCTTTTCCAGCATCTTGAAATCTCCTATATGAAATAATGCGCTTTATATTTGTTTGGAAATTAACTTATTATCATATTAACGGCGCCGGAAGAACGGCTTATTCAGCCGAGCTGAACCCCGTTTTCCACCCTTTGCTCCGGAATGATCAGCACCACTCCGTCTTTTCCGTAGACGCCCAGGATTAAAACCTCCGAGATATAATCGGCTATTTGCTTGGGAGGTAAATTGACTACGGCGAGAATTTGCTTGCCTAATAGGGATTTTGCGTCATATAATTGAGTTATCTGAGCGGAAGATTTTTTTATGCCCAGTGCTTCTCCAAAATCAATTTCCAATTGGTATGCGGGCTTTTTAGCCTTTTTAAATATTTTGGCGCTTATAATTGTTCCCGCTCTGATATCTAATTTTAAAAAATCGTCAAATACAGCCATTTATTTTCATTCCTGAATTATATGTATTAAAATTAAGGCGCCTTTATAAAAGGCGCCTTAAAGAGCATATATCCGTTTTTAATCAGGCCAGCTTGGAAGCAAGCTGCGATTTTTTGCGGTTAGCGGCATTTTTATGAATTACGCCTTTAGCCGCGGCCTTATCTATAGCGCTGGATACCTTAGGCAGCATAGAAGCGGCTAGCTCTTTATCTCCCGATGCTACGGCAGCGTCATACTTTTTGATAGCCGTTTTAAGCGCGGATTTGACAGAACGATTGCGCAGATTTTTCTTATTGTTCACCAAAATCCGTTTTTTGGCCGATTTGATGTTCGCCATGGATTCACCCCCTCTGCTGCGTTGACTAATACATGTTAGCACAAATATTTATTTAGCGCAATAGTTTTTTTGCATAATTAAAATTATATTTGGCCAAAATGCGATTTATAGATAATATCAGCGTGAACGGAGTGATTAAAATGTCTTTAAGGACAGATCTGGCAAATGAAGCGTTTGAGCATCATGCGTCGAGGGGCGGAGCCCGCGACGGCATAAAATCTGAAAGCAGAGAGATAAATAAGGATATAAAAGTAACTAAAGTAGAAATTCTCACTGACGAAGCAGCGCAGAGATTGGGCAAGCAGAAGGGGACGTATATAACTATAACCGCCGAATATATTTCCAATAGGGATTCGGAGCATCACGGCCTGATAGGAAGAGCTGTCTCCGAGCAGCTTAAGGAATTGCTGCCCAGGCCTGAAAAAGGACGGACCGTTCTGGTCGTTGGGCTGGGCAATTCGCGCATGACCCCCGATGCTCTCGGCCCCAAAACGGTAAATAAGCTGATGATTACTCGGCATTTGCTCCAAATGATTCCCGACCAGGTGGATAGCAGGGTTAATTCGGTATGCGCAATTGCCCCGGGGGTTTTAGGAGTAACAGGCATTGAAAGTTCGGATATTATTACGGCGCTGTGCGAAAAGATAAAGCCGCAGTATATAATTGCCATTGATTCTCTTGCGGCGGCCAGCGCGCAGAGAATTAAAGATACAATTCAAATGAGCAATACGGGTATAGCTCCGGGAGCGGGAGTGGGAAACAAGCGCTGCGGAATCAATAGGGAAACTTTGGGCGTGCCGGTATATGCCCTGGGCATTCCTATGGTAGTATATGCTTCTTCAGTCCTGGAGGATTTCCTGGAACGAAATAACGATGGCAGAATGCGGCTTTCGGCAGAGGATTATATTAATGAAAATATCAGGGAGCTTATTGTTACGCCCAAAGAAATAGACGTTATAATTGATGACTGTTCCCGCATGCTGGCCGACGGGCTGAATCTGGCCCTGCATGACGGAGTTAATATGGAGGAAATCAGAGATTTTATGTACTGAGTAATATAAGCGGCGGAACAGGCATAAAAATATCTATGTAATTTACCTGAGAAGAGAGGGATGTTTTTATGCTGGGAAACAAAATTTTTGCGTTTTTTAAAAACGCCGTAAAGTTTACGGTTTTAATATCAGTTATACTGTTTCTGGTGAGCAAGCCCGCCTCGAGCAATTCCCTGAGCGCTCAAGCGGATTATTATGCCCAGCCTCAGAGCGCTTTTTCTAAAGTGCTGGACAGGCTGGGCGCTTTTGCGGGCAGGGTTATTTTCGGCGTGGATGTTTCTTCGCCGGTATCCATAGTTAAGGGCAGCTTTCCCGACGCGGAATTGTCTCTTTGGGCGCCTGAGGAGGATATAATTTTCGGAGGAGATGAAATATCGGACAGTCTTAAAATGGAAGTGGAAGAAATCACTGAAGGGCTGAAATTGGAGCCGCTCGATTTGAAGGACGACAGGAGCAATATAAAAATTCTGATATATCATACGCATAATGACGAATCTTTTAAAAAACAGGCGGACGACGTTTACAAAGAGACCAGCGAGGGACGTACATACGACCAGGAATACAGCGTCGTAAAGGTGGGCGAAGTGCTGACGCAGCATCTTTCAGATATGGGCTATACGGTTATTCATGATAAAACGGATCATGTTTCGGGCGGCTTTTATACTGCTTATGAGCGTTCTTTAAAGACTATTAAAAAACATTTGGAAGAGGAAGGCGAATTTGATTTAATTATCGATTTGCACCGCGACGCTTATAATACAGTAAAAAAACCCGTTAATACGGCGGAGGTAAACGGCAGGGACGCGGCCAGAATAATGTTTGTTATAGGGACTGCTGAAGGCACTGAAGGGAATAGATTTGACATTAAGCCCAACTGGCAATATAATTTAAAGATAGCCCAGACTCTGACCGATTATTTAGACGGCCTGAACGATTATTTATGCAAGGACGTTAATATGAAAACCAACAGATATAATCAGCATTTATGCGACGGTTCGGTATTAATAGAAATGGGCAATCATTATAACACGCTGGAAGAAGTGATATATTCAGCCGAGCTGCTGGCTGAAGCCATAGACAATATGTTTTCGGCGGAGGTTTGAAAGGACTGATACAAATGATTAATAAAAGCATAGGCTTTTTTGATTCGGGAGTGGGCGGATTGAGCGTGCTTAAGGAAGCGTGCGCGCTTATGCCTGAGGAAAATTATATTTATTACGGAGATTCCGCTAACGCTCCCTATGGGGAAAAAAGCCGGGAAGAGATATTTGAACTTACTATGCGGGGAGTGGGTTATCTTATCTCCAGCGATATAAAGGCGCTGGTGATAGCCTGCAATACCGCGACCAGCGCGGTTATTGACCAATTGCGGAAGGAAGTGGATATTCCGGTTATCGGTATGGAGCCGGCCATTAAGCCCGCTTTGGCCGCCGTTGAAGGCAAAGTATTGATGATGGCCACGCCTGCGACAATAAAGCTTGAACGGTATAACAACCTTTTGGAGCGTTTTAACGCGCGCGAACGGGTTATAAATCTTGCCTGCAATAAACTAGCCGGAATAATAGAGCACAGCGTATTGAGTCATAACGGCGAATTGGACGATTATCTTAAAGAACTTTTAGCTCCCTATAAAAATAAGGGAATTGAGGCTATTGTGCTGGGATGCACGCATTATGTATTTATAAAGGATTCCATTAAAGAAGCTTTCGGCGGGAATCCGCTTATTTTTGACGGCAACGGAGGCACGGTTAATAGGCTTAAAAGCGTATTGGAGGAAAAAGGCTTAAGACGCCCTGAAGGCGCGGGCAGGGGGGCGGTTGTTCTGAATTCTTCCAGCGACGATCAATTCAGCATGAAAACCTATTCCAAGCTGTTTTACGGAAGATGAATTATGCTTGAATATGTAATCTGGGATTGGAACGGCACGCTGATGGACGACAGCGAGGCTTCTCTTAAGGCTATGAATAATGTCTTGGACAGATATGGTTTAGAGCGGCTGAGCCATCAGAAATACATGGAAATATTTACTTTTCCGGTGGTGGATTATTATAAATTAGCCGGATTTGATTTATCCGTTCTTTCTTTTGAAGAATTAAGCGTTGCTTATGTCGAGGAATATAAAAAGCTTTCGACGGGATGCTTGCTGAGCGCGGGCGCGCGTGGGGCGCTTGAAGGGCTGCGCGCGCGGGGAATAGAACAAATTCTGCTTTCCGCTTCAGAAACGGGCGAGCTGATAAAGCAGAGCGCGGCTTTGGGCGTAAATACATATTTCAGTCATATAATAGGCGCGGATAATATTCACGCTTACGGCAAGCTGGCGCTGGCCTCGGAATTCATAAAAAAGCAGGGCTATAAAGGGGAAAACGGAATTTTCATAGGGGATACCGTCCATGATTACGAAACTGCGCTTGCGGCGGGATGCGGATGTATTTTGTATTTTTCAGGGCATCAGAGCATGGACAGGCTTAAAAAATGCGGAGTACCCGTAATGAAAAATTTTGAAGAGCTGGAGCAGATATTGTTTCGGGGCGGCCTTTGTTGATTTTATTCCAGCATATGGTATAATATAAGAAATTGAGATTTTTATTCGCAGGCCTTTCTGCAAATATGGAGAACGGCTTGGGGGTAATAGCTAGGATGGGTTATATGGAGAAAACGCCTGCCGGGCATGCGACTGATATCAGGCTGCTTCTTAAAGCCTTTATTCAGCTTGGCCTGGAGCAGAAATTAATAATTTTATGCGTGGCCAGCATATTTATGACCGCTTATGTGGCGGGCGTGGTATGCGGCGTTACCGCGCTCATATTTTTAATCAGAAAAAAAACCAGGACGGCGTTTATACATTCTCCCGGTTTTTTATGGGTTTGTATTTTCTGCGGAGTCGGAGTTGCCGGTTCTTTGCTGACGCATAACTGGCTGGGACTTTTGGGAACAATATTTGTGATGTTTCCTATGCTGGTGGTCTATATAACCGCTTCGTCTTTTATGGACAGAGGTATTATTCAGATTTGTTTCAGAATAATATGCATATTAAGCATAATAACAGTATTTATAGGTATAATTCAGCTTTTTGTTCATGGAGCCAAATACAGGCCCGAAGCTACTTTTCATAATCCCAATCTTTTGGCTAATGCTCTTTCGCTGGTGCTTATAACGGCCGTGGCGGTTTTTGTGGATGTGTATGATAAAAAGTACAGCGTGCTTTATGCCGCCGCCGTCACTCTTTGCGCCGCCGGCGTGCTCTTTACTCAATGCCGCACGGCTATTCCCAGCCTGGTGGCCGCGGGCCTTATAGTGCTTCTGGCTATGAGAAAGTATAAAATGGCCGTTATTTATTCGGGCGGCTGCGTAGCCGTGCTGCTTGTGGCTCTTTTCAATTTTGAACATATACCCAGGCTGCTTAACGTAGAAGAAAATTGGTATGAACGCATGGATATAATAACCGTAGCGCTGGAGGGCTTTTTGGAAAGGCCTATTTTTGGAGGCGGACCGTTTTATTTCAGAATATACGGCGAAGGGCTTATGTCCCGGAATTACCTTCATGCTCATAACTTATTCGTCAATTTCCTTTTGGATTTCGGAGTGGCGGGCACGGGTTCTATGTTTATAATGTTTGGCGAGCAGCTAAAAGAAATGGCCGCTTCATTCAAAAAAGGGAAAAGGGCGTGCGCGGAGATTTCGGCCGTAGCGGGATGCATTATATATACCGCCGCGCACGGCATGCTGGATGTGACTGCGTTTAACGTTCAAACCGGACAGCTCCTGCTTTTTATAATTGCGGCGGGGATTGCCGCCGTGCGTTTGGAACGGAATAGGGCGGCTGTTCAAATGGAGAAATCGGTTTATTTTCCCCAAAAAGAGCAATAATACTTAAAAAGGCGTTTGCCCGGCTGGAGGTTTTTAATTATGATACTTACTGTATGCGCCAATCCCTGCATTGATAAAACCATAACCATCAACGGAATTGTTATGGGGCAGTATAATAAAATAGTGGACAGCATGTTTAATCCCAGCGGCAAGGGCATAAACGTAGCCGTAACTCTCAACCGTTTGGGCGGACAGGCTTTTTGCACCGGTTTTAATTACGAGAGCAACGGAGACATTCTTACTCAGTTTCTGACGCAGGAGGGGGTTCCGTATGAATTCATATATTCGCCGGGGGAAATCCGCACCAATATAAAAGCAATTGACATTGAAAGCGGAATAATGACCGAATTTAACGAAAGCGGCCGCTTTGCCGGCGAGGATAAAAAACGCGAATTGGAGGCGCTGGTGGAACGCTGGGCCGCTCAATGTAATCTGGCGGTATTTTCAGGCAGTCTGCCGCCGGGATGCGAACAATCGTATTATGCGGCGCTTATGCAGAAATGCGGCGAAACCAAATGCGTTCTTGACGCCAGCGGCGCCGCGTTTGAGGCGGGCCTGGAATTAAAACCGTATATGGTTAAGCCTAACAGCTACGAATTATCCATTTTTGCTAAAAAGGAGCTTTCCACTCCCCGGGATCATTTGGACGCCGCCCTCGAATTGGTGCGCCGGGGAGTTAATATCGTATGCGTTTCAATGGGCCAGCAGGGCGCGCTTATTACAGACGGCTTAAAGGCGTTTTACGCGCCGCCCGTGCAGGTGCGCGTAAAATCCACGGTAGGCGCCGGGGACGCTATGGTTGCCGGCTGCGTTAAGGGAATAAGCGACGGGCTGGATCTGGAACGGCTTTTTATTCAGGGAGTCGCCGCCGCAACGGCCTGCGTGCTGACTGAAGGCACAACGCCCATGCTGAAAGAAGATTTTGAGCGCATGCTCCCCAGAGTGGAGCTTAAAGAAATGGAGATTTAAAGAAAATGGATATGCATAAATCAGGATTTGCCGCAATTATAGGCAGGCCGAACGTGGGCAAATCAACCCTGCTTAACAGGCTGCTGAGGCAGAAAATTGCCATAGTCACTCCCCGGAGCCAGACTACACGGAATCTTATAAAAGGAATTCTTACAGAACCGGAATATCAGATTGTATTTTTGGATACTCCGGGCATACATAAGCCCAAGAATAAGCTGGGCGAATTTATGATGAAAGAGCAAAGGAATTCCATGGACGGGGTGGACTGCATTATAGCCATGCTGGCCGCCGACGAATTTTTCGGCCCTATGGATAAAGAAATGATGCAGGGGCTTTGCAAGGCCGAATGTCCGGTTTTCCTGGTAATTAATAAAACGGACGCGGCCCAGGCTGATGAAATTGAAAAGCTTAAATTCAAGGCGCTGGAATGCGTCCATTCGGGCGCAATAAAAAAAGTTTTTGAGCTCAGCGCTCTTAAGGATGACAGCTTGGATGAGCTCTTATCGGCTGTCGTTCAGGCCATGCCCGACGGGCCGGCGTTTTTTCCTGACGATATAGTAAGCGACTCTCCTGAAAAATTTCTTGTTTCAGAGGTTATAAGAGAGAGAATGCTTCTGCTGCTTAAAGAAGAGGTGCCTCACGGCACGGGCGTGGAAATAGAGAAAATGCAGCAGCGCTCTAACGGCGTGACCTACATTATGGCTAATATTATGTGCGAAAGGGATTCGCATAAAGGAATAATAATAGGAAAAAACGGCTCCATGCTTAAGCAAATAGGCGCTGAAGCCCGAATTGAATTGGAAGAGCTTTTTCAATGCCGGATTTATCTTGAATTGTTTGTTAAAGTGCAAAAGGATTGGCGCAATTCCCAGAGCGTTTTAAAGCAGCTTGGATATTGGGGCAGATAGCTTTATTGCGCCTGTTACCATAATTTATAAGCTTATATTCCTTTGTTTATAGAGCAAACTATAAATATAAGGAGGAAGAGGCTATGAATAAACAGGTAGACGACGCGCTTTGGGAGCTTTTCATGAAAACGGGCGATCCGTTATATTTAAATACGCGCGCTGCGCTGAGGGAAAGAAGAGAACGGGATAGAGAAAAATAGACGGGCAGGGCTGCGCGTGCCCGGATTAGCGGGGAAAGGAATGCGGAGCTGAATGGGCGAGTTAAAATGCGAAGGTATCGTGCTCAGATATGCGGATTATAAGGATGCGGATAGAATGCTTACGTTGCTTACTCCAGACTGCGGAATTATAAGCGTTTCGGCCAAAGGAGTGCGCAGGCAAAACGCCAAGCTCCGCTATGCCGCGGAGCTTTTTACATACGGCAATTATATGCTGAGCAATAAAAACGGACGCTATGCTTTGACCGGCTGCGTATTAAAGGACAGCTTCTATGCTCTCAGAGAAAGCTTAGAGCATATGTGCGCGGCTTCAGCTATGCTGGAGATGGCTTCTTATGCGGGGATTCAGCAGCCTCAGACTGAACTTTTCGAACTTCTCAGAGGCTGTCTTTTTACCCTTTGCGAGCTGAAGGAGCAGCCTAAGGCGGTATTGCTCGTTTTTATCGCCCGGCTGTTAAAAATCAGCGGTTATATGCCTGAAATTGAATATTGCGTAAACTGCGGCGAGAAGGCCGGTTATTTTTTACCGGGAGAAGGAGGAATATGCCCAGAATGTTCCCAAACGGCAGGCGCCGCTGGATTAATCAGGCTGGAGAGCGGAACTGCCGATTTTATTGAGGGCTGCGTTTATTCTGAAAGCGAGAGCTTTATATCTCAGGCTGAGCAGGGAGTTATAGATAACGCATATATTCTGCTTATACGCCATATGCAGCTCTGTTTTGAGCATCAGTTTAAAAGCGCCGAGTATTTTATAAAATGAATAAAAAACCGTCCGGGAAAGAGACGGCGTAAATAAAGCGTGCATGTTCGAAAATATTTTTCGTATTAAAAATAAAAGAATTTTAAGTCTGCGCGGCGGGGTTTTTATTTAAAAAAGCATTATTCCCGCCGCGCGTTGTCTTGTCAATTTTAAAAATTCTATTAATTTTGCAGGAATTTATTCATTATCTTATTATTTTAAGCCCGAAAGGCGCAAAATATAGTTGTGTTTTTTTGTTAATTGTATTATTATACCCTAGGTGCTTTAAAGGCTGGCCGGAAGCCTTGCCTTTTAAGGCTAATAAGCCGGCATAAAAATGTCATAAGGCAGTTATAACTGCTTTTAAATTTTAATTAGGAGGAATACTGTTAATGAGCAAAAAGTATGTTTACCTTTTCAGCGAAGGAGACGCGAGCATGCGCAATCTCCTGGGCGGCAAAGGCGCAAACCTTGCCGAGATGACAGGGCTGGGGCTGCCTGTGCCTCAGGGCTTTACTGTTACTACTGAAGCCTGCACCAAATACTATGAGGACGGCAAGCGCATATCGGATGATATTGTAGCCCAGATTGAAGAGGCTCTGGCCAAAACTGAAGAAATATGCGGAAAGAAATTCGGAGATGTGAGCAATCCTTTCCTGGTTTCCGTTCGTTCGGGCGCGCGCGCTTCCATGCCCGGCATGATGGATACAATCCTTAACCTGGGGCTTAACGACAAAACGGTTGTTGGATTGGCCAGGCTGACCAATAACGAGCGTTTTGCTTATGACAGCTACCGCAGATTTATCACCATGTTTTCAGACGTGGTTATGGAAATTGACCGCATGAAGTTTGAGCATGTGCTGGACAGAGTTAAGCAGGAAAAAGGCTACCGCTTTGATACCGACCTTACTGCCGAGGATTTAAAGGCAATTTGTGAGGAATACAAAGCTATTTATCTTGAAAATAAGGGACAGGCTTTCCCGCAGGAGCCCAAGGAGCAGATGCTTGAAGCGGTTAAAGCCGTATTCCGTTCCTGGGATAATCCCCGCGCTATTGTTTACCGCCGTATGAACGATATCCCCGGCGATTGGGGAACGGCCGTAAACGTACAGGCCATGGTATTCGGCAATATGGGCAATGATTCGGGCACGGGCGTGGCTTTCACCCGCAATCCCTCCACCGGCGAGCGCAAGCTTTACGGCGAATATCTTATGAATGCGCAGGGCGAGGACGTCGTTGCCGGTATCCGCACTCCTCAGCCTATAAGCGAGCTGAAAAATACAAATGAGGCTGTGTATAATCAGTTTGCGCAGATAGCCGAAACTTTGGAAAAGCATTACCGCGACATGCAGGATATGGAGTTTACCATTGAAAAGGGCAAGCTTTATATGCTGCAAACCCGTAACGGCAAGCGTACTGCCGCCGCCGCTATAAAGATTGCAGTTGACCTTGTGAACGAAGGCATGATAAGCAAGGAAGACGCGGTTATGAATATTGATCCCAAGCAGTTGGATGCGCTGCTTCATCCTCAGTTTGAAGCTGCGGCCCTTAAAAAGGCTCAGCCTATAGCGAAAGGCCTGCCTGCTTCGCCGGGCGCCGCCTGCGGCCAGGTTTGCTTTACTGCCGACGCCGCCATTGCCGCCGCCAAGGCTGGCAATAAGGTAGTGCTGGTTAGATTGGAGACCAGCCCGGAAGATATCGAGGGCATGTATGCCTCCCAGGGCATTCTGACCGTTCGCGGAGGAATGACTTCTCACGCTGCGGTTGTGGCCCGCGGAATGGGCACCTGCTGCGTGGCCGGATGCGGAGATATCGTTATTGATGAAGCCGCCGGTTCTTTCAGCGTTGGCGGAAAGAAGTATCATGAGGGAGATTATATCTCTTTAGACGGAAGCACGGGTAATGTTTACGGCGAGGCGATTCCCACGGTTGACGCCAGCGTTTCAGGCGATTTCGGCACAATCATGGGCTGGGCGGACAGTATCCGCACTATGAAAGTGCGTACAAACGCCGATACTCCCCGCGACGCGCTCAAGGCTGTTGAATTCGGCGCTGAAGGCATAGGCCTTTGCCGCACAGAGCATATGTTCTTTGACGAGGACAGAATTCCCGCTATGCGTGAAATGATAGTCAGCAAGACGGAGGCTCAGCGCAGAGCCGCGCTTGATAAATTGCTGCCTTTCCAGAAGCAGGATTTCAAGGGCATATATGAGGCCATGCAGGAGCGTCCTGTTACCATTCGCTTCCTGGATCCCCCGCTGCATGAATTCCTGCCCACTGAAAAAGAGGATATAGAAGCTCTTGCTAAGGAAATGGGGCTTTCCTATGATGAGCTCAAGGCTACCATTGATTCTCTGCATGAATTTAATCCCATGCTTGGACACCGCGGCTGCCGTTTGGCCGTTACCTATCCTGAAATTGCCGAAATGCAGACTCGCGCGGTTGTAGAAGCGGCCATAGAGGTTAGCCAGGCCACAGGAAAGAGCATAGTTCCTGAAATTATGATTCCTCTGGTGGGCGAAGTTAAGGAGCTTAAATACGTTAAAGACGTAGTTATAGCCACCGCTCAGAAGGTTATGGAGGAAAAGGGCGTTCAGCTTAAAATTATGGTGGGCACCATGATTGAAATTCCCCGCGCGGCTCTTCTGGCCGACGAAATTGCTCAGGAGGCAGAATTCTTCTCCTTCGGCACGAACGATCTCACCCAGATGACTTTCGGCTTCAGCCGCGACGACGCCGGCAAATTCCTGGATGATTATTATGCCAAGAAGATTTATGAATTCGATCCTTTTGCCCGTTTGGATCAGCACGGCGTGGGCAAGCTGGTGAAAATGGCTGCCGAGCTTGGACGCAAGACTCGTCCCGAAATTAAGCTGGGCATCTGCGGAGAGCATGGAGGAGATCCGTCCACAGTTAAATTCTGCTATGAGACTGGTCTCAATTACGTTTCCTGCTCGCCTTTCAGGGTTCCGATAGCCCGTCTTGCCGCCGCTCAGGCCAGAATTGCCGAGCTTCGCGCTAAGAAATAAAAACAGTATTATTGCCGCCGCGTTCAATATCCGAACGCGGCGGTTTTTTTATTTTAGTAAAGTGTATAGCGGCGGGCCTTTTAATTTTTATTAAGGGGTTATTAATTTTATATTGCATAAATAAAATAATTGTAGTATTATATATAAAATAATGCAGTTGCCAATATGCAGAAGCGTGCGTGCTGTCCGTTTGAGATGAACCGCCCAATATAGACAGTCGTTTTTATATCAGCCGCAGCAAAATCAATATGCGCCGATAGTTTTCATGATTTTTTTATCGGTTAAATTCATGCATTTGGAATTTAAGAGGTTAAATTGAGCGCAAGAGCATATAAAGTAAATCTTAGATTTTATATATTCATAATTTTATTTATATGCATAGTCGGAGGACTGTGTTTTTGGATATTCTCTCCGGCAGTCAGCTATATAAGATATGACAGCATGTCTTCGTCGGGCCTTTGGGACGCCGTTATTATATATGACGAGCAGCTTATATCCATTCCGGAGAACGACCGTTTAATATATCAGGCCGCTGAGGGCGAAATGGTGAGCCAGGGGCAGGAGGTGGCGAGCCTTTATAAAAAAGGATATGTAGTTTCGGCCGTTAAGGATTTATGGGAACTGCAAAAAAGCATAGTTTCGGCTCAGGAAAATGAGACGATAAAAGATATATACAAGCCTGAGCTTGTGCAATATGATTTGGATATAGAGAAAACTCTTAAAAGCATTCAGGATTATGAGGATGGGGATTTATCCTATTTTGAATTAAACTCAGAGCTTATACGTCTAATGGAAGAAAGGCAGCAGTATATACGCGATAATTTTTCCCCAAGCGATTCTGTGGCTCTGCTTTACGAGGATGAGAAGGAGCGCGCCGCGGCTTTAAGCGGCTGGCAGGAGAAGGTGCTGGCACCTGCCGAAGGATATATTTCCTGGTTTACCGATGGTCTGGAGGAGAGCCTGAGCGCTTCTAAATTGTCCGGTTTGACCGCATCTCTGGTAAAACAATCCCTGAACAAAAATACTGCCGTTAATAACCGCCGGGAGGGCGAAGTAGCCAAAATAATACGGCCGGAAAGGTTTTATATAGCCGCGCTTTGCGATAATGATGCTCTGAGCGTCGGTTCGGAAGCTGAAATATATATTTCCGGAGTTGAGCAGGCGTTTAAAGCGCAGGTTTACGATATAATAAATGAGAGAGACAAAATAATTGTTTTTGAAATAAGCGGGGAGGATGATGTGCGCCGCGCGCTGGGCATGCGTTCAGTGCGCATAAGCATAAATTCTCCTATCAGCCAGGGCTTTATAATACCGTCTGGTTTTATAAGAGAAGATGAAAACGGTCTGTATGTTTATGTGTTGGATTCTCAGGGCAAAAAGAAAGCCGTATATATAAACAGGCTGGCCGAGGAGGACAATCAGACTCTGGTGTCCGCTAAAGATGGCGGATTATCATTAAACGGCGCTATATACAGCAAATAATCAGCATTAAGCAGGCAGTTTAGAAAATTACGAATAAGAAGTGACGCTTTTATGAATCTGAAGCAGAATATAGACGTTCTTAAGGAAAAAGTGGCTTTTGCATGCAGTCAAGCGGGCAGAAGAGCGGATGAAATTACAATAGTTGCGGCCAGCAAAACCAGGCCTGCTCAGGAAATAAATGAAGCTCTTGCTCTGGGAATCCCGGCATACGGTGAAAACAGGGTGCAGGAGCTGATTGAAAAATATCCAAATATAACAAGCGCCGGAGAGGCATTTTTCATTGGACAATTACAGAGTAATAAGGTAAAATATATAATTGATAAAGTTAGCCTGATACAATCAGTGGACAGGCTGTCTTTGGCTCAGGAAATCAATCGTCAGGCGCTTAAGCATGAATTAGTTATGCCTGTGCTTATAGAAATCAATATCGGCCGGGAGCTTTCCAAAGGAGGGGTTCCTCCTGAAGCGGAGGCCCTGAAAGCATTCTGCGACAGTATTGCGGGCTTAAAGGCTCTCAGATTAAGCGGCCTTATGACCGTAGCGCCTATTGCGGCTCAATCGGATGAGCGGCGCGCTAGTTTTGCCGAGATGTATAAGCTGTATGAAACCTTTTGCAGGCATATGGGATTGAAAGACGCCGTTCTTTCCATGGGCATGAGCGAGGATTATATTGAAGCCATATTAGAGGGCAGCAATATGATACGTCCTGGGCGCGCTTTATTCGGAGAAAGAAAATAATTAATAATAGGAGCGTATGAGTATGGGCAAGGGATTAAATAAGATGCTGGAAATTATCGGAGTATCCAAAGAGGATGATGAAGATTTCGATAATACGTTTGAAGATGATGAGGAAGAGGATATAGAGGAAGAGGGCATTACCGTCACTCAGAACAGATATCCGCGTTCGGGCGGCGGCAGCGGCCAGTCGGGCAGTTCGCGGTATGCCAGAAGGGAAAGCAAAAGGGAGGATATAAGCATGAACACTCATGATTATGCTCAGACGGACGATATTATTGAAGCGCGCCGGAAACGTTCCCGGTTATCTTCCATACAGGGAGGCGTAAATTCGCATACTATGCTTATTCATTCGCCCGCTACATATACCGAATCTCAGGAGCTTGTGCTGCAGCTTAAGCAGAATAAACAGATAATCATAAAGCTGGATTCCATTGAAAAGGAAATAGCTCAGCGCATACTGGATTTTATGAGCGGCGCGGCTTTCGCTTTGGAAGCTCAGGTTACTAAAATTTCCAAGGGCATATATCTCTTTACTTCTACCGATACAAAAATTGAGAAGCCCGAAAGGGATAAGGAGCAGGAGCCCAGCACGGATGGATTTTTAGTTCTGGACGAGAACGACAGATACAGGCAGTGAAATTGAGGGGATAGGCCGTGGAGAATGGTTTCAAACGTCAAGGCGATGAATTTTCTAAAGAAAAGAACGGCTATGCGGTCTCTGAGGTGGATGCAGAGCTGGACAGGCTGTATGGGCGCATAGAAATGCTGCAAAATGAAAACGAACGCTTGGACGGCCGCCTGCACGCCTTATCCAAACAGCTTGCCGAATTGAAAGCCAAAGAAAAGGCCATAGATTTTGCTCTTGCTGAAGCAGGCGAATTGCGCAGCGGTATTTTGAAAAGCGCTCAGCAGCGTGCGTCCGAATTAATGCGCGCCGCCGAGCAGCGTGCGCGGGAGCAGCTTGAACATTGCGATACGCTAAGAGCGGAAGAAGAGAATATAAGAAATAGAATTAAATATTTATTGGAAGCCCAGCTTGCCATCTTAGAAGCGGATAACGACGCATAATTGCTTTTTACACTCAGTTTGATTTTGTATGCGCAATATTGCGCGGCTCCTGGCAATTACGCTTTTGGCTGCGCCTGCAATTTCGGAGCTTGAGCTTTTATTCATCGGTATTTTTTTAGGATATATTGAATTTATAAAACGGCGGGTTTCCCGCCGTTTCTTATTAGTTATTTTATATTTTTTATTAAAATGTAATTTTACTGCGTTAATAAAAAGGAGCTTTTAAATATGAAAATAATTCAGCAGACCAACATGAATGCCAAACAAAGCATGGGATATGAGATTATTGCCGAGAGCGGCGAACTTTTGGTTGTGGACGGAGGATACAGCGGCAATGAAGACGAACTGAGGCGTCTTATTAAAAGCGCCGGCGGGCATGTGTCTCTTTGGCTGATTACCCATCCGCATTGCGACCATCATAACGCTGTAATAGGCGTATTAACCGAACCGCAGGGAATTACAGTAGATAGAATCGGAACTTCTATGCTGCCTGATGCTTGGGCCCGGGGCAAGAGGGGCGAGGAGGATTTGCTTAATTGGAATCAATTTGAGCGGACTTTAGATAATGTATTCAGAATTCAGGAAGGCCAGGTATTCCAACTGGGCTCTATGAAAGTAGAGGTTCTATCCGGAGCCAATCCAGATTTGCTGAACGAGCCTTTTAATAATCAGTCCTGTGTCTTCCGAGTGAGCGAAGATGATTTTACTCTTTTAATTCTTGGCGATTTAGGAGCAGAGGGCGGACGCCGGCTGCTGCAAAAAGGCTATAATCTCAAAGCTGACGCCGTGCAGATGGCGCATCACGGCCAAGGCGGAGTAGAGGAAGAAGTATATCAGGCAATTAATCCTGAATGGGCCTTTTGGCCTACGCCTGATTGGCTTTGGCAGAACGTGCCTTATATAGGCGGTATTCCGGGCACCGGTCCCTTTAAGACTCAGGAGGTTATTAAATGGATGGAAAAGCTGGGCGTGAAAAATATAACCTGTTTTGACCATACCGTAATGTTTGATACTAAAACCAAGAAAACTGTAAAATATTAATTTAAAGGAAGATTGAATGAATATAGCTATGGCCAAAATGAAAATGGAAAAAAGAACCGGGGACGTTATTATTAAGATTGATAACGGCGGGGAGCAGAATTTTAAAAGCGGCTCTCCTGACGGGATAGAATTAGGCGTTAAAGAGGAATTGAAAGCCGTTAATAACCGCAAAAGACTGATTATATGGCTGATTATCATAATGGCCGCCGTGTGCCTGGCGCTGCCTTGCTTATTTTTATACAATTCCGCTCTTAAAGAACTGTCAATAGAAAATCACGACTGGCAGTTTGTTTTGTTCCAGGATGATTCGGGCAATATAACTATTTGTTCGGATGAAAATTCGGAATTTTATCCCGACGCAGAGGTCGGCGAATTTGATATTAAGACAGGCGGAGGCAGAATCCTATTAAGCAGAGATGCAGGCGGAAAAAGCTGGGAGATTTTTTATAAGCTCAGCAATCAAAACGCTCAGGGGGCAGTTTACGAGCTTTCTTTTGAAAATAAAAAGGGTTATGCCGGCACGGGAGTGACTAAATTTCATGACGGCCGGGAAGAATTTACCCTGTATATTTCCCTTAACGGCTGTTCGGTTAAATTCACGGAGAAAACTGCCTAATAATTTAACGCGCGGATATTTTTAAATTATCTCCTTGTATATTTATGCAGTTTCGTATATAATATATACGGAGGTGCGCTAATGCTTAAATGTATAGGAATAATAGTTAATCTTAATAAGGATATAACTCTTGAGGTTACCCGTCTGCTTCTTGAATTGCTGGAAAAACGGGGAATTGAGCCGGTGCTTTTTGGTGACGTAGCCGAAAAATTAGAACGTCCCGTTATAAGCCGTTCTACTTTTTTCAACAGAAGCAGCGCTATATTTGTAGTGGGCGGGGACGGCACTATGCTGGGAGTAATCGCCGAAGCTTCTATAAAAGGCAAGCCGGTTATGGGCATTAACATGGGGCGGCTGGGCTTTCTTTCGGAAATTGAGATTGCTGAAATAAACGACGCTTTGGATATTATAGCCGCGGGCAATTATAAAATTGACGAGCGGATGATGCTGGAATGCCAGGTGCACGGCAAGAAGCTCTATGCGCTTAATGAAATTTCTGTACATAGAGCCGTATATGAACGCATTATACGTCTGGATGTGTTTGCCGGAGAGATTATGGCGGACAGTTTTTATGCCGACGGGCTTATTATAGCCAGTCCTACCGGCTCTACGGCATATTCTCTTTCCGCCGGAGGGCCCGTGCTTTCCCCTTCTTTATCTGCAATGCTGCTGACTCCCGTATGCGCGCACACTCTGAGGGCGCGTCCAATAGTATTTCCGGATAATGAAATAATTAAAATAAGAGTAGTTGCTGACGCGGACGTATCCATTATATACGACGGCATGGAGCAGCGGCTTAATGAAAACCATGCTGAAATTACCGTTACGCGGGCGCCCTTTAACGCTCGGTTTTTGACTGTAAAAAACAGGAATTTTTATAGGCTGCTTAATTCCAAGCTTAATGAATGGAGCGTTTCGGGCGAGGAAAAAATATAGGAAAGCGGGTAAATGATGAAATCCAAGAGACATTCTAAAATACTTGAGCTAATAGAATCCAAGGAATTGGAAACGCAGGACGAGCTGGCAAACGAACTTAGAATAAATGGTTTCCAGGTTACTCAGGCTACTGTTTCCCGGGATATAAAAGAGCTGCAGCTAATAAAAGTCCCTTCTAAAAAGGGCGGTTATAAATATTCTACTGAACATAAAAATAAAAGCGAGCAGGAGGAAAGATTTCATAAATTATTTGCGGGCGCCGTGCTTTCCATTCAGGACGCAAATAATTTAATAGTAATTAAAACCATTCAGGGAAGCGCTAATACTGTAGCGGTTGTGGTGGATTCTATGAATAACGATAGGATTATAGGCTGCGTTGCAGGGGATGATACGGTGCTTGTAATAACTGCCGATAATCAATCGGTCAGAGGCGTTATGAATCAGTTTAAGAAGCTTATGAATTAGGAAGGTTTATATGCTTAGGAGCCTAAATGTTAAAAATATAGCCCTTATGGATAATATTAATGTCGAATTTGGCGAAGGGCTTAATGTAATAACAGGCGAGACGGGTGCGGGCAAATCCATATTGGTGGATTCGCTGAATTTGCTTTTCGGCGCCAGAGGAGATAAGGAATTGGTCAGAATGGGGCAGAATAAGGGCTTTGTTCAGGGCTGCTTTAATCTTCCTCCGGGGCGTGCGGACGCGTTGGAAGAAATGGGGCTGGATTGCGAGGACGACTGCCTTATATTATCCCGCGAGCTGACCAGCGACGGACGAAGCTCCTGCCGTATAAACGGTAAGATGGTTACGCTCTCTATGCTGCGCGAAGTGTCCTCCTGGCTGGTGGATATCCATGGCCAGCATGAGCATCAGGCTCTTTTAAAAAGCGAAAATCATTTAAGTTTTTTGGACGCTTATGCCGGGGAAAAAGCGATTCAGGCCCGCAATATGGCGGGTAAAGCGTATGAGGAATATAAAGGCATTCAGCGCAGACTGCATGGAGATTGGGGTACGGATGAGGAAAGAGCGCGGAAAATAGATTTATTAAAATATCAGATTGATGAAATTCAAATGGCGGAATTGGAGCCTGGAGAATTGGATGAACTTAACAGCGAGCGTTCCAGGCTGCTTAATATAGAGCAGATTGCTCAGGGGCTCAACGAATGCTATCAATCGCTTAAGGAAGACGGCGCCGCGCTGGATCTTATACGCTCGGGCATAAGCGCTATTAATTCTCTGGGACGCTATACGGATGATTTTAACGAGCTGGCGCAGAGAATGGAATCCGCTTATTATGAATTGGAAGATATAAGCGGCGAATTATCAGAGCAATTAGACGCTTCGGAGAATGATCCGCGCCGGTTGGAGCAAGTGGAAAAGCGCATGGAAGTAATTTCGGAGCTGCTGCGTAAATACGGGGATACTGAACAAAAGGCTTTAGAATATATGCACAGGGCCGAGGAAGAATTGGACGAGCTTCTTAACGCGGGGCAGACCATTGAAAATTTAAAAATAGAATTGGAACAGAAACAGCTTGAATTGGTTGAAAAATGCGACCTGCTTACTGCCGTAAGAAAAAATGCCGCGACGCAGCTTTCTGAAAAAATTAAAAAGGAATTAGCCGAACTGGGCATGGAAAAGGCGCTGTTTCAAATTGAGCTGGATAAAAAACAACCCTCTCAGGACGGCGCGGACAGGGCTGAATTTATGTTTTCCGCTAATCCGGGCCAACCGCTTAAGCCTCTGACTAAAATTATTTCAGGCGGCGAATTAAGCCGGCTTATGCTTGCAATCAAAGGCATTTTCGCTCAGAGAGATATGATTCCAACTATGGTTTTTGATGAAATAGACACGGGCATAAGCGGGCGCATGGCAAGAGTGACCGCTGAAAAAATGGCGGGAATAGCCGCTTTGCATCAGGTGCTTTGCGTTACCCATCTGGCAGTAATCGCCTCCATGGCGGACAGACATTATTTTATTGAAAAAATATCCACTCCTGATAATACCGTTACCAGGCTTTCTCTTTTGGAGGAGGAAGGCAGGATTAATGAAATTGCCAGGCTTACCGGCGGAGGAGAAACGGCGCTTGCCCGGGGGCACGCCAGAGAAATGCTGGAAGCCTGCGCCGCTTATAAGCATGGATTAAAAAATAATACATAATTTAACAATTTGAAAAACATAAGTTTTTAATGGGCTTCGGCATTTTTTGTCGAAGCTTTATTTTTTTAACAAGCATATTTGCATGGCATTTACAAAAGATATAGAAACGGAATTTTAAATGATTTGGAGTTGAAAGAAATTGAAATTAAAAAATAAATTGATAGCTCTTGCCGGCGCGGGTTTGCTTCTAACCGCCCTGAGAAGCGCGCCCCTTGTTGAGCTGTTTGAGCTTCCTGACAGGGTGGTGATATATGAAAACGAAGAGGTGGGGCTGAAATGCTCCTTTCCTTTCAGCCTTTACGAGAATCAAAACAGTTTGGTATTAAGCGCCAGCGCGGATATAGCAAATGATTCTGAGATATTCAAACATCTGGGAGAAGGCGAAAATGAAATAATAAGGGGAAACGTTCCTGTTTCCTTTCTGGGAATGGAAATAAAGAATATTGAGGTATATATTCTTCCTCAAAAAAACGTTACTCCGGGAGGAATGTGCATTGGAGTTTCGTTATTTACCAACGGCGTAATTGTTGCCGGCAATTCAGACATTTCCTGTCAGGATGGAAAAAAAGTTAACCCTGCAATGCAAGCGGGACTTTTTGACGGGGACATAATAACTAAAGTAAACGGTCAGCAGCTTCTGAACGCCCGGCAGCTTGGCCAATTGGTAGAGGAAAGCAAGGATAAGCCTATAAAGCTGAGCGTGCTAAGAAATAATAAAAGCGTGGAAGTAAATATAACGCCCGCTTACGACGTATATGAGAAAAAATACAGGCTGGGACTATGGCTTAGGGACAGCACGGCCGGAATAGGCACTATAACCTATGCGGATAATGAAAATAAAAAATATGCCGCGCTGGGCCACGCTATAACCGATCCGGATACCGGCACAATCCTCCCGGTAGGCACAGGAGAAATTGTGGAATGTACTATTAACGATATTGTAAAAGGCAAAAAAGGCATCCCAGGCGAGCTTAAAGGAAGCTTTAGATTAAATTCGCCCGCTTACGGCAGCATCTCGGCCAATACCGAATTCGGCCTTTACGGAGATACTTATTCGGATATAATAAATGAGCTCTATCCTCAGGGAGTGCAGGTGGCTTCCCGAAATAGCGTCAAAGAGGGAAAAGCTACAATTTTAACAACTGTTGACGGACAAGGCATACAAGAATATGAAATCAATATTATAAAGGCCAATAAGCAGGATGTAAGGGCTTCAAAGAGCATGATAATAGAAGTTACCGATCAAAGGCTGCTGGAAAAAACGGGGGGCATTGTGCAGGGAATGAGCGGCAGTCCTATATTGCAGAATGGCAAGCTAATAGGAGCGGTTACTCATGTATTAATAAGCGATCCCCAGAAAGGGTATGCGCTGTATATAGATTGGATGCAGGAATAAATGAAAATAATTTTTATAAAGGGAAGCCTTAATATTAAGGGCTTCTCTTTTTCTGTTGCAGATTTTCGCATAAAAACGACATACAGCGGAAATGTTGGGATTCAATAAATGTATATGAATGTCGATAATTGGTAATTATGATGAGTGTAAGGAATTGTATGTATAGTAACTAGTCATCACACAACAAACTAAACAAAATAATTAACAATAATATATTTTGTATAAAATTCCCTTGCAAAATATGTTAATTTTTAATATAATATCTTTACTAGGTAAAAGGCAGATATAATATAAAGGAGGAGAATACTATGAGAATACTGCTGGGTACTACTGAACAAGAAAATGCATTTGACGGACAGCTTGCTGTAAAGGGAATATACCAGTCAGGCAAAGAACTGGCGGATGCAGTAATGGAAATTGCTCCGGATGTTGTTATAACTGATTATATTCTAAGAGATTTGGACGGCATTGGTCTGCTGAAAAAATTGGAGGGCCTGGAAAATACAAAATTTATTGTTTACTCCGAGCTTAATGATGCTTTCCTAGCGCGAATAGCAACCTCTCTCGGCGCGGTAAGAGTGTTTAAAAAGCACGAAGAAAAACATCAGCTGCTGGATTTTATTTCATCCTACGCCGGAGGAGGAATAAATATTGAGGGAATTTCTAAGGAGCGGGAAAACAAATTAGCTAAATACATAGGAGATACATTAAAGAAAATCGGCATGAGGCCTAATCTGCTGGGCTTTAATTATTTGCTTGATTTGATTATGCTTCTTGTAAGAAACGGCAATGCGTATCCCTACTATAATAATATGGGAAAAATATATCAGCAGCTTGCGGATAAATACGGCAACCGTCCCAACTGTATTGAACGCAATATCCGAAACAGTATAGAGACCGCTTGGATTTGCGGCGACTTAGAATATATAAACGCCTTATTCGGATTCAGCATACGTTCGGATAAGGGCAAACCTACAAACAGCGAATTCATCGGCTTTATCTGCGACTATATCAGCAATACCTTTGAAGAATAAGTTCTAAATCGGGCCCGATTTTACAGAGCTTGTCTTTTGTAGAGCAAAAACGAGTTTTTTGAGATTTTAAATCTTATAGTGTTATAATATTTTAATTTTTTCATCAAAATAGCGGAATTGAAATAAAAACATTGAAAATTGTTAGTATTTAAAGAAAAATAAGCGAACATTTGCTTTGTTGATGGCGTACTGTATTTGTGCGCCATTCTGCATGGTTAAACGCTGATTATAAGCTATTTTTAATGAGCATTTTATTCTGTTTTATTGATGTTTTATCTGCGGTTTTTTATATAAGTTCTCCCAAACATTTATAATTACATTTAATTAAAAACTAATTAATATTACTTATTTTATTATATATAAAAAGCATTTTATTAATATGAATGCTAACTAGTCCCTTTCAATAGAATATTATTTGAAGGGGATGAAAATATGGTAAAAATGGGGTATATTAAACAGAACATTGTCCAGCATATAAAAGAAAATTTAACCGGTTATATTATTGCGCTGGTATTTTTTCTTATAGGAGTCAGCAGCGGCTGCTTTTATTATAAATATGTCGGAGATTTTTTCAGCGACGGCTTCGGACGCTATATGGAATCCTATCTTGGCTATATAGCTAACGGCAGCGCGGACAGATGGGGAATATTCTTTACTTCTTTTCTAAGCTCGGCTGAGACTATATTTTTTATAATGCTGCTGGGGCTTTTTACATTTACATATCCGCTGACCGAGCTTATTCTGGGAGGACGAGGCTTTGTTTTAGGCTTTTCGGCTTCCATGCTCTTGAGCCTGTTAGGCTTTGACGGCTTTTTAATTCTGCTTTTGGCGCTTCTGCCGCAATATCTGCTTTTGCTGCCTATATATTTTTTCTGTTCCGTTCTCGCCCTTATACGATTGAAAAAACGCAGGCAATTTAAAGGGAAGCGCGGCATAGGGAGAGAGGATTTGGGTTATCTGCAATTTTTCATCTGCGCAATTGTAGCCGCTATTCCCGCCAGCCTATACGTTACTCTTATAATGCCTTTAATAATGAACGGAATTTATAGTTTATTCAGCGGAATTTTATGATATAATATTATAAAAGACGTTATTAAAGCATATAAACCGCGCAGCTCTGCAAAACGGGCGTGAGCCAGCCCGGCCTAAGAGCTTATGGAGGAAATATTTAATGAGATGCGTAGTAATCGTATTGGACAGCCTGGGCGTAGGAGAACTGCCTGATGCGGCCAGTTACGGAGACGTTGGCAGCAATACTTTAAAAAGCGCTGTGCTTCTGGGAAAAGCAAAGCTGCCTAATATGTCTGCAATGGGGCTTTTTAATATTGACGGCGTGGACTATGAAAAAGGCGTTTCTTCTCCCTGCGCCGCGTACGGAAGGCTGATTGAACGTTCTCCGGGGAAAGATACAACCACAGGCCATTGGGAACTGATGGGGAAAATTTTATCCGCTCCGTTTCCAACCTTTAAAAAGTTTCCTCCCGAAATAGTTGCCAGGCTGGAAAAGGCGTTCGGCAGAAAAATATTGGGCAATAAGGCCGCGTCGGGAACGGTAATTATAGAGGAGCTGGGCAGGGAGCATATGCGCTCCGGTTCGCCTATAGTATATACTTCGGCGGACAGTGTGCTTCAAATAGCGGCTCATGAGGAAATTATTCCTTTGGAAGAATTATATAAGATGTGCAGGGAAGCGCGCGAAATTATGTCGGGCGAATACGCCGTAGGCAGAATAATTGCGCGTCCGTTTACAGGCGTTCCCGGCAATTTTATCCGTACAAAAAACAGACATGATTTTTCTCTTAATCCGGGACGCACCGTTTTGAATATTTTAAGCGAAAACGCGCTTAAAGTTATTGGCGTAGGCAAAATAGGGGATATATTTGCCCAATGCGGTATAACGGACAATTATCCCGATAAGGGCAATCCTGCCTGTATTGAAAGGACGCTTAAACTGCTGGATAATCCTTTTAGCGGCCTGCTTTTTGTTAATTTGGTGGATTTTGATTCGCTTTACGGGCATAGAAATGATCCCGAAGGCTATGCGCGCGCTTTAGAGGAATTTGACTGCGCGCTGCCTGCAATATTGGACAGGCTGAAAGATGAGGATATCCTGATTATAACTGGAGATCACGGCTGCGATCCGGCTACGGCCAGCACAGACCATTCGCGGGAATATACGCCCCTTTTGCTTTGGGGCAAAAAAATTCGTTCCGGGAACAAGCATACGCGGAATTTTTCAGACGTTGCGGCGAGCATAGCTCATTTTTTCGGAATACAGTATGATTTAAATGGGCAATCATTTTTATGACGGAGGAATTTAATATGAAAGACGTTTTAAAGGCGGCGGGATATATTAAAAGCCGAGTGAATCTTACGGCTGAAACTGCGCTTGTGCTGGGCTCGGGATTGGGGAATTATGCCGATAGTCTCAATAGTCCGCATGTTATACATTATAAGGATGTGCCGGGCATGCCTGTTTCCACAGTGCAAGGGCATAAGGGCGCTTTTGTTATAGGCTGCAAGGATGAAAAGCAGATTATATGCCTTCAGGGCAGGGTGCATTATTATGAGGGCAGAAGTCCGGAGGAAACTGTTTTTCCTATAAGAGTGCTCCAGACGCTTGGAATTAAAAAGCTGATTTTGACTAACGCCGCGGGCGCTGTAAACACTTCATTTGCGCCCGGAAATCTGGTATGCATAACAGACCATATAAATCTAACGGGGCTTAATCCTCTCAGGGGCACCAAGGCTTTGGATTTCGGAGAAAGATTCCCTTCCATGAGCGAAGCCTACTCCGCAAAATTGCGCGGTATCGCGCTTGAGGCTGCTCTGGAGACGGGGATACCTCTTAAGCAGGGAGTATATTATTACTGTGCCGGTCCCAGCTACGAAACTCCGGCTGAGATAAGGGCAATACGCGTCCTGGGCGGGGATATGGTGGGCATGTCCACAGTTTACGAAACGACGGCCGCCGTGCAGGCAGGAATGGAAGTGCTGGGCATATCCTGCATTACCAATATGGCTGCCGGCATATTAAATCAGCAGCTTTCTCATGCCGAAGTAATGGAGACCGGGCAAAAGGCGGCCGGGCTTTTTGCTTCGTTAATTGACAAAATAATTGAAAAAATTTAAAAAGAACGCATAAAACCTCTTTGTTTGCATAACCTAAATAAAAAACAAGGAGGTTTTTATGTCTAAGAATTTTTTAAAAATAATTTCTGCCGCTATTATGTTTCTTAGCGTAAGCCTCTGCTCAGTTACGGTAACTAAAGCCGAGCCCGAATTTGATATAAACGCCAGAGCGGGCCTGCTTATGGAATATGAAACGGGAACAATACTCTATGAAAAAAACATAGATCAACCCCTTCCTATTGCCAGCGTTACTAAAATAATGAGCCTTTGTCTTATATTCGACGAGGTGGAGCAGGGCACGCTTAAGCTGGACGATAAAGTAACGGTCAGCGAATACGCCGCTAATATAGGCGGTTCGCATGTATTCACAGACGCTCATTGGCAATATCCTGCCAGCGAGCTTATAAAATCTATAATTATAGCGTCTGCTAACGACGCCTGCATAGCAATGGCTGAGCATCTTGCGGGAAATGAGGAGACGTTCGTAGCTCGTATGAATAAAAAAGCCCAGGAGCTGGGCATGAATAACACTACTTTTGTAAACTGTACCGGTTTGCCTGTGGAGGGCCATCTTTCCACGGCGAGGGATGTGGCCATAATGTCCAGGGAGCTGTTGGGACATAAGGATTATTTTAAATGGAGCAGCACCTGGATGGATGAAATAACCCATAAGGACGGAAGGGTTACCGGCCTGACCAACACTAATAAGCTGGTGCGCTTTTATGACGGCTGCGACGGAGTTAAAACGGGTTATACCGATGAGGCGAAGCATTGCCTGAGCGCTTCGGCCAGCCGAAACGGCACTCGTATGATAAGCGTTATTCTGGGAGGAGAAACCAGCCAGAAGAGATTTGACGACGCGCGTACTTTGCTTAATTACGGCTTTGCCAATTTTACAACTGTAAAATTAGTAAATAAGGACGACGTTATAGAGCAGCAGCCAGCTGTGAAGAACGGAATGGATAAAGTCATGTCCGTGCATCCTGCCTGGAATGTAACGGCCGTCCTCCGCAAGGGCGAAGAAAAGCTTATAGAAAAGGAAATCGTGCTTCCGTCTGAAATAGCCGCGCCCATTCAGGCCGGCCAGAAGGTTGGAGAAATTATAATCAGAAAGGACGGCACTGAAATGATGAGAGTGGATCTGGTAGCCGACCGAGATTATAAGGACGCCAAGCTCTGGGATATCTTAAAGCGCATTATCTCTCTTTGGTAAGAGATTCTATCATGTTAAAGTCGCAGGTTATATAAACGGTCTTCATATTTTGATAAATTACCATGCCCGGTTTTGCACTGCCGGGCTTTTTTACATACCGGGCCAAAGTGTAGTCTACGGGCACATTTTGAGAAGTGCGGCCTTTGGAATAGTATACGGCCAGATGAGCGGCTTCTTCAAGAGTGTTTTGAGGGATTTCTCCCGCCCTGCGGATAATAACGTGCGAACCGGGCATATCCTTGACATGCAGCCAGGTTTCGTTGGGCAGAGCGGTTTTTAGAGTAAGCGCGTCGTTTTGCCGGTTGTTTTTGCCAACTAGAATTTCTATACCGTCAGAAGAGATATATCGATGGGGAGCGGTAGAGGGAAGAGGGCGCGCTTTTTTCTTCCGAACGGGATTTTTTATATAATCAGCCTGAATTAACTCCTGGCGTATTTCTTCCAATTCGGCGTAATTTGTGCAGTTATCCAGGCTCAGTTTAAGGGAGTCGAGATAATTTTTCTCTTCTCTGTTCTGAGCTGTTTGCCCGCTTAAAAGCTTGGAGGCGGTTTTCAGCTTATTGTATTTTTTAAAATACTGCTGAGCGTTGGCTTGAGGAGAAATGCGCTCGTCCAGTTCAATTTCCAACTGGCTGTTTTCCGAATAATAATTGTCTACAGTTATTTTGCGGGCGCCCCGGCTGACTTTATATAAATTGGCGGTTAATAATTCTCCTTTAATGCGATATATATCCATTTGCGCGCATTCTATCAGTTTTTGCGCATAAAGAGCGTCTTTGCGCTCGCATTTTTCTATCAGCTTTTCCAAAAGTATATTTAATTCTCTGCTGCGGCTTTTAATATGCTGTGCCATATCCCGCGCTGCATAGAATTCTTCCATCATTTGGGAGAATCCGGGGCGCTCCTGCTGTAATTCGGGAGCAAGAGAAATATATCTGAAAGGCAGAAAATCCCTTGGCTCGCCCTGCGGATCAATCAGCATGCTAGGCGAATAATTATGCTCGGCGACCGCCTGCATATAATTTTTAAATCCGTCTGCTCCGTTTGCGCAATTTTTGATTCGGCAAATAATTTCCTCCGCGGCTGGTCTGGATATGCCTGTAAAGCTGTCGGCAATCATGCGCGCGGTAATATTGGATTTTTTTTCATCAAAAAAGCGCTGGATATTATCGAATGTCGGCTCCATCTTATTTTGAGAAGGGGGCGCTGAATAAATATCGTGAGGCATAACCTGCCTTAAAGAGCTTACGGTTATATCTACCCGCTTAATTGCGTCTATTACAAACCCCTCAGAATTAACCAGTATTATATTGCTGTGCTTGCCCATAATTTCGGCAATAAGCCGTTTTTCGGTTTTATCTCCCAATTCGCTGCATGATTGGATAGTTATAATAACTACCCGCTCGTTTCCAAGCTGATTGACGGATAAAATTTTGCCTCCGCTCAAATGCTTGCGGAGCAGCATGCAGAAATTAGGGGGTGTATCCGGATTTTCCTTTGCCGCCTGAGTAATCTGAAGCCGAGCGCTGCCGGCATTGGCGCTTAAAAGCAGTCTGTACTGCCTGGCGTTATTTTTTATTATTAAAATTATTTCATCCTTTTCAGGCTGCTGGATCTTATCAATTCTTCCGCCGGCAAGCAGTCCGTTTAATTCAAAAACTATTCCTCCCAGGGTTATTCCGTCCAGAGGCATAAAATCCCCTCCATTAAATATTTCTTGCCTGTTCTTGGTTAAAAATTTACAAAGAATTGGGCATTCAAGGCAAAAAGTTATTGCTTTGTTTCAGGTAATATGATACACTATAAAATGATTTTTGCATAGAATAATTGTATAACTTTCTGGAGGATTGCTATGAGTACTTATGAAAAGAACGATAAAAATCAAGCGGTGATTACCATTACTGTGGACGGCGCGTCCTATGAAAAAGCGGTTGCGGACGTTTATAAAAAGACTGCCAACAAATATTCCATTCCGGGCTTCCGCAAAGGGAAAGCCCCGCGCAGCATGGTGGAAAAGTATTACGGCGCGGGAGTATTTTTTGACGACGCCTTTAATGAAGTTTTTCCTGAATTCTATGAAGCCGCAGTTAAGGAACACAATTTAGAGCCCGTCAGCCGGCCGGACGTTGATATTAAGGATATCCAGGACGATAAAAGCATTGTGCTTACCGTTACCGTCGACCTTAAGCCTGAAGTGGTCTTAGGAAAGTATAAGGGTATAAAGATTAAGAAAAATGAGTATAATGTTTCGGACGAGGATATAGATAAAGAGCTCCAGGCCGCGCGGGAAAGAGCGGGCAGGCTGGTTTCGGTTGAGGACAGGCCGGTAAAGAACGGAGACAGCGTAAAATTAAACTATTCTGGAAGCGTAGACGGAGAGAAATTCCCTGGAGGCACCGCCGAGGATCAAACTCTGGTAATAGGTTCCGGCTCGTTTATTCCCGGCTTTGAAGAGCAGCTCGTAGGCATGAATATCGGAGAAGAAAAGGATATAAACGTCAAATTCCCCGATCAATACCACGCCGAGGAGCTTAAGGGCAAGGACGCGGTATTCAGCGTTAAGATAAACTCAATTGAAGAAAAGCAGCTTCCTGAGGCGGACGACGAATTTGCCAAAGATGTAAGCGAATTTGACACTCTTGAGGAATATAAGGCGGATATTGCGAAAAAATTAAAGGAGCAGAACGACCGGCGCGCTCAGAATGAATATGAAAACGCGCTTATGGATAAAATTTGCGAAGAGGCTCAGGCTGATATTCCGGACAGCATGGTGGAGCGTCAGATTGACTATCATCTCCGGGATATGGAAATGCGGATGAGCTATCAGGGCCTTAAAATGTCTGATTACCTGGCTTATACGGGCATGACTGTTGCTCAGCTCCGCGAAATGTACCGCGGCGACGCTTTGAAAACCGTAAAGCAGCAGCTTGTTTTAGAGGCTATAAAGAAAGCTGAGAATATTGAAGCCGATCAGGAGGGCATTGATAAGGAAATCGCCCGGTACGCCGAAATGTTCAAGAAAGACGCCGAGGAGTATAAAAAAGAAATTAAGCCGGACGAACTGGAGTATATTAAAGAGACCGTAACGGTTAATAATATAATAGAATTTATTAAGCAGAACAATAAGCCTGCCGCTAAACGCGCTCCCGCCAAGAAAAAGGCCGCGGAGGGCGAAAACGACGCCGCAGGCGAAACGAGCGCGGAAGCCGCGCAGGAACAGACAGCCGAGGAATCTGAAGCCAAACCGGCTAAGCCCGCCAGAAAGCCCAGGCAGAAAAAAGCCGCGGAAGATGAAACTCCGGCCGAATAATATTCATAATGTGTTTATGGAGGTATTGATATGCTTATTCCTTATGTTGTAGAGCAAACCACAAGAGGAGAACGTTCGTATGATATATATTCCCGTCTCTTGCAGGACCGCATTGTATTCCTAGGCGGGGAGATTGACAGCAATATGGCTAATCTTATTGTAGCTCAGCTTCTTTTTTTGGAAGCGGACGATCCGGATAAGGATATATCCCTTTATATCAACAGTCCCGGCGGTTCTGTTACGGCGGGGATGGCTATATTTGATACCATGCGCTATATTAAAGCGCCCGTATCCACTATATGCATAGGCATGGCCGCATCCATGGGCTCATTGCTTTTGACTGCCGGCACCAAGGGTAAGAGAATAGCTCTGCCTAACAGCGAAATAATGATACATCAGCCTTTAGGCGGCGCGCAGGGGCAGGCGAGCGATGTCGCCATTCATGCCGAGCACCTTTTGAAAACCAGAACAAAATTAAATCGTATACTTTCCGAATGCACAGGGCAGCCTATTGAACGCATAGAGCAGGACGTTGAGAGGGACCATTTCCTTTCGGCTCAGGAAGCTCTGGAATACGGGCTGATAGATAATATCATCCAAGCTCATTAAAGGAGGCGTCAAATGCCTAAATATGACGATAAGAGAATAATAAGATGTACTTTCTGCAACCGCACGCGCGAGCAGGTAAAGCGGCTGGTGGCCGGTCCTCCGGGAATTTTTATCTGCGATGAATGCATAGACGATTGCCTGGAGGCGCTGGAAGAAGCGCCTGAAATGGATAATAACGCGGTAAGCGAAATATATCTTCCCAAGCCTGCTGAAATAAAAGAGACGCTGGATCAATACGTTATAGGGCAGGATGAAGCTAAAAAGGCGCTTGCAGTTGCGGTCTACAATCATTATAAACGGATTGCGTATAAAAAGGGCACGGATGACGTGGAGCTTCAAAAGAGCAATATTCTGATGATAGGCCCTACGGGCACGGGCAAAACCTATTTGGCCCAGACGCTGGCTCGGATATTAAATGTGCCCTTTGCCATTGCTGATGCCACAACCTTAACTGAAGCGGGCTATGTGGGCGACGACGTTGAAAATATTCTGCTTCGTCTTATTCAGGCGGCGGATTATGATTTGCCTAAAGCCGAACGCGGAATAATATATATAGACGAAATAGATAAAATTTCCCGCCGTTCAGATAATCCGAGCATTACCCGGGACGTTTCGGGAGAAGGCGTGCAGCAGGCGCTGCTTAAAATTTTAGAGGGCACCATAGCTCATGTTCCTCCTACGGGCGGACGCAAGCATCCCCATCAGGAGATTATCCAATTAGATACGACCAATATTCTCTTTATCTGCGGAGGCGCTTTTGACGGTCTAGAGAAAATCATAGAGAGCCGGGTGGGAAAAAAGACAGTTGGTTTCGGTTCGGAAATTAAATTGCTATCCCGCCAGCAGGATATCGGCGAAGTATTGAAGCAGGTTATGCCCCAGGATTTAGTCAAATTCGGCTTGATTCCTGAGCTCATAGGCCGTCTGGCCAGTGTTGTAACTTTAAACGCGCTTAACGAGGATATGCTTGTGGATATTCTTACTCAGCCTAAAAACGCTCTTGTTAAGCAGTATGCACGGCTGTTTGAAATTGACGGGGTGGAGCTTACTTTTGATTCGGACGCAGTCCGGGCTATAGCGCAGAAAGCCATAAGCCGCAAGACGGGCGCGCGCGGTCTGCGCTCCATAATTGAAGAAGCGCTTACGCAGACTATGTTTGAATTGCCCTCATTGGAGGATATAACTAAATGCGTCGTTACCAAACAATGCATAAACGATAAGCAGCCTCCTCTGCTTGAAAAAATTAAACAGTCCCGTAAGAAAGATCAAGTATCGTAATAATTATATAAAGAAAGCGGCAGCTTGGCTGCCGCTTTCGTTATATAACAGCATAAACGCGCTGCGATGAGTATTATTGCAGGATGGGTTAAATAATTTTTATCAGTCTTATGCTTTCTGTGCTTTTTGCGCTGATATTTTCCTTTTAATTTTTTTGATTGTATTATCTGGACGTGAAGAAGTATCCGCGCATTATTTTATAGTCTGAAAATCGTGCGCGTTCATATTTATTATATTTGCTTTTTAACTGCAAACAATATATAATATACTAGCGGCTTTTAATTAAGCCGAATTTTTTTGATTATTACTATGCCGGCCGGCGCAAGGGCGGGCCCGGAGGAAATGGAGAATATATGAGCGAACTCACATTACCGATGATTCCCATGAGGGGAACCGCGATTTTTCCCAGCATGTCCATGCATGTGGATGTTGCGAGGGAAAAATCCAAGGCCGCGATAGAACACGCTATGCTTTCCAGTCAGCAGATTTTTTTAATCAGCCAAAGAGAAGCGGCCGTTGAAGAGCCTATGCTGGACGATTTAGCAAAGGTGGGATGCGTATGCCGTATAAAACAGGTGCTGCGAATTCCGGGGGATACTGTCAGAATTTTGGCTGAAGGTTTATATAGAGCGGAAATAAAAGCTATTACGGCAGACGAGCATATGTTTGAAGCCGTTATAAATGAAGTTTCGGATGAATTCTTATATGACCATGTGCAAGCCGCCGCGCTTATGCGCCTGATCATGGGGGCCTTTGAAGAATATGCTCAGGAATCTGGAAAGATTTCCGCCGATATTATGCAGTCTTTAAAGGCCGTGAATGACCCCTCCTATTTTGCCGATCTTATGACGGCGAGCGTATTGGAAAATGAAGAGCAGCGCCAGGAAATATTAGATATTTTTGATCCGGTTAAACGCTTGGAGTGGCTGTATGAATTTCTTCTTTCAGAAATTCAGATAATTGAAATGGAAAAGAAAATTTCCGTCAGGGTAAAGCGCCAGATAGATAAATCCCAAAAGGAATATTATCTTCGGGAACAGGTTAAGGCAATACAAAAAGAATTAGGCGAAGGGGAAAGCGAGGAAGCTGAGGAACTGGAAAATCGCATCCAGCAGAGCGATATGAATGAAAACGCTAAGAAAAAGGCGCTTAAAGAGCTTGAACGCATGAAGCGCATGCCTGCCGGTATGCCTGAAAGCGCCTTAATCCGCACATATCTGGAATGGATGCTGGAACTGCCTTGGGCAAATCAATCAAAAGACAACGAAGATTTGGATTATGCCTCGGAAATTCTGGAATCGGAGCATTACGGCTTGGAAAAAGTTAAAGAGCGCATACTGGAATTCTTGGCTGTACACACCCTGACTAAAGGCATGCACGGCCCTATACTTTGCCTTGTAGGACCTCCGGGAGTGGGCAAAACCTCTATAGCGCGTTCGGTTGCCAAGGCGCTTGGGCGGAATTTTGTAAGGATGTCCCTGGGAGGAGTTAGGGACGAAGCGGAAATTCGAGGGCACAGGCGCACATACGTCGGCGCGCTGCCTGGTAAAATAATTTATCATATGCGCCAGGCGGGGACGGTTAATCCGCTTTTTCTGCTTGATGAAATTGATAAGATGTCGAGCGATTTCAGGGGCGATCCGGCTTCAGCTATGCTGGAAGTGCTGGATTCAGAACAGAACAATTCCTTCAGCGATCATTATCTGGAGGTTCCTTACGACCTCAGCAAAGTTATGTTTATAACTACCGCCAATACCGCCGAAAGCATTCCCCGGCCTCTTTTAGACCGCATGGAGCTTATTCAGCTTTCGGGCTATACGGAACAGGAAAAGCTGGAGATTGCTAAAAGGCATCTTTTGCCCAGGCAGCTTAAGGAGCACGGACTGAAGGAAGATTGCTTAACTATAACGGATGAAGCGCTTTTAAAAATTATAAGCGACTATACGCGCGAAGCGGGAGTAAGAAATCTGGAACGCCGTTTAGCCGCCGTTTGCCGCAAAGCGGCTATTGCAGTGGTAAAAAATAAAAGCGAGCAGATTTTAGTTAATTGCGATAATCTGGAGCAATATTTATCGGATAAAAAAATTCACAGAGGCGACGCCAATAAAAAAGACGCGGTAGGGATTGTTACAGGCCTGGCCTGGACCAGCGTGGGCGGAGAAACCCTTAATATTGAAACGGCCGTCATGCCGGGCAACGGCGAGTTAGTGCTTACAGGGCATCTGGGAGACGTTATGAAAGAATCGGCCGTGACGGGCATGGGAATAATACGCGCTAACGCTGAACGCTGGGGCATAAATTCTGATTTTCATAAGAAAAAGGATATTCATATCCATATTCCGGAGGGAGCTATGCCTAAGGACGGGCCGTCAGCAGGCATAAGCATGTTTTCGGCTATGGTTTCGGCTTTAAGCAATATAAAGGTGCGCTGCGATACGGCTATGACCGGCGAAATTACTCTCAGCGGAAACGTGCTGCCTATAGGAGGCCTTAAGGAAAAAGCGCTGGCTGCATATAGAGCTGGAGTAAAACGGGTAATAATACCGTCAGGGAATGCTGAAGATATATCGGATATTCCGCAGGAAATCGTCGGAGAAATGCAGTTTATTCCTGTGGATGATATAAATCAAGTGCTGGAAAACGCTCTTGTAAAAATGCCCGTTAAACGTGAACGCGCCGGCGGAAAGGCGGTAAAGGATGGAAATTAAGAGAGCTGAATATGCTTACGGCTTTGCGCTTCCCTCTCAATACCGTCCCAACGGCATGCCTGAAATAGCAGTAGCGGGAAGATCCAACGTGGGCAAATCCAGTTTAATTAATATGCTTACCCGCAATTCCAAGCTGGCCAAGATAGGCAAAACGCCGGGTAAAACCAGAATAATTAACGCTTTTATAATCAATCAGAGCTTTTGTCTTATGGATTTGCCCGGATACGGGTTTGCAAAAATTGCAGAAAATGAAAAACAGCGCTTCAGCGAGCTGATTGAATATTATCTTAATAACAGCGAGCAGCTCAGACATGTCTTTCTGCTTTTGGATATTCGGCATGAACCTACTGCGGATGATAAATTAATGCTGGACTGGCTTTATTATTATCAAAAGCCCTTCAGTATTATTGCAACTAAAGCGGATAAGCTTTCCAAAGCTCAGCAGTCAAAGCGAATAATAGAATTATCCAGGGAAACGGGAATAATTTCTACATCTATTTTTCCGGTCTCGGCTATAAACGGAGCGGGCAGGCCCGAATTGCTTAAGCGTATGGAAGAACTGGTTGCTTCGACTATTGAAGAATGAATTTATATTGTATAATTTAAACTTGCATTTTAATTTATATATGATATAATATAATCAAGCCGGCGTTTTATTAAGACGGATCTAATTCATCCAAGCGGTATTTGATTCCTGAATTGTATAAACAATAAAACGCAGAGCAAAATATATTAATTATTAAGGTGGTGCAGTATTCTAGTCAGCTCGCTTTGCCTTGAAGGCGGGATTAAAAAATCGTCAAAGGGCATATCGATGAAGTTTCTTGTGCAGGCTTCGGACGCCCAGTCCGGGGTTTGTGCTGGGAGTTAAGGTGGATGGGCGATCCGCAATGGCATGCGGGCGTTGACCCAGCCTCCGCGGAGACATATTGCGGTGGCCTCTTTTAGGCTACTGGATATGGATGAACCTGCTATGCGGTGCCGTTATTGGCTGCTGTGTACAGCGTAGCCTGCCTTGAGTGGATTTTGAGGGATAAAGGAACACCCATTTTTAGCACGGCCATGCTATAATGGAGTGACGGCCTTTTGAAATCTTATCTGCAAAAGAGGCTAGAGGCAAAGCGTGCTGCCGAGGAAATCTCCTAGACTGTTTACGGCATTTCGGGGATTATAGTGTGGTCTAAGTGGCTATCGAGCGTTGCGTTCAGGCAACGGCGCAATACGTTCTTTAATGGGAAACCGCCCTTTCGGCGACGGGGGGCAGAACGCAGGGAAATCCGGCTCGACCTAAGCCGCAAGGTTTACCCGATTTGCCACCACCTTTTTTATTATATCCATATTCTGCGGGCGTTCGCGGCAGCATTTATAGAGATATTTGCTCCGCCTGAAAATCATTTAGAATATTTGCATCTCAATATGAGGATATGGATTATATATTGGAGTGTTTGTGTTGAAAAATACAGAACATAATAAAAAATCTCAAAAATCCAAGCCGGGCATAAATTGGGCGGTTAAAGCGACGGTTATATCATTTTTTATGACTATAGCATTTTCGTTGTTTTCCGAATTAATTGTGCGCACCGCTTCTGTTTATATTTCTGCTTTAATCGTGCTTTTGCTGGTGCTTATAAGCATAGCGTTCGATATGATAGGCACAGCTATGGCGTCGGCTGAACAGGCGCCCTTTGTAGCTATGTCCAGCCGCAAGGTAAGAGGGGCTAAAGAAGTGCTTGGATTAATTAAAAATACGGATAAGGTTTGCAGCATATGCAATGATATAGTGGGAGATATATGCGGCATTGTCTCCGGCGCCGCCACTTCTGCAATTATTTACAACGTGGTTATAGCTCGAAATATTTCCAGTTCTTTAATTGAGATGATTTTCACTATTTTTTTCAGCGCGGTTGTGGCCTGCCTTACAATCGGAGGAAAAGCCTTCGGCAAAACTATAGCCCTGAAAAGAAGCAAGGATATATTGCTGCTTGTCGGAGTCTTTCTTTCCATATTTAAAAAGAGGGCCCAGACAAATGATTGATATAGACCTTAAAAGTCTCAAGCAGATGAATTCGGACGAGCTGAACAGACTCAGCGAGGATATACGCCGGGAATTGATAGCCGTAACGCTTAAAAACGGCGGTCATTTGGCTTCCAATTTAGGCGTAGTGGAGCTCACTCTTGCTTTGCATTATGTTTTTGACAGTCCAACGGATAAAATAGTATTTGACGTTGGACATCAAACGTACATACATAAAATATTGAGCGGACGGGCTAAGGAATTTAACAGCATACGCACTCAGAACGGCTTAAGCGGCTTTTCCAACCATGACGAAAGCGTTCATGACCTTTTTACAACGGGACATAGCTCTGCCAGTATCTCGGCCGCGCTTGGCCTGGCCAGAGCCAGGGATATTAAAGGAGAAAAGTATAATGTAGTCGCCGTTATAGGGGACGGCGCTTTGGGCGGCGGCATGGCCTTGGAGGCAATAAACGATTTAGGCTATAAAAAGTGTCGGATGATTATTGTGTTAAATCAGAACGATATGTCCATAGCGCAGAATGTAGGGGCGCTTTCGGAGCATTTAACCATGCTGCGCACTACGAGGCCTTACGCCGATTTTAAAAAAGGATTAACCAGAATCCTTAACGCCATACCTCTTATTGGCAAGCCGCTTTATAAATTGCTGGAGCGCATTAAAAATTCAATCAGATATATGATTATGGGTGAAACTCTGTTTGAACGCTTGGGCATTAAATATCTCGGTCCTATAAACGGTCATGATATTCCCGCTCTTATTAAAATATTAGAACGCACCAAGCAGGAGGAAGGGCCGGTATTGGTGCATATAGCCACTAAAAAGGGGAAAGGCTATGCTCCGGCCGAAAACAATCCGGAAAAATATCATGGAGTTTCTCCTGATTCTCAGCATAAAGAAGATTCTGAAAGTTTTTCGCTGGCCATGGGGGAAGAACTCGTGCGTCTTGCGCGCCAGAATAATAAAATCTGCGCAATTACAGCCGGCATGCCTTTGGGAACGGGGCTTCAGCATTTTGCCGAGCTGTTCCCGTCTCGATTCTATGATGTGGGCATAGCCGAGCAGCATGCTCTGACTTTGGGCGCGGGCCTGGCTGCGGGAGGCATGCGTCCGTTTGTGGCAATTTATTCAACCTTCTTGCAGAGAGGATTGGATCAAATATTTCATGATATCTGCCTGCAGGGGCTGCCTGTCGTTATTTTAGAGGACCGTTCCGGATTGGCGGGAGAGGACGGCCAGGCTCATCAGGGGATATATGATTTGGGATTTCTCAGGGGAATGCCTAAGCTTAGCATAATGGCTCCCAGAAATATTCAGGCGTTAAAATATATGATGGAATTAGCTCTTAAGAGGGACGCGCCTTCGGTTATCCGCTATCCAAAAGGCTGCGATCTGAAAATAGACGTCAGCGAGCCGATGCTTCCTTATAAATGGCAGTATATACAAAAATCCGAAAGCACAGTAACTCTGATTGCCTTTGGAAGCATGCTGAGCCAGGCGGTAAAAGCTTCTGAAATTTTAAAAGAGCAAAAAATATTAATAAGCATAATAGACGCCTGTTTTATAAAGCCCATTGATACTCATTGCTTATCTGAAATTAAAGAGCGGAGCACGCTTCTGATTATTGAGGATAATGTCTGTGCCGGCGGATTATTTGAAGCAGTAAGCGGATATATGGAGGAAGAAGGCAGAAATGTGAAAGTTGCAGGAATGAATCTTTCAGACGCAGTTATCCCTCACGCCTCGATAAGTCAGCAGCGCGAAATGTTTAAAATTTCCGCCCAGGATATAGCGGCAAAAATTATTTCCATTCTGCATTAACAGTACGCCGTATAAATTGCGATATAATTTTTATATTTAAGCGTCAAGGCGCGCAGCTTCCCAGGCGGCGCGTCTGTTTCTTTTTCATTTTCATATCTCGTCAATATTATATTTTTTGTTCTCTTTTCAAGGTATACGGCACAACAATATTCTGCCTGCGGGACAGGATATAATTGAAGCCAAGGCGGTGAGGACAAATGCAGATCCACGTTTATTTTGAACAGGTGCTTTTTGACAATCTGCTGATGGATTTTTCCCTGCTGCTTTGCGCGCGCGTGCTGAGCGGACGCCGCCAAAGCCTGCTGCGGCTGCTGGCCGCCGCGGCCATAGGCGCGATTTACGCCTGCCTGATGCCCGTTATAGGTTTTCTTGATTTTTTGCCTTTGAAATTGGCGCTTCCCTGCGCAATGGCGCTTTGCGCGTTTGCTTCTAAAAAGCAGAAAGGGTTTTGGGCGGCGGCGTTATCTTTTATAGGAGGGACTCTCCTTTCGGGCGGAGCGGCGTTTGGCTTATCCTATCTTTTAAACGCCGATATGCTGGCGGTTCCGGGCGGTTTTTTCACTTCCGGCTCTACGGCCAGAAGCATAATTTTCGGCCTGTCGGCAACGGCCTTAAGCGTTTCAGGGCTGCTGGCGCTTATTAAAAAGCGCAGAAGAATAATAAGCGGCGAAGCTGAATTGATTGTCACAATTGATAATAAAACCGTCCGGCTTCATTCTTTTATAGACAGCGGCAACTGTCTTAAGGACGCTCTTTCCGGGCTTCCCGTCGCAATAGCGGGGCGGGATTGCGTAAAACAGCTTTTAAACGACGATATGAACAGGCTGCTTGACGGCCAGATTCCCGAAGCATTGCCCGGCATACATATTATAGGTTATAAAAGCGTGGGCGGGGAAGGCGTGCTTTACGGCATACAGCCTCAGCAAGCCCGAATTATAAGAAACGGAAGAGCCTATTCTTCCCAGTGTATATTGGCAATCTCAAAAAATCAAAGCTTTTGCGGAGAATATGAAGCGATCATTAATCCGGATATGTTAAAGGAGGCAGCAAGTTGAAAGAAAGAATTTTCAGGTTTATACAAGGCGTTTACGGCAGAATTAGATTGTTTTTATCGGGTGCGCGGAAGAATGACGTGTTTTATATAGGAGGAAGCGAATCCCTTCCTCCTCCGCTAAGCGCCGAGGAAGAAGCGGCTTGTATTCAGGCGCTGGACAAAGGGGAAGCAAGCGCCCGTTCAGCGCTTATAGAACATAATCTAAGATTGGTGGTATACATAGCTAAAAAATTTGAAAATACCGGCGTAACGGTGGAAGACCTTATTTCCATAGGCACAATAGGGCTTATAAAGGCTGTCAATACCTTTGACGCCACTAAAAAAATAAAGCTGGCTACATATGCCTCGCGCTGTATTGAAAATGAAATACTTATGTTTTTGAGGCGCACAAGCAAGCATAAAATGGAAGTTTCTATAGACGAACCTTTGAATGTGGATTGGGACGGAAACGAACTGCTTCTTTCAGATATTCTGGGCACAGAGCCGGACGTTGTAAATAAGAATATAGAAGCGGAGACCGAAAAGGAATTGCTTAGAAGCGCACTGTCCAAATTAAGCGCGCGGGAAAGAGAAATTATGCAGCTCAGATTTGGGTTGGAGGGCAATATGGAGCAAACTCAAAAAGAGGTAGCGGATAGATTGGGCATTTCTCAGTCGTATATTTCCCGTTTGGAAAAAAGAATAATAAAGAGACTGCGCAAAGAAATAGGCAGATTGGTTTAGATAATATAAGCAGGGCGAAATGCGGGAAAGTTAAGCGGCCGTTAATCTCTAAAATAAAATCCGAAAATTTTTAGGCTCGCGCAATAAATCCAAAGCAAACGGGCAGCGCCGGACGTATTTTACTCTTATTATATTGTCTAGACAATTAAAGCAAAAAAACGCAGTATAAGCATTACGGCCAATGGCAACAATACCCTTTGAAGAAATTAAAAGGAGGGGCTGTCATTGGCCGGCAAAGTAGATATCTGTGGAATAGACACGTCCAAGCTCCCGGTATTATCATCACAGCGAATGCAGGAGCTGTTTAAAGAAATCAAGCAGGGGCGCGCAGGAGCGCGGGAGGAATTTATTGGCGGCAATCTGCGTTTGGTTTTGAGCGTGGTGCAGCGTTTTGCCCATCGGGGAGAAAACGCCGACGATTTATTTCAGGTGGGCTGCATAGGGCTCATTAAGGCCATAGATCATTTTGACGTAACTCAGGAAGTGAAATTTTCCACTTACGCCGTGCCCATGATAATAGGTGAAATCCGCCGTTATCTGAGAGACAATAATCAAATAAGAGTGAGCCGCTCGTTAAGGGATACGGCATATAAAGCTCTTCAGGCCAGGGAAAAGCTTTCTAATCAAAAAAATACCGAGCCTACCCTGGACGAAATAGCGGCAGAGCTGGATATGCCCAGAGAGGACGTAGTAACTGCGCT
This sequence comes from Selenomonadales bacterium, assembly GCA_003150515.1. Classification (GTDB taxonomy): domain Bacteria; phylum Bacillota; class Clostridia; order Christensenellales; family QALW01; genus Neochristensenella. The sequence goes on along the minus strand of QALW01000021.1, from coordinate 17,370 downwards.
GGACGCTATACAGGAGCCTTTATCCATATTTGAGCCGGTTTATCACGACGGAGCGGACGCAATATATGTTGTGGACCAAATGGGAGATGAAAAAAATACGGACGGAAGATGGCTTGAGAGCCTGGCGCTTAAGGACGCTTTAAGCAAATTGGGCCAGAGAGAGCAAAATATTTTGTATCTGCGTTATTTCCAAGGGAGAACGCAGATGGAAATTGCGCAGGATATAGGCATATCTCAGGCGCAGGTCAGCAGATTGGAAAAAAGCGCTCTGGAGCGCATGCGCAAATTATTTTAAAGACTGCATATTTATTTCTATAAACGCCCATAATATAATTACCGTTTAAATGAAAGGAAGTATTGTTTATGACACCTAAAGAATTACTTTACGTTCAGGACGCATTGAGCCACGAGCAGCATATGCAGCTTAAATGCTGCAATTATGCAGCCCAGATTAAGGATCCGCAGCTAAAAGCTTTTGTTGAACAGCTTTCTAAAAAGCATCAGCAGCATTACGACAGGCTGCTTCAATTGCTTTAAATTTCTATCAACGTTTAAAACAGGCTTCAACACAAAAGCATATAAGGAAAGGAAATGAAAAATATGGATGATAAGGCATTGCTCGAAGATATATTGCTTACAACCAAAGGCGCGTGCGATTTATATATGCACGGCACTATAGAATCTGAAACCGCTAACGTGCATTGCACGTTTGATAACGCTTTAAGCGATACGCTGAAAATGCAGAACGATATTTTCAGTCAAATGTCTCAAAAAGGCTGGTATCAGATGCAGCAGGCGCCTCAGCAGCAAATTGATCAGGTCAAGCAGCAGTTTGCTCAGGGCTGAGCGTTTTTAGAGGAGCGCTTAACGCTTCTTGAAGCTCCGAAGTCATTTATAATATCGTTTTACGCCCGAAGGAATTTCCCTTCGGGTTTTTTATTTTTAGTATTGACTTAGCATTGGGGAAAAGGTAAAATACCTTTAATTTAAGGAGGGCTGAATATGGAAAAGCTTTTTCACTGCGTCGCGTATTATCCCGAACTCTGGCCTGAAGAGGAAATAGAAAAGGATATACTCATTATGAAAGAATGCGGGATAAATCTTGTCAGAATGGGGGAGTTCGCATGGCATTTTATGGAGCCCAGGCCGGATGAAATAGACGTATCATTTTTTGTTAGGGTGGTCGACAGGCTATATAGCGAAGGAATTTATACTATTATGTGTACTCCTACGCCCACTCCGCCTATATGGCTTACTCACGGTCATCCCGAGCGTCTGGTGACCGATATATACGGGAATAAATACATTCACGGCGCCCGGCAGCATGTATGTACAAATAATCCCTTTTTAAGAGAACGGGGCCTTAAGATTATTGAGGCTATGGCCAAGGCTCTGCAAAATAATCCGGGCGTTATAGCCTGGCAGCTTGATAATGAGCTTAAAGCGCTGGTGGGGGAATGCGTATGCGAAGAATGCCGCAAGCTCTGGCATAAATGGCTTAAGAATAAATACGGCACTATTGAGAATTTAAATCAGGCATGGGGCACGGAAATTTGGAGCGAATATTATAACAGCTTTGAGGAAGTGGTTCAGCCATTAAGTCCTCCGGTCATTCACAATTCCTCTCTGATGAGCAATTACCGCCGTTTTTCCAGAGAAACGGTAAATGAATTTGCTCACGAACAGGCGCAGATAATCCGCAGATTCAGTTCCGCACCCATTACCCATGACGTACATATAAGCTTTGCGCTGGATACGCACGCGCTGTTTTCCAAATTGGATTTTACTTCCATGAACGGATACACCCAGGACGACGGCTATAACATATGGCTTTTCAGTTACGACCTTTACCGCGCCATGAAACAGGACGGTCAATTTTTTGTTACTGAAACCAGCCCCAGTTATGCGGGTAATTTAACTCTTACTACGCGTCCGCACAGAGAGGGCTTTTTGGAAATTGAAGCGCTGGGCGCATATGCCAGCGGAGCGTTTGGATTTTCCTACTGGCTGTTCAGGCAGCAGCGGGCGGGAATGGAGCAGACTCACGGCAGTTTGATTTCCGCCTGGGGCCAGCCGGAATTGGGATTGGAACAAGTTAAAAGAGTAGAAAAGATGCGCGAGCTGATACAGCCTTATTTTCTGCGCACCAGGCATAAGCGTCCACAGGTGGCTATGACTTATTCTGAGCAGGCCCGGCTGTTTTTCTTTACAGAGCCTCTTCTGGAGGGAGAAGGATATTTTGAAACAATGCTCAGGCTGCATGAAAATTTGGAGGCTTTAGGCCTGCATAGGGATTTAATCGGCCAGGACGCCTCCCTGGAAGGCTATAAGCTGCTGCTAACTCCGTTTTTGCCCTATCTTTCCGAAAGCTATATGCGAAAAGCGGAGCAATTCGTGCGGAACGGAGGCATATGGATCGTCGGTCCTATGAGCGGCTACCGCACTGAAGAGCACACCGTGCATACCGACTGCTGTCTTTCCAATTTAGAAACGCTCGCAGGAGTTAAAGTGAAGTATTTCTATCCTATGAGCAATACAGGAGCGTCCGGACGCTTTAAGCATTTAACCGCTCCTCTTATCCTGCACGGCTGCGCTTTAGAAACAAACGGCGCTGACGTTATGGGCGCTGTTGAAGGAGGCCGTACTCCCGGCTGTGCTTTTATAACTGAAAAAAAGCTGGGCAAGGGTAAAATTGTGCTTATGGGCGCTATGCCTGATATCAAAATAGAGGAAGGCAGAATGCTTTGGCAGAGCATTATAGAACATTATGCCGATGAGGCGAGAGTAACCGACCGCTTTACAGCGCAATCGGGCACCACTCTCATATACCGGACGGGTGAATATGAGATTATTACCGCTATAAACGGAAACGGGGAAGGGGGCCGTTATCTGCTGCCCTCAGACGGATATGAGATTTTCTCCCATTCAAAGGTTTCGGCAGGCAAAAGAGAGCTGGCGCCTTTCGGATATGAAGTCGTAATTTTAGATAGCCCGCTCTCTATTTAAAGTTGCCTTTCAAAAATCAATATACAGAATAGCATAATATTAATATTTTATTAAAAAAATTTAACTAAGGTATTGACAACGGTAGTTTAAGTGGTTATACTTAGTGGAGTTTTAATAAGTTACATAAATCAATATTGAGGAGAGCAATTATGAAAAAGCAGTTTTTATTGCTAACGGTTCTTTTTTTAACAGCGGCGCTTTCACTCACCTCCTGCGGCGGTCAGAATCAGCCGTCCGCTTCTGCTTCTTTTGAGACATTTTCCACTAATTCAGCTTCAGCGGAACAAACGAATAATCCCGAACCTACTAAGGAAGCAACATCGCCTGCGCAAACTCCCTCTCAATCGGTTACGGATGGGCGTATAGAAATAAGCGAGGGTGTTAGCCTTGTGAATTTTGAAAATGAAAGCCAGGGAATAAAATTCTTTGATCTTTCCAATTATTCTTATACCGTGCCCCAAATAACCTTTGAAACAGGCGCTTTTGCTCAATCGGGTAAAGCTCTATGCATGGATATAGCTTTTATGCAGTCCAACGGCGTCATTTCTATGCAGCTTGAAAAGGAAACGGGCAATATAACAGATGGCTTTAAGCAGGCGAAAGATTATAGCTATCTGCGTATGTGGGTGAATAACAAAGGGGAGAGCGATGTTTCCATAGCCGTAGTGCTGGTAGTCAGCGAGCCTCTGAAAAACGGCTGCCTTAATCCTGAGGGAGCGAAGCTCATTACGGCCCAGGGAGAAGAGGAACTGGTTTTCACTTCTGACGCGGCCGATGTTAATTTGAATAACGGGACGGGCGACACCAGCCTGGATATTCCCGCCGGCTTTGAGGGCTGGGTGTATTATCCTCTCGAAGGGCAAATCCCCTGGTGGGAAGGCACTACTCTTTCCAAAGAAGAATTGCAGAACGTGGATACTATCAGCCTGGATATCCGTTTTGCAGACGCTACTCTGGCCGAAACCATTATTTTAGACGAACTTTGCCTGGCTCATCCTGAAGAGTAATGAATTTATAAACGGGCGGCGGAGTTTCCGCCGCCCGAATATATGCCCTTCTTTGCTTGCGTGAGCTTATTAAAGTTTAATAAGGAAAATTTCCTTGTTAATATATTTATTTTTTTAGGAGGAACATTATGAAAAAAGCAGTTGTTGTTTTAGCAGCCGCGCTCTTGATTCTTTCTTTAGGCGCAGCCTCTCTTGCCGCTCCAGTGGCGCCTAAAGGCATTACCACTACCGCGCTTACGGATTTTACAGCGCTGGAGGACGGAGAAAAAACTTATGCCGATTTAGGCTTTTGGGGCGTAGACGCCAACCAGAAGGTAACGGTAAGCAATGGTTTGGTGACCATTCCCACAGGCGCGTGGGGAGCTTTTCCCAGCTTTAATGAAGAGCAGATGAATGTTTTGAAGAGCGCCGACGGTTTGGGTTTCTATGTTGAAACAGAAGCGCAGGCTGTTATCTGCTGCGGATTTAACGCCGATACTGGAACAAATCACATTCTGGCCGAAAATAAAACTGTTTTGCTTGTGGATAAGGCAGGCAAAGTAACTTCTGTTACTACTTTCTATCTTGAAGCGACTAATCAGTCGGCCATAACTATTCCCGCTAATTTTAAAGGCTATCTTTATTTCCCCTATGATAATTTCATATCCAATGACGCAGACGCCGCTGTCTTTGATACTGCCAATATGACGGTGCAGACTTTAATTTTCAGCGTGGGTTCTGAGGGCAGCTGCTCTTACGGCGAAATATATGCCTTCAGCGGAAAATATACTCCCGGCGAGGACGGAGAAAAAGATCCTTCGGGCAATGAGGGCGATTTAAGCATGGTTGCTTATACCGTAGCGGCGTTTGCCGGCTTGGGCGGAGTTGCCTTTGCGCGCAAACGTAAATAAGGGAGAAAAATGATGAAAAAAGGTTGCAGATTAATTATATGCGCGCTGTGTATCATATTTATTCTGGGCATGTTTTCAGGCTGCGGAGATACAGGCGCGTCCGCGACTGCCACTCCCGCGCCCGACGGAGGCCAGACGGGCGGCGCAACGAATGATACGCAATCACCCTATCTCAGACCGCGCAGCGGGCAATTAAAGAACGCAATTAAGGAAGGGGAAACTTATAGGTATTTTACCGTTAATACAACAGATTCCAACGATCCTTTTGCGTCAGAACTGGACGAAGGCCGAAGAGATTTTGCAATCAACAGGCGCAACGATTATCAGTCTAAATACGGTATAAAGATAGAATATGTTCAGGGCGGGGGAGACTGGGTTGTTTCCTTTGCTCAGGCGGCGTTTTCAGGCAATCCGCTTGCGGATATTTTCAATGCCGGAGGCCCGTTTACTATCTACAGCCATTATTATTACAACAAACTTGCGGGCAGTATTTTGGAGCCTTTGAGCAATTACGGCGAATACGCTGATTTCAGCGACGCCGACTGGTTTGATCTCTCCAGTCAGGAAATCACTACTTTCGACGGCTCGCTGTATTTTTCCGTTCCTAACATAGACGGTTTTGATGAAATTTCCTTCAGTCAGGTTACTTTCTTCAATAAATCTATTCTGGCGCAGCACGGATATTCGGACGACGATATGTACAAAATGTACAACGACGGCGAATGGACCTGGGATAAATTTGAAGAAATCGCCGTGGCCTGCACAGATTTGGACAACGACACCTACGGCATACATATTGGAGAGAACAATTTCCTTATGTGGAATCTTACCGCCAGCAATAACGCCGCCATTCTCTCTGAGGTGCAGGACGCTGATACGGGCAAAACCTACTATCAGTTTTCGGGAGATTCGGCTAATGCTTTAGAAGCGTGGGATTTCTTTTTGAAACTGGGCAGACAGAACCTGATGTTCTCTCAGTGCTGGGATTTTGAAGATGTTAAATTCCGCGAAGGCAAAGTAGCCCTTATGACCACCTATGTCAACCGCGCCAACAAAATGGTAGCGGAGGGCAGCTATCCGGAATACGGCATTATAATGGTGCCCAAGGGGCCCAGGGCAGACGATTACGTCTCTTCCCGCAACTGGTTCGTGCCTTACTGCGTATTTAAAAACACCTCCAATCCGGCAGGTTCAGTACAGGTTTTAAGCGAATATTGCGTTCCCAGATATGCGGCGAGCAGCGAGGAAAACATGGCCTCATTTGAATTGGATGCCACCAGCGTATCCTGCGATGAGCAGTCGGTAGAGGTGCTTAAGCAGCTTAAATCCAAAACCATAACCGAGCCCTTTATTGTATACTGGAATACTCCCACTTTTGATGTGGACGGCAATCAATTATGTCTTGCCAATCTTTATCTTACTTATAACGAAGCCTTCATAGACGGCTCTATGACGCCGGCAGTGTTCTTCGCTTCGGTTAAAGATGTGCTTAATAACACTCTTAAGGACGCTCAGAATGTGCTTTCTTAACGGCCGGATATAGTAAGTGAGATTAAGGGCATTGGCTCTATGAAGATACGGCGCGAATAGACAAAAGCAGCCGGCTCGGGCGTTTGATTCCTGCATAAATACAGCGAACAAATCCCCGCTTCTCTGCGAACTGTTTATCCGCGCCCTTTCTTTTTATCAGCATAATTTATATGCGCTAAAACGGCGCGGTGCGTTTGTGCGCGATTTGCGCAAATGTCTCTTCGCCCTTGAAAGGAGAACGCATGAATAAAAAATATTCTAAACTATTCAGAATTGCCGCGTGTATGTTTTGCGGGCTGCAGCTTGCTGGCTGCGTCGGCCCAGCAGTTTCCCCTTCAGCAAGCGATACCGTCTCTCCGTCCGCATCCGCCGGGGACGGCCAAATACAGATTCCTCCGGTAACCGAATACGTCCAGCAGCCGGATGTGCGGGATTATTCATATATGTGGTGGAAAGACGGTTATGCCGCTATGGCTGGCGGCACGCAGTTGAATATACAGACCGGTTATTATGGCCTGGCTATAGAGCCGACAAAAGGAAGAATTATTAAAGCGGGCGCTATTGAACAGGAGATAACCCAGACCGAAGCCGCCAGTCAGGATAATAGCCTGATTGATTCGCTAAGCGTAATTGACGGCATGGATTTTTCTATTTCTCTGGATGGAGAGCATAAGGAATTACGGGGCATCTTTCCCATAGACGACGACAGCGCCGCCGTTTCCCGCATTATAGAATCTGGCCGATATATGCAATGTATAGATATAATGAATCTTGTTTTTGCCGACGTATCCGATGTTTCAGGCAGAATTGAAATTGCGGCTATGCCTAAATATTTTTCTCTGGGCTTTTATCTTTGGAGCAAAACTGGCGAGGCGCATGATACGTCTATAGAATATTCCATAACTCTGGGCTCTGATTATACTGCTTTTGAACAAAGGGAGGACGGCAAGGCAATTACCGCCAAAACAGATAATGGAAACGGTCTGACTTTTGTGCTTCCCGATCAGGCGGGCGCTTCTATGAGCCTGAATCAGCAGAATAAGACAATCACCTTTATAATGAATTCCCTGCAATTAGTCAAAGCTGATTTTGTGGGCATGAATTGCGTGGTTATTCCCTCTGTTTCCGCTTCTTTGGCGGACGCGAGCGAATATGAGCAAAACGCTGCGGCTGTAGGCTCAGCTGTTCAAATACACCCCAAAAAAGGGCGCGAACAAAAGGTTGAATTTACTACTAAAGGCTATTTAAGCTTTTCTTTAAATAATATGCTTACATATATGGGGCCTGATTTTAATCAGGAAGAACGTCTGGATGAGATGGACAGGCTGAAATTTACCATTCAGAACACCTCTAAAAACCCAATAAAAATTCCCGTACAGTTTATAAAGACCAACAAATTAGGCGTGCTGGGCTGTTCGCCTTTTTTGCGGGACGCTGAAACAGGGGAGCCGATAGGCGTGCAGGTACAGCTTAGTAAAAATTGGCATGAGCCTGTCAATTATCAGCCCTCCGAGCCTAGATGCTATCTTGCGGGCACCTGGTTTCATGGCTATACATATCTGGAAGTACCCGCCGACAGCAGCGTAACCTACGAATTTACAATGACATACGCTAAATGGGGCGGCGTTTTTGCAGCGAGCCATTCCCAGCTATGTTTGGCCGGCTGGAGCGGAAATTATCAGCAATGGGAATCCAGCGCCATAGGCTCTTTTGGAGAATCCTTCTGCTACGAAGCGGAAATGACGCAAAACCGGGGATTTATTACGGATATTCGTCCTTTGCTGGTAACCTCCATTTATGGCGGCAAATATAATTGGACGGAAAATATAGGAGGCGGCAATGCGCTCGTATACACTCGCTATCCAGGCGAGAGAATGCTTTCATATAAGCGGGTGCGCACTCAATTCCGCAAACAGGGGCCCAATTTGACCGAAGTTATATACCGCGGCCTCAGCTTGGACGGAAAAATAGAGTATGAATTCACGGCCAATCTGCCCCGCACCAACGATGTTTCCAGAGTTTATCATACATTTAAATATACTTTCCTGGAGGACGTCACCTTTGACCGTCTGGCATTTTATCAATTCGGCGGAGATGATTATAACGATAATCATTATGATTCTATGGCCGTTGGAAATGATATGGGCACGGTCTCTATAACATTAGGGCAAAATACCTATTCGGGAGATTTTGCTCTGCCCGTTTTGAACGAAGCCAGGTATATAGGTGATGAAAATAAAATGCAGCGCATAGATATAGAGGGAGAGGGGCTGTGGGTAGCGTTTATGGGCTATGAGCCCGTGCTTTGGAAAAAAACTCCCGGCGCCAACAGAATGCTTAACGTCATTTCATATGACGCGCAGCTAAATGGAAAAACCTATACCAAACCCAGTCTCAGCTTTTATCATACTATGAACGGCAATATACCATGCGTGGCTGTGGAATTAAGCCCTCCGGCTGAAGTGGGGAATACTATTCTCAAGGGAAGCACGGTAACCGGAACGGTTGAATTTCTTAATATACCGGTTAGCAAGAGCGATTATTATGGTCCGAGCGAAATAATAAATAATATGCCGGCAGAGAATTTCAACACCAGCAAGCCTGCCTATGCTTACGCCGTAGGCGCCAAATATTCTGTCAGCGCGCAGACGGGCAGCGTAGAAAAAAATACGCCCATATATATACGCTGCGCTGAAGAGCAGGACAGCGGCAATACAGCCGCTGAAATAACCGTTAAAGGGGGCATGGGCTATGTTCCTCTGACATTTACCAACGTCAAGCATTATTCAGGCTACTCTCTTGAACAATGGCTGGACGGCCAATGGCAGAAGGTAGATCAATCAGTAAGCGGAAATGATTATTGGCAGGCATGGTATGATTCGGACAGCTGTACATATGAATTGACCTATAATGTGCCCCATACCGGCGATAAAGACGCGGAATACCGATACAGACTGATTAAAAATTAGTTTTAGTACAAGGAGCATAATGGTTATGCTCCTTGTTTTTTGCGCTATAGCAGCAAATTTACGCGGATACCATTACAAATTAAGTATTATGTAAATATTTATAGAAAAAATACTTGACCTGTTATTAATATTTTGTTATTATAAATTTAGCTTAGTAATTGGCCGGCATACCAATGCAGCCTATTGCTTCCATATTGTTTGCCGCTATCAGAACAGCGCAAAAGACTCGCTTGTGTCAGAGGCTTGCTTTAGTTTTATGTTTGGCTTTTCAATGCTAAAATTTATTTAAGAGGTGAACGCTAATGCCTTCAATAAGGCCTAGTTCTGATTTGCGGAATAACTATAATGAAATTTCTGAATTTTGCCATAAGTATAAGCTTCCTGTTTACATAACCAAAAACGGCAGAGGAGATCTTGTCGTATTAAGCATTGATACATTTGAAACTCTGATTGGCCAATCTGAAAGACGTTTAAAAGCCGAAAATATTGTCTCAGCTAATGAGGAGCGGCTATAATTTTTATTGATTGGATTGCTTTTCCTATAAATATTTAAGAATCGAATATTTTGTATTGGCTGAATATAAAATAATAAAAAGTCCGAAAACAATAGCTTTTCGGACTTTTTATGCTGGTCGGAGTGGTGTTACAGAACTTTCTGAAAAAACAAGTAAAATCAATGGTTTACAGGTAGTTAACAAGCTGTATTTGCAAATAATAGGCGTACAGAAATGGACGCCTATTATTTTATTTTTTCTAATTATATAAAGTTTCGCTGTGAACCACGCAGGATAGCTCGTCCGCATAAAGCACAAAACGGTCGGACGGATACCTGTCCTCGTAGCTTAATAATGTAAGAAGATAGTCTACCGGTTCCTCAGAGTAATGCTTCACCGCATTATCCTTTGCCCGTTTGAGATTTCTGCTGAAATTCCGCGCCACCGTCTTGCTGAACGAATCAAACATGGCGATCAGCCGTCTTTCATGTTCAGAGGGAGACTTCATACCGCATCCCTCCTTTTTGCAGATTCGAGCTGGTTGGTCTTTTTTGCCTCCTCACATAACCAGAACACATCTCAGGGCTGCAAACCGGAAAGGTTTTGAAAAATTTTTTGAGAAGTTTTTTGAATAGGTCAGTTTGTATAAACCCGATTAAGACATCTAAATTCCCTCCTCAGACAAAAACAGGTCAATCCGCGCAAGGCAGATTGACCCAATCCGACAAGGCTAAAGAGCACACTAACTCTTACCTGGCAAAATGTAACAGAATGATGTTCGGACAAAACAATGGAAAGTGTTTAAATTCCGTATCGTCTTTCATATTGGAAAAAATATCGGCTTCATTTTGAACATAATTATTTTGACTTATCACAAAAATACCACCAGCGATAGTTGTCGGGATTAGGTGCGGGGTCGTTGGCAAAAGCTACGGCGCAGCGAAAAGCATACAAAACGCATTTATCAAGCTGCCAGCCTTGTTTTGCACAGGCTTGAAAATACAATTCTTCGGGGTCGGCATTTTTCAAGGATTGGAGAGAATCATAGCCAAGTTCAATCAATTCCTGTTCTTTTTTTGCGCCTATCCCCGGAACGAGTCTTAAATCAGTTCCTTTTTTCATGATATGGACACTCCCAACGCTCTCGCCTTTTCGAGTTCCGGTTTCCCTGCAATATCACCCACATTCATATTCCCGCCAGAAAGCACATGACCGAGATTTTTCCAACGTAAGTGTTCCATCAGATGATTATAATAGATGAGCACATCTTCAAATCCACTGCCCTCTGCGGCCATTAGCAAAGCACAGGCCCGGTCATGCCCTCTAAGAAAGTTGCCGTCGCCTTCCTCTAAAGCAAATAGGCGGTCGATGGCGGTTCTGATCTGACCGCTCATATTCCAGTAATAAAGCGGCGTTGCCAGCACCACCACATCACATTCCTTTACCGCTGGATAAATCTGAGCCATATCATCCTTTTGTACGCAAGGACATTCTTTACTGCTGTGTCCGCCAAAGCAGCCTTTGCAGCCGTGAATCTCCATGCTGTCAAGAAAAAACTCTGTTACCGTATTCCCCGCGCTTTCCGCTCCTTCGGTAAATGCCTTTACCAGTGCAGATGTGTTCCCATTTTTACGGGGACTTCCGTTTAGAATGACAATCTTTTTTCCCATTTTATAACCTCCTACAATTCTGTTGCTATATCGTCCATTTTGCGAAAAACATCGTGCCACGGCCGATAAGGCTGTGCCATTTCACTGGGATAACCAACAGGAAGCAGGCAAAGCGGCTTGATATTTTCGGGCAAACGAAATGCTTCCTTCACTTTCTTCGGGTCGAACAGCAATACCCAGCAAGAGCCAAGTCCTAAATCTTCTGCCTCCAGCATCATATGAGTACATACAATGCTTCCGTCCATTTCTCCGCTGTCATATCCAGCTACGAATGGACTATGCCAACTTCTCTCCGTATCCGCACAAACCAAGAATACAAGCGGCGCATTGTATGTACTTTTCGTAATACGCCTTATTTTTTGCAAGGCGTCATTGCTTTTTAGCACATATATTTTTTGCGGCTGATAATTCACAGCCGTAGGCGCAATCATAGCCGCCTGTAAAATCTTATCTATTTTATCCTGTTCAACGGGTCTGTCGGAATAAGATCGGACAGAATAACGCTTTCTTGAAAACTCTAAAAAATCCATTCCCTACCTCCATAAGTGAAGAAATGCGGACGGGCTTTTACTGAAACTGGCCCGCCCGCATTTCCTGTTGTTTTTAATACTGATGGAACACTTTGGCGACAATTTTCCATTCGCCATCAATCTTCAGCAGATTGTGGAAATCCGTAAATGCAATGCCGTGCCAATCTTCCAGAACAACACGCACCGTTGCGGCGGTTCCCTCAATACTCAACACATCAATACGGGTTTTGGACTCCGGGGCGGGGCCGAACTGATCGACAGCTCCATAGAGCGCGTTGATGGAGCCATCGTAAAGCTGGCCGTTCAGATAGCCGTACATCAGCGCATTTTCGGTAAAAGCGGGCTTCATTACTTCGCTTTTACCCACCTTGCATCCTTCGGTGTACTTGCTTATCACATTGATGACTGCCTCGTAATCGGATACCATGATTTTTTCCATTTGAGCATACCTCCAAAAATTTTTTGATTGAAGCAGAACTTGACTTTCAAATCTGCTTACACTATAATTATAACTGCAATAAGCAAAAAAACAAGAACGCACTATTTTGTAGCATAGTATAGTTTTAGTAAGTCACTATAAAAAAGGAAGTGTATCGCTTATGGAAATCGAAAAACTGAAAGGATTTGACTGCCCTCTGGAGGCGACGCTGGCGATGATCGGCGGCAAGTATAAAATATTGATCGTGTATTTTTTAATCAATCGAACTTTGCGTTATTCCGAATTGCAAAAGCTGCTTCCCCAAGCGTCACCCAAGATGCTGGCGCAGCAGCTAAAGGAATTGGAGAGGGACGGTCTGATCGACAGAAAATTATACCCGGTCGTTCTACCCAAAACGGAATACTCTTTGACCGGCCTTGGCAGTTCGCTCGCGCCGATTATCCTTGCCATTTATCAATGGGGAGAACGGCTGTTTATCAACGCAGGTCTGGAAAACCCTTGCAACGAGGAAGATATTGTGCGAATGCAGGACGCTTTAGATGACTTTGGGCATTCTATATAGGATATAGGCAACATCATTTTTGTGTTGCCTATATCCTTTTTATGTGTCAAATTTTTTCCGCCAGAGCAGCCGCCTGTTGGCAGCCATCCGTTTTTTCAATATCGCCGGCATTCAGAACGCCGGGAATCAGAACTTCTCCCGCCATGTGCCATTTTATCAATGCGGCGGATCGCTCCACAGGAATCCGTACACCGTCCAGAACCGACATGTCATCTTCCTCACAGCAGGCAATCAGCATACATTCTTTTCCCGCAATGTCTTTTCCGGCAACGCAGAAGGAATACATCTTATCCAACACTGCTTTAATTTGCGCCGGAATGGAATACCAGTACACCGGCATGGAAAAGACGACCACATCCGCCTCCAGAACAGCCGGAGCGATCACATTGAAATCATCGTCAAAGGAACAGGCTTTACCTGTTTTATAGCAGGTTTCACAGGCATGACAGCCGCCTACATTCATTGCGGCTGCGTCAAACCTTGTGACGCTATGGCCTTTCTTTTCCGCCTCTTTGATAAAAGCGTCCGTCATGGCAAAGCTGTTCCCATTCTTTCTTGGGCTTCCTGTAATTACGATTATTTTCTTGCTCATATGGATTTCCTCCTATAAAGCGGCGGCCAGTTGAAATAACCGGCCGCCAGTGTTTTTATTTCTGAATGGTATTGGAGTTCTGGTTGTAGGCTTTCGCCACACACTTCCATTCGCCGTTCATCTTCAGAAGCACCAGCACATCGGTAAAGTCGATACGGCCTCCCCAGCCTTCCTCCAGCACACGGACTACGGCCATGGATTCCTCTACCATCAGTACGTCCACACGGGCCTTGAAGTTTTCGCCGCCGGGAACCGTGTCCACGTTGTGATAAAACTGCTCGATAGAGCCATGCTCCAGCTCACCGTCCAGATAACCGAACAGAACCGCCTCATCGGTGAACAGTTCCTTTGCGTACTTGCTGTTGCCCTCCGCAACACTCTTGACAAATTTCATTGCGGCTTCTTCCACAGCCTGATACTCTTTTAATTCTGCTCTCATCGTGATTGCCTCCTTGTAATCATTGAATTTTATATAAAGCGTTTTGCCTTATACCATAGGAATTAAATGTTGTTGCCGACTTCATAGCCGTCCCATACCGCATGAAGAATCGTGCTGACCTGCTGGCCGTCGCCGATCTCATAAACGACAAGCCCTTCCTCCCGCAGCTCCTGTGCCATGGACGGGGCAGGGCGGAAACCAACTGCTATGACAATCGAATCTGCGTCCAGTTCCTTTTTCTGCCCGCCGCAGTCCAGAACAGCCTTCCCATTCTCAACGGCAGAAAGTTTATGGCCTTCCAGTACGTTTACATGATAATGCTCAAACAGGTCGGGAATCATCTGCCCGTTGGGAATCGGGGACGGAATCCCGGCAGAAAGAATCTTCGGCAGCGCCTCAACAACCGTGACCTCTTTGCCTTCCTCGGCATAATCCAGCGCCATCTCGCAGCCCACCAGACCGCCGCCAATGACGATTACCTTCTGTCCAACCTTTTCCGGGTGGGCAAAAGCCTCCATGCAGCCGATCACTTTCTGATCCTCAATTCCCGGAACCTTCGGCATAATGGGAGTAGAGCCGGCAGCCAGAATGATGGCATCTGCTTCCATATTTTTAAGCTGGTCTGTGCTAACGGCTTCTCCTGTATGGATCTCTACCGGCAGCAGGTTTAGTTCGTTCTCATACCATGCGTTCAGTTCCCGTACCTCTTTTTTGAAACGGTGAGAACCGCCGGGAATCAGATTGCCGCCTAATCTTTCATTTTTTTCGTACAAGGAAACCTGATGTCCCCGCGTAGCGGCGACTCTTGCCGCTTCCATACCGGCTACACCGCCGCCTACTACAACAACATTCTTCGGCTGTATAGCGGGGCGCATGGCAAAGCGGAGTTCACGCATAGCTGTGGGATTGACCGCACAGGTAGGCTGTTTTCCCTGCTGGAGCCGGGTAATGCACCCCTGATTGCAGGCGATACAGGGCCGGATGCGCTCCGTATGGCCGGTCAGCACCTTGTTCGGATATTCCGGGTCAGCCAGCGCAGCCCTTCCCATAACGATAGCATCTATTTTTCCGTCACGGATGGCTGCCTCGGCAATATCCGGGTCGTTCATCCGGCCACCCGCCAGAATCGGAATATTTACCGCTTCTTTGGCCTTTGCCGCCATTTCCACAAGATAGCCCTTCGGCATATACATGGGCGGACAGGCATAATAGAACGAATCATAAGTGCCGGTATCCACACTCAGACAATCGTAACCGTAAGATTCCAGCAACCTTGCAATCTGAATCCCTTCTTCCAGAGTACGCCCGGCTTCTTCCTCGCCAGTAAGCGTTGCCTTTTCAAAATCTTTTACAAAGGTTTTCAGCCCCAGCCGCATACTAACCGGATAATTGCTGCCGCATTCCTGCTTGATTCCCTCTAAAATTTCCTTGGCAGCGCGCAGGCGGTTTTCCAGACTTCCGCCGTATTCGTCAGTGCGGTGATTCATCATGGATAGGGCAAACTGATCCAGAAGATAACCCCAATGAATAGAATGGACTTCCACACCGGAAAAGCCGGAATCCTTTGCGATTTTTGCCGCCTGAATGACGGAATCAATTTTTGATTTGATCTGATCGTGAGTCAGTTCCGGTGAAACCTCTCCCGGATGGCGGAATACATGAACGGACGAAGGGGCAGGAAGATTCGGGTAATTGCGCCCCAGCCCCATCGTAATCTGCGCGAAAATTTTTGTTCCATAGGCGTTCGCCCGCTCGTTCAGTTCCGTTGCGGTCATTTTGAACGCATCCGGATTTTGTAAAATGGCAGGCCCGATTCCTGTATAGGGATCAACGGTACATTCTGCGGCCAATGCCCCGGTAAAAATCAGGCCAAAGCCGCCTTTGGCCCGTTCCACCAAATACTGTATGGTTTCATCTTTTAAGCCGCCGCCGGGAAGGTGATGCTGTCCTCCACCAACAGGAGCCATGCAAAAACGATTTTTGATTGTCAGGCCGCCAATTTGAAATGGGTTTCCCAAATATTTATAACTTGGCATAAGAATCCTCCTTTTCCTTCGGGATTGACTTCTCCCGTTGCTGATATTATAATCATAGCAAGAATGAAATAGAAAACAAGTACGCACATGAAAGTGCGATACTTACAATCAAGTTAAATACTTACTTAAAGGAGAGTGTAAAAATGACCGAAAGATGTATTGCCAACGAATGCCTTAGTTCCACCGGTTTCAGCTATACGCTGTCGCTGATTAACGGGAAATACAAGATGACGATTTTATACACGTTAATGGAGTTTGGCGTAGTCAGATTCAATGAAATGAAAAAATATATTGGAGAAATATCTTATAAGACTTTAAGTTCTACATTGAAAGAGCTGGAGGCCGATCAGCTTGTCCATCGGGAAGAATATCCGCAGATTCCGCCCAAAGTTGAATATAGCCTGACAGAACGCGGCAAATCGCTTATTCCCATTCTGGACGGGATGTGTGAATGGGGCGATAATAATCGTCTTTAAAAAATAAAAAAGCCTTGATTTTCCACCGGCGGTGTGTAAGCTGTGACACACAAGGCACAAGCCCAAGCACAAAAAGGAAAGGTGGAAAACACAATGAAAGCAGGAAAAATCACAGCGAAACTGAGGGACGCGGTTCCGGTCTGTTTCATGGAGGACGGCGAAGAAGTCAAGCGGTATCAAAACATCGAAATCCCTGACAGCCTCAAAGAGCTGGAAATGCTCGACTTCCGGTTCAATGTGCAATGGACGGGAAGATCACCTTTGAAATCCACTTCAAGGAAAGCGTGCTGCCGGAGGTTTTCTCAGAGCCTCGCACCCGGATGACCCACAAAATGCTGAAAAGATAGTTTTCATATTGGAGCAAAACAAATATTTTTCTGTCATACTAACTATGAGAGCGGACGGAACGCCGTCTCTTGACATAGAAGAATCGTTCACCCCAGCTGCGCCTGCGCTTTGAGGCGCAGCGAACATTCTTCTCATGTCGGCTCACCCAGATCAGTGCAGATCTGGGTGGGCTATTTTTGTGTTTACAGATGAACAATCATACTATGTACGGAGCTAAATAAAGACGAATGGAGTGGATGTTCTTTCCCTTACATCAACCTGAAAGGGAACCGGGGTGAACGGGATGTGGGGTTCCGGCATCTGTAAAAAGCGGAACATGGGGTGAACGGGACGCAAGGTTTCCAGCGTCTGAAAAGAAAAGGAAAGGAGGGCGTATTTTTCC
>QALW01000014.1 GCA_003150515.1 Selenomonadales bacterium | reverse complement strand
GAAGGCGCCTAATGGCGAGGCTGAAGGGGGAGAAGGGGCGGCGCGGGGCCCGGCCTGCCGTTTTACGGCAGGCCGGGCCGGAGCTGCGGCAAAGCTATGGGCGCGGCGTTTGCGGCCTTTGGCCGCCGGCCGGGCAAAGCCCGGCCGAGCAGGCTTTGCCTGCTAAACGCCGCGCCCATAGCTTTGCCGCAGCTCAATTTTGGCGCCCGCAGGGCGCCAAAATCCGCGCCGCCCATATTTAAAAGCTCCAGAAATTCCGCTGCGTTCCCCGCCCGGTAAAACCGGGCGGGGAACGCAGCTTAAAAAGCTCTTAAATTATTCAATTTGCACGTTGACCTTCAATGTGCTATACTTGTTATCGGCTAATACAAACTTTTCACACAGGATGGCAAAATATGAACCAAAGCATATTAATCGTAGACGATGAAAAAGAGATTGCAGACCTGGTAGAAGTATATCTCCAAAACGAGGGCTACCATGTCTTTAAATGTTATAACGGAACAGAAGCTATAAAATATGTGGAAACCGAGCAGCTGGACATGGCTATCCTGGACGTCATGCTGCCCGATATAGACGGTTTCAGCCTGCTCAGAAAAATTCGCGAGCAGTATTTTTTCCCCATAATAATGCTTACCGCCAAAGTTGAGGATATGGATAAAATAACCGGTCTTACTCTGGGCGCGGACGACTATATAACCAAACCTTTTAATCCCCTGGAGCTAACCGCCCGAGTAAAAACTCAGCTCAGACGCTATACCAAATACAACCACCTGGAAACAGATTCCGCTCCTCCGGCGCAGGAATACGATATAAACGGCTTGACTATAAATAAAGACACTCATAAATGCGCTCTTTTCAATTCAGAAATAACCCTGACTCCCCTGGAATTTGAAATTCTATGGTATCTTTGCGAACGCAGAGGCAAGGTCGTGCCCGCCGAAGAGCTCTTTGAAGCAGTGTGGGGAGAAAAATATCTTAACAACAATAATACGGTAATGGCTCACATTGGCCGGCTGCGTGAAAAGCTGGGAGAACCGGCAAGAAATCCTCGGTTTATAAAAACCGTATGGGGGGTAGGTTATAAAATTGAATAAGCCCAACAGCTTTAAAGTCCGTCTTTCCTTTAGAATACTTATGCGCTTTATAGCGGCTGTAATACTATATCTGATCCTGCTGTTCGTTCTGTTCTTCGGAGGCATGCTAATATGCTCATTCTTTACATGGACAGGCAGCGAGCCTTTATATCCCCTGCTCAATTTTATACGCTTAAACGGAGTAACTATATTATTTTTGCTTGGACTGGGCGGCTTTATAGCTATTTTTATACATTACTGGAGAAAAACCATTGGATACCTGGACGATATCCTGGAAGCAACTGAAAACGTCTATAACTCTAAAAATGATTTAATCGTACTTCCCGCCGATCTTAAAGACGCCGAAATGCAGCTTAATCAAATTAAATTAAACGTGCGCGAAAGCCAGCGCGCGGCTCAAGAAGCCGAAAAAAGAAAAAACGACCTTGTAATGTATCTGGCGCACGACCTTAAAACCCCGCTGACCTCAGTAATCGGATATCTTTCCCTGCTCAGGGATGAGAAAGAAATCTCTCCTGAGCTGCGAAGTAAATATCTTGCCATTTCTTTGGAGAAAGCCGAGCGCCTGGAGGATTTAATCAACGAATTTTTTGAAATAACCCGATTTAATCTTTCGGGAATAGCTCTGGAATACAGCATTGTCAATCTCAGCCTTATGCTGGAACAGCTCTCGTATGAATTTCAGCCCATGCTGGCCCAAAAGCATCTGAATTGCGTTCTGAACGTTCAGCCCGATATGATAATCAAATGCGATTCGGATAAGCTTCAGCGCGTCTTCGACAATTTGCTGCGCAATGCAGTTAATTACAGCTATGAAAACCAGGATATAACTATAACCGCCTCCAGAACTCAAAGCCCTAACAATAAGATCAAAATTATATTTGAAAACAAGGGAATAGATATTCCCAAGGAAAAGCTTGAACGCATATTTGAACAATTCTATCGTCTGGATTCCTCCCGCGCTACCAAAACCGGAGGCGCCGGACTGGGCCTGGCCATAGCCAAGGAAATTGTGGAACTGCATAAAGGCAGTATAGCCGCCTCCTGCACAGACGGCGTTATACGCTTTGAAGTGCTCCTGCCCGTCTGAAATCTTTAAACGCCTTAATCCTGTCCTGTACAGAATTAAAATATATTTATATTGCTCTTCCATTCGTCCCCCAAAGCGTCTTCAGAAAATCGTAAGAATTTCTTTATAAAATAATATGGCCGTTTTTAGCCGTATAATATATAAAGCGCACTCTGCTTTGTTATAATATATTCATTAAAGCTAAGCGCGCTTTATATTTTTTATTTAGGAGTAGTGATTTATGGCGTCCAAACGGCTCACCCAGATATTCCCCTTTTTGCTTCCTCTGCGCCGGTGGCAGCGGAAATTATTTTTTTATGCAAAAATGAAATTTGACCGCAGAAAATATGCCAGGCGCAAACAGGAAAAGCCCCTGCCTTACGAAAACTGCTCGGTCTCATCAGTATTAATAAACAGACGCAGCGGCTTTCCTCTGGAATATCAATTCAATAAAGCGCATAACCTGGCTCTGGCCGTTAAAACCATGCAGCATGTCGTAATAGAGCCCGGCCAAACATTTTCCTTTTATCAACTGGTAAAAAAAGCGGATAAACGCGAACGGTTTAAGGAAGGATTAGTATTGGAAAACGGAAAGCTTAAAACCTCTTACGGAGGCGGGCTCTGTCAGCTCAGCGGACTGCTGTTCCAGCTCTTTTTACGCTCCCCGCTAATCATCACAGAGCGCCACCCGCACGCCCGCGAAACCCTGCCGCCCGCTCAATTTGAGGAAACCGCCGGATTAGACGCGGCCATAAGCGAGGGCTGGCTTGATCTTAAAGCCTATAATCCCACCGACGTCCCCTTCCAGCTTGAATTTGAACTGGATCAGGAATATATATACGGCCGCCTGCTTTCCCAAGATCCCTCTCCATATGAATATAAAATATATAATCCCAAACTGGAATATTATTACAGGGACGGCCGTCTATACAGAAACGTTCAAATCGGCAGAATCAAAACGGATAAAAATACCGGCGCAAGCGAGCAGGAGCTGTTATATTCGGAAGAATGTGAAATCTGCTATCCGGCCGACTGCATACCTCAGGAATTAATAAGAAAGGAAGACGCAGTATGAAAAAAAATATAGCGGTAATATTCGGCGGACGCTCCCCTGAATATTTTGTCTCTCTTCAATCGGCATATTCGGTTATAACCAATATAGATTCAGAAAAATATAACGTTCTCCCCATAGGAGTGACTCTTGAGGGAGATTGGTTCAGATACAGCGGAAATTACCGCAACATACCCGACGGCACATGGCCGGCTGACGCGGCCAGCTGCGTCCCCGCCGCCATTTTGGGCGGGACTCATCCCCGTTTAATCGAGCTATACGAAAGCGGGCCGCGTTTTACTCCCATAGACGCAGCTTTTCCGGTAATGCACGGAAAAAACGGAGAGGACGGCACGGTCCAGGGCCTGTTTGAACAGGCGGGAATTCCCCTGATAGGCTGCGGCACTCTTTCCTCCGCCCTTTGCATGGATAAAGCGCGCGCACACGCGCTGGCGCGCGACGCACATATAAACGTGCCCGGCTTTATCACGGCAAATATTCAGACCTCCGCCCAGGAGCTTTCCAAAAGAGCGGCCGAGCTTGAATACCCGATATATGTTAAGCCGGTAAAAGCCGGCTCCTCCTTCGGCATAAGCAGGATTACCTCTCCTGAACAGCTCCCCCAGGCCGCGGAAAAAGCCTTTGAATTTGATAATGAGATAACTTTAGAGGAAGAGATCCCCGGCCGCGAGGTGGGCTGCGCCGTGCTGGGCGCGGAAAAACTAATTTTGGGCAGAGTGGATTTGATTCAAAGCCCGGGATTATTTGATTATAACGAAAAATATAATCCCAAGGAATCCAAAATATATATGCCCGCGCCCATTGCGCCCGAACTGGAGGAACGCATTCAGCAGACGGCCGCCGTTCTTTACAGGCTTTTAGGCTGTTCGGGCTTTGCGCGGGTGGATATGTTCCTCACTCCCCAAAACCAAATAGTATTCAATGAAATTAATACCATCCCCGGCCTGACCGCGCACAGCCGATTCCCCAATATGATGAAAGGAGCCGGCCTGGAGCTTAAAGAGGTAATGCGCGTCCTCATAGAGCTGAGTCTTAAAAATGAATAAAATAACTCTCCTGCCCAATATGCTGCACAGCGGCAATTTAATTCTGGTTAATAACGCTCAGCCCCTGTATTTAGAGCATTCAGGCGAAAGCGAGCTTACTCTTTTTTGCGGAGAAGAGCCGGGAATCCTGCTCGAAAAAGAAGCCGCCTCCAGCCTTAACGATTTGCTCCAGGCTATAAAAGGACGCGAAAATATATTGGGCGTAAGCGGATACAGAACGCAAAACGAACAGCGCGCCATATATTCGGATTCATTAAAAAGCAACGGCCCGGAATTCACCCGCAAATATGTGGCTCTTCCCAATCACAGCGAACATCAGACCGGCCTGGCCATAGATTTGGGCTTAAAGCAGGAAAATATAGATTTTATACGTCCTTATTTCCCCGACGAGGGAATATGCGGCCGTTTTAAGGCTCTGGCGCCCAGCTTCGGCTTTATACAGCGGTATAAAAAGGGCAAGGAAGCAATAACGGGCATAGCGGAAGAGCCCTGGCATTTTCGATATATCGGCCGCCCTCATGCCGAGCTGGCCGAATGCTGGCATATGGCTCTTGAAGAATATATAGAAGAAATAAAAAAATATACCCAGCAGGCCCCTTTAAGCTTTGAGGGCCCCAGCCTGTTCAAATATGAAATATTCTTTATTCCCTCAAACGGCCATGAACAAATTATTAATCTGCCCGAAAATGTTTCCTGCGAAATTTCAGGCAACAATATAGACGGCTTTATTATTACGCTCCGGAGGTAGAATTTTACGAAACAGGCCAACACGCTCTTATTCGGGCGCGCATTAAAACAGTCCGCCCGGGCTGAACAAATTGAATATTCCTCCGCCCCCCCTTCCGCTTTAAAAACAAATGCGCAGCCCCAAAAAGGTTATCCGGCCCTGGACGCTTTCAGGCTTATTGCGGCGGTTCTGGTTATTGCCATCCACACTTCCCCTCTTGCCCATTTCAGCCAGACGGGTAATTTTATATTCACCCGCATAATAGCCCGTCTGGCCGTTCCCTTCTTTTTTATGAGCTCCGGCTTTTTTATTTTGGGCGGAGCGGAGCGTTCTTCAAAAATAAAGCGCTTTTTAAAAAATACGGCCAAAATATACGCGCTCTCCATTCTTATTTATCTGCCCGTCAATATTTACAGCGGCTATTTCAGCAGCGTTCCCCTACTGCCCAATATCTTAAAGGATTTAATCTTTGACGGAACCTTTTATCATCTCTGGTATCTTCCCGCAGCTATGCTGGGCGCATGCGTTTCCTGGCTGCTTATTAAACGCCTCGGGAAGCGGCGCGCCTCTTTCATTGCGCTGGGCTTATATGCTCTCGGCCTGCTGGGAGACAGCTACTACGGGCTGGTTCAGCAGCTCCCCGCGCTTAACTGCGCCTATGCTCATATGTTCGAATTATTTGATTATACCCGCAACGGCCTGTTTTTCGCGCCCATATTTTTTATTGCAGGCGCGTCCGCGCGTCATATAAATATTTCCCGTATCAAAAGCGCGCTGCTTTTTATTCTCTGCCTGGCGCTCATGCTCCTTGAAGGATTAATTCTGCGTCAGCATCATATGCAAAGGCATGACAGCATGTATATAATGCTTTTACCCTCCGCTCTTTTTCTCTTTGCGTTTCTCAAAACCATCAGGGGCAAACGGCGGAAAACGGCCAGAAACGCTTCCCTGCTTATATATATCCTGCATCCTTTAGCCATAATCCTCCTGCGAGGCATAGCCAGGCTGTTTGACGCACGGGAGCTTTTAATAGACAACAGCCTGGTTTATTTCTGCTCCGTCGTCTTAATATCGGCCGCGGGAGCATATATCCTGCTTCTTGCTGAAAAACTCCTGACTTCTTTAATTAAAAAGCGTCAGCTCAATTCATGCCCGGACATCCCCGCCCGCTATCTGGCCGAAAGTCGGCAATATATAAACGGGCCGGCAGAAATAAAAAACAATTTTCTTGCCCGCAGAGCATGGCTGGAAATCAGCCTGGAGCAGCTTAGGCTCAACACGCAGGCGCTTTTAAACGCGCTGCCTCCCCATTGCGGGCTTATGGCCGTTGTAAAAGCGGACGCATACGGCCTGGGTGCCGTTCCCGTTTCTCAGTTTTTAAACCAAATGGGGGTGGATTCTTTCGCGGTCTCCACAATTGACGAAGGAATTTCCCTGCGCAGGCATGGAATTAAAGGAGAAATACTCATACTCGGCTATACCGATATAGCCAGAGCGCGCGAATTAAAACGCTATAAGCTGACTCAAACGGCAATAGATTATCCCTACGCTCTGGCCCTTAATAATGCCGGCTTCGGGCTTAAAGTGCACGCCGCCATAGATACCGGCATGAAAAGGCTGGGAATTCAGCCCCAAAATAAGGAAGAGCTTCTGGCGCTCTTTAAGCTTCCCCGCCTTAAAGTGACAGGCGTTTACAGTCATCTCTGCGATTCTTTCAGCCGGGAAAAAGAATCCCTGGAATTCACTAAAGAGCAGATTGACCGCTTTAACCAGATGCTGGACTATCTTAAACGCAGCGGAATTAAACTGCCTCCGGCCCATCTTCAAAGCAGCTACGGATTATTGAATTTTCCCCAGTTAAATTACAGCCGGGTAAGATCGGCCGCAGTGCTTTTCGGATTATTGGATTATCCTGATACGGCTCTAAAGCTTGAAATTCAACCCGTCGTCTCCTTAAAAGCCCGCGTCGCCATGCTCAAGCATATAAAAGCGGGAGAAAGCGTGGGCTACGGCCGGGAATTTACCGCGCAAAGAGATACGCTCATAGCAATTATTCCGGCCGGATACGCCGACGGCATACCCGCCAGCCTGTCGTGCGGAGCGGGACAGGCGCTCATTCGGGGCAGGCGGGCCAAAATTGCCGGACGCACCTGCATGGATCAAATGATGCTGGATGTCACTGACATACCCGATATATGCCGCGGGGATATAGTAACATTTATAGGCCAAAGCGGCGCGGAGAGCATTTCCCCCTCCGAAATGGCCCGAAACGCCGGAATATCGGTCAACGAGCTGATCTGCCGATTGGCCGCTCGGCTGGACAGGCTTTATCTGGAATAAACACCGGCGCGCAGAGGGCTTTAAAAGCGCGGAGGGCTTGGGAAGATTAACTTCTTCCCCAGCCCTCCGCGCTCCATCCGCCTCTTTTTTGCGCGCCCTAAGATATCCCGGCCCTTCTGTTTCCGCTTCCCGCCCTGCTTAAAAAAACAGCGGCCGTTTAATCCAGCGCCAGGCGCCTGGAAGCGGTTTTTTCCAAAAAAGCACGGTCATGCTCGACAACTATTAACGTCCCTCCGCATCCAATCAGCATTTCCTCTATCTGCATTCGGGAAAACACGTCAATATAATTAAGCGGTTCATCCCAAATATAAATATGCGCCTGTTCCGCAAGCGAACGGGCCAGAAGCACCTTTTTCTTCTGTCCCTCGCTGTAGGAACGCATATCCTTTTCAAACTGTTCCCTGGAAAAATCCAATTTTCTTAACAGCGCCTTAAACAGAGTTATATCCACGCCGCAGGAATGGGCATACTGGGTCAAACTGCCCCTGAGAAAGGAGACGTCCTGCGGAACGTATGAAATTTTTAAGCCCGCCGCGCGGTAAAAGCGTCCGGTATATGATATATCTTCGCCGCAGATTAATTTGAGCAGGCTGCTTTTTCCGCTGCCGTTTTGCCCCTCCAGCGCTATTATTTCTCCCTGCATAATTTTAAAGCTCAGCGGCCCGCAAATACGCCTTTCGCCGTAAAACAGGCTTAAATCGACCCCCTCGGCCAGCAATCCGGAATGAAAACCGGCGCAGTTAATCCTCAGCTCCTGAATCTCCTCTACATCCTTAAGCAGCCCGCGCTTCTCCTCAATAGCATTATCCGCCCGCTTCTGAATATTCTTCCTTTTCTGTTGGAGCCGCCTGGCCCTTTCGCCAATATAAGCGCGCCCGCCTATGCTTTTAGTTTCGCTTCTTTGCGCTTTGCCTCCTATTTTCATGCTTTCCGCCTGAGAAGCCCATTGCCCCGCCTGTCTGGAGGCCTCCTTCAACCGCTCTATATCCTTTTTAAGCCTCATATTTTCCGCTTGTTCAAAGGCGTCCTGTTTCCTCTTATTTTGCTCCCAGGAAGTAAAATTGCCTTTCTGAATGGTCATCCCCGTGCGGTTCAGGCTCAATATATGATCCACGCATCCGTCCAGAAAAGCCCGGTCGTGAGATACCAGTATAAAACCTTCCTTGGATTTTAAATATTCCGCAACCCGCTCCCGGCCCCGCCCATCCAAATGGTTGGTCGGCTCGTCTATAAGCAGAAAGCCGTTAGGCCTGATAAACATGGCCGCGAGAAGCGCCTTGGCCTGCTCGCCTCCCGAAAGGGTTTTAAATTCCCGCGTCAAAAACGAAAGATCCATCTCCAGCATATTGAGCTCCCGCTCTAAGCGCCAATCCTCCGCCTCCCCCGCAATCTCTCTGAGCACCTCGCGCGCAGGCAATTCATTATTTCTCACCTTATAAGGAAAATATTCAAACTGAACGCCCGCGCTTATCCGGCCGCTGTATTCATATTCTCCCATAAGCAGCTTAAGCAAGGTGGTTTTGCCTTTGCCGTTTCTGCCTATAAAGCCCAGCCGCCATGAGGTGTCAATCTGAAAAGACAGGTTTTCAAATATATTTTCCCTACTGTCATATCCAAAGGTTAAATTGCTCACAGTAATAACCGACATTATATGCCCACCTCCAAAAAAATTCCGTTCCCGCAGGCTTTTAAGCTGCAAAAACGGAATAAACAGGCATAATAGCGCCAGCCTTATATCTAAAAAGAAAAATAAAAATAAGCAATTCCGAATTAAGCAGCAAACTGCCCGAAAGCCTGCCTGCGGCCTATAAAATTAATTCGCAATTACTCTATTCTCATTCTTCCACCCCTAAGTTAAAATACGCGCATAAGCGCAATAACGCTTAGACAATACAATCAGAGTACAATGCGCCGCAGAGGGGGAGATTTTTGCGGAGAATGCCCGTCGATGGCCGCGAGGCGCACAGTCCAAAACATACCGGGGTATTTTGAGGACTGGGCAACAAAGCGGACGCGGCGGTCATTCCC
>QALW01000042.1 GCA_003150515.1 Selenomonadales bacterium | reverse complement strand
GTTGGGCAAGCCAAAGGCTTGCCCAACGCCGCCCCGCCTTAAATAAATCCCCTCTTCCGCGCCTGCTTACGCATAAATTGCAGGCCAAGCCAGTAGACATATAAAGAAGGACATGGCTTCGCCTGTAAATTTATGTCCGCTGGAGGCAGATATGTCGGCAATAACATTGGAAAAGCTCAAGCCGGGCCGTAACGCGACGGTATTGCGCGTAAAGGGAGAGGGAGCGCTTAAGCGCCGGCTTATAGATATGGGAATAACTCCCGGAACGTCCGTGGCCGTCCGCCGCGCCGCGCCCCTGGGAGACCCTTTGGAAATAACTCTGCGCGGCTACCGCCTGACTCTGCGCAAAAAAGAGGCGAGTCTTATAGAAATTGAGGAGCCGGCAAAAAATGAAAAGTGAAAAATATACGGTCGCCCTGGCGGGCAATCCCAACAGCGGCAAGACCACTCTTTTTAATCTGCTTACGGGCAGCAGCCAATATGTGGGCAATTGGCCGGGCGTGACGGTGGAAAAAAAGACGGGCGCCTTTAAGATAGAGGACTGCGAAATAGAGCTTGCGGATTTGCCGGGAATATATTCCCTCTCCCCCTATACCATGGAGGAAATCATAACCCGCGGCTATATATTGGACGAAAAGCCGGACGTAATCCTCAATATCGTGGACGGCACCAATCTGGAACGCAATCTCTATCTTTCCATGCAGTTAATGGAGCTGGGCGCGCCCATGGTTATCGCTGTGAATATGGCGGACAGCATGCAGGCCCGCGGGGACATATGCGATTTTTCAGGGCTTTCAGGCGCGCTGGGCCTGCCCGTCGTGCCCATATCCGCTAAAAAGGGAAAGAATATAGAAATTCTGCTGGGAGAAGTTTTAAAAGCCGCCCGCAGCAAAAAGGCCGCCGCGCCGCCCGGATATGATATACATACCAGGAGGGGCGCGGAAAAAATAAAAAAGCTGCTTGCTTTCCAGCCGGCCGCTGAGCAGGCCCGCCTTGATTTTTATGCCCTAAAACTGCTGGAGGGGGATTCCGAGATAGTCAGGAGGCTGAATATAGGAGGCGAAGCTCTTAAAAAAATAGAAGAGGCGGCGCTGGAATATGAGCGCAGCCGCCCGAACGGCGACAGAGAGGCCATGCCCGCTCACGCCCGATACGAATATATAGAAACGCTCTTAAGCGGGTATTTCACGCCCCGGCCTGAAAAGGGCAGGAGCCTAACAGACAGCCTGGATGCCGTCGTAACCAATAAATTTTTAGCCGTTCCCATATTTCTGATTATAATGCTGCTCATTTTCGGCGTTACTTTCGGGAAGGCGGGAAACTTTTTAAAGGGCGGGGCCCAATATCTTATCGACGGAATAGCGGCGCCCGCCGCGGGCAGGCTGCTTGCCAGTTCAGGCGCGCCCGAATGGACGCGCAGCCTGCTGCTGGAAGGGATTATTCCGGGCGTGGGCGCCGTGATTTCCTTTCTGCCCCAGATAATGCTGCTGTTTTTCTTCCTCCTGCTGCTGGAGGACAGCGGCTATATGTCCAGAGCCGCCTTTATAATGGACGGCTTTCTGCGCAAAGCGGGATTAAACGGCAAGGCCTTTATTCCCATGCTTATGGGCTTTGGCTGCACGGTGCCCGCGGTTATGGCGGCGAGAACCATGGAAAACGAAAAGGAGCGCCGGCTCACCATTATGCTGGTGCCCTTTATGTCCTGCGCGGCCCGCATGCCCGTTTACGCAATGTTTGCCGGCGTCTTTTTTAACGAGCATCAGGGCCTGGCGGTATTCAGCATATATATCTTGGGAATAGCAATCGCGCTCCTGGCCGGCCGCGTGCTAAAAAAATTCCTTTTTAAGGGGGAGGAGCCGCCGTTTGTGCTGGAATTGCCTGAATACCGCCTGCCCGGATTGAACACGCTTATAATGCATTTATGGGATAAATGCAAGGATTTTTTAACCAGGGCGGGCACGCTTATATTCTCCATGAGCGTAATAATTTGGGTGCTGCGCAATTTCGATTTTACCTTTCACGCCGCTTCAAGCGGAGGGGAAAGCATATTGGGCAGGCTGGGGGCGGCCGTTGCGCCGGCGCTTGCCCCGCTGGGCTTCGGCTCCTGGCAGGCGGCCGTTTCCCTGCTTTCGGGGCTGGTGGCCAAAGAAGCGGTTATTTCTTCCATGACCGTGCTTTACGGCGTTTCCGGCCCGGAAGCTCTCAGCAATATGCTCGCGGGGCTTTTTACGCCTGCGGCGGCATACGCGTTTATGGTGTTTATCCTTTTATACGTTCCCTGCATAGCCGCCTTCGGGACCATTAAGAGAGAAATGAATTCCTGGCGCTGGGCGCTGGGCACGGCCGTTATGCAGCTTGGCACGGCCTATATATTCAGCTTTCTGGCATATCAATTCGGGCGCCTGCTGGGAGGCTGAATTAAGCCGCGGCCGGGCGGGCGGGTGGGCGCTATATAAAGGAGAGGGCGGAATTTAACAGTCCGGTTAAGCAAAAATATCCCTTCCGCCCTCTCGGCCGGCGCAGGCCGGCCTCCTATTTGCTCCCCGGACCCGCCCTTTAAAAATTTAAAGGGCGGGGCCGGGGAGCCTGGGCGGGAGCCGCCCCGGCTGCGGCCGGGGGCGTAAAAAAGCCTTTCCCTCCGCAAAAACGCCCGTCAGAAAAACTTTTGCGCTTCCGGCATAATCTCAGGCGCGCAGAATCAGCAAAAAGAGAAAAGAGGAGAGAAGCATGAAATGGCTGGCGGCCGCGGCAGGCCTGGGAGTTATAATATTTTCCTTTGGCTACGCAATTTATTATATAATACGGGGAGGCGGCTGCGCGGGCTGCGGCTATGCATGCAGGCGCAGGAAAAAATGCGCCAGGCGCAAAGAAAACTGATTTCTTCAGGCCCCGTTAACTCCTTAGCTGGAAAAAGCGCGCCGTCCTTTTTCTTGGGGAGGACGGCTCCTTTTTGCGCAAAGGACGCTCTTTGATAGCGGCGCGCGCATTTTGATTGCATTGTCTAAGCCCGCCCGCAGCAAAATGTGCTGGACATATTTCTAAAAGGGGACTAAAATATAACCGTAAGAAAAAAAGAAGGAGTGAGTTGTTATGGCTAACAGATTTATACTCAATGAAACCTCTTATTTTGGGCCCGGTTCTATTTCGGTAATTCCCGATGAGGTAGCGGCCAGGGGCTTTAAGAAGGCGTTTGTGGTGACGGATAAAAGCCTTATGCAGTTCAAGGTTGCGACCAAGGTGCTGAAGGTGCTGGACGACGCTAAAATAGCTTACGCCGTATTTGACGACGTGAAGCCCAACCCCACCATTGAAAACGTGCAGAGCGGCGTGGCCGCCTTTAAGGCCGCGGGAGCCGATTTCATTATTTCCATCGGCGGCGGCAGCGCTATGGATACGGGCAAGGCCGTAGGAATTATTATCAATAACCCCGAGCATGCCGACGTGCGTTCGCTGGAAGGCGCCGTACAGACCAAGAACAAATGCGTGCCCACCATTGCTGTTCCCACCACTGCCGGAACGGCCGCGGAGGTTACCATCAATTACGTTATAACCGACGTGGAGAAGAAGCGCAAATTCGTCTGCGTTGACCCCCACGATATCCCCGTAGTAGCTATTATCGATTTGGAGATGATGTCCTCCATGCCCAAGGGGCTGACCGCTTCGACCGGCATGGACGCTCTTACCCACGCCATTGAGGGCTATATCTGCAAAGGCGCCTGGGAAATGTCCGATATGTTTGAGCTTAAGGCGATTGAAGTTATTTCCCGTTCGCTGCGCTCGGCTGTTGCGGGCGAAGCCAAGGGGCGCGAGGATATGGCTCTGGGCCAGTATCTGGCCGGCATGGCCTTCTCCAACGTGGGCCTGGGCATAGTTCATTCTATGGCTCATCCTCTGGGTGCCTTTTACGACACTCCCCACGGCGTGGCCAACGCTATAATTCTGCCCACCGTTATGGCCTATAACGCTCCCTGCACTGGGGACAAGTTCAAATATATCGCCGAGGCCATGGGCGTCTGCACTAAAAACATGAGCCAGGATGAATACCGCGAGGCCGCGGTTCAGGCCGTGCGCAAGCTGTCTGAGGACGTAGGCATTCCCGCTAAATTGAGCGACGTAGGCGTTAAAAAGGAAGATTTGGATTTCCTGTCTGAATCTGCTTTCGCCGACGTATGCACGGGCGGCAATCCCCGCGAAACCAGCGTTGAGGAGATTAAGAAGCTGTACGAGAGCATGCTTTAATTTCTGATAAATTTTAATTTAAAGCAGGGGCCCGGTTTATTTTTAAATAAACCGGGCCCCTGCTTTAAAAGAGGGCGCCCTTTTTCCGCGGGGGAGATAAGAGCCCCTTAGGGGGGGCGCGGCGTTTGGCAGGCGCGTCCGCGCCTGCCCGGGCCGGGCGGCTTCGCCGCCCGGCCTGCGGCCTGCGGCCGCAAACGCCGCGCCCCCCCTAAGGGGCTCTTATCTCCCCCGCGGAATATGTTTTATGTAGCTTTTTTCTCAATAATATGATAAAATATTTTTTATTGATTATCAGCCGGAAAAGAGAGAATTTATAAAAATGCTTAAAAATACCGTTATACAGCCTGAGCAGCTGAAAAAAATGCAGCGCAGAGGCTTGGAAATGTTGCTATATTTTAAAGAAATCTGCGATAAAAACGGCCTGCTATTCTATTTCTGCGGAGGCTGCTGCATAGGCGCGCTGCGCAATAAGGGCTTTATCCCCTGGGACGACGACGTGGACGTATTTATGCCCCGACCCGACTATGAAAAACTGATTCAAATCTGGGACAGCCAGGCGGACACCTCCCGTTACAGCCTGCAAATAACTACGCGGGACAAGCTCACTAAAAATATGTTCGCAACCATATGCGACAACAATACCGCCTTTATAAAAAGCTATCAGGCTGATTTGGATATCAATCACGGACTGATGCTGGATATACTCCCATTGGACGGCTGCCCCGATAAGCCCCGGCAGCGCCGGGCGCAGCTCTTTTGGGCGCTGGTCTATTCCCTCTATATTATAGGCAAGCCCCCTGAAAATCACGGCGGGCTGGTAAAGGCGGCCGGGCGCCTGCTTTTATGCCTGGTTCCCTTTAAGAATATGAGATACAGGCTCTGGAAGCTGGCCCAGAGTAAAATGAGCAAATATCCTATAAGCGAATGCCGCTATGTAACCGAATTATGCTCCGGCCCCCGTTATATGAAGCTGAGATATCCCGCTCAATGGTTTGCAAGCGCGCTTTACGAGCAGTTTGAGGGCTATATGCTGCCTCTGCCCATCGGATGCGAGCAATATTTAAATATGGCCTTCGGAGATTATATGACTCCGCCGCCCAAGGAGCAGCAAATCTGCCATCATGAATTTGAAATAATCGATATGGATAACTGCTATAAAATATATAAGGGCAAGTATTATTGCACGAAGGAGAGCAAAAATGCAGACTGAAATACCCCATATGCAAATCAAGCCGGAGGATTTGCGCAAAATACAGTTAAAATCCCTGGAAATGCTGCTGTATTTTAAGGAAATCTGCGATAAAAACGGCCTGTTATTCTATTTCTGCGGAGGATGCTGCATAGGCGCGCTGCGCAATAAGGGCTTTATCCCCTGGGACGACGACGTGGAC
>QALW01000044.1 GCA_003150515.1 Selenomonadales bacterium | reverse complement strand
CTGTATATATCATCAAAACGCTCAACCTGAGCCTGTTTTATCCATTCCTCAACAGAATTTTCCCAGGCGTCCTCTTCTCTTTGCGCCGTAAGCTGCTGAGTCAGCTTTTCTTTAACGCTCTCTAATGAAATTGCGCCCCCTTTAAGCACTGAATCCCGCCTCACAATATGATAGCCGTTTACCGTAAGCACGGGCTGGCTCACCTCGCCTTCCTCAAGGGAAAGCACGGCCTGGCGTATAGCCTCGTCAATATAATCCCCTTCCCCCACCAAATATCCTCTCTCGCAGGCCTGTTTGGTATTTTGGCCGGTATCGTCGGTATAATTAACCACCATCTGGATAAATTCATCTCTGTCCGCCGCCAGCGCTTTTTGCTCCAATTGGTCCGTCTCTTCCTGAATGAGCTTCGCGCCTTCCTGCATAAGCTTATCCAGCTCCGCCCGCTTTTCCTCCAGTTCGACGCGCTTTTCTTCATCCTCTTCCTCTTTTAATTCAGTCTCCAGCTCATATATATCCATATATAAATTCTGAATTTTATCCAGCTGCTCGGAAGGATAAGCAATTAAAATATGCTGCATTTTAACATAATCATGAGGCACATATACAATCAGCGTTTCTCCGGCGGCATAATCATTGAAAAACTGATTAATTTCCTCGTCATAAAGCGCGCGCTGTTTCTCCAGCAGGCTGTTGTATTCATTGCTTATATCCTCTTGGGTAGGAATAACCGACTGCGCTATAATATTAAAAAGCTCGTCCTCCGCTTCGCTTTCCAAAAGCGTCTGCGCCCTGCTCTCTATGCTCTCGCCCTTATCGGCCATATCCCTTTCATAGGCCTGTTTAGCCTGGGCATAATATTCCTCATCCGATTTGCCGGGCAGAGATTCTTTAAGCTCCTCCGCATAATTTTTAATATCTTCTTCCATAGCCTCGCGCACATTTTGCTCCGCCTGGGCGCGTTCCTCCGCCGAAAAATCCAAAAGCCCCATAGAATCGGCCTGCTGGCGGACAACGCGCGCTCTGATTAAGGCGTCCAGCGCTATAGTCTTATATTCCTCCAGCGTTTCTATCCCCGATTGGGTGGAGGCGTCTATGCCCGAATAAATAATGAGCATCTGTTTATAATTAAGATAAATCTCCTCCCATTCGGATTTATATATAGCCTCGCCGTTTACAGTCGCTACGACCGGATTGCCCTCTTTATTATCCTCAGGCTTGTCGCAGGCCGTCATAATAAGAGCCAGAATCACCACTGTTATAAAGGCCGCCGCTTTTTTCATGCTTTCATCCTTTCCATTTCTCAATTAGACTTTAAGCCGAATAAACCATATTTTCAGCATAAATGATTATCTCGCTTTGCTCTTTCCAGGCCTCAAGGGTCTTATCAAACAGCTCTGTTTCCTTTTCTCCCTTAAGCGCCGCAATGATTTCCTGGCGCACTTCGCTCACGGGCACCATGCCCGGATTCAGCTCATTAACCCGGCGGATAATATGATAACCGTACGGGCCGAGCACGGGCTCAGAAATTTCCCCGTCCGTCTTAAGGGCAAGAGCTGTGTCGTGAAATTCGGTTATAAGGCCGTCTCCTTCCCCAACCAGATAGGCGCTGAGGCTCTCCTGGCCCTGCGCGTCGCTGCTCTGTTCCAGCGCCGTCTCTTCAAAGACGTCCGCGCCGGCGTTGCGGACCTGCTTATATATCTCCACAGCCTTGGATTGTATGCTCTTTGAAGCCTGTTCAAGCGCCGAAGCATATTCTTCCCGGGCCGTTTTAAGCTCCGCCTCCAGTTCGGCCAGTTCTGCCTCCAGCTCAGCCTTATCCTCCTCGGCCGCCTCTGTTATTTCGGTCTGCTTGGCTATTATATCCTGTTCTGCAAAATATACAGTCTGATAAGCGCTCATAACGGTTAGCTGCTCAGTCTCCTCAAATCCTATTAGTATATGCTGGGCCAGCATATAGCCTTCAGGAATATAGCATAATATTCCCTCTTCGCTCTGATTAAACAAAGCCACAAATTCTTCCGCGTCATATTCCTTCTGCTCTTTAACCAAAGCGTTATAATATTCCAGTATGTCCTCCTCAGTTACAGCCGCTTTGGATACGATATCCTCGTAACAGCGATCCATAGCGTCAGAAAGGAGATAATCTTCCGCAATGCTCTGAATGTCCTTGCCGGCTTTAGCCAGCTCCTCCTCGACGCTCTGCTTCGCCTGCTCAAAAAAATCAATTTCCTCTTCGCCCGTATAGGCCTCCTCAAGCTCCTGCTTCTTTTGCTCTATAAGGCTGTTTATTTGCTCCGCGGCGTATTCTTCAGCCTCCTGCCTCTGCGCCTGAGTATATTGGGTATAGCCTTCCTTTCGTGCATAATCCTCAAGGAGGGTTTGAGCAATTAATAAATCCAGCGCCAGCGTTTTATATTCCTCCAAAGTCTGAGCGCCCTCCTCGGTGGAAGGATCCACTCCATAATAATAAACCAGCATATAATAGTAATTCTGGTATACCTGAAGCCATTCCCCGCGGGTTATACTCTTGCCGTTAATCGCGGCGACAGGCAATGAGCCGTCCAATTCCGCCCCCGCCGAAGATGACGCCGTCGCCGCCCCGGTTGTCCAAACGGCAGACGGGCTTAACGTCTCCGTTGGAGAATCCGCCTGGGCGCATGCGCTTAAAAACGCCGCGCATATTATCATTATAAAGCAAAATATCTTTTTTATCATCTTCCGTCCTTTCTCTCAGCCGCGGCCCCCTGAGCCCGGCCCGGCTTTTCCTCTCCGCCGCGGCTCCGCGCGGGGCGGGTGGGCTTTATATAAAAAGGGCCCGCGCCTTCAGTCCGGCATATGAAAAAATCTGCGCCGGGCCCCGGCCGGCCGCAGGCCGGCCTCCTTTTTGCCCCATGTTCCATTTTTGGGGCTTAAGCCCCAAAAATGGAACATGGGGCGGGCGGGCAAGCCCCGCGCGCTCTTTATTTGTTCTCCGCTCCCTATATAAATACCAAAACGGGCGGCCGCACGGGGCCGCCCGTTTCTAATACGAATGCAAGCTTTTAAATATCCATTGCGCTATTATATTTCTTTATGCTGGCCGCATTATACCATTCTTCCTGATAGCTGGACCACTTCTCATCCCGCATAGTGGTTGTCAATGAATCCTTAATCTCATCCCTTACTTTATCCAGTTCCACAAAGCCCTCCGGTATATCTTCCATCTTGCGGATTATATGATATCCGTACGGTCCAAGCACGGGCTCGGAAATATCTCCCGCCTCTTTCAGGGCTAAAGCCGCGTCATGAAATTCCTGTATCATGCCGTCCTCGTCCCCTACAAGATATCCTTTTTTAGCCGCTTCCTCAGTATTCATGCCGGTATCGTCCGTTTTCTCCACCAGCACCTCTATAAACTTCTCCTCATCCGCATCCTTAACTGATTCATAAATCTCATCCGTCTTTTCCTGAATCTTTTCAGCGGCCTCTTTCGCAGCTTCCTCATACGCCTTGGTAGCGTCCTCAAGCTCCTGCTTCAATTCCTCCAGCTCAGTTTCGAGCTTGGTTTTATCCTCGTCCTCGGCTTCGTCCAATTCTTCCTGCTTTTCATCCACTTCGCTCTGGGCGTCGGTCATGGCCTTATAAAGCTTTGTTATGTTATCCTGGTCGTCCTCGTCAAAGTTGACAAGAATATGCTGCACCAGGCTATATCCCGCCAGATTTTTTACTATTATCGTACCGTCATTAAAAGCGCTGACATAATCGTCTTTGGCTGAATCAGTAAAGCTCTCGGTCTGCTCCTTCTTCAGCTCGTCGTATTTCGCAACTATATCCGCCTCCAGAGGGCCGATATCCTTTAATAAATCCTCTTTGTAATTATTGCACGCCATCTCGTCAAGCTTGGATTGTACTAAATCGTCAATGGTATAGCCGCCCTCTTCCATATCCCTTTCATAAGCGGCCTTAGCCTCGGCGTAGAAATCCATGTTTTCATATCCGGACTGTCCTTCAACCGCTTCCTTCATCTCGTCCGCTTTGCTTTGGATTTCCTCTTCCATTTCCTTTTCTACTTCTTCCCGGGCCTGGGCGCGCTGTTCGTCTGTAAATTCAAAATAACCCGCTTCCTTGGCCTTTTGTTCCCAAAGCGTCTGATATATAAGGGAATCAAGCGCAATGGTCTTTAATTGCTCTAACGTTTCTTCGCTGGCAGAAGAGCCGTAATACATATAATACATATAGTATACCGAATACCAGTCTTTTTTTAATATCTTTTCCCCGTTGACAACGGCTACCACTCTATTGCCATCCGCTTCGGCATCCACCTTGACAAGGGTACATCCTGAAAAAATACCCGCCGCCATGAGTACCGCCACGGCAAGTGCAACAGCTTTTTTCATATTTGAATTCACGCCTTTCTTACTATATGTGCCTTGCAAAAGCCGGACAGGCCGGCACAAAGACTATTATAATTTATAACCGCTAATTTTTCAAGTCAATTAAGCAATCTTAACGCATATTTTAACGATTTATTCATTTATGCGCCCCTCAGACCGCTCGCAGGGCCATAAAAGCCTCTCAATTCAATCCTGTTTCTCTCCGCTCAAAGCGTTTTCAAGAAATTTAACAATATGAGTTACGGCATCAGCCGAATCCACGCCCAGCGTTCTGTATATTACGGCCAGCTTATCTCCGGCTGAAATGGACGCGCGCTTATCCAACACTGAGAGAGCGCGGGTCAGCCCTTCAAAATTGACTCCCAGAGAGGCGTCGAAACGCATAACGATGGCGTCGGGGCGCTGCGTTATATGAGTTATGCCAACGCGCGAAGCCAGAGAACGCATATATGCTATATTTATAAGATTGAGCACGCATTGGGGCGGATCTCCGTAACGGTCTATAAGCTCTTCCAGAATATCCTCTTTATCCGCTTCATCCTCCACGGCCGCTATTCTCTTATACGCATTGACCTTTTGGGCCTCCGAACGTATATAGTCCTCGCTTATATACGCGTCCACCTTAAGCTCCACAATGGTTTCCGGGCGCTTAGGCGATTGCTCCATGCCCTCGTTTACCGCCTCTTTAACCAATCTGCAATACAGCTCGTAGCCTATTTGCGCTATATGGCCGTGCTGCTCTCCTCCAAGCATATTGCCCGCCCCTCTGATTTCCAAATCCCTGAGCGCGATTTTAAAGCCCGAGCCCATATCGGTAAATTCCCTCAAAGCATTCAGGCGTTTCTCCGCCGTCTCAGTCAGCACGCTGCCCGGACGGAATGTAAAATAGGCGTAAGCTATTCTGTTGGATCGCCCCACCCGCCCCTTAAGCTGATAAAGCTGGCTAAGCCCGAATTTATCCGCGTCATACACAATAATAGTATTAACTCTTGGAATATCCAATCCGTTTTCAATTATGGCAGTGCATAAAAGCACGTCAAATCCGCCGTCGTAAAATTCCAGCATGACCTTTTCCAATTCGCCTTCAGGCATCTGGCCATGGCCTATTCCTATGCGCGCTTCGGGCACAAGCTCCTTAAGATTTTGAGCGAAAGTCTCTATTCCCTGAATCCGGTTATATACAAAATACACCTGGCCGCCCCTGCTCAATTCACGCAGTATGGCGTCCCTGACCATAAGCCTGCTGTATTCGGCGACGTAGGTCTGAACGGGATATCTCTCTTCGGGAGCGCTGTCCAGCACGCTCATATCCCGCACTCCCACCAGGGACATATGCAGTGTGCGCGGAATGGGAGTAGCCGTCAGAGTGAGCACGTCTATGCTGCTTTTAAGCTGCTTTATGCGCTCCTTATGCGCCACGCCGAAGCGCTGCTCTTCATCCACAATCAGCAGCCCCAAATCCTTAAAGGCCACATCCTTTGCCAAAAGCGCATGCGTACCCGAAACTATATCTATGCTGCCCTCCCTGAGGCCGGATAATACCTGCTTGCGCTCCCGAGGGCTTCTGAAGCGGCTGAGCACGTCCAACCGGACGCCGTAGGGCAGCATGCGCGCCGCCATAGTATTATAATGCTGCTGAGCCAGGATGGTTGTGGGCGAAAGGAAAGCCACCTGCTTGCCGTCCATAACCGCCTTAAAGGCGGCGCGCATAGCCACTTCGGTTTTGCCGTAGCCCACGTCTCCGCAGAGCAGGCGGTCCATCACCCGGCTTGATTCCATATCATGCTTTATTTCATCTATGGCTTTAAGCTGGTCGGGCGTTTCAGTAAATGGAAAATCATCCTCAAAATTGCGCTGGAAAGGCGTATCCGCCGAAAACGCATATCCCTGTGCGGCCTCGCGCTTGCTATAGAGGGCTATTAATTCGTCCGTCATATCCCTAATAGCCTTTTTGGCGCGCGCCTTTGCGCCCGCCCATTCTTTGGAGCCCAATTTATTAATTTTAGGGACGGCGTCCTCCCCGCCCATATATTTCTGCACCAGCTTAAGCTGCTCGGCGGGCACATATAATTTATCCGTGCCCTGATAATTAATTGTAATATAATCTCTGTAAACGCCGTCGGTTTTTATTTTAGTTATGCCCTTATAAACGCCTATGCCGTAATTATCATGCACCACATAATCGCCCGCTTTAAGCTCCATAACGTCCGCAATGCTGGCGCCGTCCCGGCGCTTGGCCCGGCGTATAGGCCTTTGGGAGCGGGAAGCGGAAAAAATATCTCCCTCGCTTATAAGGCTCATGCGCGCCTCTGTATATTCAAAGCCGCGGCTGATCCGGCAGGGGAGCACGAAAATTTCGCCCGGAGCCGGCTTAAGGGAAAGATCCGAAACATACTGCGCATATACGTTCAGGCTTTCCAATTCGGTCACCAGGCGGCGCGCCTTATTTTCTCCTCCGGCGCAGAGCAGCGTTTTAAACTTATTTATTCTCAGACCAGTGAGCTCTTTAGCGAGCAGGGAAGGGCTGTTCTGAAAAGACTGCATGGAGCGGGCTGAAAGAGTAAAAACCGCCTGGGGAGAAATATCCCGGCAGGAAGCGGTTATGCTTTGCATGGAAAGCAGCGTTTTTTCCTTCAATTTAGCCAGAAGCTGATCATAGGGGCGCAGATATTCGGCATGCAGCGGGAGCACCCGTCCTTTAATGAGCTGCTCCTTAAAGATTTCCGAATATTCCATAGCGGCGTTATCCGCCCGTTCGCGTATACGGCGGGGCTCATCCAGCACTACCAGCACATCGTCGGGCAGAAAATCCAGAATGGAGGTATATTCACTATAAAAATACGGGAACAGCTCGTCATCCGCCGCGGGGGCGCCCGAATCCAACGCGTCTATAACGGGCTGAAAGATATTTTGAGCTTCCTCCGCGCCCTGGGGATTATTTCGGCGGGCTTTTTTTTCATAAGCGGCAAGCTGGGCGCGCAGCAAGGCCCCGGCTTTTTTCAAATCTCCCGCGCAGAACTCGCCTGCGGGAGTTATAACGGCGCTGTCCAGGCGCTTGACCGAGCGCTGGGTAGCGGCGTCTATCAGGCGCATAGAATCTATTTCATCATCAAAAAATTCAATTCTCAGCGGGTTATCCCAGCCTGCGGGGAACACGTCCGCTATTCCGCCCCTGATGGAAATTTCGCCGGGCTGAACCACCGTTTCGGCGTCCTGATAGCCCATTTTCAGACAGCGGGAGCGCAAGGCGGCCGGCGATATACGGCTTGAATGGTCAAGCCTGATTACGGCGCTCCGCCAAACGGACGGGGGCATCAGATTATATAGCAGCGCGTCTATTCCGGCAGAAAGGACATCCACATTTTCCAGCAGCCGGCAAATTGTTTGAGCGCGTTCCATAGTGCTCTGGCCGCTGCCCGCCCTAACTCCGGGAATTGCCTCGCGGGCGGGAAGCACTGCTGTTTCCCGGCCCAGATAAATTTCCATATCCTCGGCCGCGCGTTCCGCCCGTTCATTAGACCAGGTTATAAAGAGAATGGGACGGCCGCCGCTTACGGCCGAAGCCAAATGCGCTTTTTGAGAATCGGACACGCCAAAAACGGCGCAGGGGCTTTGCCCCTGCCCCACGCTATCGGACAGCCTGATTATTTCGGCGTCCTCCATAATAGGAGCAAAAAATATTTCGTTCATATACCACCTTAAGAAGGCTTCAGCCCCGCCGACCAAACCGGGCGGGCTTTTAATTAAATGGTTTTGCGGACTAACGGCCCGCCTGTCCTTTTACGTTAATATTATACTTGGCCATAGCCTTTTCTATGCCTGAAGCAGTAAATTCCAGCGCGCATTGAGCGGCCGATTGATATGCGCTTTTCATTATGGGCAATTCCTCGCCGCTGAATTTACCCAGCACAAAATCCGCAAGCTGCATCTGCCCTGGAGGCTTGCCTATACCGATACGGATCCGGTTGAAATCCTCGCCGATATATGAAACTATTGAGCGCATGCCGTTATGAGTGCCCGGACCGCCTGAAGCGCGGACGCGCAGCGCGCCCAGAGGCAGATCTATATCGTCGTATATAACCATGAGGTTATTAGCGGGCAGCTTGTAATAGTCAAGCAGTTCCCGGACGCTTTCTCCGCTGGCGTTCATATAGGTTGTGGGGCAGGCAAGAATAAGCTGGCGCCCCTCCAATTTGCAATTTGCGACCATAGCCTTATGCTTTTGCCTGAATAACGAAAGGCCATTTAACTGAGCCGCGAGGCATTCTACGGCGTTAAACCCGCAATTATGACGCGAATTGGCATATTCACGGCCCGGATTGCCCAAGCCCACAATTAAATATATATTGCCGTCGCCGGCTTTAGTTCTCCTAAAGAACATAGACGCTCCTCCGCTCCGCCCGGCCGGGGCGGGTTTATAATATAGGCCCGGCCGCGAAGCGGCCGGGCGGGACCGCGCTGAAAATGGAATGGAATAAATATAAAATACGGGAGAATGGAAAGTATGGCCGAAGCAGCAGACGGCAGAGCGCGGGCCCTCATTGATTTTAGGCGGACGCCCCTAAAGGGCGGATGCCTAAAATGACGGGGGTGGGAGGCCGGCCCCGCTTTTTTCTCTCAGCAGTTTAGATTATAAGATGCTGCGGCAAAAGCGCTCTACATATCCAAAAGCCGCGGGCTGCCCGCCCGCCTCAGCACCTGGTGCTGAGGCAACAATGTGGCCGGCTGCGCCGGCCGCCTCCCTATGCGTTTTGCGCATAGGGAGGGCCTTTATCTTTCCCACCCGCCCGCGGCGGTATTCCCGGCGCTATATAATTGCCCGCCTTATTTTATTCAGACTCCTGCTCCCAATCGCGGCGTTTCTGCTCCGCCCAGCCAGGCTTTACCGTCTGCCGGGCGCGCGCAATGCAAAGCGCTCCGCCGGGAACGTCCTGAGTTATTGTAGAACCGGCGGCAATATACGCGCCGTCCTCCAGCACCACGGGCGCAACCAGATTAGAATTGGAGCCCACAAAGACATTATCGCCCACTTTGCTGCTAAACTTATGCTTGCCGTCGTAGTTAACAAACACCACTCCACAGCCTATATTGCAGCATGAGCCGACCTCGGCATCCCCCACATAGGATAAATGGCTCACCTTACTTCCGTCTCCAATAGAACAATTTTTCAATTCCACAAAATCGCCTATACGGGCATTTGCCCCTACAACCGCTTTAGGACGCAGATACGCATTAGGCCCTACCGTGCAGCCGTCTCCCACCTCAGCCTCAATAAGCGTAGAACATCTTATGCTCACTCCTTTGCCCAATCGGCTCTTTTCCAGCCTGTTTCCTTCATATAGAGTGCAGTTTTCGCCTATACGGCTGCCCGAACAGAGATAATTATTAGGATAGATTATAGTATCCCGCCCAATTTCCACATTCCAGTCGATATATATGCTTTCGGGATTTATTAACGTAACGCCGTTCAGCATATGACGGCGATTAATCCTTTCCTGCATCAATTTTCCAGCCTGAGCAAGCTGTATCCGGTCGTTTATTCCCATGGCCTCGCGATAATCCTCTGCCTGTATCCCGCCTGTGCGCGCTCCAGCCGCTCTTAACAATTCCAGCGCGTCCGTCAGATATAATTCTCCCTGAGCATTATCCGTCTTCAGCCCCGAAAGCACTCCTCTGAGCGCCTTGACCTGAAAGCAGTAAACCGAAGTATTGACTTCATTGATCTTCTTTTCCTCTTCCGAGGCATCCCTCTCCTCAACAATTTTAACCAGCGCGCCGTCCTGAGCCCGAATGATTCGGCCATACCCTTTTGCGCAGGGCAGCACGGCTGTCAGCACGCAGGCGGCATAATCCCTCTCTATTGTTTTCTCTATAAGTTTGGAAATAGTGTCCCCCGTTATGAGAGGCATATCTCCCGCGCATATTACTACTAAACCGTCCTCAGGAATCTTAGGCAGCGCCGTTAACACTGCATGACCCGTCCCCAGCTGTTTTTCCTGATAGGCAAATTCCACAGCCTGTCCCATCGCCTGCATTACCATTTCATGCTTATTGCCTACCACAACAACCGGACGTTCTATACCCGCTTGGGCAAAAGCCCTGCTTACATGCATAACAATAGGCAGTCCGCAAACATCATGCAGCACCTTGGGCAGCTCCGATTTCATGCGGGTCCCCTGACCGGCAGCCAAAATAATTCCGCTTAAATTCATATATTACTCCGTTTCCGCCTTTAATTCGGAAATGCCTAAAGGCCCTGGCCGACAGGCCCGGACCATAAAAATCCGAATATTTCAACAGGCTTAGTTAAGAGCGCTGCATATTCAGCGCCTAGGCGCATAGCGCCGTTTTTTATATTTTACCCTCTATAAGCCGAACCTGTCAAGATATTTCCCCCTTTTGCGCATGCTAAGAGGCATATATCCCCAGGCCAGGGCATATAAAAGAATGTGCGTATATTGGATTAAGCAGCGCAGGACGCCGCAGCCGCATCAGGACGGCCGGCTATAAATACATATAAGGAGTGAACGCTATGGGAATTAATAATAAATTCTTGATGGTATTGAGACAGGAAACCGCAGGATTTTCAGAAAACGGAGAGGCCACAGGATATCTGAAATTTGAATGGCTGCCTTCGGCCTGCCGTCTTGCCTTTGGCAGCAAAGCTTTAAGCGGGCCGGGCAAAGGAGAATATTTGTGCGCGCTTTATCTGAACGGCCAGATATTCCAGCTTGGCTCTATACGCGTGCTTCCCGAAGCGGCCTTTGCCAATTTTACTCTCAAGCTTCCCCTGCCCGGAACGGACGACATTCTGGCAGCCGGCATATTCTATAAGGAAAACGGCTTTCTCTATCCGGTTGTAACGGGGCACAGAGGCTCGGGCTCAACCTGGCACAAGGATTTTATTGACAAGCTGTGCCACGCCGCGGGCGCCCGGCTAGGCCAGAATTACCAGCGCTGGAGTTATACGGCGGTGGACGGCGAGGCCGTTGACGGAGTAACCTCGGACACTATTCAGTTCGAGCCTGAAATGGTAAAGAAAATAAGCCAGAATCCCTCTTCTGCGCAGGAATCCGGGCAAGCGCCGCGGCAAGATAACAGGCAGGCGCTCCAGCAGAAAGACGCCCCTGTTTATGACACTCAAAACAAGGCGGAAGATGAAAATCTCGCTCAGGCGCAAAAGGACGGCTTTGCCGGACAAAAAGCAAAAAGCTCATCGGCAGGCGCACCGCCCGAAACACAGTCCGCCCAGTCGGCGTCAGCGTCCGAAAAAACCTCGGCAGAATTTGGATTTGAGCCTCTGCCCGAAGAAACCTCCGATTTCTACGAGCAAAACAAAGAGCATTTTGAGAGGCTTTTAACGGATAACGCTCAGCTTGACGAGCTATGCGATATGATTCCCGGCTCTAAATGGGTAAAGGTTGAATATACCGAAGGAGAAGATCAGGGGCATTATATAGTGGGAATTATTTATGACGAGGAGGGCGCGCCCATGCATATATGCTATGGGGTGCCCGGCCAATTCGCTCTTGCTCCGCCCGACAAT
Source organism: Selenomonadales bacterium (assembly GCA_003150515.1). GTDB lineage: Bacteria > Bacillota > Clostridia > Christensenellales > QALW01 > Neochristensenella. Next base: position 74,787 of record QALW01000044.1, on the reverse strand, counting down.
CTGGCAAAATATTGCCAATGGCTGCCTGCAAGCATAAAAGAGCCCAAGGGGAACGGATACTGGGTGCTCTATCAAAGCGCCAAAACCGGCCAAACTTACGGGGAAGAATAATTTAAATTATTGAGTATCTTTTGAAAATTAAGCCTTCGCGCCCCAAAGGGGCGGCGCGCACAGCCGGCGGCGGGCTTTTGCGGCCTTGACGGCCGCCGGGCCGGGCGCAGCCCGGCCCGGGTCAGGTTCCAAAGGAACCTGACCAAAAGCCCGCCCCCCGGCCCGAGGCTCTAAGCTTCGCTTAGAGCCTCGGGCGCCCCTTTAGGGCGCGAAGGCTTAAAATTACCGAACAAACAAAAACGCCTGAACTGCCAACGCTAGAATTTCCCGCTGGAGCCGCCATGAGAACGTCCGCTCGAACTTGTATGCACGCTGGAGCCGCCTCGGGAACCGCCCGAAGAATTCTGAGTGGGACGCGGAGATTTAGTTATAGTGCGGTAAAGAAATATATCGTTGGCTAAAGTGAGCTTGAGCTCTCCTGAATATTGCCTCGCGTCAGGCTGCGGCCGCACGCTTTTAAGCTTGCTCTTCATACTGCCCGTAACTATCAGCGCGGCAATCAGCCCGACAATCAGGCTGCCTGCTATCAGAATCAGCAGATTAGATTTCTCCTGCTCTTCCAAATTTTCAGCCGGCCTGTTGTCAACGTCAAAGGGCGCGTCCTGCTCCGCCTGGTCTAAATAATCGTCCGTCAGCGACAAAAAGCGTTCAAACGCCGAATAATAGCTCCCCCGGCTTAAATAAGGCACCATTTGACTGCTGATATAATCCAGGCCGTAATCTGTAAAAACCCTCTGCCCGCGGCCCGATGTGGAAATAGCCCAGTCCCGGTATTCCATGCTGATAAGCAGGAGTATGCCGTCATAATCCTCTCCGTAGCCGTATCCGTTATAATCAAAATAATCGTCCGCATATTCCTCCGGAGTTTTGCCCTCCAGCGAATCAACCGTAACAATAACGGCGTCAAATTGATATTTTCGTGCAAGTTCCTCTATCTGTCCGCGCAGCATCTGCTCCTGGCTCTCATCCAACAGCCCGGCCATATCCTGTATCCTGTCTGCTCCGGCGGCATAAACGGAGGGAATGAATAAAATCAGCAGCGCCGCAAGCAGGGCCAAATATTTTCTCATAATATCCCTCCCAGCAGCATTATAAGCGCGGCGGCGGCCGCTCCCCCGGCAAACACGCCTGCAAACCATCGCCAATAGGCGCCCTTATCCATGGGAAGGTCTCCTATAAATTTGCCCGTCTGCCCGTTCATGGCAAAAGTATAGATTTTGCCCTGGTAAACGCTGTTCAGCAGCCATACGGGCAGCAGCGCGTATCGGACATGCCCGTCTGAAAAATTAACTGAAAGCTGTTCGGGCACGCATGTCGCGTAGCCCGTGACAGTGCCGGCCAATACGCTTTGAGCGCTGTTTTTTATGCGCTGATTGGCCCTTTCTATGCATACGTCCGAGCCCATATCATATTTATCGGCCAGATATCCGGCCAGATAAGCGGTCTTAAAATCCACGGCCTCCGTAAAGTCAAAAGGCTCCAGCGCCTCCATAAGGGAATCGTCCATTTTACTGGAGCCGTCCACGGGCACGCCGTAAAAATCCATGGAGCCGTCCCGGAAAATCCGGAAATGCAAAGTTTCAGTGTAATTATATTTGCTGTCGCTCCAAAAGCGCACCTTGGTCCCCTTAAATCTGCCCGAGGCCTGCGCATTGCAGTCAAACAGCCAGAAGGGCACATAAATTCCCTTAATTTCTTCAATATGATTCTCGCTCTTAAACGCCTTAGGCAGCAGCCGCTTGCCTTTAAGATGCCTGGCCAGAGCGTTCTTGGCCGCTTGTTTATTCAATTTAAAGGGAATCACCAAATCAGGCTTAAGCATGCCTGAAAGGCGGGATTTAATCACAATGGAACTGCCGCAGTAAGGGCAGCTTAAAGAAGCGGTATTCTCATCCGCAACTATCTCTCCTCCGCAGGAGGAACAGCAGAAAACCGCCATATTTTCAGCGTCTTCCCATTCCTCCGAGGGGCCGCTGCTCCATTCCTGTTTATCCTCGCAATGTTTATTCAGCTCGCTTTGATATGCTTTTAAATCTTCAGTATTAAATTCAGTATCGCAATACGGGCATTTTAATTTCTGCAAATTAGGATCAAGCGCCAGGCTGCCCCCGCAGCACGGGCATTCAAATTCCATTGTGTCCGCCATAATCCTCCTCCAAGAAATCTTTCCGCCGCTCCTTTTTAACCGCGCGCGTATATTCAAAGCGCGCGCAGGCCTGCCGGGCGGGAAAATATTTATTTTCGTTGCGCAGCCTGCAATTCCGCTTGCTTATTTAACGTCGTCCTCGTCAAACTTATCGCCGCATTCAGGACAGAATTTGGGCGGATGCGCCGGATCTTCCGGCTCCCAGCCGCATTTATCGCATTTATACAAAAGCGCTCCCTGCGGCTTTTTCTGACCGCATTCAGAACAGAATTTGCCCTTATTCACCGCTCCGCAGGAACAAATCCATCCTTCCTGAGGTTTGCCGGCGCCGCATTCGGAGCAGAATTTGCCATTATTGGCCGCGCCGCAGGAGCAAACCCAGCCCGCTCCCTTTGAAGCCGGCTGAGCCTCCTTATCCGGCTGAGGACGCGCCTGTTCCCCCGCTTTTCCCATATTGAATAAATCCTGCGCGTTGGCGCCGCCTGCCTGCTGGGCCATGCCCAGCCCCATAAAGCCCATCATTGCGCCTCCCTCGTTTTGAGCGGCCGCGCGCATAGCGTCCGACTGCGCGCCTATAAGGGTGGCCGCCGCCATATTGGGATCCCGCATAACTGCGCTCTTCTGGAGCTGCTTGATCATCTCTGCGTCCTCTTTTGAGGCGGTAACAGAATTAATTCCGAAAGAAGCAACCTCTATGCCCCTTAATTCCTTCCATTTCTCAGACAGCACTCCGTTAAGCGCCTGAGCCATTTCCATTGTATGCCCCGGCAAAGCGCTGTATCTCACACCCATAGCCGAAATCTGCGCAAAAGCAGGCTGAAGAGCGGTAAGCAGCTCGGTCTTAAGCATGCTGTCTATTTCCGAACGGTTATAACTATGCTGAACGTTGCCGCATACGTTGGTATAAAAAAGCAGAGGATTAGTTATTTTATAAGAATATTCGCCGTTGCATCTTATAGAAATATCTATATCCAGCCCTATATTATTATCCACCACCCTAAAGGGCACGGGGCTGGCTGTGCCGTATTTATTTCCCACTATTTCCTTGGTGTTAAAATAATAAACTCTCTGATCCTTTCCCGTATCGCCGCCGTATGTAAATCTCCGGCCGATGGTTTTAAAAGTCTCTATAATGCTCTTGCCCAGGCTGCCTGCAAATATGCTGGGTTCTGTGGAGTTGTCAAAGGTATATTCGCCCGGCTCGGCGCATACCTCCAAGACCCGGCCCTGCTCCACAATCATCATGCACTGCCCGTCGGCCACGGCTATTCCGCTGCCGTTTGAAATTATATTATCATTGCCCTTAGTATTGCTTGAACGCCCCGAAATCCTTTTCTGGCCCTTAACCGCCAAAATATCCGCGTCCAGCGAATCGCAGTAGAAAAATTCTTTCCACTGGTCAGCCAAAGTGCCTCCCAGAGCTCCTATACCCGCTTTAATAAGTCCCATAATTCAACTACTCCTTCCGCAGCTTTTTATTCTTTATGCCCCTACGCCTCTTCTTAAAAAGCCGAACGGGATTCAATCCCATCAGACCGAAATAAAATGCCTCAAAAGAAAACCGGCCCAAACGGCGCGTTCTCCTTAAAAAGAGAATATTCAGGCGCATATAAATACATTCCTCTTAATATTAAATCATATTTTTACGCCAAAGTCCAGAAGAATCGGAAAGCGCGCGGCTTGGAATTTTATGCCGGCGCCGGGTAAACAGGGCGCCGGGCGGGGCTATATCTATTCCCGCCCGCAGGCGGGAATATGGCGCATGATAAAATATTTAGAGAAATAGAGAAAAAGGAAATGGAAAACGCAGATAGAAATGCAGGAATTGCGGGCGCCTCCTTTAAAGGGCGGGGGCGCCCCCTTAACGTCCCTTCAAAAGCGCCTCTAATTAAAAAAATAAAAACGGCCTCCGAAGCAAGTCAAACGCTCCGGAAGCCGTTTAAATATGCGCGAAATCAACCCTGTTTAGGCGCGCCAACGGGACACACTCCCTCGCATGCGCCGCATTCAATGCAGGTATCGGCGTCAATCTGATACTTTCCATCCCCTTCGGAAATAGCTCCAACGGGACATTCAGCCTCGCAAGCGCCGCAGGAAATGCAATCGTCGCTGATTATATAAGCCATGGTTTTCACCTCCTCCAAAAAGCTGAGCAAAAAGCCGGAATTATCCGGACTCTCTTAATAAACGCCTCTTGTTTATTTCTTATTATAGCATAAAGAAAATTATTTGCAAAGGATAAATTAATCTAAAATAGCCTTGATTTCCTCATCCAGCACTATTTCCTCTTCTTTTTGCCCTTTGGCTTTAACAGGGCCTCCGTTCTTTAAAACTTTTACGTCCTTAGCCTCGTATTCCCTTATGTCCACAGTATCTCCCGGAAGCTGCAATTTAACCTTAACCCGTTCCTTAAGCAAATTCAATTCAAATACTTTTCCCGTACCGTCGGGCGTTTTAACTTCGGCGTTTATTCTGGGCAGCGCTTTGCGCGCCTTTTCATAATAACTCTGCTCATATTTTAAGCAGCACATCAGCCGGCCGCATAGCCCGCTTATTTTAGTCGGATTCAGAGACAGCCCCTGCTCCTTGGCCATTTTTATAGAAACAGGCTGAAAATCAGCTAAAAACGCATTGCAGCAGCAGGGCAGCCCACAGGGGCCCAATCCCCCCAACAGCTTAGCTTCATCCCGCGCGCCAATCTGCCTCAATTCTATTCTGCTTTTAAAAGTCTGCGCCAAATCCTTAACCAGATTCCTGAAATCCACTCTGCCGTCCGAAGTGAAATAAAATACTATCTTGGCTCCGTCAAAGGTATATTCCACCCTCACCAGCTTCATATCCAGCTTGTGTTCGGCGATTTTGCGCGAGGCCGTCTCAAAGGCCTTTTGCTCCTTATTCTTATTTTCCTCAAGCTGCTCGTAATCCTTAGGAGAGGCCACGCGTATAATCTCCTTAAGCGGAGCTACTATTTCTTCATCAGGCACTTCCTTCGTGCCTATGCTCACCTCTCCGAATTCCACTCCCTGAACAGTCTCAACTATAACTCCCGAGCCCGCCTTTATAATATACCGCCCCGGATTAAAATAATATACCTTGCCGGAATTCCTGAAGCGAACTCCTATAATTTTTGCCATTTAGAATCTCCCTTAGTAAAATAATAAGCTAACCCGTCCAGCGCCAAAGCAGGGTTGACGTTTTCCTCCAGCCTGCGCACGGCGTCCTCGACATATCCCAGCCTGGCTAAGGATTTAACGTCCCCCGCGCGAATAAGCCGCTCCTCCAATAACGGGAGCAGCTCGTCCATTTTATCCTTGGCTCCCCTGAGCATCTCGGCAGCCTGCGCGGCGCTTAAGCTGTCCGCCTCAGCGCAAAGCCTCTCGGCCAGCGCGGCCAGTTCCCAAAGCTCCCGTTTTTCAATAAGAGCCACTCCCCGGCCTATATTGCCGCCCGCCATCTGCGCGGCCTGCCTGCATTTTTCCTCTCCCGGATAAAGCGCCTGAAGCTGACGAAAAATCAATTCGTCCGAAAAGCCCGTCATGCGCACAAGCCTGCACCGGGAACGCACGGTGGGCAAAAGCTGTCCCGCGTTCAGAGCAAGCAGCATAAATATGCTGTCCCCCGGGGGCTCCTCCAGCGTTTTAAGCAGGCAATTCTGCGCCTCGGCCGTAGCCGTATGCGCGTTCTCCACTATATATACGCCGTAATCCGCCTCATAGGGCTTTAAAGCCGACTGCTCGATTAATCCGCGCATGTCCTTAACCGATATGCGTTTTTCCGAGCTGTATAAATGAACGTCCGGATGAACGCCCAAAAGCGCGCGGCGGCAGTCCGGGCAATCCAAACATGCTCTTTTTTCCCGGCATACAATTAAGGCCGAGGCCAGTTTGGAAAGCGTCCGCTTGCCCGCCCCAGCCGGCCCTTCTATAATATAGGCATGAGCGGCGCGCCCGTTTAAAAAGCTGCGCCTTATATCCTCAAACTGCCTGGAATGCAAAACAAGCTGGTATCTTTCGTACATCAGAATTTGCTGAATTTAACCACGTCCAGCACAAATACCGTGGCTCCTCCCACCATAATTTCAATATTGGAGGACATGCCCATATTCATGGATACGTCCAAAGAAGTGCTGTTGGCCGAAACCATCTGCTTCCTGCTTTTGCATATGCCTTCTATGAATTCCAGAGCGTGCTCTAATTTTTCATCCTCTACGCCCAGCAGCAGCGTAGTATTGCCCGCGCGCAGAAAGCCGCCCGTTGTGGCAAGCTTGGTTACGCCATAGCCCTCCTTCATAAGCGAGCTTATAAGCCTTCCGGCATCCTCATCCTGAACAATAGCTATTATAAGCTTCATGGCCATCCCTTTCTGTCCTAGATCTAATAGGACTGTTCTGATTATAATATAAATAGAACGCCCGCCCCGTTCAAGGGGCGGAGGCAAAATTAATACTCATATATATTATATAGCATAATTCCCTTAACTGCAATAGCTAAGTTCAATTTTATTTTTCCTCCGCCTTTTTTAAAGCTTCTTAAGCTCCGCTTTTGCTATACTTAATTTATATGCTATAATCCTGCCATATTCGCTTATCTCCCGAACAGCAGGAATTTATCTTTATTCCCGCAAACAATTGACAGCAGCTTCAGCGGCGCAGGACAAAATTTTGAAACGTGAGAAATTTATTTTGCAAACCATCTAACCAATTCGTATTTTCTTCGACTATATATGCGTAAGATGTTTGCAAACGGAAGACAGGAAGACAACAAATGAAAATAGATGAAGTTTTTGAATTGATAGATAATAGTGATTTTCTTGAAAAAATCTATGGCTTTGCATACAGAAGGTGCAGTACTTCCTTCGACGCAGAGGATTTGTGTTCAAACATTATTATCGCTGTAATTTCAGCGATACATAAACAAAATGAAATCAATGATTTTTATGCATTCGCGTGGTCAATAGCACGCAGAGTCTATGCTGATTTCTGTGACAAAAGAAATAAACGAAAAAAAGATATCAGTATAGAAAACACCGAACTGTCTTTATTATCAAAAACAGATGATATTGAGGAATTATTTGAACAAATAGCAGAAACTGAACACTTAAAGACGATATTCAGGGAAATCTCTTTTTTATCAAAAGCATATCGGGACGTTATGGTTATGTATTATATTGATGAAATAAAAATCAAAGATATTGCTCAATACCTTAATATCTCCGAAAATTCTGTAAAACAACGTTTATTTTCCGCCCGGAATATAATTAGAAAAGAGGTTGAAACAATGAATAAGCGAAATTTATCTTTAAAGCCAATAAGACTGGCCATATCCGGAACGGGCAATCCATGCGGCAATGATCCCAGGAGCAAGGCCGAACGCATGCTTTCGCAGAATCTTATTTATCTTTGCAAGGATAAGCCAAAATCCGCAAAAGAATTATCGGATGAGTTATGTATCCCCATGCCATACGTTGAAGAAGAACTGGAAATTCAATGCAGAGGAGAAAACGGCAGCTATGGTATGCTCCGCAAGCTTGATAATGAAAAATATGCTTTGAATATCCTCCTTGTTGATTACAGCGAATATAATCAAGCGAACAGGATATACGAAAAGCGTCTTCCTGAATACTGCAAATTAATAATAGACCAATTAAAACGGAATGAAAAAGAAATTCTTGAATTCCCTTATTTGAGCCAACAAAACCATTTAAATTTTATATTGTGGGCTTTAATTTCAAGAACGGTTTGGGATTTTCAGGATAGAATCAACAAGGTTATTATGGAAAAATATTTCCGTGATATTATTCCGATAAACAGAAGCTTTTCATGCGTAGCAGTAGCTTTTACAGACGAGCAGAACCCAAACTTCGGCTTTTACGGAAGCGATGGCATCGATGCAACTCAAATAGGCGGTTATAAATCTGTTTTTGTTTCCAATATCTATGGAGAAAGGCTTGATAAGCATTTTTACTGCGGATATAATATCGCGCATGACGATATGCTGTTAATGCTGATACGGGCAATAGGCGGATTAAACATTGACGACCTGACTGAAAGCGAAAAAGAAATTGCCGCGAAGGCCATTGAGTGCGGTTATTTACGCAAAAAGGGGCATTTGCTTGAACCAAGGATCATCGTAATTGATAAAAAAGATGATATGGACTTCTACAATCTTTCCTTTAAACTGAATAATAAAGCGGGAGAGCTCGTTGAAGAGATAGCGGAAGAGCTTTCGCAATTTATGAGAGAGCATATTCCCGAACATCTAATCAGCGAATACCAAATTTACACTCAGCTAATCGCCGGGATTAGAATTCTGTCAGGCATCATAGAAGAATTAATTAAAAAGGGGCTGCTTTTAGAACCTGAGAACAGGCTGGGAGCGGAAGGAATGCTTATGGTTGTGAATAAATAATGCAAGATAAGTCGTTATAAATGCTTTTAAACGGCGCAAAGACAGCAAGGCGGCGGATGAGATTGCTCTCATCAGCCGCCTTTTACAATGAGTTTTTGCCAGAATGTCCGCTGCCCCGTGGCAACAGAATCAAAAGCCCCGCCGGCTAGCGCTTAACGCCCATAAAAAACACAGCCACCGTGCCCGGCCCTGAATGAGAGCCGATTACCGGCCCTATATAATTCATTCTGAATTTGCAGTCTGGATATTTTTCAGCTATAAGCCCGCGCACATGCTCGGCGTCCTCCAGGCAGTCCCCGTGGCTGATAAATATGGTCTGTCCGTTAATACTCTCTCCCTGCTGCTCTAATTTTTCCGCCAGCCCGCGCAGCGCTTTAGCGCGTCCCCTGGTTTTCTCCATGGGTATTAATTTGCCCTCGTCGTCCGTATGCAGAACGGGCTTTATGGATAAAAGGCTGCCCACGAAAGCCGCCGCGCCCGTAACTCTTCCTCCTCTGCGCAAAAAGTGCAGATCGTCCACTGTAAACCAATGGTTAACCTTTAATTTATTGCTCTCCAGCCAGGAAACCGTCTCCGCCAGATTCATGCCCTCTTTAATGCGGCATGAGGCGTAATACGCCATAAGCCCCAGCCCCATGGAAGCCGCCAGCGAATCCACAACCGCAACCGTGCGTTCGCTAAAGCGTTTCTTTAATTCCTCCGCCGCAATGCAGGCGCTTTGATAGGTGCCGCTCAGCCCCGAAGAAAAAGCTAAATATAGAATATCCTCGCCCTGCTCGAGGAAGGGCGTGAAAAATTCTATAAAATCCTCGCTGTTAATCTGACTGGTTTTGCTTATGCTGCCGTTTCTCAGCGCCTGATAAAATTCATGCGGATTTCCGTCCTCCAGCGTATGCAAAAAATCCCTGCCGTCCATAGTATAGCTCATGGGAACGGCCAGAATCCCAAATTCCTCGCACATCTCCTTGGTCAGATCGCAGCACATATCCGTTATAAGCCTGAACATAACTATCAGCTCCCATTCAAATTCTTATATTTTTTAAAAACGCCCCGGGCCGGGAACAAAGGCCCGCCGTTTTAGGCCCGTGCCCGCAAATAAAAGGGCGCGCTTCTCACATATAATATCCCCGCCGCCTCCGCCGCGCAAGGCTTTTATTTCTCAATCCCGGCTTTATAGTAAATATTTACAATTTATTAACCGTTCATGAGCCGTTTATTCATTTTTGGCTGTATGCAAGGCCAAATTCAGCCTTTTTTCACGCCCAGCACGTCCTTTTCAAAATCCCAGTATTCCGAGCCCAGGCTTTTGCGCGTACAGTACATTTTAAAAACAACCCAGCTCACCAGCCTGTCGGGCAAAAAGCGTTTTATAAAGCAAAGCGCCTTATAGCCGCCTCCGGCAGCCATTCTCACCGGCGGATTTTTCATGCTCAGCGCCCTCAAAACCAGCCGCGCCACCTTTTCGGGGGGCATGCCCTTTTCCTCGCTGACCGACATTGCGTTTACGGCGCTGCAAAGCTCGCGCCGGTATACCTCGCTCTCCCGCGTCCGAGCCGTATAACGGCGGCTGCGGGTAAATCCCGTGCGCACGTCGCCCGGCTCTATTAAGCAAACCCTGATTCCAAAGGGGCGCAATTCGTTCCTCAGCGCTTCGGTCATGCCCTCCAGCGCGAATTTTGAGGCGCTGTACATGCCTTGAAAGGGCAGGCCTATCAGCCCGCCGACCGAGCTCATATTTACAACCCGGCCCTCTCCCTGCTTCCGCATCCTGCCCAGCGCCTCCCTGAGAGCGCGCAGCGTTCCGTAAAGATTGCAGTCCAGCTGGCCGGAGAGTTCTTCCTCCGAAGTCTCCTCCACGGCTCCGGCTATGCCCGTGCCCGCGCAGTTTACCAGGCCGTAAATATTTTCTGCGTCCGAAAAAATATATTCAAACGCTTCTCTAACCGAACGGCTGTCCGTCACGTCGCAGCCTACTTCTATAATCCGTCCCCGTCCGCAATTAGTCCTCTCACCCGTCCTGGCTCGGCGGGAGAGCGCGTAGACGTTCCCGCCCTTTTGCGCCAGCAGGCGCGCCGACGCCAGGCCTATGCCCGAAGAAGCGCCGGTAATCACTATGTTTTTGCCCGTAAAATCCATATGTACAGTCTCCCCTTTCCGCCCCGGCAGCCCCGCTCGAAAATTAAAAAACTCCCTCAGCGGCTCAGCGAGGGTAAAAAAGATTTATCATCATTGCCCTGCTTATATTTCTGAGGGGCCGCATTCAATCTATTCCAGATTTATATTGAAATATGTCCAGGGCGCTTTAGCCGGGGGATAGCTTATAAACACGCGCTTATCCTTAAGCGTGGGATGGATAAAGCTCAATTTTGCCGCATGCAGGGCAAGCTGCTGGCCCTTTTTATTCAAATGGGGGCCGTATTTCTGATCGCCGTAAAGAGGGCATCCCAAGCCCGCCATCTGCACTCTTATCTGATGGGAGCGGCCTGTTTGCAGGCTTACCTCTATTAAAGAGAGCTCTCCTTCTCCGGGCTGATTGATTGTCTGAAGCAATTTATAATTAAGAACGGCCTCCTTGGCCCCCTCTGTCGCGGCGGGCACAATGCGCACCATATTGGCGGCAGGCTCCTTAAGAAGATAATTTTTAATTTCTCCCGCGCGCGCCTTAGGCGCCCCTCTGACTATAAGAAGATACTGCCTGCCCAATTCCCTCTCTCTTGCCTGCGCCGAGAGCCGGGCCGCGGCCTTTGAGGTTTTGGCCAGCACAACCAGCCCTCCGGCCGGCCTGTCCAGGCGGTGCACCAGCCCTATATACGCTTCGCCCGGCTTATTATATTTTTCCCGGACATATTCCTTGGCCATACTCAGCAAATCCGCGTCTCCGCTGGAATCCGCCTGTACGGGAAGATTATTGGGCTTATCCACCACTATGCAATGATTATCCTCAAATAAAATTTGCAGCTTAGGCATATATCAATCCTCGTCCATTCATTAAATTTGCGCAGAACCCCTATCAGGCGCGGAAAGGCGCTCTTCCGGATTAATAATCCGAAATTTATGAAACGCCGGGAGATTCTTAAGCCCGCGCGCATGCAGCGGCGCAGGGCTCCGGCCGCGCCCCGGCCTGCGCCTGCCCAGAAACAGCCGTCAGGCGTTCTGCCAGCGCCCCGAAGCGCCGCAGGGCAGTATTATTCCTCCGCGCGTTACAGGCAGGCCCACCTCCGCGGCTTCTATACGCCCTCCCCTGCCTTTGAACAGCCGGGAGAGTATATTATATAATACCAGCGGCTGAAGCCCTGTAGTGTAGCTGTTAATAAGCATAAAAAGCGGATTATCCGAAAGCACGTTCATGCATAGGGAGACAAAGGGATAGAGCTCCTCCTCCAGCTTCCAGACCTGGCCCGACGGGCCGCGGCCGTAACTGGGAGGATCCATAATAATTCCGTCGTAGCTGTTGCCCCGCCGCATTTCACGCTCCACGAATTTCCGGCAGTCCTCTACAATCCATCTCACAGGCCTGTCCGCCAGCCCCGACAGGGCCAGATTCTCTCTGCCGTGCGCAACCATATTTTTAGCGGCGTCCACATGGGTGACCGCCGCGCCCGCCTGAGCCAGCGCCGCCGTTGCGCCGCCGGTATATCCGAATAGATTTAAAATCTTAACCGGCCTGCCTGCATTTCGCACCAGCGCGCACATCCAGTCCCAGTTGGCAGCCTGCTCCGGGAAAAGCCCGGTATGCTTAAAGCCCATAGGCTTAATTTTAAATTTAAGCCCGTTTCGCTCAATAGTCCAGCTTTCAGGCGCCCGGCCCGGAAAATGCCAGGAGCCTCCGCCCTGCGCCGAGCGCTTATAATATCCGTCCACGCGCCCCGGCTCCTCAAAATACGGCCATATAACCTGCGGATCGGGACGCAGAAGAAATATGCCGCCCCAGCGCTCGTATTTCATCCCGTCGCCGGTATCTATAATTTCATAATCCTGCCAATCTCCGGCTAAGAACATTTTTCCTGCTCCCTCCTTTTTTGTATATCCGCCCATGTAACCAGCGCCGCCCCGGCTCCGGGCGGGCGCTCATAAAGCCAGGCTGCGCTCAAAGGCCGCTCTGGGTGGGGGAGGCGGGGGCGGCGCGGCCGCGCGAACCGCAATGCCGCGCTGGGCAGCCTAAACTCCCGCACAATCCGAAATCTTCCTCTCTTATCCTCCCTGAGCCAGTAATAATTTCTTACGCCTTTTTAATCTCCGCTACGCATCGGCTTCCATTTATATCCATCTCTTTGCCCGTTAAAGATGCAAAGCTCAGCCGAGTGCAAAGCACGTCTCCGCATAGCTGCGCGCTGTGCTTTTCAATTGCTTCTCTAAGCGCTCCCTGAGCGTCAAGAGTTAATTCTATATGGTCCGTCACTTCCAGCCCCTGCTCTTTGCGCGCATTCTGTATTTTGCTTACCAGTTCGCGCACATATCCCTCGGCTATTAATTCATCATTAAGCGCCGTATCCAGCACGACTACCGTTCCTCCATCCGCCTCCGAAACATATCCTTCCCGGCTGACCGCCGTTATAAGCAGGTCGTTCTCTCCCAGCTCTATTTGCTGCCCTGAAAGCTCAAAGGTATAAACTCCGCCGTTTTTAACGGCTTCCACAACGGCGCTTCCGTCCGCCTGAGCCAGATATTTGCCTATTTCGCCCAGCAGCCGTCCATATTTGGGGCCCAGAGTACGCATCTGCGGCTTAAGGCTGTAAGTTGTAAAACGGCTGTCGTCCGCAAGATATTCAACCGCTTTTACATTCAGTTCATCCGCTATCAGCGCGGAAAATTCATCAGGCAGCCGCTTGTCGCTCTTAACATATATTTTTGAAAGAGGCTGGCGGTTTTTAATGCCCGCTCCCGAACGGCAGGCTCTTCCCAGCACCACCACTGAAAGCGCCGTCTCCATATGCGCCTCCAGTTCCTTATCGATATAGACATTTTGGCAGACGGGGAACGCGCACAAATGCACGCTTTCAGGCGCATTGCAATCCAATCCCCTCACAAGATTCTGATATATGCTCTCCGCCATAAAGGGCGTAAAGGGCGCGCTTAATTTTGCCATGGTGCAAAGCACCGTATAGAGCGTCATATATGCGTTTATTTTATCCTGCGTCATTTCGCTGCCCCAATATCTCTCGCGGCAGCGGCGCACATACCAGTTGCTCAATTCATCGGTAAATTCGGCCATGACGCGGGCCGGCTCTGTTATAATATAATTCCCCAGAGAGCTGTCCACAAATTCAATCAGGCTGTTGAGCTTTGAAAGTATCCATTTATCCATAAGCGAAAGCTTATCATATTCCAGCTTGTATTCAGTTGGATTAAACTGATCTATCTCCGCATACAGCACATAAAAGGCGTAGGTATTCCAAAGGGTGCCCATAAATTTACGCTGCGCCTCGCTTACTGCGTCAAGAGAAAAGCGGGAAGGCAGCCACGGGGACGAGCCGGTATAAAAATACCAGCGCACCGCGTCCGCGCCCTGAGCGTTAAGCGCGTCCCAGGGATCCACGACATTTCCCTTATGCTTGCTCATTTTTATTCCGTCCTTATCTCCGACATGTCCCAGAACAATGCAATTTTTAAACGCCGGGCTGTCAAAGAGCAGAGTAGAAATAGCCGAAAGGGAATAGAACCAGCCTCTGGTCTGGTCTATGGCCTCGCTGATAAAATCCGCCGGAAAATTCTGTTCAAAGAGCTCTTTGTTCTCAAAAGGATAATGCCATTGAGCAAATGGCATAGAGCCCGAATCAAACCAGCAATCAATAACCTCCGACGCTCTGCGCATTTCCCCGCCGCATTTTTCACATTTGATTTTCAATGGATCCAGATAGGGCTTATGCAATTCAAGCTCCTCAGGCGCGCCTGTCAATTCAGACAGCTCTTTTCGGCTGCCCACTACATGAAAATGCCCGCATTCGCATTCCCAAACAGGCAGGGGCGTGCCCCAGTAGCGCTCGCGCGAAAGCGCCCAATCCATAACGTTTTCAAGGAAATTGCCCATTCTTCCCTCTTTGATGGTCTCAGGAATCCAGTTGATTTTCCGGTTATTTTCAATCAGCTTATCCCTGACGGCAGTCATGCGGATAAACCAGGTCTGGCGCGCATAATACAAAAGGGGCGTATCGCACCGCCAGCAATAAGGATAGCTATGCTCGAATTCCAGAGTCTTAAAGAGCAGGCCTCTGGATTTTAAATCCTTGATTATGGGCTTATCCGCGTCTTTTACGAACATGCCCGCATACGGCGCGCATTCGGGCACAAATTTGCCCTGAGCGTCCACCATCTGCACAAAGGGCAGATTATTCTCCCGCCCCACTCTTGCGTCGTCTTCTCCGAAAGCCGGCGCTATATGCACTATGCCGCTGCCCGAATCCAGAGTTACATAGCCGTCTGCCACTACATACCAGGCTTTCTTTTTAACCTGGGCAAAATCAAACAGGGGCTCATATTCCATGCCGCAGAGTTCATGCCCTTTAACGCGCCTGATTATTTCGTACCCTTCGCCCAGCACGTCCGCAAGCGCTCCGGCCAGAATATAAATTTTGCCGTCCAGGCGGGCATAGACGTATTCCTCGTCCGCGTTTACGCAAAGAGCCACATTGCTGGGCAGCGTCCAGGGAGTGGTGGTCCAGGCTAAAAGATAAGTCTCCTCCAGCCCTTTGGCCTTAAACGCCACAAAGGCGGAAGTCTCCTTTACGTCCTTATAGCCCTGAGCCACCTCATGGCTGGAAAGCGCCGTCCCACAGCGAGGGCAGTAAGGCACTATCTTATGTCCTTTATAAAGCAGGCCCTTATCTGCGATTTGCTTAAGCGCCCACCATTCTGATTCTATATAATTATCCTCATAAGTAACGTAGGGATGCTCCATATCCGCCCAATATGCTACATGATCGCTCATTCTTTCCCATTCGGACTTATATTTCCATACGCTTTCCTTGCATTTTTGGATAAAGGGCTCTATGCCGTAACTCTCTATTTGGGGCTTGCCGTTTATGCCAAGCTGTTTTTCCACCTCTAATTCAACTGGCAGGCCATGAGTATCCCACCCAGCCTTCCGCGGCACTCTATAGCCTTTCATAGTACGGTAACGGGGGATAAGATCCTTTATAGCGCGGGTAAGCACATGTCCTATATGCGGCTTGCCGTTAGCTGTAGGCGGGCCGTCATAAAATGTAAAATTAGGCCCCTCCGAATTTTCCTGAACGCTCTTCTCAAAAATGTGGTTTTCTTTCCAGAAATCCAGCACCTCTTGCTCGCGTTCCACAAAATTTAATCCCGTATCCACTTTTTTATACATAATTATTCCTCCAATATTTTAAGAAAGCAAAAGCTCTGCACTCTAACAAAAATGCAAAGCCTTAAAAACCATTGTAGAGCACGGCACGGACGTTTCTGTTCGCCTTATGCCTCCGCGTGTTTAACGGACGCGCGCCGTCCGGGCCTACTGTTGAAAATTTCGTCCCGGCCCCTCCAGGGCGATACCCCTTAATCTCATCCCTGCCCTCCTTGCACCAAACGGACGGCTCTCTTAAAGGATGTATTATGAATAAGCGGCTCCCTTTCGCAGGGTTATTCTTTTTTATAATTATATATTGTAGTTCCTTCATTGTAAAGGACTTTTTAACTCAAGCTTGCTTAAAAAACGTTTTTTAACCGCCTCGGCCGCTGCCGCACGCTTCGCGTGCGCCGGGCCGCGGGTGGGTTTATATATGAATGCGCGCAAACAGAAGCCGGGATATCTTTATCAGTTCGGATAATTAAAGGGCAATTAGGAAGAAGTATTGCGCGCATTATGGGCGCAAAGCAAAAGCAATTAGAAAGAATATATATATGAATAAAGGTATGTAAACTGGAAATGAATAATATTCGGGCGCCCTCCTTTAAAGGGCGGGGCGGCCCTTTAGGCTGCTTAATTGCTATTCAGTTTTAAGCGGGACGGGTTGCCCACCCGTTTGCCCCGCAAAGCGGGGCAAACAATAATGTGGCCGGCCCTGCCGGGCCGGCCGCCCTGCGGCACGGCCCAAATCCGCCGCGCCGCAGGCCTTTTATCTTTCCCGCCCCCTCGCGGCGTCCTAGCGTCTTTATATTTAATCCGCCCGGATTCGCCCGCAGTCTCTCCCCGCCTCTCCTAAATCCGCCTCTGCATCCTGCAAAATATTACAGCTAATTACTCCGAACGTCCCATTTAATTAATGCTTTTTTAAAACAAATTCCTTTGCATTTTCATTATGCCTATGTTAAAATTGTTGTATCGGCATCAGCTTTTATACGCATTTAACTATTTAAGCTTATTTCAGCTCAAAAAACAAAAGCAGCCGGAGAAACGGAGATATTTTCATGAACAAACTAACCCTGAAGCTCTGCGCGCTTCTAACGGCGCTGGCGCTTATTATTCCCCTGGCAGGCTGTTCAGGCACAGACGACAACCCATCGGCCTCAAATTCAAATACGGGCGGCGAGACATCCTCCCAAGATATTTATATAACTGAAATTATGTCCAGCAATTCAACCGGCCTGACTGACGCCGACGGCGAATACTCCGACTGGATAGAGCTCTATAACGCTTCCTCTTCCAGAATCAGCCTCAGCGGATATTATCTTTCGGATAACGAGCAGCGCCCGCAGAAATTTGAACTGCCCGCCTATACTATGGAGCCCGGCAGTTATCTCGTAATCTTCGCTTCAGGCAAAAATAAAATGGCAGATAGCGAAATACACACCAATTTCGCCATATCCAGCAAGGGCGAAACCATCACTCTTCTCAAACCGGACGGGACATACGCCAGCAGAGTGGAAGTTCCCGAGGCCGCCTCAAAGGATATTTCCTACGGCGTGGTTTTAGAAGGGGCGGACGCCGGGAAATTTATGTGGTTTGCAGTCCCTACGCCCGGCGCGACTAATTCGGGCAGCCATGCCCAAAGCATAGACGGCCTGCAATTTGATACTCCCCTGCTCTATATAAACGAATATATGAACAGCAACACCTATACTCTCTATGATTCGGAGGGAGATTATAACGATTGGGTGGAAATATATAATCCGGGTTCAGAGGAAATAGACCTTTCAGGCATGTACCTGACCGACGATCTGTCCGAAGTGGATAAATGGCAGATTCCCGGCGACGTAAAAATCGCTGCGGGCGGCTGCCTCCTGATCTTCCTTTCAGGCAAGGATAAAAAAACTGATACTGAGCTGCACGCCTCTTTCGGTCTCTCAAAAACTGACGAAATCCTGATGCTCTCAGATAAACAGGGACATAAAATAGATTCGGTAGCCCTTAAAAACCTGCCCGACAACATATCCGCAGGCAGAAATCCGCAGGATCCTTCCGTATGGGAATTTTACGCCCTGCCTACTCCCGGCGCAGCCAACGCTTCAACAGGCTTTTCTGAATTAATGACGGCCAGCCAGCTTATAAACCGCGGACTTTGGATCAGCAAGGTCTCCGCCACCCCTGACGACGACGGCTACGACACCATAACCCTTTTCAACGGCACGGACAGCGATATATCCCTGGCGGGCTACGGCATTTCCAAAAGCCTGGCCGATCCCTACCGCTATACCTTTGAAAAAGGCGCGGTCCCCGCGGGCGGCACCCTTACCCTTTATGCCGCAGGGCTGAATAACCAAGGCTCCGACCGCAACAGCATTTATCTCAATTTTAAAGTAAGCACCTCGGGAGACGAACTCTATCTGACCGATCCAAACGGCCGGACCGTGGACGCGTTCAGCACAGGCAAACTGCGCGAAGGAGTTTCCAGCGGCCGGGAGGGCACAACCCTTGCGGACAGAGTATATTTTTCAAACGGCGGCACTTACACCGGCTATATAGGCAACGCTTCCTTCTCCACAACGGGCGGATATGTCCAGGCGGGCTATCAGCTCTCCATAACCGCTCCCAGCGGAGGAATTATTTATTATACCACCGACGGCAGCGAGCCCAACCGCAATTCCAGCCGCTATTCAGGCCCCATAACCATAAATAAATCCACTACTGTACGCGCGGTTGTTTATGCCGACGGCATGCTTAACAGCGATATAAGATCCTGCACCCTGCTTATCGAGGACAGGCATTCCCTCCCCATTGTCTGCCTCTCCAGCGATCCCGACGGGCTTTTCAGCGTTCAGAACGGCATATTTGAATATGGCCCAAACGCCAACGAGGATATGAGCATAGAACAGCTTAAGGACGCCCCCGCCAACTTCTATCGAGATTGGGAGCGCCAGGCCAATATAGAATATTTTACTGCCGACGGAGTGAAAGTGCTGGAATTTCCCGCCGGCATAAGAATACACGGCGACTATTCCCGAATAGAAAAACAGAAAAGCATCGCCATACAGATAAGGGATAATTACGGACGCAAGGGAGTGGATTACCCGTTCTTTGAAGGCAACGAGGTTACCCATTTTGAAAGCCTGCTGCTGCACAGCGGCGGCCAGGACTGGAAATGGACTAAAATCAAAGACGCTTTTATCTCTAAAATGGTGCAGGACGATTTCGAACTGGCCGTTATGGATTCTCAGCCCTGCGCGGTATATATCAACGGCGAATATTTCGGCCTCTATTATCTGCGCGAAAAGATTAACGAATCTTATTTTGAAACCCACGACGGAATAGACGCGGACAACGTCACCATTATCAAAGGCAACGCTAACAACAGCGCCGCCCATAAGTCCTTCCGCGACTTAGAAAAATACGCCGAATCCCACGATATGAGCACAAAGGAAAATTATCAATACCTCTGCGAGCATGTGGATATCTATTCTCTCATTGACTGGTGGATAGCCGCCTCCTGGGTGCTGCATACCGATTCGGGCAATATAAAGGTATACGCCGCCAGCGACGGCTCCACAAAATGGCGCTGGGTGTTCTATGATAACGACTGGTCCCTCTGGAAGGGCAATTATGATGACCCAGATTACAATTATCTCTATAAAATGGCTAATAATATAGGTCATGGTGTTGGCAAAAGGTTTCGCTCAATATTAGGCTATTCCCTGCTGCAAAATTCAGAGGGCAAGCAGCTCTTTATAGAGAGATACGCCATGCATGTGCAGAACGCTCTGCATCCGGATAGGACCATTCCCCTTATGGAAAGCATGTTCGCCGAGATAGAAAGCGAGATGCCCCGCCAGCGGGAGCGCTGGGGAGCGCCCAGCGAAAGCACCTTCAACACCTATAAAAAGCGGCTCAGAGAGGCCCTGCTTAAAAAGCCCGAAATGGTTAAATTGAATTTCATGGACGCCTTCGGCATGAGCCGGGCGGAGGTAGATGAGCTGTTTACGGTGGAAACCAAATATACTGAATAATAAAAGGAGGGCTTAACGCCCTCCTTTTTATTCCTGCCCGAAAATTAGCTTGGTTACTTCCATTTCTTCAACTGCGGTTACCGATATTATATTGCCGTTGTCATTAATGTCTATCTTTAAACCGTTCTGAAATTCCCTCTTGAACGGAATACTTACATCAAAGACATCTCCCTCTTGAACGCCGTAGTCATCATATAATATAAAAGACGAAGATCCTTCCCAAATAGACACGTCATATGCCGTAACAGTAGCTTTTTTAGTGAGAGGCGTATAAACATAGCCCGTTTTACCGTTATATACTACCTGCTGCCAATTGCCGCTCTTAGGATTAGAATCATCGTAAAGCATGCAATGGTCATTAGGAATAGTGCCTATTATGGGGCCGTTAGGATAGGAACGCATATTGAGCAGCTTATCCGAGGTATCGCTGTTAGCCATTATAATCTTCTGGCCATCGGGCAAAAGCACGCTGTTATGCATATAACCATAATAAGTTAAAGGCATACCATCTGAATTACGTACGATATAATATGAAACATATAGCCAGTTGCCGGTTTGAGATATTTTTTCTACCCTTTGCCCATTTTCAATACAGATTATAATATTGCTGTCATTGCTGGCATTGGGCGTGCTGCGCAGATTTCCTCCGTTTTCTATTCCGTTGACATAAAATATTTCATCATCAAATGCGCTTACAACTGCTGCCTCATCCTGCTTTAAAGGAATTTCTTCACTCGGAACAGCGGTAATGGATATGTCTTGGCCTCCCAAATTTTCGGGCGGCAGAATCGTCGCGGGCTGAATTACATCAGATTTAACAAGAACGGCCGGCAAATCTTCCGTTTCCATTTGGAAGCTTTGAGCGAATACTCCGCTGGGAAGAGCAGCCAAAAGCAGCATAAGCGCCAGCAGTATTGTTAAAATACGCTTAGATATAAAGTGTTTTTTCATTCTCAAAATCTCCTTAAATTTATATTCTATAAACCGCGCCTAAAAACCCCATATCCTCCTTTCCTATAAAATATTATCTGCGCGGAATATATTCACATTTTTAGACCCAAATTGTTATGAAAATCTATTAAATAAAAAGCAATAATAAAATAGTGATATTTCAAAAAATTAACTTAATTGTGTATTTATTTTATTCTTTTTGGGGGATAAAGTCAATAGCAATATGCAGTAAATAACAAAAAATCCGGCCGGCGCTGTTTTTAAAGCGCCGGCCGGATTGGTATTTTAACAAGCTTTAAATTCTGGCCACTCCCGAATCTCTGGCGGCCTGGGCCACGGCCTTGGCTACGGCCTGGGCCACGCTGCGGTCAAGAGCGCTGGGAATTATATATTCGGCCGAGAGCTGTTCTTCCGTCACAAAGGCGGCTATGGCCTGAGCGGCGGCGATTTTCATATCATCGTTTATATCCCTGGCGCGCACGTCCAGCGCGCCCCGGAAAATGCCGGGAAAAGCCAGCACGTTATTAATCTGGTTGGGGAAATCGCTGCGCCCCGTGCCCACTACGGCGGCTCCCGCGGCTTTGGCTAAATCAGGCATGATTTCAGGCACAGGATTGGCCATGGGGAAAAGTATGGGATCAGGAGCCATGGATTTAACCATTTCAGGCGTTACGCAGCCGGGAGCGGAAACCCCTATAAATACGTCCGCGCCCTTAAGCACGTCCGCAAGCGAACCCTTTAAGCAGTTTTTATTAGTAATGGCCGCCATTTCCTCCTTTTCGGCGTTGAGCCCCTCTCTGCCCTGATAAATCGCGCCCTTGCGGTCGCATAGAATGACGTCCTTAAGGCCCATGGCTATAAGCAGGCGGATAATAGCTATGCCCGCCGCGCCCGCGCCGCTTGTAACCACTCGGATTTCATCCAGCTTCCGGCCCGTCAGCTTAAGAGCGTTAATCATGGCGGCTAGAGTTACAACCGCCGTGCCGTGCTGGTCGTCATGAAAAATCGGGATGTCGCAGCATTCCTTAAGGCGACTCTCTATTTCAAAGCAGCGGGGAGCTGAAATATCTTCAAGATTAATGCCGCCAAAGCTGCCGGCGAGCAGGCGCACAGTGTTGACTATATCCTCCACCTCTTTGGAACGCACGCATAGGGGAATGGCGTCCACGTCTCCGAACGCCTTAAACAAGGCGCATTTGCCCTCCATAACGGGCATGCCCGCCTCCGGGCCTATATCGCCCAGGCCCAGAACGGCCGTACCGTCCGTAACGACGGCCACAAGATTGGAGCGGCGGGTAAGCTCGTAGCTTAAATCAACGTCCTTTTGAATTTCCAGGCAGGGCTGAGCAACGCCCGGAGTATAAGCCAGGGAGAGATCGTCCTTCGTTTCCAGAGGGGCGCGGCAGATAACTTCAATCTTGCCTTTCCATTCTCTATGCTTTTTGAGAGATTCAGCAGCGTAATCCATTAAAAATCATCCTTTCCTATTTAAAATTTAAGCTGTGAAATAACATCCTTCAGCGCGTCCGCGCTCTTGCGCAGCAATATTTCCTCAGATTCCGTCAAAAGGGGCACTATGGGCCGGATTATGCCCTGAGCGCCCACCACGAAGGGAAGGCTCAGGCATACGTCGTTTATGCCGTACTGGTTATGTATTATTGCCGAAATGGTCATAACCGAATGCGTATCTCTGAGCACGCATTCGCATATCCGCCGCACAGAAAGGGCTATAGCGTAAAAGGTGGCTCCCTTAAGGGCTATAACTTTAGCTCCCGCCGTGCGGACGTCTTCTTCTATATCCTTTAATTCTTCCTTGCCGCAGTGATTATGGCGGCTGCAAATATGCGTGCAGTATTTATCCATCTCCATGCCGGCAATGGTAGTTAAAGACCAGGGAATGAGGGAGGTGTCCCCGTGCTCTCCGAAAACATATGCGTGCACGTTTTTAGAACTCAGCCCTACATGTTCGGCCAGACGGGAGCGCAGGCGCGCCGAATCCAGCATGGTGCCCGAGCCGAACACCTGGTTTTCGGCCAGGTTGGTAGTCTTTAAAATTGCGTAAGTGATTACGTCCACGGGATTGCTCACCACAATGTATACCGCGTCGGGAGCAAAGCGGGTTATCTGGGGCATAACCGATTTAATAATATCCACGTTGACTTGAGCCAGGTCTATTCGGGATTGCCCCGGCTTGCGGGCCAGCCCTACCGTTACTATAACCACGTCCGAATGGGCCGCTTCCTCGTAACCGCCGGCATGAATATTAACCGGAGCGCAGAAAGGCGTTCCCTGCAAGATATCCATGGCTTCTCCCTGAGCCTTTTTCTCGTTGATGTCTATAAGCAGAATTTCAGAGGCCATACCGTCAATAGCCAGCGTATAAGCGATTGTTGCGCCTACGTTGCCCGTGCCCAGTATGGTTATTTTTTTGCCTTTATTCATTATGGCATCCTCCTTATTATAAATAAAATAGCAGACGGCCCAACCAGACTGAAAGCAAGCTTCTATAAGCAATAAAAAATACTCCGTATGCAAAAAAAATATGCGCCGCCGTCTGTTATTTAAAGAGAATAAGGCAAAAGCCGCCTTTTCCCCCATTTTAATAATTTAAATGATTATATCATACCGAACGGCGTGTTGTAAAGCTGTTTGTAAAATAGGAATTTTGAATATGAAAAGCCGGGCAGAAAAACAAACGCCTGCCAGGGGCGGGCGGGAAATATAAAGGGCGTGCGCGCCCCGCAGGGCGCGTGCGCCGCGCGGCTCCAAAGGCCGCGCTCCTTTTCCGCCATATAATTGGCCCGGTAGATTTTCTACCGGGCCAATTATATGGCCGTCCGGCTCTAAAAGCCGGACGCGGGCGGGTTAAGCCCCTGTCGCAAAATTATCCAAAAGCATAAAACGGGCTGTATATATCAGCAAGTCAGGACTGCGCCTTTTTGCCTATGCGCTTGCTTATCTCCTCCAGCTTGCGTTCGCGGCATTCCTCGCATCTAAATTCAGGGTTTTTATCCTGAACCCGGTTATATCCAAACCATTCGGCCACGCGGTACCCACGTCCTGTTTTCCCGCAGTCGGCGCATTTAACGTTTTCACGGATTTCCCAAAGCGGGCTGCGTGCCATGGTTTTAAAAATAAAACTGTCCACCCAGAAAAATATAAGCCCTCCTATAAGATTGGCTATAATAGTAGCAAGCAGAGTGTCCATATCCGAAAGCCAGGTGAGCACAAGAGTAAGAATGGGCGTGCTTAACTGCCAGCGAATAAGATAAAAAAGATAGCGCTTGAGCATTTGATTCCTTTCAGGCGTTATTCCGTATACATAAGCTTCTTTTTAATCGCCGCGTCCGCGCGCCTTAAGCGCACGTCAAAAGCCCATGTCCGGGAAATAAAGCCACGTTATTATTTTCAAAGATATTATAATATATTTTTCAGCATAAATGCAAACATTTTTCCGTTAAAATTAAAAAAAGTCCGGGAAATATTCCCGGACTAAGACTATGCTGTTTAAGAATATTGCTTAAGAACGCTGTCATAGGAGCTGCCCCAAAGGCTGCGCAGTTTCTTTTCATTCTTTTTAAGATAATCCAGAGACTGCTGCCTGTCCAGCTTATTAAGCTGCTTGACGGCGTCGCTGGGAGTGAGCAGCGTGCCTGTCAAGCCGGCGTTTATGCTGGAAAGCTTTTCCTGCTCCTTCTGAATATTGGCAAGCTGCTTTTCATATTCTTTCTGCGCCGCAATCTGCTTATTCTTTTCCAGCAAATCCAGCGTAGCCTTACCCGCGCTTTCAATATCCTTCAATTCCCTGTCCAGGCGGGAAAGAGTATTGTTAAGGTCAGTTTCAAGCTGAAGCGCGCTGTCCTGGCTGTTTTGCTCTATTTCCGCTTGCAGTCCGTCCAGAATACTGGAACGCGCCGTGCCTCTCTTTATGCTGTCCTGCAATGCGTCGGCGCTGTCCTCCTCCGCCTGCGCCTCCAATTCCTGTATTTCCTTTAAATAATCCTCCTGAAGAGTTTCCTTTTTGTCCTGATTATTTCTGCGCTTATTATTAAGGGAATTGACGGCGTTGAGAATACGATTTGCATAATCATTCTCCGCTTGGGCATAAGCCTGCCGATAGAGGGCGTTTTCATCTATCTGCTCGCCTTTGACAGGGGAAAGATTAGTTAAATCAATCAATTCGCCCAGCGCCAGAAGCGCTCTGTCCCTGCTGCTGAGATTTGCCTCAGAGCCGGCCGCAGCGCCCGAATAATCCATGCCTGTAATATTGCTTATAATCTGTCTTGCCGAATCCGAAAGGCCGTAACCGGCGTTATCCAGCAGCTTGCCTATATCATAAACCTTGCCCGGATTGGCCTGAGAAGCCTGTTCAAGAAGGTTTTGCCGCCTGAACTGCTGCGCTCTTTCATACGCCTCCTCATCGCTCAAACCGGAAAGCCCCGCCTCTCTCTTAAGCGCCTGAAGCGCTTCTTCCAATGTATCGGCCTTAAGAGACAGATTGCTCAATGCGCCTCCTCCGGCGCCCAGAGCGCCGTTTAAAATATTCAAAGCGTTTTGGGCGGCGTCTGAAGAAGAGGACTGCCCGCTCGTATTAGCCTGGGAGGACGGGCTATAATATACCAAACTCTGGCCCTGCGTCAGCCGCTGAGAACGGATTCCCGGATTCTGGCTGACCAGAGCAAAGGGAGACATGCCCAGCTTTTTAGCTATGCTTTCTACAGTATCTCCGCGCTGGACAATATACTGGCCTTGTTTGCTTTTGCTCATTTAATAATCCCTGCTTTCTCCCCCCGGAAATATTAATTAAGAGCGCGCGGGGGGACGCGCTTATTACATGCCAAGAATAAAAAGCTCCGCCCCCGATATGCTGCACGAAGCGGAAGCTGAAGCGTTTATTTTTACCTGTCCCTTTCCGGGATATATGCAGAAAGGTATATCCAGGCTCTGAACTCCGTTGCTGGAAAGCTGCCTGACGCACGAGCTCAGCGCGCCGTCCTGGGCGTCCCGGAATACGACCGAAATAATTTGTCCCGAAGCGGAATTGAATTGCAGCCTCAAAAAGCCGAAAAGC
This sequence comes from Selenomonadales bacterium, assembly GCA_003150515.1. GTDB lineage: Bacteria > Bacillota > Clostridia > Christensenellales > QALW01 > Neochristensenella. Next base: position 48,764 of record QALW01000044.1, on the reverse strand, counting down.
GCATACGCGCCGCTGGCGTTAAGGCTGAAAAGCTCGCTTTCGGTGGACAAAAGGGAAGCCGAGGCTATCGAATAGCTGCGGGGATTCAAAAAGGCGTTTATCATGCCTCTCTGTTCATTGAGCTCCTCATTAAGCATTAAAATACGCTTGGTATTGCGCGTTACCGCATTGCTCGTCATAAAGCTCTCACCCCCTGAGCGCGGTATATATCACCATGGGATTGCTGACGGTGAAATTATTGCCGCTCACATTCTCTATGCTCAGCTGGAGCAGCTTCCCGCTGATTCGCAGAGGCACCTTATATATCCTGCGCGTATCCCTCAAGCGGATTGTCCTTTCAATTCGGGCGCTTTCAGTAGTCATTTTCAGCCTTAAAAGCCCCTCGCCCTCAGCCGTTATAAGCAGCTCGCGGATATTCTTGACTAAATGAGGCTTGCCCAGGCTGCTTAAGGGCATATCCCATCTTGCGCTTATGGGCATGCCGCCGAAAGTTTGAGAGCCGTCCATTTCATAGACGTGATTGTTCCCCACAAGCAGCAGGCGTTCGCGTCCCTCGTCATGATAGACCAGAAGCTGCCGTATGGGCTGGCCCTTAAAAATACGCCATTTATTTGAAGCCGTATCATATTCCAGCATCAGGCTGCCCTCCACCTCGGCTAGATAGCTGCTCTGCACAGACAAATAATATTTGCCGCGGAAATACGCCGAGCATTCGCCCGAAGCCTTCAGGCCCTCGTTAATTATGCCTGAGATTTTATCGCTGATTCGCTGTACGCTGTAACCGTCAAAGGCATAAACGCCGTCCTTAGCGGCAAATATAATCTGATCTGAGCATAGGCACACGCTGTCCTTGAGTATTTCGCTGTCGCAGCTGTATATATCGCTTACGGTAAATTCGCTCTGATAATTATAGGCTTTTACCCTGGTTATTCCGTACTGCCAGAACACAAAAATACTGTCCGAAAAGCTAATCACCTTAAGCGCCCGGCCTTTATCCCCCATAACGTCTATATAGCCGCCCGCGTCAAGAGAAACTGTAAAATCCGTAGGGTCAAACTGCGCGGAAAACCATATGCGGTTTACATGCTCCGGATCTCCAACCCCAAACATGCGCTCATAATGAACCACAGCGCTGCTTAATTGGGGCGCGGTCTCAACAGGAGAGGGCGGCTGTGTAAATTTACTCCATAGATACATATTATTGTCCTCTACGCCCGGACCAAATACCAGACAGTCGCCCGAATCCTTGCGGTAATTTACATAATATTCCACAGCACTGAAATCAGTAGTATTCACCATCTGCCATTTAAGCTCTGAACCGTTAAGAACGCATTTATACAGCCCCAGATTATCCACATACGCCAAATGCTCGCGCGGCTGAGTTTCAGTATTGACTCTGTAAATAAGCAGCCTGCCCGTACCGGACGACGGCAATTCGGGAATCAGAATTTCTCTATTAAGCATATCCTCATGCTTATAGGCGCGTCCGTATCCTTCGCACCTCTTAAGACTGCCGTCCTTGCCCGAAACATTATAAGCCAGCGGGCTTTCGCTCAGGCTCATATTCTGGTCGTCCTCGCTCATATTGATGCCGCCCTTAAAATCGCTGATATAAAAACTGTATTCGTCCGCCTGCTCATATTCAGGCAGGCTGCGATACCACGCCATCAAGACCACCTCCGGCTGGGAAGGCGATGCTCGCCGCGCATTCTTTCTGTTCCGTCCAGAACGCTTTTATATCTTCTGTCCCAGGCCGCAGCCTCGGTATGACGGCCCTCGGTGGTATAATACAGGCTTAAAGCGCCGTAAAGATAGGCTTCGGCAGCCACATCCTTTTCGGGCAGCTCCACCTCGTCGTCCAAATCCTCCAGGCGAGGCGGAAGATAATAATACGTTACGCTCACCTTGCTGCCCGGGCGCACGCTGAAGCGTACATAATCGGGATATTCTCTGCCCGCCACAGGACAGCTCTTTTCATTTTTAGCCGAATGAAACTGCATATAGCTTTTGCTCAATTCGCTTATAAGCACGCCCGATTTCGCATCCGTTGTTATTACTTCAGTATAAAGAGGCCGGCAATAATCCTTTGCGATAAACGTATATACTGAATTCAGCGCGCTTTTAAGCCGTTCATATACAAGCTGCTCGTCCTCGGTCATAACTCCGCCCTCGCGCAGAAAGCCGTCGTCTATTCCCAAAAGCACGGCGCAGCCCGCAGCCAATTCTCTTAATTTCATTTAGATTCCTCCTCGTTTAAGCGCCGCGCGCTCATTAATAAGATTCGCCCTGTCTATTTCAGCCAAATATTCATTAATGCGCGTTACGGCCGTCTGCCGGACATAACTAAGAGCACGGCTGTCCAGGATATCAAAGGGCAAATCAAGCTGAAGGGTATCCCGCCCAGTTCCGGCGTGCACCTGATAACGGCCGCTGTTTCTGTTGAACATAATATAATAAGCTGGATCCAGCTCCTTAATACGACCGGCAATATAAAACACGTCCCGAAATTCAGGACTTAATTCCATACAATACTCTCCCTCTTTAGCCATTTGATCTCTCCCTTTCTTTTATGCGCGGGGGAGGGGCGCCTAAAGCGCCCCTGGGGAATTATATAAAAGGGCGGATGGGGAAAGCTTTTGCTTTCCCCATCCGCCCGGCCGGCGTCAGCCGGCCTCCTTGCTTCCCGGTCTGGCAATAAGCATTTTTTAAATGCTTATTGCCAGACCGGGAAGGGCGGGCGGGCCCCCGCGGCATCAGCAACGGGGACTCCCACCCCTTTAAGGAGGGCGCCCCCAGCCGCCTCAACCCGCCCTGCTTCTGATATTTTACAGGCTTTTATCAGCCCCCAGAACTCTTCCCCGCGCCCAAATTATATAAACCCCGGCCGTTTAGGGCGCAAATGCGCCCTAAACGGCCTTCCCCGTCCCCACCGCAGCTCAATCAGTCAATCAGCCTTCAGTTATGCCCGTAAGCGCAGCCTGTCCTCCCGGACGAGTGCACATAAGCTCGGCATATTTAACCAAAGTAGCGTTAAATACCGCCTTGCCCGGTACCTGACGGAGTATATTGCCGTTCTCACCCTCCAGCCAGCGCCAATCGCAAAGCTGATGAAGCGCGAAATCCTTGCTGTCCAGCAGATACATAGTGCCCGCAGGCGCAAATCTGTCGGCGATTATAGGAATGCCGGCATAGGATATAGCCCTAAAGCCGCCCTCCAATTCAACCGTATTCACATTGCGCTTATTAGTCTCCAGAACGCTCGCATAAGCTCTTCTGACGCCATAAGAGCAAACAGCCGTATCTATTCGGCTGCCCGCGCGCTCTTCGGCCGCGTCAATGGCCTTTTGTATTTTAGCGTCGCTTATTGTGCCCGTATTATCACCAATATAAGGAATCATCCATTTATTGCTTGATTTATCCAAGCCGTAAAGGGTGCCGGTTGCAGAGAAAATTGAAGCCAAGCCGGTGATTTCATTGCCCTTGCTGCCGCAAAGATACACTATGCTGTTAGCCGCTACCGTAACAGTAGTGTCCAGAGTAACGACTATTTTGGAAGTGCTTTCGGATTTTTCCACAGCAATTCCGAGAATCCGGCAGCCGCTCGCCGTAGCCGAAGCAGTTTCGGACGTAGCATAAATATCTATTACCATGCCTTCGGTCAGATTGCGCGCGCTGTCTACCACAATAGCGCTCTTAGCGCTCGCAGCCTCAGTCACCTTTGCAAGAGCGCCCGTCCCGTCTCCAAAAAGCATGCGCCCAAAATTAAATTTAGCCGCTCTCAGAAGCCCCTCCATCTCGGCGTTAAGCAGATTCACAAACGCTCCCGCGCTGTTTTCAGAGGCACGAATAGCCTTATCCGAGATTTCAATTTGACCGTACAGATTCTTAAGCGTGCTTACAAAGGACACATAGTTATTTGAATATGCTTCGGGAAGATCTCCGGTTTCCGTTCCGGCCGCTATGCCGCCGTTTACGCCGTAACATGCCGCGGCGCGCACCTCCTTGCCGAACACATTGCTCTCCGACTGCTTAATCTTATTATACAAGGGATTGGTTTCCGTATTAAGCTGATGCGCCACTACGTCAAGATAAAATGACTTAAGGGCGTTTTCAGCGCTTGTTAAAGTTACTGCCTGCATATTTTTATCTCCTCCGTTAATTATTTTATCAGGCTTATATAGGGGCGCGAAGCAGATAAAAGCTCTTTAAACCGTATTGTCAACGGCATCATTGCATACTCATGCGCGCTTTGTGCCGCGCCCCGGTATAAACCCTATTTAATTGGTCAGCGCCTGCCGCTGAAGCTCTGCGCCGCCATTTTGCCCGCTTCCTCAATAGAAGAAGCGCGCCTGCGTTCGCAGGCAGGCATAAAGCCGCCCGCGCCGCTTATGCTGCGGGGCGTTTCTCCGCGCAGCAGCCCGCCAAGATATTTCCGCAGAATATATTCTGTTATATCCTCATTTGTAAGAACATATTTTTCTACAAATTCGCGGTCTTGTAAAAGCTGCTCGCGCGGAACGCACTCGCATCGGATTACGCGCGCCAGAGCCGCAAGCAGCCCGGCCGGCGTAAGATTGGGCTCGCTCTGAAGAACAGCCGAAAGCCCGGGCGCATATTGCGCGCCCTCCGGATAAGCCTTAAAATCCTCAATCATACCGCTTAAATCCGGCTGTTTCTCCATAAGTTCCCCCTTGAGCCTGGCATTTTCTTCAAGGAGCTCCTTAAGCCTCTGGCTTTTGCGCGTAAACGCGGCTTCCAGCATCTCATAGGCTTTAAGAAGTTGTTCCCCGCTTTTGAATTTGTCAGGCATTATATCGGAGCCCGCGCTATTGGCGGGTTGTTCCCCATTAAGATTCGTCCGCATTCTGCATTCCTCCATTTAATAAAATCTGATGCTCCGTTAAATGCTCCCTGAACAGGGCGGCCCAATCAGGCCGTTTAGCGCTCAGTTCTTCAAATTTTTCGGACAGCATAAATTTAATATGCTCTGATTCATGCAATTCATGGTCGTCGTAATTTTCAACTACTGCCGTTTCTCCCTCGCTCATGCGGAAATTCTCGCGCTGCGCCCTTTCCATCTGCATTTCAGGCACATCCGCCGCGTTTTCCCAGTCGCCCAGGCCCAGCATGCCGAGCAGGCGCGCCTTTGTGCGTTCGCTCAGGCCTCCCTGAGGCGAAGTAAATATGCCTCTGGCTATCAAATCGAATATCATTTGCCTGCGCTGAGACAAGGACTGAGAAAGCTCGTTCTCAGTTTCATGCACTACGTCGTCGCTGGTTATCTGGCTGGCCTTCCAATAGAGCGCGCTGACCTGGCCGTTATCCCCGACTACCCGGTCTATGCGGGCGCTTCCAGCAAACTGCTTATACAGCCGCAGCCAGATTTTAGCCAGAGAACGCATGGCCGAGCGTATATGCTCGGCGGTAACTGAAAGCCTGGTGTCGTCCTGCTCGCTTAAAAGGGAAAGCGCCGTGCCGCTGCTTATATTAGCTCCGGCATACGAGCGCCTCATCATCTCGGACACGCCCGAAATCATCTCAAATTCCTGAAGCAGTTCGGCCTCTTCCTGAATAAACTCGCCAGGCAGATTCCCTCCCGGCAAAAACGCAGGAATATTGCTGCCCTGACGGTAAACCAGCAGTTTGCCGGGCGCCAGCCCTTCCAATTCGAGATTTTCCAAATCCACCGAGCCCTCTTCCACGGCCAGCACTCCCACCGCCGCTCTGTTGAGAAATTCATGCTTGCGGTTTTTAACGGCGTTATAAGCCCTTTGAATAGGAATGCAGCGTTCAATTATGGACATGCCCCAGAAGCAGCCGGGACGGGAAAGGGAGACCTGCCGGACAAAAGGAGCGCGTCTCTCTCCATTTTCTCCCGTCTGATAGGGCAGTTCCCCTTCATATAGAAGCATATCTCCGCAGGTTATCAGCAGACGGCCGTTTTTATATTCCGCCGAGGGCATTTCATAGTATTCAGTTACTAAGACTCCATCCTCCAATTCGGCTGTTCCGGGCATGAGGCTGCCGTTTTCAGCCGAAACGCCGTAAACCCTGACCTTGCCGCCCTCCGGCCTGACGCCCCAGAGCCGTTCTACTTCGCCCGGAGAATAGGCCCGCGCATGTATTAGGCTTTCACATCTGGACACGTCCTCGCGGCCGGGCGAATCAGGATATATTTCATAAGGCGGGCATACGCTTGTTTCTATGTCTCCCTGACGCACCTGCCTGTTTTCATTAGTCGCGACCGGAACGCCCTTTGAATCTGACCAAACGCTCTTATAAAAAACCGTGCCGCAAATTTCCGACCACATGGCCGCTTCGTCCAATTGATCAGTCATGGCCAGCCTGGAAAAGCAGGATTTGACCAAGGCCGTGCATACCTTTGCGCTCTGAACGTCCGCTTCGTCTGAAGTGGCCGGACGGACAAGCATCTGAGGACGCACTCTTGTCAATTTGGCCAAGCGGGATTCCATTATGGGAGCTATATGGTTATACACCTCCCGCTCCTGCCAGGGATATTCCTGAACGGTTTCAAAAAGCTCGCCCGACAAGGGAGCTATGTCGTAATACTGATTGCCCAGCATAAAATTCATATTGAGCTGCCACTGAAGCTCGAATGGACGGCGCTGCACGGCGCGGCGCTCAAATTCCTCCCTGACCATAGCGCAAAGCTGTTTTTTTCGTCTTTGTTCGGCCTGCTCCTTCTCTTTTTCCGAATCAAACAAATCCATCATCCTTTCTTTCTAGAGCGGGGGCGCCCCACCCTTTAATTGTGTCCCGCGTTCCGCGGAACGGCGCGCCAAAACGCTTGTCTGCTTCCGCCGTTTTCTCAGCAAAAGCATTAAACCTGCTTCCCAAAAGCCTTTAACCGCGCCTTTTATATTACGAGCCCTGGAGTTAAAATGGCGCGGACATGCGCCATTTTAACTCCAGGGCTCTGCCCGCCCGCGCCCCCGGGCGTCTCAGCGTTTGCCCGGCGATATTTTTTCCAAGCGCGGCCAATTACTCTTTCGGCCCGTCAGCGCCGGCGTCTTTTCATAAGCCTCAGCAAATCCTTTTGTACAATACTGCTTTGGGGCGGCTTAAAAACGGCGGGCTCAGGCCTGGACATAATGTAATACCGTAATTCGTCCATAGCGTGGTCGTCCTTTTTTACGGGGCTTTCTCCCTCGCCGTAACGGTATCCCTTTATTTCCCGTATCATTTCGGGACAGTTTTTGAAGATAAACAGGCCCGGACGCCCCTCCCGCTTTGTTAAATAGCTTTTAACCCGCTGGACGCCCGTCCAAACATTCTTATCCACCCGCGTATTCACGCTTACGCCGTTCTCATAAAAAAGCTGGGCTACGGAACGGGGCCCTGAAAGAGTCTTTTGCAGGCAGGCGCTGTCCATCAGCGCCTGGACATGTCCCGACGGAAGCTTCTTCCAATGCAGTTTTTCGCTTATTTCCCTGATCCTCAGGCAGTGTTCCTCAGCCGACAGCCCCGCGGCGTAATGCTCGGCTATAACAAAGATGTTTCCGTCTCCGTCCACGGCGTACCAGTGAGCGGAGAGAGGATTGACAAAACCAGGATCTATTGAAATGCAGCTCTGCCATTCGGGCGGGACGTCAAATGGCTCTATGCAGTGCACGCGCTCGTCAAATTCGGGATACACCATGCCGCCTGCGGCGCGGAACCTGCCGTATTGCCGGCTTTCCAGCTCGCTGTCGGGCAGCACGCTTTCCATAAGCCTGATTTCGTCGGGATTTAAAAAGGGATTGTCCTGCCAGGACATCGTTATATACCAGACCTCCGAATCGGAGCGCGAATTCATATATATATCGTCATGCACCCATGTCAGCCCCATAAGCGGAGTCATTGTGCCCCAAATTTCTCCCCGCCTGTCCAGAAGCCTCATGCGGCATTCGTCATAGATATCCCTGGGCGGCTCTTCGTCAAACCAGATGAAATCCTGGGATGTGCCCTGGAATTTGCCCCGGCCCTGATCGCAGCTCTTAAAGCCTATAGTGGAAAGCCCGCCGTGCACGCTGCGCACAGTTATAAAATCTATAATTCCGTTTTCCGGGCTGTCCGAGCGCCCTTTTTTCATTACTATTTCCTCTATCCAGTTTCGGGGAAGATAGGATAAAAGCTTGGCCTGGGCCACATCCCGCTGCACCTCCCCGGTAAGGCTGACCACCCAGCCGTTCATGGGCTTATTAATCTCCCTATACGGATGGTTGCCGCGCGCGAACCATACCGCTTCTACCGCCCCGCATTCAGTTTTGCCCGTGCGGTTGCCTCCAAACACCCAGCGGTTGCGCTTGAGGCATTTATGAAATTCCATTTGCTTTTGATGAGTCTTGCCCAGAGCGTTATATCCGGCCAGTTTAAAAAGAGGAGGGTTTTGATTAATAAGGCGTTCTATAGCCGAAACGGCGTCCCGCTCCATAAATTATTCCTCCTCCGCTTGCTCTAAGAGCCTTTGGCGCAGCCGGAGCATTTCCAGCGCCTCATCCAAATCGATTTCATTAGGCTGAGCATGATTCGCGCGCTTCTGCTCGTTTTCCAGCAGCCATTTAGCGGCGGAAAGATCGGGCGGCACCTCTTTGCTGACCAGCTTTGTCAATACCAATTCACGCTCCACCCGGCCGTCGGGCAGCTTATTTTCACGCATCTCACGCACCTCTTCGCGGGCTATATAGCCGCAGGCGCGCTTAAGAAACGCTTCTTTTATTTTTTCACGTTCCATCTCCTGCGCAGGCACCGGCCTGAGAGCAAGGGCCAAATCCTCATTCTCCCGCTGGGCCCTATTCAGAGTCGCCAGAGAAATTCCCAGCAGCTCGGCTATTTCCTTTTTCGTGGCGCCGCGGCAGCGAGCCTGGCTTATTTCGCTCAGCCGCGGACTGATATGAGTATCTAATTTCTTTTTTCGCAAAGGCACACCCCCTTAAACGGCAGCCTGGCAACAGCTCCGCATATTAATTTAAGCCCGCCGGCGCTTATATGCGCGGAACACGGCGTTAGTTTCATTATTAGTCTACCATTGCTTGTATGCGCATACTGAAAAATGTGCCTCGGATTTTTGCATGCAGCTCCGGAAACGCGCCAGGGCGCGGGCGGGAAGACATATATATGCCCGACGGCCCCAAGGGCCAAGGGCATGGGCGCAAACGAAACAGGGGAAGATTATATAAAAGAAAAAATATGCAAACAGCCTGTCTGAGAATGGATATGAGCTGCGCCCACATTGAGGGCGGGGCGCCCACCCTTTAATTGTGTCCCCTCCTTCGTCGGGGACAGGCGAATAAATTCATCTTACTCTCCAGCAAAAAATTTTTACATCCTTTATTCTCTCTTCCCGGCTGCGCGGCCGGCACTAAACCGCGCCGGCCGCTCTCCTCGCCTTTTTTTACATAACCCCGCCCGCGCCCCGCGCTTCGCGGCATTCTCCGGGACTTACGGCAAAAACCGCTTGCGAAATAGCGGCGAAAGATATATAATAAATAAAATCAGCACAGGCAGCGGGACGGGCACGCCCGCATGCCAAAAAAGCTGACATAATTCTAACCAATATATGGCATCCTATGAGAGCCGAAATGGAGGTAAAAAATGAAAACAAAAAAATCAAACACAAAAGACATCACAATACTGGGCCTGTTTATTGCATTGATGGCCGTGCTGGCATTCGTGCCTTATATCGGCTTCATCCCGCTCACGCCGGCAATTTCCCTTTCCATAGTGCATCTGCCCGCTATTGTGGGCACAATCATACTGGGCTTTAAAAAGGGCATGATTTTATCCCTGGCTTTCGGCGTGCTCTCCCTAATCCGGGCCTTTACGCCCATGGGCGTAGCCGACGTCACCTTTCAAAACCCCTTAATAGCCATACTCCCCCGCCTTTTTATTACGCCAGGCGCTTACGGCGTCTATAAGCTTATGCAAAAGCTGTTTACAAGCGCCAGCCGCCGCATGGCCAAGCGTTCGGACAGCTCGGCCGGCTTTATAGGCGGTCTGACCGGCGTGCTCGCAGGCGTAATAGTTACAATCGTCATATTTTCTTCCCTTAACGCCGGTCTGGCCATTTCCCCGGTGCTGTGCGCGCTTATAGCGTCCCCTTTCGGCTGCCTTGCCGGAATAGGCCTCTATGCGGCGGCAAAGAATAAATTCCGCGATCCTGAACGCGCGGCCGTCTCTTTCGGCTGCGCTGCCGGCAGCCTGTCCAACACCATTTTTACTCTGCTGGCCTTCTATTTCTTTGTGCCCATATTCTTCCCCGAGCTGCTCGCCGGAGATTTGGCCACCAATTCGGGCTTTATAAAATATCTCTTCGGACTTCTGGCCATAAACGGCATTCTGGAAATGGTGGTAATAACCGCCGTAGGCACTCCCGTAACCCTGGCCATAACCGGAGCGAACAGAAAAAAAGCTGTTCCTTTAAAGGAGGATTCGGATGCTGCTGGTAACTGACGTAGGCAATACAAATATAAAGCTGGGACTCTATGACGGCGAACGCCTGGCAGCAAGCTGGCGCCTTTCTACCGACCTTAAAAAAACCAGCGACGAATACGGCCTTATGCTTATGAATCTGCTCTCCCACGCCGGAGCGGGCAAGCAGGATATTTCAGGCGCAATAATGTCTTCGGTTGTGCCCGGCATCAATTATACGCTTACTCATATGCTGGAATTCTATCTGGGCCAGCATCCCCTATTGGTAGGCCCCGGCATTAAAACCGGCCTGAATATCAAGCTGGATAACCCCCGAGAGCTGGGGGGCGATCTCATAACCGACGCCGTAAGCGCTTTCACCCGCTACGGAGGCGATCTCATAGTAATTGATTTCGGCACGGCCACCACCATGAGCGCCGTCACTGCCCACGGCGAATTTCTTGGCGGCTGCATACTCCCCGGCGTCCGCGTGGCTGTGGACGCGCTTACCGAACGCGCCGCCAAGCTGCCTAAAATAGATCTTGAACTGCCTAAAAGCGTTATCGGCCGCAATACCGTCTCCTGCATGCAGGCCGGCCTGCTTTACGGATATGTGGGCCAATTGGAATATCTCGTTTCCGCTTTTAAGCAGGAAATGAACGCTCCCCAGGCGCGGGTTGTGGCTACGGGCGGTATGTCGGGAGTAATAGCCGGCATGACCAAATGCATCAATATAACCGACCGCCTGCTCACTCTTGAGGGCCTGCGCATACTCTATAAATTAAACGCAGGCTGAAAATAACTTAACAAACGTAATTTCGCATAAGAAATTCCAGGCAGAATAGCAATATGCAGACCGCGGCAAGGAGGATATTATGAAAACTGTCAAAATAGGCTTTCTCGGCATGGGAAACGTGGGCTCAGGCACCTACTCCATATTAAAAGACAACGCAAAGCTTATAGAACAAAGAGAGGGGCTGCGCCTGATTGTCAAGCGCGCGCTGGTGCGTTCTCTTGATAAAGCCCGGCCGGACGGCGTAGACGCGGACATCTTAACTACCCAGCCTCAGGACGTGCTCAATGATCCCGAAATAGAGCTGGTAGCCGAATTCCTAGGCGGCAAGGAGCCCGCCCGTGAATATATGCTTCAGGCCCTTAAAAACGGCAAAACAGTTATAACCGCCAATAAAGTGGCGCTCGCGCAATGCTGGCCCGAATTGGAGCAATGCGCCCGCGAGCATAACGCCGGGCTCTATTTTGAAGCCTCAGCCGCCGGCGGAATACCAATCATCCGCACTCTTATAAGCAGCATGCAGGCCAATGATATAGACCGCATAATGGGCATTATCAACGGCACCACCAACTATATCCTCAGCGCCATGAGCAAGGAGGGCCGTGATTACGCCCCCGTGCTGGCCGACGCCCAGCGCCTCGGCCTGGCCGAGCCCGATCCCTCTCTGGATGTGGACGGCATGGACGCCGCCTTTAAGCTCTCCATCCTCTCCAGCCTGGCTTTTCATACAAGAGTGCCGGTGGATAAAGTTTACGTTGAGGGCATAACCGGCATTTCGGGCGCCGATATACGCTTCGGCCAGGAATTCGGCCTCACTCTCAAGCTGCTCGCCATAGGCAAAAAGCAGGACGGGCATATAGAAGTGCGCGTGCATCCCACGTTCATCCCCAGGGAGCATCCCTTGGCCTCAATAGACGGCGCCACCAACGCCGTATTCATTCACGGCAACTCTGTAGGGGAATTAATGCTCTCCGGCCAGGGCGCGGGCGGCCTGCCCACAGGCAGCGCGGTGGTCTCCGATTTAATCTACGCGGCCCATACCGACGTTCATCAATATACCACCTTTCCCAATACCCCCCAAAGCCAGGCGTCCTTCAGCTATAACTGGGAAACCGGCTTTTACGTCCGGCTCACCTGCCCGGACAGACCGGGCGTGCTTTCAGCTATAGCCGGAGTTTTTGCGCGCTACGGCGTAAGCATAGCTTCCATGGTGCAAAAGCCCGCTTCCAATCAGGAGGGCGTGCCCATTATCTTCCTTACTCACTCCTCCAAAGAGCTCTCCCTCAAGCAGGCGGCCGAGGAATTATCCAAGCTGGAGCAGGTCAGGGTAAACAGCATTATAAGGGTGGAGCGCTGAAACAAAAGCGCCCCGCCTCATTTAAAATCTTAATTAAATACACGTCCATAGGAAAAGAGGAATAAACATGCAGGAAAAAGGCACTTTAAGCGTAAATACTGAAAATTTAATGCCTATAATAAAAAAATGGCTTTACAGCGACAAGGATATATTCCTGCGCGAATTGGTCAGCAACGCCTGCGACGCCATAAGCAAGCGGGATAAGCTGGCGGCTATGTCCGAAGCGGAAGCCCCCGATAGCTACCGCGTGGAAATAAGAGCAAATTCAACCGAGGGCACCCTTACCATTTCGGATAACGGGCTGGGCATGACGGCCGACGAGGTGCGCAAATATATCAATCAGGTGGCCTTCTCGGGCGCCTACGATTTTATAGAAAAATATGAAAGCCAGGCGGACGGCCGGGATATTATCGGCCATTTCGGGCTGGGCTTCTATTCTGCGTTTATGGTGGCCGAAAAAGTGGTTATACAAACTCTCTCCTATCGGCCGGGAGCGGAAGCCGTGCGCTGGGAAAGCGACGGCAGCAGCGAATACGAGCTTTCAGGCGGCAGCCGCACGGCTCCGGGCACGGATATTATTCTTTACATAGACGAGGATTCCCGCGAATTTCTGGAAGAGCCCCGTTTAAGAAGCGTGCTCAATAAATACTGCTCATTTCTTCCCCGCCCCGTATTTCTCTGCGGCGAAAAAGAGGAGCAGATTAACGACTGCTCTCCCCTCTGGCTGAAAAAGCCCTCCGAATGCTCCGAAGAAGAATATAAAAGCTTTTATTCCAAGGTATTCGCGGATTTTACCGAGCCTTTGTTCTGGATTCATCTCAATGTGGACTATCCCTTCAATCTCAAGGGCATTCTCTATTTCCCCCGCCTTTCGGGACGCATGGATAATATGCAGGGAGAAATAAAGCTCTATAACAATCAGGTATATGTCGCGGACAATATAAAAGAGGTTATTCCCGAATTTTTAATGTTGCTTAAAGGCGTAATAGACTGCCCGGACATGCCTCTTAACGTCTCCCGCTCCTTTTTGCAGAACGACGGCACTCTTAAAAAAATCCGCGACCACATAACTAAAAAAGTATCCGACCGTTTATGCGGCATGTTTGATTCCTCGCGGGAGGAATATGAAAAATGCTGGCAGGATATCGGAGTATTTATAAAATACGGCTGCATGCGGGAGGAAAAATTCTGCGAGCGGATATACGGCGACATAGTATTTAACGATATTAACGGCGATTACTATACGCTTTCAGAATATATAGAGAAATTCGCGCCCGAGAAAAAGATTTATTACGTTACCAACGCCGTTCAGCAAGCGGGCTATATCAGCCTGTTTAAAGAAAACGGGCTGAACGCCGTAATTTTAGACGGGGTAATAGACCAGCCCTTTATAAATTTCCTGGAATCCAAGGAGCAGGGGCTGACAATGGCCCGAATAGACGCGGACATAGCCTCGGCGCTCAAGGGAGAAGGCGGAGGCGAATTCTCCTCCTTATGCGAACAGTTCAAGCTGATTGCAGGGGAAAACACCGAAGTTTCCGCCCAGCCTCTTAAGGCGGGGCCGCCTGCAATTCTCCTTACCGACGAGCAAACCCGCCGTTTCAGGGATATGAGCAAATATTACGGCGTAGGCATGGAAAACGCTATGCCGGGCAAGCATACCCTTGTGCTTAACAGCCAGAGCGGACTTATTCAGGCTATGGACGGCATGGAAGCGGATAAGCGCCAGGAGCTGGCCGAGCAGCTTTACGATTTGGCATATATGACCAGCGAGCCCTTAACGGGCGAGCGCATGGACGCGTTTTTAAAGCGCAGCGCCCGTATTCTTGAAGCTCTGGCCCGCGCGGACGAGGAGCCTGGCGCCAAATAATCTTGCGGAACGCCTTCAGCGCTCCGGCGCCGTTAAACGGGCTTTCCGGCCGAGCGCTTTTCATCCTTAAATTAAGCGCGGCCGCGCATTTTCTCCCCTCCGGCCAGCCGGCCGCAGGGTAAAATTGATAACAGGGAGGCAAATAAAAATGTCCGAGCAGATACTGCAAATTTCCATACGCATAAAAGAGCTGCGCCAAATCTGCGAATACACCGTCGAGCAGGCGGCGCGGGCCGCCGGAGTGACGGCGGAAGAATATCTGGATTATGAAGAGGGCCGGGCTGACATTCCCATAAGCGTACTTTACGCCCTGGCTGGCTTTTACAACGTAGAGCTGACCACCATCCTTACGGGGGGAGATCCGCATCTGCATAAATACACGCTGGTGCGCAAGGGAGACGGAGTAGAAATAGACCGCCGCAAGGCGTATAAATACAATTCCCTCGCCTATAAATTCATAGGCAAGCGCATGGAGCCTCTTTTTGTTACCGCGCCGCCCGAAAAGGACGACGAGCCTATAAGCCTTTCAATACACGAGGGGCAGGAATTTGAATATGTGCTCTCGGGCAGGATGAAGCTGGTGCTGGGAGAGGAAGAATTTATTCTCAATGAGGGAGACTGCATATATTTTGATTCCAGCCAGCCCCACGGCATGCGTTCTGTGGGAGAGGAAGATGCCACGTTCCTGGCTATTATACTATAAGCTTTGAGGATTGCAGAAAATGAATTTTACCGACAGATATTTAAACGCTGATTTTAATGATTATGAGAGCATGAAGGAGAAACTGGCCCTCCGCATACCGGAAAATTTCAATTTCGGTTTTGACGTTGTGGATGAATACGCCCGTCTTCAGCCCGATAAGCGGGCGCTGGTCTGGTGCAACGACAAGGGGGAGGAGCGCGAATATTCCTTTAAGGACATCTCCCTTTTGAGCAACAAGCTGGCCAGCGCGCTTCAGAAGCTGGGCATAAAAAAGGGCGATTTTATAATGGTCATCCTCAAGCGCCGCGCGGAATATTGGATAACCTATCCCGCGCTGCACAAGCTGGGCGCTGTGATAATTCCAGCCACCCACATGCTGACCAAAAAAGACGTAATCTACCGCAATAATGCCGCGGGAGTACGCATGGTAATAGCCGATTCGGATCCTTTTATCACAGAGCATGTGGACCAATCTCAGGAGCAGTCGCCCACGCTGGAATTCAAAGTGGCTCTTGGGCAGAAGCGGCCTGGCTGGATAGATTTTTATGAGCTGCTTAACAGCGGAGAGGAGAATTTTACGCCTTTTGAACGCGCCGGCGGAGCGGAGCCCATGCTGATGTTCTTCACCTCGGGCACCACCGGCATGCCCAAGATGGTGCTGCACGACTACAACTATCCGCTGGGACATATATTCACCGCCGTCTATTGGCACAAGGTATTGGATGACGGCCTGCATATTTCTGTTGCGGACACGGGCTGGGCAAAATGCGGCTGGGGCAAATGCTATGGGCAATGGATTGCGGGCAGCGCGCAGTTTGTATACGACTACGACGGGAAATTCCATCCGCTGGAGCTGATTGAGGCGGTATGCAGGCATAAAGTGAACACCTTCTGCGCCCCGCCCACCATTTACCGCTCATTAATAAAAGAGGATTTATCCGGCTTGGATTTTTCCTCTATAACTCACTGCACCACGGCCGGCGAGCCGCTTAATCCCGAAGTGCTCCGGCGCTGGCAGCAGATAACCGGGCATAAAATATATGAAGCGTTCGGCCAAAGCGAGGGCACGCCTATTTTGGCCACCTGCCACTTCATGCAGCCCAGGGAAGGCTCGACAGGCAAACCCAATCCACTTTTAAACGTAGATTTGGTGGACGATAACGGCCGTCCGGTAGGCGCCGGCGAAGAAGGACAGATAGTAATACATACCGATAAGGGCAAGCCGGCAGGGCTGTTCTGCGGATATTATAAGGACCAGGCCAACACGCAGTCGGCATGGCACGACGGATTATATTATACAGGAGACGTTGCCTGGCGGGATGAAGAGGGCTTCTATTACTTTATAGGGCGCGCGGACGACGTTATAAAGAGCTCGGGCTACAGAATTGGGCCGTTTGAGGTAGAAAGCGCGCTGCTGGAGCATCCTGCGGTGCTTGAATGCGCGATTACCGGCGTGCCTGATCCGGACAGAGGACAGCTTGTCAAGGCCACTGTTGCTCTTGCAAAGGGCTATCAGCCCAGCGAACAGTTGAAAAAAGAGCTGCAGAACCATGTTAAAAGGGTTACGGCGCCATATAAATATCCGCGGATTATTGAATTTGTAGATGATATAGAAAAGACCATCAGCGGAAAACTGAAACGCAAAGATATTAGAGAGCGGGATAAGCAGCAATACGGCAAAAAAGACTAGGACGCCTAAAGGGGGCGGGCGGGAAATATAAAGAGCAGTTCAGCTGCGCGCGGCGGACATGGGCCGCGCGCAGCTGAACTGCCGGCCGTGCTAAGCACGGCCTCATTATTGTTTTTTCGGCCGTTAGGCAGAAAAAACGGGCGGGCAAGAGCCCCCGCTGTATAATTTTGCTTTCCTAATTAATACAACGCCGCCCCGCCCTTTAAAGGAGGGCGCGCCAGCCTCTATTTCCCATATAGGCTGTAACTCTTGCCAAGCTAAAACGTCCCCTAGAAATTGACTGCGGCGCCCAAAATGCGCCCAGAAATCAAATATATATAATTTGTTTTAGTGGCCTAATAGTGCGCCGTTTTCTATACGCGTTTATCAGGCGCATTTTTAATATAAACCCACCCGCGGCTTAGCGCGTGCCCAAACTGCGCAGTATGCCTGCATAATACTTTTTTGAAAGGATACTCATGGAACGACTGCAAAAATATATGGCTCGCTGCGGCGCAGCCTCCCGCAGAAAATGCGAAGAATATATACTTCAGGGCAGAGTTAAGGTAAACGGAGAGATAACCACCCAGCTGGGCACCACTGTTTCTCCTTCAGACCAGGTTGAACTGGATGGGAAAATTCTGCAAGCAGAATCCAAAAATGTATACATAATGCTCAATAAACCAGAAAAGGTCATGAGCACATCCAGCGACCCTGAGGGGCGGCCTACCGTCACCCAGCTTATTGATTTGCCTTATAGGCTTTATCCTGTCGGCCGTCTGGATTATAATACCAGCGGCTTAATTCTGCTAACTAACGACGGCGATGCCGCATATCGGCTCACTCATCCTAAATATGAAATAGAAAAGGAATATCTGGCCGTTATAAAAGGCGAAATCGACCGCCGGGACATATTAAAACTGGAACGAGGCGTGCAAATAGAGGAAACCATTACTACCGCTCCCGCTAAAGTGTCAGTAACAGGGGGCACGCAGCACACGGTTACTCTTTCTATTACAATACACGAGGGACGTAATAGAGAGGTGCGCAAGATGCTTGAAGCAATAGATAAAGAACTTCTCAGCCTTATGCGTATACGCATAGGAAATATTAATCTTGGCAAATTATCTTCTGGGGCATACCGTGAATTAAATTCAACAGAACTAGCATATATTAATAGCCTGAAATAATTAAATAAACTTATCATGCATATTTTATGCGGGGGCTTAACCCACCCGCGTCCGGCTGATGGCCGGACGGCCCCAACTGGCGCCAGAGGAAACCCTCTGGCGCCAGTTGGGGCATAAAATGTGTGCGGCTTAAGCCGCACGGCGCCGGGCGCATAATTTGCGCCCGGCGCCCTTTATCTTTCCCGCCCGCCCCCGGCCACCGTTCGCTGCTCCTTCCCAGCGTCTCTCAGCGGCGCGGGTGGGCTCTATATAAAAGCTCTGTCCGCGGCGGACATGGGCCGCGGACAGAGCGGCCGGCCTAGGCCGGCCTCATTATTGTTTCTCCGCAGGCGCTTAAGCGCCTGCGGAGAAACGGGCGGGATGCCGCCGCCAAATAAAAAAATAAACTTCCATATTGACATTCCGCTTTTAAATTGCTTATAATAATTGCAATTAAATTATGAAGGAGAAATATTATGAAAAAAGTCGCCGTATTATTGCTCACCGGAGCAATAGGTCTCTCCCTGGCCTCATGCGCCGATAACCCTTCGCCTTCTCCCAGCGTTTCACCCGAACAAGGCTCCGAATTAAACCCCTATGTAGGCAATACTTACTCCCAGCAGCCCGACGTAAGAGATTATGCATACTCCTGGTGGCCCGAAGGAACGGGCACCGCCCCGAATAATAAATTTTTTGTCCAAACAGGCTATTACGGAATAAGCGTCAACGGCTCTAACGGAATGATAAACCGAATAGGCGCCTTGAAAGATGAATACAGCCAGTCCGAAGTTATGACTCAAAATGCCTCGGTTATAAACAGCCTGCCTCAGGTAAGCACTTTCAGTTCGGTAAAAATAAACGACGACGAATATGTTTTCACAGATATCATAGAGCCCGCGCAATACAATACAATCAATATGCGGATAATAGAATCAGGCCAGTATATGCAATCCTTTGACGCCGCAGCCATGATTTTTGCAGATTCTTCCGGCAAACGCACAAACAGCTTTATAGGCCGTACGGAAATTAAAGCCCTGCCGGAGTATTTTGCGCTTAATTTTCAGCTTTTTGCCCAGCATGATATTGCAGACGCAACCCTCACCTATTCATTCGAATTTTCAGAAGAGATGACCGGCTCGCCCTCGCAGAACGGACGGGAAATAATTCTCAAGGCCCCGGACGGCTCCGGCCTTTCAATTATACTGCCCAGCCAGAACGCCTCCCTCTCCTATGAACAGGCCTCAAAAACCCTCACTATGAGCTGCTCGGGAATATCCCTCAAACAATATGAATTTCAGGGCTTCGGCGCTATAATCATTCCCAGCGTCTCCCCATCCCAAGCGGATATCGAGCAATATAACGCCATAGCCTCTTTAAATATCAGCGCCAGCCAGATCGCTCCGCGGGAAGGAAGAGAAGTGCCTGTGCAATTTGACGCGGACAGAGGCGTTTGGGTTATGAATACAAACCGCATGGTCAGCGCTAAGGGCACGGCCTTTGCCCAGGAACAAAACCAAAACGCCTGCGACAGAGTAAGCTTCACCATCCAGAACCCCTCAGAGCAAACAATAACCGTTCCCCTAATGTTTGAAAAAAGCGGCGCCTTCGCCGTAGAAGGCTTCGGCCCGATGCTGAGGGATATCGACACGGGCGAGCCGCTGGGCGTGCCCATACAGATATCCAAGAACTGGCACCCATTTGACAGCTCGGTAACTAAAGCGCAGTGGTATAAAGGCCTGGACGGCTCCTGGTACCATGGATATACCTATCTGGAGGTGCCCGCCAATTCCAGCGTTACCTACGAATATATGAACGCCTTTAATAACTGGGGTACCGTAAACGTGGCCAGCCACGCCCAGCTTTGCCTGATTGGCTGGCCGGCCTACAGCACGCATCAAGTCTGGCAGACCAGCACCATTGGCTCAAGCGGAGAAGCCTTCTGCTATGACCCCGACCAGACCTGCGGCTTGGCCTTTATTAACGATGTCCGCGGCGTGGGCTTTGATCCCTTTGACCAAGGCCAGGAATACGTCTGGGGCACCAATAACGGCGGAGGCAATTTCCTATATTACGGCAAGGACGGAACAAATACCTCAGGCATAGTAGGCTTTAAAAACGTAAGAGTTTTTTATAAAAATTACGCGCCCAATCTCGCCGAGGTTATATTTACCGGTATAACCAAGGACAACGCCGTGGAATTTACTCTGAAAACCTATCTCGGCCGCACCAACGACGTCTCCCGCGCCACTCATATTTTTGAATACCGCTTTGTTAAGGACGTAAGCTTTGAAAGAATGGCCTTTTATCAATTGGGCGCGGATAACCATAACAGCGGCCGCTGGCACGGCATAACCATAGGAAATGACGACGGCCCTATTGAATATACCATAGCCGGAGAAACCTACGGCGCGGAAGCAGAAATCCCCGTGTATGACACGGCGGGCTATATAGGCTCAAACGGCATGCAGCGCATAGATGTGCCCGGAGAAGGAATGTGGATTGCCTTTACCGACAGCTATACCAAAATCAATTCAGACTATTTTGACGCCAAAACCGCCAACCGCATGCTCAATCTGCTGTCCTTTGAAGCGGAGCTGAACGGAAAAAACTATTCCAAGCCCGCCTTTAATCTGCGCAGCACAGAGATGTTCTGCGGCAATTCCACCCTGGTGGAGCTCTGCCCCCCGGCCGAAGCGGGAAATGTAATCAAGGCGGGCAGCACGGTCCGGGGCGCCGTGGAATATATCAATCTGCCCATATCCCTCTCCAGCTTCTATTTTGACAGCCCCGTAATTAAAAGCATACCCGCAGAGGAATTCAACACCTGGAAATTAGCCTACCGCTACGCTATGGGCGGCAAAATCCACGCCTGGGCGGAGCTGGGAGAAATTACCCGCCAATACCCCATTGAGGTTAAATGCGTCCAGGCTCAGGACGTGCTCGCCCAGATTACTGTAAAGGGCGGCATAAGCTATATACCCCTTACCTTTACCAACGTGCCCTCCTATTCGGGCTACAGGCTGGAAACTCTTAAAGACGGACAATGGACTAAAATAGATCAGTCCTATCTGGGCAACGATTACTGGCAAACCTATTATAACGCCCAAAGCGGTTGGTACGAATTAACCTTTAACGTCGAGCATTCGGGCGAACCCCAAGCGGAATACAGCTACAGACTGGTTAAAGAATAAACCAAAAAGCCTCCGTCCCTAAAATATAAACGGGACGGAGGCTTTTTTTACTGCGCGCAGACGCCCCAATTTCCGGATAAACAGGCTGAATCCCCGAACATACTACCATGCAGAGGGCTTTATCCTTTCGGGCGTCCTTATAAAAGAAAATCAGTTGGGCGTATAAAGCTGCCTGTACGGATTGCCGGTATTAGGAGAAAGCACCAGAAATTCATGCTGGAATACTTCGGAAAAAGAATAATCAAAATAATCGCAGAAGCTTCTGATATAGCCCTCTATGCGGGCCAAATCTTCTTTCTGAGCCTTGCGCGCGCATACCTGCTTAGGCAAGGCCCCCTCAAACAGCTCTGCTCTGAGAAAAATCTCGCCCCCGTGCATGCCTGTTCCGCAGAAATTGCCCACAATCGGCCCGCGGGAGCCCAGCCCTAAAACTATTATAACGCCTCCCGCCTGATATTCGCCTAAAAAGCTGCCCGCGCTCCCGCCTATTACCAGCGCAGGCCGCTTTTGATTATATTCTTTCATATGTATGCCGGCGCGGTAGCCTACGCTGCCCTTTATAAAAATCTCTCCTCCGCGCATGGCATAGCCCGCGGCGTCCCCTGCATTTCCCTCTATAACTATTAGCCCGCTATCCATGGTATCTCCAGCCGCATCCTGAGCGTTGCCCCTGACAATCAGCTCGGCGCCGTCCAAATAAGCGCCCAGGGCGTTGCCGGGCGTACCGTTTATAATAATCCGGTGCCCTGCCAGGCCGCATCCAATATACCTCTGCCCCATTACATTATTCAGCGTTATTTCCTTTTGGGAGCATTCCCTTATTTTCTCGTTCAGCAGGCGGTAATCCTCTTCCCTGGCGTCTATTCTCAGCATAGCAAATCTCTCCTCTTTATTAACTGATTTATACCTTTTCTCCCAGCTTGCTTCGCCTATACTGGCTGGAAAAAGCCATAAGCTGAGGAGCCTGCGCAAGCAGCTCAAAATTTATCCCGCTTAAAGGGATTTCTTCGCGGATTAACGATGTATAAATTCCTGCGCGCTCTACATCCCCCAGCATTATATAGCCCTTCAATACGCCGTCCTTTACAAACAAGCGCTTATATTTCCCGTCCGCGTCCGATATAACGCTTTGCCCCTCGTAAACGCCGCAGGTTACCATATGCAGGCCCAGAACTCCCATGGAATTCATAGGCACTGCCTGGACAAACCGCGCTTCCTCTCCCGCCATGCTGCGGCCGGCCGTTTCCCCCTGCATATAGGCGTTGGGCAGCAGGGCTAGAATCCTGCTTTCTCCGCTTGAGAGAATCCGGCATTGAGTGCAGTCCCCGGCGGCGTATACATCCTTAAGGCTGGTGCGCGAATGTTCATCCACAATGACGCCGCGTCCGCAGTCGGCGCCGGCATCCTTGAGCAATTCTATATTGGGGCGCACGCCCACAGCTATAACCAGCACGTCAAACGGAACCAGCTCTTTTTCCAGCACCGCGCCCTCCGGAGTAAAAGCCTTAACGCCCGCGTTCAGCTTTACTTTTATACCTTTAGCCTCAAGATGCTTAAGCATAATCGCCGCTCCGCGCTCATCCAGGATGCTGGAAAGCACCCTGTCCGCCAGATCCACCACCGTTATGCTGCCCGCGCGCTCATAAAGCCCCTCTGCGCATTTTAAACCTATAAGCCCCGCTCCCATTATGAGCACCCTGCTCCGCTTATTAACCGCCCGCTCTAAAGCCAGCGCGTCATTCAGGCTCATAAAGGTAAATTTATTTTTCACCTGCTCCAGGCCCTCCAGATTGGGAATAAACGGACGGCTGCCGGCGGCATAAAGCAGCTTTTCATAGCTTAATACGTCTCCGTTTTCCAGCAGCACGCTTTTTTTATCCGCCTCTATTTTTACCGCCGTGCGCCCAGCCATGAGCGCGGCATTATTTTGTTTATAAAAATCGGGCGAACGGTATTTTATACGCTGCATATCCGTCTGCCCGCCAAGCAGATAGGATATAAGCGGACGGGAGTAGGTGAAATGAGGTTCGGAGGAAACCAATATAATATCCTCTTTTTGTTCTACCGCCCGTATACCCTCAACTCCGCCCACCGCCGCCGCAGAATTTCCTATTATAACATATTTGGCCTTTAATTTCTCCTGCGCTTTCATTCTTTTACCTCCGTCCTTTTCCAGCGCAATGCTGCTCTCAATTATCTTATTTAAGACTGCCCCAAGCGTTATCCCAGCGTATTTACCGCCGCTCTTTGAGCCTGCCGCGCTGATTTTCCGCCTTTAAAACAGAAACTCCTGCCCATTTTGGGGGCGCCCCGCCCTTTATAGGAGTTTTGGCTTGCTTTACGCAGCCAAAACGGACGCGCCCTTATTGAGCCCTGCCCCGTCCTTTTAATCAATCACGCGGTTTAAGCTCCCTAAATGCGCTTATTTCTGCGCGTCCATTAACGCATCCCCGCCCGCGCCCCCGTTTTCCCGGCGCTATTCATACTCCCGGGGCTAGCGCTCCTCGTATATAATGGCTTTATTGGGACAGCCCGCAACGCAGGCAGGCTGTCCGCACTGATTTTCCAGACACAGCTCGCATTTTTGCACCGGACCGTCAGGGCCGGCCGCCACAGCGCCGTAAGGGCAGGCCATAACGCAGCTCAGGCATCCCACGCATCTCTCCCGATCCACCTTTATAACCCCCTCATGAACGCTCATAGCGCCGCTTATACAGCTTTTAACGCACAAAGGCTCGGAACAATGCCGGCAGGAGACCGCAAAGCATATGTCCCCGCCTTCCTCCACCCTTATGCGGGGATTAGGCTTAACCCCCTTAAGCGCGCTGACCATATCTTTCTTGCCCGAATTGGCAAAGGCGCAGTTATATTCGCATAAATGACAGCCCAGACACCATTTTTCATCCACATATACTCTTTTCACCGCACTTTTCCCCTCCCTATTCTCCGGCGTGCTTTACGCCCAGAATTTCCAATTCCTTTTGAGTCATGCCCACTCCCCTGAGCATGAGCCTGTTGCCGCGCAGAGCCTCCACTGAATTTATGCCCATGCCGCCCATAATCTCCTTAAGCTCGTGCGTCCAGGCGCTGATTAAATTAACCAGCCTCTGCGCGCCTATCTCGGGATTAAGGCGCTTGACCAATTCAGGCCTTTGAGTGGCTATGCCCCAGTTGCATTTGCCGCTGTGGCAGTTCCGGCAAAGATGACAGCCCAGCGCAACAAGAGACGCCGTGCCTATATATACCGCATCCGCCCCCAGGGCTATGGCTTTAACCATATCCGCGCTGGAGCGTATGCTGCCCGCCGCAATTATGGAAACATTGCCCCTTATGCCCTCCTGCCTGAGGCGCTCGTCCACGCTGGCCAGCGCCAATTCTATGGGAATGCCCACGTTATCCCGAATGCGGGTGGGCGCCGCGCCCGTGCCGCCCCTGAAGCCGTCTATGGCTATAATGTCCGCCCCCGAACGGGCTATGCCGCTGGCTATGGCCGCCACGTTATGCACAGCCGCAATTTTAACTATTACCGGCTTTTTATATTCAGTCGCCTCCTTAATGGAATAAACAAGCTGGCGCAGATCCTCTATGGAATATATGTCGTGATGAGGCGCAGGCGAAATGGCGTCCGTTCCCTCGGGAATCATGCGGGTGCGCGAAACGTCCCCCACTATTTTTTCGCCCGGAAGATGCCCTCCTATGCCCGGCTTGGCCCCCTGCCCCATCTTGATTTCCACCGCCGCGGCCGTCTCCAGATATTTTTTATGCACTCCGAACCGGCCCGAAGCCACCTGCACTATGGTGTTGGCTCCGTATTTATAAAAATCCTCATGCAGGCCTCCCTCGCCCGTGTTATAATATATTCCCAGCTCGGCCGCGGCCCGCGCCAGGGACGCGTGCGCGTTATAGCTGATTGAACCGTAGCTCATGGCCGAAAACATAATGGGCGTGCTCAGACGGAGCTGAGGGCTCATATTAGATATAATGTCTCCCTTTTCATTCCGCTCCAGCCGTTCAGGCTTGCGCCCAAGAAAGGTAACCGTTTCCATAGGCTCGCGCAGCGGATCTATGCTGGGATTGGTAACCTGAGAAGCGTTTAAAAGCAGGCGGTCCCAATATATAGGCAGAGGACGCGGATTGCCCATGGAGGAAAGCAGCACCCCTCCGCTCTCAGCCTGGCGGTATATTTCGCTGATGGCCTCGCCGCTCCAGTTATAATTGGATTTAAAGGTATGAGCGCTCTTGACAATTTTAAGCGCATGAGTGGGACACAGAGCAACGCAGCGATGGCAGCATACGCATTTGAATTCATCCGAGCGCATCACGCCGCTCTCCTCGTCCAGATAATGCACACAGTTGGCGCACTGCCTCTGGCACACGCGGCAGGCTATGCACCGCGATTGATCCCTTATTATTTCATATTCCGGCTCTATATAATTAATGGCCATAATTAAAACCCCATTTCATAATTGAACTCTCTGCCTCCGGACAGGCGCGCTGCATATAAGGCTTTTGCAATGAGCGCGCGTCATGCTTTATCCAAAGTAAATATCACAGGCTCGCCGCCCCTGGGCGACCAGACCTTATCTAAATCAGGAGCAATTTGGCGGATGGCGCATTCCTCGCTGGCTATATACGCCATATCCCCCTTTTCGCCCACCACCATGGAGCGCAGTTTCAGCCTGTCGTTCAGGGCCATTAAGCCGTTGGGAAAGCCCAGAAGAATGGAAAACGGGCCTGTGATCAGCAGAGGCGCAAAGGCGTTGCGGAAATAAGTGAGCCTTTCGCGTTCCTGAGCGGGCAGAGCGTTTATGGTATTCCAGAAAGGCGCCGCTATAACGCTGGCCATCTCCTTTAAGCTGAGCCCCATTCGGCGGACAAGATAGTCTATTATATAAGTGATTACCTCGGTATCGGTCAATAAATTGCATTTATATCCAAACATCTCTATATACCGCCTGTTGGCGTCATAAGAAGAGATTTCGCCGTTATGCACCACTGAATAATCAAGAAGGGCAAAGGGATGCGCTCCGCCCCACCATCCGGGAGTATTGGTCGGATACCGCCCATGAGCCGTCCAGCACCAGCCTGAATATTCCTCCAGGCGATAAAAGCGCCCAACGTCTTCAGGGTAGCCCACTGCCTTAAAGACGCCCATATTCTTGCCGCTGGAAAAAACGTACGCGCCCTCCATTTCAGTATTAATCTTAGTAACGCAGCGGGCCGTAAATTCATATTCCTCCAACTGGCTCTCGGCCAGCTTGGTGGGCAGAGGAGAGACAAAATATCTCCAGAGCAGGGGCTCGTTAGTAATTTCAGGCAGCTTGCGGGTGGGTATTTTGGAAAGGTTTATAAGATTGAAATGCCTGTCCAGAAAGCGTTCGCATTTTTCACGCGCCTCCAATGAATCATAGAGCACATGCAGCGCGAAATAATCCTTATATTCGGGATATATTCCATAACCGGCAAAGCCTCCCCCCAAACCGTTGGATCGATCGTGCATAACCGCTATGGATTTTATTATGCTCTCGCCGCTTATTCTGCGTCCGCTCCGGCAGAGCATGCCCGCAATGGCGCAGCCCGAAGGTATTCTGATTTCTCCCTCTTTCAACATGCTTTCACTTCCCCTTTTGGCTTCAAAGCTTCCTGCTTTTCAACGGTTAGGCCTTTAATGCAAGCCCGCTTTTCAGCAAAAAATAGATAGAAAAAAAGACGCTCGCCGCAGAGTTTAAAAAAACTCCGCGGTGAACGTCCTTGTTCTTTTTATATATTAGCGGCATACGTTTAATTTGTCAACTATTTTTTAAGCCGTTATATATACGGCGACTGAAACGCCGCTCCGCCGTCCCAAAAACACTTTTCCGCCCCAAAAACGCTTTTCCGCCCTGAAAACGCCGCCTGCCCTTATTAATTTAACGGCAGCCGGACAAACCCAAAGAATAATTATTCAGAGCGCGCCGCTCCCATTATATTTTTACGTCCTGTTAGTTATCAACAATTTAATTTATTTTTTGCATAAGTATTGACTTTTAATATACAGGGTGTTATCATAATTTCAAGAATTAAACATATTCAGCCGTAACAATCTGCGGCGCGTACGGCTTGCATATTAATGCACGCAGAGAAAGGGATTGAGCATTTTCATATTACTGTCTGCATGGCGGCTTAATTTTGCCGTCTCTCTTTCTGCCCGAGGCAAGCGTATATTTTTTATCCGCGCGCCGCGCGGCCTCCGATATGCATTCTCAGCAAAAATCTCCAGCCGCATTAAAGCCTTATATCTTTCAGGCAGCCCTAAGAACGGCTGTTTTTTTATTTACACTGGCTCACAGAACGCCCATTAATGCGCGCGCCCCGTGCGTCCGGGATTTTTTTGCCAACACCGCGGAGCCCATATATTTTATGCGCAAACCCGGCAACGGCCGCGGCGTTAACCAATATTCCCGGCTTTGTGCTGTATTTTGATGGGGGGATTTAATCTTCTTCTCCCGCCCCTCTCCCCCATCCGCCCTCTCTCCCTGCTGCCGCCGCGCCGCGCTCTTTTTACGCTGCCGCCGGGCTTTTCCTCATTATCCTCCGCCTGTTTCCTCTCCAATATATTTATTGATTTCCAAATAGTATATTCCTGTATTTTGCTCAGGGCAATATGCCCGCGTTCGCCTGTATATAATTAATAGACTCGGCGTGCGTTCCCGCAAAAACGCATTATATTCTGATGGTATTGTCTGTGCAGATATAAAAACGGCGCGCCCTTAAAACTGAAAGCGCCGTTAAAAATTTATTAAGCCGCCCGCACGGAAACGCAGTCCGCATACGCCGTATCTCCTTGAATGCAATTTATACGCCGTATCCCTTTAAAATCAGCCTATCCTCCGTATCTCTTTAAAAACTGCCGCGTGCGCTCGTTTTGGGGATTGTCTATAATCCGCTCCGGCTCCCCCTCTTCCACAATTACGCCGCCGTCCATAAAGATAATCCTGTCCGCTACATCTCTGGCAAAGCTCATCTCATGCGTTACCACCACCATGCTCATCCTGCGCGAAGCCAAATCCCTTATAACGGATAATATTTCCCCGGTAAGCTCAGGGTCCAGCGCGCTGGTGGGCTCGTCAAAAAGCATAAGCTTCGGGCTGAGCGCCAGGGCGCGGGCTATGGAAACCCTCTGCTGCTGCCCTCCGGAAAGCTCGCAGGGATAATTATCCTTTTTATTTTCCAGCCCCATTTGAGCCAGCAGCTCCAGAGCCCTGCTCTGAGCCTGAGCTTTCTCCATGCCCAAAACGCGCACGGGCGCTTCGGTTATGTTGCGCATAACGCTCATATGGGGGAACAGATTGAAATTCTGAAACACCATGCCCACGCTCCGCCTTATTTCCTCCAATTGCGCGGGGGGCACATATCTGCCGTCCTCCTCCAGCATTTCCTTGCCGCAAACGCTGATTTTTCCCGAATCCACCCGTTCAAGCTGACTGACGCAGCGCAGAATTGTGGATTTGCCTGAGCCGGACGGCCCTATGACGGCCAGAGTTTCCCCCTGCTCCAGGGCAAAGGATATGCCCTTTAATACTTCATGCTCCCCAAAGCTCTTATGCAGCCCGCTCACGCTTAAAATATTCATCCTCCGCCCTCCTTTATCTATAATAGGACAGCTTCTTTTCCGCATAGGAAAAGCTCACCGTTACTAAAAGATTCAATATGTAATAAAACACGCCCGCGGCCAGCAGCGGAATAACGCTGCCCGTGCCCGACATATGCTGCTTGGCTATCGTAAACATTTCCACTATGGCCACTACCTGCGCCAGAGAAGTATCCTTAACCAGCGTTATAACCTCATTGGCCGTTGCAGGCAGCACTCTCTTGACAGTCTGAGGCAGTATTATCCGGCTGAATGTCTGGCGCTTGGAAAAGCCCAGCACGGACGCCGCCTCATATTGCCCCCGCTCAATGGATTGTATGCCTCCCCTGAAAATCTCCCCGAAGTAAGCGGCATAATTAATGGTGAAAGCTATAAACGCCGCAAGATATCTGTCCATGGGCACTTTAAAAATCATGCTGGGCAGATAAAGCACGGCTATAAGCTGAAGCATAAGGGGCGTTCCCCTCATAACCGATATATACGCTCCTAAAAGCTTTTTAAGCCACCCGTGCCGGGAAAGCCTTCCCAAAGCCACAAGCAGCCCCAGCGGTATGGAAGTTATAAGGGTTACGGCAAAAATAAGCAGGGTATTGCCCAGCCCCTCCAGGACCAGCTCTCCGTATTTAATAAGGTCGCTCAGCCATTCCAATTATTCCGCCTCCTAAAAAATATTCAATAAACGCGCAGCGCCGGCCAACGGCCGGCGGCGCATCAATTTAATTTCAGCAGCTCTTTATTCCACCACGGTTAAATCAGAGCCAAACCATTTTTCGGAAATCTGCTTAAGAGTGCCGTCCTCTTTCATCTCCTTAATGGCGTTCCAAACCTTATCCTTCAATTGGGTATCCTCCTTGCGGAAGCCTATAACGTAAAGATCGTCTCCCAGCGCCTCGTCTAAAATGCGGAAACCCTTATTCTGGCTCTTAATCATATACTGCACGGCCACCTCGTCCACAAGCACAGCGTCCACAAGGCCCAGCTCCAGCTCGTTATAAGCCATGGCGTAATCGGCATGCGCCACTTTGTCAAATTGCATGCCGCTGGCCTCCAAAGCCTTTTCTCCCTCCGAGCCGCTCTGAGTGGCTATTTTCTTGCCCGTAAGCTGTTCAACGCTCTGTATATCCGAATCTGTTTTAACGGCGAACACCATGCGGTTGTTCATATAAGGAGGAGTGAGCAGCATGCCCGCCTCTCTCTCAGCATTGATGCTCATGCCGTTCCATACGCAGTCTATGCTCTTATTATTCAATTCGCTTAAATTCTGAGCCCATATAATCTCCTTGCATTCCAGATTCATGCCTATGCGCTTGCACACTTCGCGCGCAACGTCAATATCAAAGCCCACTATCTCGTTATTGTCGTCCTTAAAGCCCATAGGCGCAAAGGAAGCGTCCAGGCCCAGCACCAGCGTATTCTCATCCTTGGCGCAGCCCGAAAAGAGGAATATTCCGCACAGCATAACCGCGCAGAGGCAAATTGTCAAAAACTTTTTCATAATAACTCTCCTTTATTATTTTAAGTAAATAAAATTTTATCACAATAGAGCAATAAAGTCAACGCGGCATTCTGCATTTTAACATATTTTCCCCCTCTTTTTTCCGCGACGCCTTTGGAAAAGGCCGGCTCTGTTTTTATATGTAAAAAACCGGCGGAAGTTAGCCTAAAAATCCGCGGAACCATAAAGAACATAAAAAAACCCCGGAGAATTCAATCTCCAGGGCTTAAAAATTATAAATTAACGGTTGAACGCCCCTCAATCGGCGCTGAAAGGCAGAAGAGCAACCTGGCGGGCGCGTTTAACGGCTATGGCCAGCTCGCGCTGATGCTTAGCGCAGGTGCCCGTCATACGGCGGGGCATAATCTTGCCGCGCTCGGATATAAAACGGCGCAGGCGCGCTACGTCCTTATAATCTATGCTCTCAACCTTATCCACGCAGAACTGGCAGGCCTTTCTTCTGGGCCGGCGCGCGCCGCGGGGCTTTCTAACATCCTTCTCGGACATATTAACTTACCTCCTTATTAAAACTCTCAGAACGGCAGCTCGTCCTCGTCTACAGGCTGTATGCCCTCGGTATAGCTGCCTGAGGGAGCGTCAAAGCTGTTGGCGGGATGAGCCTCGGGCGGCATGGAAGGCATGGCGCCTCCTCCGGCCGGGGTTAAAAATTCCACATCATCGGCCACTACTTCGGTAACATACCGCTTAGTGCCGTCCTGCGCGTCATAGCTGCGGGTCTGAATGCTGCCTATTACCGCAACCTTTCTCCCCTTGGCAAGATATCTTGCGCAGTTGTCGGCCAGACCGCGCCAGGTAACAACAGGAATAAAATCGGCGTCTCTCTGCCCCTGGGCCTGAGCGTCCCGGCTTACGCGCCTGTTTACCGCAACGGTAAAGGTGCATACCGATATGCCTGAGGCCGTGGCTCTTAATTCAGGCTCCCTGGTCAGATTGCCTACTAAAATGGCTTTGTTCATACACCCTCATTCCTTTCCTAAATCAGCTTTCTTTTCTAACTACGATAAAGCGCATGATATTCTCGTTTATTTTGAAATTGCGCTCCAGCTCGGCAGGCAGAGTGGGCTGCGCCTCAAAATTAACAAGAACGTAATAGCCTTCGGAAATGTAATTGATAGGATAGGCCAGCTTGCGCATCCCCATTTCCTCAACGCTCTCAACCGTGCCCTCAGCCGCGATAATCTCGGAGAATTTGTCTATAAGCGCCTTGCGCGCCTCCTCCTCCACGGTGGGCTTGATGATGTAAAGAGTTTCGTATTTGTTCATTAAGCTTTTCACCTCCTTATGGTCTATGGCCGCTCCTTTAAAAAAGCGGCAAGGAATATCGGCAAATTATTATAACATGTCCCCATTTTAAATGCAAATGTTTTTTCAGCTAATTTAAAATTTGCGTTCCGTCCGGCTCAACCCTTCCCGCCGCAAAAGAACAGGTTTTCATTTCCCGCAAAGAAGCCGTCCTTCCCGGAACATATCAGGGCAATCCTGCGCTACTCGTGCGCATGCGAAGAAAAAATCATTCCCAAAGCAGCGTATTGATTTGCCATCCCAGCATTGGCTGGCCCTGGTCTTCAGGAAAATCAGTATCAATAAGCATATATTTTCCGCTTCCATCCATCTTATGAAGTATAGTATTATCATATACCCCTTTGCCCACCGAGCCGGTAAAAATCAGATAATCGCCTGCAACGCATACCTTTCCCGCCCAAGCTCCGTTTATATTGCCTGCGGAAGTTATCTTGCTTAGGTCGGCTGAATTTTCAAAATTTATATCCATGCTTCTGAGATTTCCATATCCATAAATGTTCTCTGAAATATATATCTTTCCTCCGGCTATATTAAATTCCGGCCTGCTGTACCGCTCTGCCAGCCATTCAAAATCAGATTCGCCTGTTTCCGCCGAAATTCTCAGCAGGATATAAGATTCGTTATCCGTTATATACGTCTCGCTCCAGAGATATCCGCTGTCATAAATTATTCCGCCGATCTCCTCCCCCGTCCATAGCTTCCTAAGCGCAGAGCCGCCGTATTTATAAACGCAGCTTTCGCCGCCCTCAGTTTCGCTCGCTATATATAAATTCTCCCCATCCGTACAGACAGATAAAAATTCTTCGCCGTCCGCCGGTTTAAAGGCCGCGGCAATCTGATCTCCGCCTGAAATAAGCCGTTTGTAAATAACGCCGTTTTCCGGATAATATATATAATCGTTTAAATAGCAGCAGCCGGCAGGGATATCATAGGAAAGCCGCGTCTGGGCTGTGCCGTCCGAATGCATGCGGCAGCTATATGTCTTCCTGGATTGAGCGTCATATTGCTTATAATAAAGCCATTGGCCGGCAATAAATAACGGCGACATGCGTTCAGCACTGAAATATTCCAATTCGTCCGTAGCCACATCCAAACGATAAGTGCCCGGAGGCGCATATTGATTATCGTATTCGCCCCCGCAGAAATATATGTAATTGTCCGCATGCAGCGCCAGAGACTGATATACCTTGCCGTTCACGCCTCTTATATTATTATAATGCTCCTTAGCTTCTCCTATCCGAGCCGCAGGAACAGGCGTGCGCCCCGGTTCGGACGAAGAAGTCGGGCTGGGCGTTGCGCCCGTAGGGAGCGTTTGGCCAGCAGTCCCGCCCTGCGCCCCGGTTTGCGAAGCTGACGGGCTTTCTTCCGCCCCCGAAGGGGGAGCGCTCTGAAGCTGCCCGGCCGTCGCCTCAGCGGACGCCTCCGGGCTGTTAACGGGCCCCAAATCAGGCGGGGGCTCCTCCCGGCCTGAAGAGCATGAAGAGAAACCAAGCAGCATAATTACGGCTGCGCATGAAAGTAACTTTTTCATAATGAACCTCCCGAACAACAGCAAAATATATTTAGTTATATAACTTTAGAAATAGCCGGACGCATATAAATTAATATAATCTGAAAGGGCAGATATTTTAAATTTGTCGAAAAAAATATATTTATGATGCCATAATTATAACATTGCCCCGCTTAACGCGCAACAGTTTTAGACAAATAAATTGCGGCCGCATAAACAGCTTCATCTCCGGACAAAAAGAAAAAAAGCTCCCAAAAGTCTGGAGCATAAAATTAAGCTGAGCTTTGGAAAAAGCGCGCCTTTCAGCCCGCCTCTCCCAATTTTACTATTATAATATCCTCATATTCGGCTATATAGCCCTCTTTAGGATAGCCCGGCATGCCGCTGGAATATTGGACGGCCTTCTGGGCCTGCTCAAGCGTAGGCTGGATTAAAAAGGTGTATTCCTGCTTCTCAAACAGCTCTATAAGCTCGGGACAGGTGATATCCCCGCAGAAGGCCACGGCCGCAACAATGGGGGATTCTCCTATTTCATACTGCATTTTATCCGCCTCCCAGGACATCAAAAAGGAATCATAATCCCTGTTGACAAAGCAGACCGGCTTTTCCTCTATTGAATAGCCTGAATTAAGCTCGGTGGCGATATTATGAATGGCATAAACGTTTTTCTGATAATTGGCCCAGTCCTTATAAAACCATAGATTAATATCCTTGAGCTGCCAAATGAGCGCAAGCGCCGCCATACAGGCCGCAATAACGCGCAGGGCCCGCCTGTTCCTGAATATTTCAGTTATAAAAAGAGCCACGGCGGCTATAAACAGCCCGAAAGGCTGGCATGTCCTGTAATAAAGGGCGCCCTGCACGACGGGTATGGCCAGCGTAAACGCGCCCATAGCCGCAAAGAGGAGAAATACAAAAAAGCTCTTCTTTTTAACGCTGAAATAAACGGCCAGAGGCACGGATAAAAGAGCCGCGGCGGCAAATTCGGCTATAAAAAACAGCTTAAAATTAATAAGCCTGCGGGCAATCTCCTTTAAAAGCTCTATAACCGGCCGGCCCCTGTTGAATAAATTAAGCCGTTCATGGCCGTTATTGCCCGTCAGAAGCTGGAGCAGGAATACCAGAATATAATACGCCGCCAGCGCGCAGGCCAGCATCCCGGCCAGCTTCAGCCCCGCCAGGCATAACTCGCGCGGCTTTTTATCCCTATAAAGGCATAGCAGAAGCAGCACAAAAAGCACCAGGCATATAATAACCGCGTTAAAGCTCTCATAGCTGCTTACGGCCAGAAAGAATAAGCCCAGCGTTTTAAAAAGCCCGGCCTTTTTGCGGCTCTCTAAAAATTCAAAGCCCATAATTACCGCCAGAACGCAGCACACTCCCGAAATAGATACCGCCACTACGTCCAAATCATATATGAATTTAAAAGCGCTTACCGGGCTGGAAATATAAAGGCCGGCGAATATAATCTGCTGAAAGGTGTTAAAGCGCCCGTTGGACGCGGCGTCGGCCAGCCCGCAGAGCAGCAGCGCGGAAAAAACTATAAGCGCCGCGCTTATGAAATTGTTTAAAAAGGGAATGACGTCCATAAGGCCGGTCAGATAATAAAGGACTATATGCAGCAGGCGCCCCTGCTGAAGCATATTATTGCTGCTTTCGGGGCTCAGATCCATATAATGCCCCAGCCCGAAATCATCTATGCCCATGGCAAAATGAGTGATGGTAAATCCGAAAGACGCTATGCCCAGCAAAATAAGAAAAGTGATATACAGCCTGTTTTTAAGCAGCTTTTTAACGCTGGCGCGCACCTCCCTGAGAGAAAGCCCCAGGCCCGGGGCCGCAGGCGCCGCAATGCAGTTCTGCATTCTTTAATCCCCCTGAAAGTTATTATATATATTGCAGGCGGGCTTCATGCGCCCTGTCCGAAAAAACGCGGCCCGCCCCCCCTTTTTTCAATCCATGCCTGTCTACGCGCAGATTATAGCATAGCGGCCGAAGGATTGCAAGTTAATATTTCAGCATCAAAATAACGCAATAAGCCGGCAAATTTGATAAAACATCCGGGCAGGGCGGGCCCTGGGGCGCGTAAAAGGCATCCGCCCCTCAATTCGCAGGCCGCCGGCCCTCTTTTATATCAGGCGCCCGTCCCCTTTATCGCAAGCCTCCTGCCCTCTTTCATTTCAGGCGCCCGCTCCATTTGCGCAAGCCTCCTGCCCTCTTTCATTTCAGGCGTTGGTTCCCTTTAATCAAAGGCCGCCAATGCTGCTTCATTTCAGGCGCCCCCTCCTTTTGTTTCGGAAAATTAGTATTTTTCTTTAATATTATTGCTTAAATCCTTTGTTTTTACGCCGCAGTTCGTGTATAATATAAGAAGAAAATTTTTTCAGCGCGGCGGAGGAGCATATATGTTCTATAAAACCAATGAAATCCTGCAATTTGTAAAGGAAAACGACGTTAAATTTATCCGTCTGGCCTTCTGCGATTTAACGGGCAGGCAGCGAAATATCTCCATCATGCCCGGCGAATTGGAAAGAGCCTTTGAAAAGGGCGTGGCCTTTGACGCTTCGGCCGTAACCGGCTTTGAAAACGCTCCGGGAGGAGATCTCTTTCTCGTGCCCGAAGCCTCCACTCTCTCTATTCTCCCCTGGCGGCCCTCTCACGGAAGAGTGGCCCGCTTTATGTGCAGTATAAAAGATTTTTCCGGCCGCATTTTCAGCGGAGACTGCCGCGCTCTGCTCGCCTCAGCCGAAAATAAAGCCCGCGAGCTGGGCTATACGGTCAAAACGGGAGCCGAATGCGAATTTTATCTCTTTAAGCTGGACGAGCAGGGAGAGCCCACGTCCATCCCCTACGACCAGGCGGGCTATATGGACGTCGCCCCATTGGACAGAGGAGAAAACGTGCGCAGGGAAATCTGCCTTACGCTGGAGGATATGGGCATACAGCCCGAAAGCTCCCATCACGAAAAGGGGCCGGGGCAGAATGAAATAGATTTTAAATTCTCCGACGCGCTTATAACGGCGGACAGATTAATAACCGTCAAATGGGTGGTCAGCACGACCGCCGCGCGCAACGGCCTATATGCCAGCTTCGAGCCTCTGCCTCTTAAAAACGCGCCCGGCAGCGGGCTGCATCTCAATCTCTCCCTTTTCACGGGAGGCAAAAACATCTTCAAAACCGCGCCCGACGAGCATTGCCCTGAAGCAGAAAGCTTTATGGCGGGAATTTTAGAGAATATAGGGGATATAACCGCCTTTTTAAACGCCGCGCCCTCTTCCTACGAACGCCTGCGCGCCCTTTCGGGGCCCGATTACATAGGCTGGGGACGTTCCCGGCGGGACCGCCTCATCCGCATTCCCGCCGCTTCGGGAGAAAACGCGCGCCTGGAACTGCGCTCGCCCGATTCGCTCTGCAATCCCTATCTGGCTCTGGCCATGAGCATTTTTGCCGGCCTGGACGGCATAAAGCGGGGGGCGCGCCCAAAGGCGCTGCCCGAAAGCCTCCTGCCCCTCAGCCCCGCGGACGCGGCGGGGCGCGCGCGCAGGAGCAGCCTGGTAAAGGAAAATATGCCCGAGCTGCTGCTGAATAATTATCTGGCCCATATGCCGGGCATGAATACGGAGGGCTGATGGGCGGGCTGCTTATAATTTCGGGCAGCAAAAACAGCCTGCCCGTGCTCATGGAGCTTTTTAAGCAAACAGATTACAGCCAGATAGAGAGCACGCACGATTCTTTCGAAGCCCGCCGCCTGCTCTCTATGAGCTTTGATTTAGTGCTTATAAACGCGCCCCTGCAAAATGAATCGGGCATAGAATTGGCTCTGGACGCCGCCGGGGCCGGTTCAAGCGTAATTATGCTCATAAAAAGCGAAAGCTGCGATGAAATCGCCCAGCGCGTGGAGGCCTCGGGAGTGCTGGTAGTGCCCAAGCCCTTAAACCGCGTTTTATTCTATCAGGCGCTTCATCTCATAAACGCGTCCAGGCGCCAGTTTATGCGGCTTAAAAGCGAGAATGAGCGTTTACAGGAAAAAATTGCAGAAATAAGACTAGTTGACAGAGCCAAGTGCGCTCTGATACAATATGCTGATATGACTGAGCCCCAGGCTCACCGTTACATTGAAAAGCAGGCCATGGATTTGCGCCGGACGCGCGGGGATATAGCCCAAAGCATTTTAAAGGCTTATGAAAATTAACGCGCCCGCCGCAGCCCGGGATATGGCCGGGCAGACAATTTTTAAGGAGGAAAAAATGCAGGAGCAGGACGCCCGCAAGGGTTATCTAATATTGGAAAACGGCAGAGTTTTTCAGGGTTATTTTTTCGGAGAAGAGCGGGAAGCTATTGGCGAATTGGTTTTTACTACCGCCATGACGGGCTATTTGGAGACGCTCACCGATCCAAGCTATTACGGCCAGCTTGTTATTCAAACCTTTCCGCTGATTGGCAATTATGGAGTAATTCCCGGCGATTTTGAAAGCGCCCGTCCCTTTTTAAAGGCTTATATTGTAAGAGAGTGGTGTCAGCAGCCTTCAAATTTCCGTTCAGAGGGCCGGCTTGACGCTTTTTTAAAACAGGAGGGCGTTCCCGGCCTTTACGGCATAGATACCCGCGCCCTTACGCGCATTGTGCGCGAGCAGGGCGTTATGAACGCTAAATTAAGCTTTACTCCCGACGCGGACGAGCAGCTTTTAAGTCAGCTTAAAAATTTCCGCATCAAAAACGCCGTCAATTCTGTCAGCGCTCAAAGCCCCGGCCCGGCCACGGCCGGCAATGGCCCTAAGGTCGTGCTGTGGGATTTCGGAGCCAAGCTGAATATAGAGCGGGAACTGATTAAAAGGGGCTGCCAGGTTAAAATTATGCAGGCGAACGCTAAGGCCGAGGAAATATTGCAGGAGCGCCCCGACGGCATAATGCTCTCCAACGGCCCCGGGGATCCCTCTGAAAACGCTTCCATCATTGAAGAGCTGCGCAAAATATGCGCCCGGAAGCTTCCCATTTTCGGCATATGCCTTGGACATCAGCTTCTGGCCCTGGCCAGCGGCGCAAAAACGGGCAAGCTTAAATACGGCCATCGGGGCGCCAATCAGCCCTGCACGGAGACGGCCACCGGCAGAGTTTATATAACCAGCCAAAACCACGGCTACGCGGTATTAAATGAAACCCTGCCCCCCAACGCCCGCGCCAGCTTTATCAACGCCAACGACGGCACCTGCGAGGGCGTGGAATATAACGACATGCCCGCCTTTTCAGTGCAATTCCATCCCGAAGCCTCGGCCGGCCCCAAGGATACGGCCTTTCTCTTTGATAAATTTGCGGCCATGCTAAAAAAATAGGCCCGCAGTCAAAAATCCCGGACGGCTGAAAATTCCGCACGGCTGTAAAATATAAATAATTGCAAAGGGGATATACATAAATGCCGCTGAATAAAAGCATAAGAAAAGTAATGGTAATAGGCTCGGGCCCAATAGTTATAGGCCAGGCAGCCGAATTTGACTACGCGGGCACTCAGGCCTGCCGCGCGCTTAAGGAGGACGGCCTGGAGGTAGTCCTGGTTAATTCCAATCCCGCCACCATAATGACGGACAGCGCCATGGCCGACCGCATATATATAGAGCCCTTAACTCTGCCCGTAATAAAGCGCATAATAGAAAAAGAGCGCCCCGACAGCCTGCTCTCCACTTTAGGCGGCCAGACGGGCCTGACTCTCTCCATGCAATTGGCCAAGGACGGCTTTTTGGAGCAGATGGGCGTGCGCCTGCTGGGAGCCAATCCTGAAACAATAGATAAAGCGGAGGACCGCCAGCTCTTTAAGGACACCATGGAGAGCATAAATCAGCCCTGCATTCCCTCAAGAGTAGTAACCACCCTTGAGGACGCCCTGGCCTTTGCCCGCGAAATTGGCTATCCCCTCATAATCCGTCCCGCCTTTACGCTGGGCGGCAGCGGCGGCGGCATAGTCAATAACGACGAGGAAATGCGGGACGTGGCCGTAAACGGGCTGCGCCTCTCCCCCATAGGGCAAATCCTGGTGGAAAAATGCATAGCCGGCTGGAAGGAAATTGAATTTGAAGTAATGCGGGATGGCGCAGGCAACGTCATAACCATATGCAGCATGGAAAATTTAGATCCAGTGGGCATACATACGGGGGATTCCATAGTAGTCGCCCCCGCCGTGACCTTGGCTGATAAGGAATATCAAATGCTGCGCACGGCGGCGCTGGATATTATCTCCGCGCTGAAGGTAGAAGGAGGCTGCAACTGCCAGTTCGCCCTCAATCCGGAGAGCTTTGAATATGCCGTAATAGAAGTTAATCCCCGCGTATCCCGTTCCAGCGCGCTGGCCTCCAAGGCCACGGGCTATCCCATAGCCAAAGTGGCCGCCAAAATAGCCATAGGCTATAATCTCAACGAGATATCCAACGCCATAACGGGCAAAAGCGCCTGCTTTGAGCCCGCGCTGGACTACGTCGTGGTCAAGCTGCCCAAATGGCCCTTTGATAAATTCGTATACGCCAAGCGCCAGTTAGGCACTCAAATGCAGGCGACGGGCGAAGTTATGGCCATAGGCGCCACATTTGAAGAGGCTTTGCTCAAGGCGGTCAGAGGGGCCGAAATCGGCCTTAAGAGCCTTTATTCCCCCAAATATGATTTTCCCCGCGAGGAAGCCTTAACGCGCCTGACCGAAACAACCGACGAGCGCCTGTTCATAGTGGCCGACGCGCTGCGAAAGGGCGCTTCCCCGCAGGAAATCCACGCTTTAACTAAAATAGATTTATGGTTCCTTTATAAAATTCAGAATATTATAGATATGGAAAACGCCCTTAAGCAGGGCTTTGACCAGCAGCTTTATCTATCCGCCAAGCGCATGGGCTTTTTAGACGCGGCCATAGAGGAATTTTCGGGGCGCAAGGTGGAAGAGCCCGCGACGGCGGTATTCAAGATGGTGGATACCTGCGCGGCCGAATTCAGCGCCCAGACTCCCTATTTCTATTCCTCCTTTGAAGAGGAGAACGAGGCCGCGGAATTTATCCAGGAGCTGCCCGAACGCAAGCGGACGGTAATTGTATTCGGTTCGGGCCCCATACGCATAGGCCAGGGCATAGAATTCGACTACGCCTCCGTGCACTGCGTCTGGGCGCTTAAAAACGCCGGCTTTGAGGTGGTTATAGTCAATAACAATCCCGAAACGGTTTCCACAGACTTTGATACGGCCGACCGGCTTTATTTCGAGCCTCTCACGCCCGAGGACGTGCGCAACGTGCTGGAAACAGAAAAGCCCTGGGGAGTAGTGGTGGCCTTCGGCGGCCAGACGGCCATCAAGCTGACCAAATTCCTCTCTGAGCGCGGGGAAAACATTCTGGGCACCAGTGCGGACAGCATAGACCGCGCCGAGGACCGCGAGCGATTTGACGCTCTTTTGGAGGAATTGAATATTAAGCGTCCCCAGGGGCATTCTGTCAAGGACGCCTCCTCCGCCCTGGCAGTAGCCGCTGAGATTGGCTATCCCGTGCTGCTACGTCCCTCCTATGTGCTGGGCGGCCAGAATATGATTATCGCCTTTAACGATTCGGACGTTAAGGAATATATGCAGATTATTCTCTCTCAGGGCATAGAAAACCCGGTGCTCATAGATAAATATCTCATGGGGCTGGAAATAGAAGTGGACGGCATATGCGACGGAGAGGACGTGCTCATTCCCGGCATAATGGAGCATATAGAGCGGGCGGGCGTGCATTCGGGCGATTCCATAAGCGTATATCCCGCCTATAATCTCAGCGACCGCATGGTCAGCCGCATTGTGGACTGCACCCGCCGCCTGGCCCTGGCTCTTAATACAAAAGGGCTTATAAACATCCAATATGTAATATATAACGAGCAGCTCTATGTTATAGAGGTTAATCCCCGCTCCTCCCGGACTGTGCCCTATATAAGCAAGGTTACGGGCGTGCCCATGGTGGCGCTGGCCACCCGCGCCATGCTGGGCGAAAAGCTCTACGATATGGGCTACGGCACGGGCCTCTATCCCCAGGGCGCATATTTCGCCGTCAAGGTGCCCATATTCTCCTTTGAAAAGCTGGCCAATGTGGACAGCCATCTGGGGCCCGAGATGAAATCCACGGGCGAAGTGCTGGGCCTTGCGGGAACTTTAGAGGAAGCGCTTTATAAAGGGCTTATAGCGGCCGGCTATAAGCTGCGCAAGGCGGTAAGCTCCTCCAAAAAGGGCGTGTTCCTGTCCGTGCGCGATTCGGACAAGCAGGAAATAGCCGCCGTAGCCAAGAAATTCTATGATTTGGGCTTTAAGCTGTACGCGACGGCCGGCACGGCCCGCATTATAAGCGCCTCGGGCATGGAGGCTGAAATAGTCAGCAAAATCCACGAAAGCGACGTCAACACTCTCACCCTTATTGAGAGCGGCAAAATAGACTATCTCATCTCCACCAGCGCCAAGGGCCGCCTGCCCGGCAGAGACAGCGTTAAAATCCGGCGCAAGGCGGTAGAACGCAGCATCCCCTGCCTGACCTCCATTGATACGGCCCACGCCGTAGCGGACAGCATAAAGAGCCGCTATTCGGAGATGAATTTTGAATTGGTGGACATCAATCATATGCGCACAAAGCGCACCCAGCTTAAATTCACCAAAATGCACGGCTGCGGCAACGACTATATTTATTTTAACGCCTTTGAGCAGCGCATAGACAATCCCGAGGGGCTCAGCATACGCCTGGCCGACAGGCATTTCGGAGTAGGCGGCGACGGAGTAGTGCTTATATGCCCCTCATCCAAGGCGGACGCCAAAATGCGAATGTTCAATCTGGACGGCAGCGAAGGCAAAATGTGCGGCAACGCTTCCCGCTGCGTGGCCAAATATCTGTTTGATAACAGAATGGTCAATAAAGAGGTTATGACTCTTGAAACCCTTTCGGGCATCAAGAGCATAAGGGTATACGCCCAGAACGGCGTGGCCACCTCGGCTCAGGTAAATATGGGAGCGGCCGAGCTCCGGCCTGAAAATATCCCCGTAAAGCTGGAGGGAGATAAAATTATAGGCCGCAGGGTTAATATAGGAGGAGAGGATTATGATATTACCTGCGTTTCCATGGGCAATCCGCACTGCGTAGTATTTGTGGACAGCGTAGATTTCTTCCCCCTGGAAAAAATCGGGCCTCAGTTTGAGCATGACGAGCTCTTCCCCGAACGGGTAAACGCCGAATTTATTCAGGTAATAGACCGTTCCACTCTCAAAATGCGCGTCTGGGAACGGGGCAGCGGCGAGACCTGGGCCTGCGGCACAGGCGCCTGCGCGGCGGCGGTGGCCGCCGTGGAAAACGGTTTCTGCGATAAAAACGCGGATATAACCGTCAAGCTGCTGGGCGGAGAGCTTAAAATAAGATATACCGATACCGGCGAAGTATATATGACGGGCAACGCCGTAAAGGTGTTTGACGGCACAGTAATAATTTAAGCTGCGGAAGGGCTCTAAAGGCCTCGGAGAATCTTATTATGCAGGCGCCCGGCCGGGAGCCGCTTTCAGCCCCCCGGGGCTCCAAAAGCGCCGCTCGGGGCGCGGGCGGGGTTGTATAAATGCCCCCGCGGCGCGCAGAATGTGCGCCGCGGGGGCCGGGCGCGGCTCCAAAAGCCGCTTAAGATTGTAAAAGCCGGCCGCCGCTGAAGAAACAATAAAACCTATACGCCGGGAACGCGCCCTCCTTTAAAGGGCGGGGCGCCCCCCTTGGCTTAAAAATCTTAAATTCGAAAGGAGCTACATATGAAAATCAATAAGCACTATCTTGACGTAAAGGACAGCTATCTCTTCGCTGAAACGGGCAGAAAAATTGCCGAGTATAAATCAGCCCATCCGGATGCAAACGTCATAAAGCTCAGCATAGGAGACGTAACCCGTCCCTTATGCCCCGCAGTAATTGAAGCGCTGTCTCAGGCTGTAGAGGATATGGGGCGCAAAGAAACCTTCCATGGCTACGGCCCCGACGCCCAGGCCTACGGCTATGAGTTTTTAAAAAGCGGAATAAAGGATTATTACAGCCGCCGGGGAGTAATCCTTGCGGACGCGGAAATTTTCATAAGCGACGGCGCAAAAAGCGACCTGGGCAATATTCTGGATCTCTTCGAGCGTTCCAACGCAGCTCTTATTCCCGATCCGGTCTATCCCGCATATGTGGACGTAAACATAATGGACGGCAGAAAGGTAAACTATATAGACGCCAACGGCCAGAACGGCTTTTTGCCCCTGCCCGATCAATCCATTGATGCGGATATAATATATCTCTGTTCTCCCAACAATCCAACGGGCGCGGTCTATAACCATGAGCAGCTTAAAGCCTGGGTGGATTACGCCCTCTCCCGAGATGCCATAATCCTGTTTGACGCCGCCTACGAAGCCTTTGTAGAGGGGGATCTGCCCCGTTCCATATATGAAATAGAGGGCGCGCGCAAATGCGCAATAGAAATCTGCTCCCTCTCAAAGACCGCCGGCTTCACGGGCACCCGCTGCGGCTATACCATTATTCCGCTGGAACTTAAAAGGGAGGGCGTAAGTATAAATAAGCTCTGGCTGCGCCGGCAGACCACCAAATTCAACGGCGTCTCATATATAGTTCAAAAGGGCGCCGCAGCCGTCTTTTCCGCCCAAGGGCAGCGCCAGATTGCCGAAAATATCAGCTATTATAAGCAAAACGCCCGTATAATAGCCGATTGTCTGCGCTCCAAGAATATATGGTTTACAGGCGGAGAAAATTCCCCCTATATCTGGATGCGCTGCCCCAATAATATGGGCTCGTGGGAATTCTTCGACTATCTGCTTGAAAATGCC
Organism: Selenomonadales bacterium; assembly: GCA_003150515.1. GTDB lineage: Bacteria > Bacillota > Clostridia > Christensenellales > QALW01 > Neochristensenella. The sequence continues at coordinate 4,819 of QALW01000044.1, read as the reverse complement.
CAGATTGCCGGCACTCCCGGCGAAGGCTTCGGCAAGAACGGAGAGGGCTATTTCCGCCTCACTGCCTTCGGCAGCCATGAAAGCACTCTGGAAGCCGCGGAACGGCTTAAAAAGCTGCTGTAATTATAAAAATATATTGCCGGTGAAATTCATAACAGGGGGCAAAGCCCTAAATCCCGGCGGCGTTTGCGGCCAAGGGCCGCCGGCCAAGCATTCGCTTGGCCGCGCAGGCTGCGCCTGCGAAACGCCGCCGGGATTTAGGGCTTTGCCCCCTGTTATGCGCCCCCGTCTTTCAAAGGGCGCTCTATAATCAAACGCCCTGAAGCCGGCGTTCTATATCCTCAACATAAGTTTTAATTTTAGGATCAGTCTTAAGCGCCTGATGAATCTTGCCTATGCCGTTAATAACGGTAGAATGGTCTCTCCCGCCAAATTCATCCCCTATTCTGGGAAAGGAAAGGTCGGTATGCTCCCGGCAGAGATACATAGCTATATGCCGGGGCATAACTATGGCCGCGTCCCGCTTCTTGCCCGTCAATTCTTCCACTTCCACCCCGTAATATTCCGCCACGGTCTCCATAATCTTGTCCACGGTCAGAGTACGCTGCTGAACGGCATTATAATCCTTTAGAGCCTCCGAAACCAATTCAAAGGTAATCTCCTGCCCCATAATGCTGGAATAGGCTATAACCCGCTTTAAGGAGCCTTCCAGCTCGCGCACGTTATCGCTGGCCCGCTCGGCAATATAGAATAACAATTCGTTATCCATCAGCGCTCCGAAAGCTTCCGCCTTAAGGCGCAGTATTGCCACTCTGGTCTCCAAATCAGGCGGAGTTATATCCACAATCAGCCCCCCCTCAAAGCGGGAGCGCAGCCTGTCCTCCAGCGTGGCTATATCCCGCGGCGGACGGTCGCTGGTTATAATAATCTGCTTATTGGCAGATACCAATTCGTTAATATTATGAAAGAATTCCTCCTGTATGCGCTCCTTGCGGGTGAGAAACTGAATATCGTCTATCATCAGAATATCCACGTTGTTGCGGTAATGCTCCCTGAAGGCGGCCACGCGGTTCTTGGGAATTGAATCTATGTATTCATTGGTGTATTTTTCACAGGTGGTATATAAAACGCGGACGGCCGGATTCTGCTCCAGCACATAATTGCCTATAGCGTGCATTAAATGCGTCTTGCCTAAGCCGACGCCGCCGTAAATGAAAAGCGGGTTGTTCTGCGTGGCGGGCGCCTCGGCCACGCTCAGCGCCGCCGCCTGGGCAAATTGATTGCTCGGGCCTATAACAAAGGTCTCGAAGGTGTATTTGTCGTTAAGCATAGGCCATTTATTGGGCTGGACGGCGCTCTGCATAACGTCCTTGAGCTCCCCCTCCAGAATTAGTTCAACCGAGCATTCCTTGCCCGTCACCATGTTAAGCGCGGTATTTATATATATCTTATAATTGCTGTTGCCCACAATATGATTGCGGTGCAGCGCAGAAGGCACAACCAGATAAAGACAGTCGCTCCGGAAAAGCGCCGGCTTTATAGACGCAAGCCAAGTAGTATATGCCAGGCTGGAAATCTCCTTTGTCTCTTTTAATACGGCAGATACCTTTGTCCAGATTTCACTTGCGTCCTGCATAACCAGCCAACCCCCATAAGAATTTTAAATGAAATAATATTACAATTTATAGCTCAAAACTTATCCACAGGCTGTTGATAATTCTATATGATGTATGATTGCCATGCAAAACGTACAACCCCTAGATTCTCTTTCCTGCATTAAATGGCCAAAACCGCCTTTACACGGGCGATTTCAGTTTATTCTCAAGCTTTTAAGACTGAAGCTATAAATTCCGCAGCCCTGCTTTCAACGCTGACGGCACATTAAATAATACCAAAAAACCTGTGGATAAGCAATAGATTTTTGCGTTTTTTTCTGATTTTTTTTAAAATTTTTTGGGTTTTGAAAAATTACACACAGGTTTTTACAGGGAATAAATGGTTATGTCCAAATATAGTATGTCCCGCTCCGCGCGCATACTATTCAACTTATGCAATATACTGCCGCATATTCCAAACAGCGCTGCTTTAAACGCTGAATATATCGCCGCAGACAAAGATATTTTTCAGCAAATCAAATAAACCGCCCTGCCTCTAAACAGGCCGGCTTGTTTTTAAGCTGATAATCTTATTTCAGACAATGCAATAAAAGCACAATGCGCCCGCAGAAGAGAAGAGCTTCCGCAAAAACGCATTGTACTCCCATTGTATTTAATCTCTATTCTATCTGTCTCGGTTCCGCATAGGCGTTTTTATTCGCGTCTGGTTTTAACTGCCCTTATAATAACAGCCGCAGCCGCGCATAACGCCAGCCCTCCTGCAAATATCGCAGGCGCGATATCGCCGGTCGGGTGTTCGTCGTCCTTAGGCTGAACCTTATAGGCAAGAGCCGGTCTCTCAAAATATTCCCCTTCCCCCTTGTTGCCGTAAGAATCCACCGGATAGACAACGGCTTCTTCATTAGTATAAAGCTTGGTATACAGCCCCTGCTCGGTCTGAGGATTAGTCAGTTCCACAGTATAAGTGAGGCTTACCCGTCTTGCTATATCCACAGGCACGTTGATTTCCCATACAAAATGCTCGCGCGGTTCTGTTGAAGTCCCCTCAGGATAATATTTAAGCACAAAAGGATAAATCTCTTCCTGGTTGGGCTGGCCAAAAGCATATTCATTTGGGCCCAGCGCGACCGTTGCATATTCTTCCCCTCCAACGGTCAGCTTAAGCTCCTCCGCGCTGCTTATAAAGCGGAAATCATATGCTTCCTCCATTAATGAGCCGTCCTTTTCAAAGCTTTCGCCCTGCCCTATTATATCTATCACCGTGCTGCCCGCGTCCAAAAGATATATTACGTCCCTGTATATGCCGTCAAAGGAAACCTCCCTGCCCTGCGCAAGGTATTCCATAAAAGAGGGGCCCCAAAGATACTGCGAAGCGGTCCCCGAAGTGGTATCCGCCGTCAAGGCATAGCAATTGTATCCGGCTTGCTGCGCGCTTTTATACGCCTGAGCCGTTTCATAGAGCGCCCTATCCACGCTCATAGCATGTTCCATCCGCTCGTTATAAGGAATAAAGGGCTCCTGCCCGCCGTAGCTTACTTCAAATTCTCCGCCGTCCTGAGCAATCTGTTCGCCTGCCGCCGCCAGATATGCATCCCAGTCCGCAGGCGGATTATTGTTTTCATATTTATTGGCCCAGGCGTCCGGTCCGGCAAAAACAGCGTTTTCTTCAAACTGCGAAGGTATGGCCGTTGGGTTTTCATTAAATATGTAGGTTATAGCGTCGCTGATAAAAATTAAATATTTGCGCTCACTGGAAACCTCAGCGTCCTCATCCAGCATTTTCTTGCCCGCCAGCAGGCCCGCGTGGGTATTGGTGCCGCTGCTTATATCCGCCCTGATTCCCTCCGCAATGGCCTCATAGCCCGTCTCAATATCTGTAAGCTCGCAGGTAACATTGGCTTGCTTGTTAAATATAACAACGCCTGCCTTTACCTTGGCGTCCGTATCTTCAACATGTTCTTTAAGAGAGGCCAGCAGGTTTATAATTTCTTCTTCTACATCCGCGCTGGTGGATTTATCCAGCACAAAAACTATATCGCTCACCAAAACTTCTTCGCCGGCCGGCAATGAAAGAGTTACCTTCGCTCTATAATCCTCATCCAAAAATTCTCTGTCCGCCGTCTTGCTTTTAGATATCGACCAATCCTGCTTGCCTAAAGCAGAAAAGGGCAAAACAATCAGCAGAAGTACCGTCAATACTGCAAATGTTATTTTTCTGTGCATTTTAATATAATTTACCTCCTAAAATTATAATATAAAGAAAATCCATATGGCTGGATTTTTCTTCGGATAAAAGATAAAATTAAAATATTGACATATACACAATATGCATTACATATTCACAATATGCAGCAAATGAGATTAGATGATACAATCAGAGTATTATCTAGGCTAATTTAATATCTAAAAAAGTTTCCGCGCCAACATCCAGCGCCTCGCAAATAGCTTTATATTCATCCGAATATATTGTGCGCCGGCCATGGAGCATTTTTTTAAATACAGCCGGAGGTATGCCCGCCTTATACGCGACGGCGTCCGCGTCTATGCCGTGCTGGTCAATATAACTGCGTATCCTCGCGTATACCTTCAAGCTTCTCCCTCCTTTAATAAAGAATTTCTTGATTAATTGAATATTATCACAGGAATTCTTTATAGTCAAGAAGTTTTTGATTTTTTGAAAATTGACTTTAATAAATTACGCAGTATAATATAAAGAAATAAATGAGGTGGTTTTTTATGAAATACGAAATAGGCGCGCGCATAAGAAAATTCAGAGAGCAGCGAGGGCTGAGCCAAAAGGAATTTGCTCAGCTTATCGGCATGAGCAACGCCCGCGTATCCAATTGGGAACAGGGCCTTAATCGTCCCGACGTGGACATTCTCTCTTCCATTTGCAACGTCCTTGGAGTGGAACCAAACGAACTGCTGGATATACACATTAAGGATGGAGAGCGCTCTCAGGAAAGAGGGCTTTCTAGAGAAGAAGAGCTGGTTATAGCCCAGTATAGAAAAAAGCCAGAGATGCAGCATGCTGTCCGGCTTCTTCTGGGCATAGATAAATCCTGATTTAAGAATTTTAAAAGCGCTTAAGCAATTATAGGGCCAGGGGGGCGGCGCGCCCTTTTGGCGCCCTTACGGGCGCCAAAAGCAGGCGGCCCGCGCAATGGGGGCCTAAAGCCCCCCATTGCGCGGGCCGCCTGGCC
>QALW01000029.1 GCA_003150515.1 Selenomonadales bacterium | reverse complement strand
TGCCCGTTGGGGCTGATTGCATTCCCTGCTTCATCCTTGGGATTCTCTTCCATGAATACTGTCTCCCGGCCGTATTCCTCTATAATCTTGCTCGCGTCGTATACTCCTGCAAATCGGCCGTATCCTCCTCCGTGGCTTTCCACTCCCAGCCACAGCCAGAAAAACATCCCTACCTGCTTGTTCTCCCTCTCTCCTCCTATGCTCTCAAACGTCCTCCCGTACCTGTCCACTCCCACTATGTTGTTTGCAGTATAGCCTGCGCGCTGGGCTGCGTCCGAAGAGGGGCTGGGCGTCTTAATCGGGGTGTTAGTAGGTTTAGGGGTAATTTTATCTGTTTTACCTGGAGTGAGCGCGGGCGTACCGGCTGAAACGGCGGCGGATTGCCCGGCGCTGCCAGTAGGCGGGGCTGTTGGAGACAAGGTTTTCTCAGGCGAAAGACCAGGCATCCTGCCTGGGGTGAGGCCGGTAGAAACGGTTGAATAAGCGGAGGCGGAAGGGCTGCCGCTGGGCGCAGAGCCTGCGGCGCTGCTTGAAGCGCCCGCTTCAGAATCCTGCGAATTCCGGCATCCGGCGGCCGGTATTATGAATAGGACGGCGAGTATAGCCAGTATTTTTTTCATATGAAAGTCCTCCGTTTATATTATTTTGCCAGAGTCCAATGCGTTTTTGCGTGAATGATTCGTTTGATTGGTCGGATGTAAATTGAATGTTTCTTGGAAATAACGCTTTAATACAGAAGAACGCATGTTTATAAGCGTATCATATGTTATTTATATTTCTCAGCTTATATTATACCACGAGACATAAAAAGGAATAGAGACTATTCTAACTTGTATGCGCATTATATTAATATTTTTTATTGAAATAGTTTTTCCTGACTGTTTCTGTCTTAATAAAGCGGCGGGAAAATATGCTTTGAAAAATAGCCGCGTCATGTTATAATATATTACAAGATTTTAGCAGTCTGCCGCGCGGCTTAACTTAATAAGATTTTTATTCTATTTGCACGGAGAGGAGCAAATAAATATGGTTAAATTGGGAAACGACTGGGAGGAAATTCTGGCGGATGAATTTAAAAAGGATTATTATCTGCAATTAAGGGAATTTCTGAAAAAGGAATATTCCGCATATACTATATATCCTAATATGTATGATATATTCAACGCGCTGAAATATACCTCCTTTGCTCAAACTAAAGTTGTCATAATAGGGCAGGATCCGTATCACGGCCCCGGCCAGGCGCACGGCCTTTGCTTTTCAGTAAAGGAAGGCGTTCAGCCGCCGCCGTCCCTAATGAATATTTTTAAAGAAATAGAAGACGATTTAGGCATAACCATGAGCGGAGGCGGAGAATTGACAAAATGGGCGGGGCAGGGCGTGCTGCTTTTAAATACCGTGCTTACTGTCCGGCGGGGGAGCCCCAACAGTCATAAAGGCATGGGGTGGGAACGTTTTACCGACAGAGTGATAAGCGAATTGAATAATAAAACTTCTCCCGTCATATTCCTTTTATGGGGAGCCAATGCTAAAAATAAGGCTCAGCTTATAACCAATCCGATTCATCATAAGCTGAGCGCCCCTCATCCCAGCCCTCTTTCGGCTTATAACGGATTTTTCGGCTGCAAGCATTTTTCCCAATGCAATAAATTGCTTGAGAAAGAGGGATTGACGCCTATAGATTGGCGCCTTTGACGGAAGCGTTTATATAGAATTATGAATGGGCGCGCTTAAGGCCGAAGCCTCTTATAAATGAGGCGTGTTTAAGGGCGCAGCCTTTGACACATAAAAAGCAGGAAGAGGAAAAGAATGGAAAAACTCAGTGAACTGGAGGCCAAAATATTTGCGGGCGTGCTGAAGATGGTGAAGCCCTATCTTGCGGGAGAATCAGTCGAGGAAATGAGATTGTCTCAGTTAAGAGCCTGCGCGCTTATTCCCTCGCCTGCCGGAGTAACCGTGGAGGAATGCGAATACTGCGGCCTGCCTGCTCAATGGATAAGTCCTAAAAGCATAAAGCAGGATAAGATTATGCTTTATTTTCATGGCGGCGCGTATGTTGCGGGCAATTTGAAATCCAGCCGGGGGCTGGGAGCCAAGCTGGCCAATGTCTGCGGGCTGGGAGTGCTTTCATTTGAATACCGGCTTGCGCCCGAATCGCCTTATCCGGCGGCGCTTAGCGACGCAATGAGCATGTATGCGGCGCTGCTTTCGGCCGATATAGACGCTGAGAGCGTAATTTTTGCCGGCGAATCGGCCGGCGGCGGGCTGGCGCTGGCTTCGGCCCTTAAGGCTAAGGCGGACGGCCTGCCTCTGCCCTGCGGACTGGTGCTTATGTCTCCCTGGACGGATTTAACCGTTTCGGGCGAGAGCATCCAGTTGGAGGAGAAGGATCCCGTTCTGAGCGTGGAAGCTTTAAGGAACAGCGCCCGTATGTATATAGGAACGGATAAAGTGGATAATCCTTATATATCGCCCGTTTACGGAGAGCTTTCGGGCCTGCCGCCCGTATTGGTGCAGGCGGGGGCCAGGGAAATCCTTTTGAGCGACAGCACTCGAATAAAGGAAAAGATAGAGAGGGCGGGCGGCAGTGTGAAATTAAGCGTATGGGAGGATATGTGGCATGTGTTTCAGGCCTACGGGCTGCCGCAATCCCGTCAGGCGCTGGAGGAAATAGCGGAATTTACGGCTTCTCTTTAAAATTAACGGCGAAAGTTATTTGGAGGAAATACGAATTTATGAACGCAACGGTTATTGGCTGCGGAAGATGGGGCAGCTTTATCGCATGGTATCTGGACAGCCTGAATTTTAACGTTATGCTCTATGGCAGGGAGGAATCAGAGCATTTTTTCAGAATCAGGGTGAATAACGGCAACGGAATGGTGAATTTTGGGCCCAACGTCCGTTATACCGACGATTTGGATGAAGCCCTGGCTTTTTCAGACTGGATATTTATATCGGTGGGCGCTCAGGATTTTCGCGAGCTTATGGACGGCATGTCTGCAAGGGAGACTAAAGGCAAGGTGCTGGTGCTGTGCATGAAAGGCCTGGAAAAGGGGACGGGCCTGAGGCTGAGCCAAATTGCGGGGCAATATGCTCCCAAGGCGACTCCGGCAGTATGGCTGGGGCCGGGCCATGTCCAGGAATTTGTTAAGGGGAATCCCAACTGCATGGTAATTGATTCGGCAGAGCCGGCCGTTAAAAAGGAATTGGCGGCGGCTTTGAGCGGCAAATTAATCAGGATGTATTACGGAGACGACCTCATAGGCAATGAAGTGGGCGCCGCTGCCAAAAATGTTATAGGCATTGCCGCGGGCATGCTGGACGGCATAGGCGGGGATTCCATGAAGGGGGCGCTTATGGCCAGAGGGGCGCGGGAAGTATCCAGGCTTATAAAGGCTATGGGCGGCAATGAAATGACGGCTTACGGCTTATGCCATCTGGGAGATTACGAGGCGACGCTTTTCTCTCCCCACAGTCATAACCGCAGCTTCGGAGAGGCCTTTGCGCGCGCTCAGGCGCAGGGCAGCGGCACGGAATTGGATATGCTCAGGAAGGGAAGGCATAATATAGGGCTGGCCGAGGGAGTAAATACGGCTCAGGCTATTATGCTTCTGAGCTGTGAATATAACGTGGATATGCCTATATGTTCGGGAGTATACAGCGTTATTTTTCATGGCGTGGAAGTTGGGGAGGCATTGGAGGGAATGCTGCTCAGAAATTTAAAAACTGAATTTTATTGATTCTTCAGGCGATATAATCAGGCTTTAATTCCGCCGCTTGGGCAGCGCTTATGAGCGCTCCGGGCGCTGCCGTTTTTTTGCAGGCTTGGGCGCGGCCGGCCGGATTCTTATATGCAAAGGAGCTTATTATGAATACGTTTGAAAAAATATATGACGTGGTGCGCCGCATTCCTGAGGGAAAAGTGGCCACCTACGGCCAGATAGCCGCCATGGCGGGCAATTCTAGGTGGTCGCGGGTGGTGGGTTACGCCCTGCATGTCAATCCTGAGCCGGGTGTGATTCCCTGTCATAGAGTGGTGGATAGATTGGGCCGTCCTTCCAGCGCGTTTGCTTTCGGAGGCGTGCAGGTTCAGCTTGAACTGCTGCGCCAGGAGGGAGTGGAGGCGGATGAAAACGGCCGAATAGATTTGGATAAATATCAATGGTAGAATTATTATAAACGTAAGTCTGATTAAACGGCTCTTATTGCCCAAGAGCCGTTTTTATATGCCTAAAATAAATCGATATGCATGCATGCTCATATTAAAATATGTTCATTTGCACGGCGCCGCTATGAACGCGGACGCTTTTGGGTAAGCATATAGCTCTGCTCTATCAAATCTTTTAAAAGCTCTTCAGGCATGTTAAAAGCTTCTGCCGTTATCCAGTGCTCCTTGTTCATGTGGTAGGCGGGAGTTATGCAGCTATATTGCCGTCTTAAGAAAGCAGCCTGCATGGGCTCGCATTTTAAATTAATTTTCAACCCCTCTTTTTCAAAAATAAACGCAAAGCATTTCTTTGAGCCCTTATGCCTTATGACAGTCCATTCTTCGTCAAAGGGATAATCCTCGTAGGTGTTTTTTAGATTAAGACATATATTTTTAAGCTGGTTTTTATCCATTCTCGTCTCCTGAACATTATTATTTTTCAATTATATCACCGCTTATTTTAACGCGCAAGCCCGCTGCGGGGGACATTTTAAATACCCTTTGCAAAAACTCAATACATAATGTATAATATATTAGATATTACACTATATATGGAGGCGCTTTAATGAGCGAATATAATGCCAGCGATATAAGAATCCTGGAGGGGCTGGACGCCGTCCGCATGAGGCCGGGCATGTATATAGGCACGACGGGCAGCAAGGGTATGCATCATCTGCTGTGGGAAATAGTGGATAACGCCATAGACGAAGCTGCCAACGGCTACGCGGAGCATATGTGGGTGACTCTGCATGCGGATAACAGCGTCAGCGTGGAAGACGACGGCCGGGGCATGCCCGTGGATATACATCCCGTCATGGGCGTTTCGGGCGTGGAGGTAATTTTTACTCAGCTTCATGCCGGGGGCAAGTTTGACGATTCCAATTATAAATACAGCGGCGGTCTTCACGGCGTGGGCGCTTCGGTGGTCAACGCGCTTTCAGAATGGCTGTATGTCGAGGTTTATCACGACTATAAAATATACAGAGCGGATTTTGAAAGCTATTATGACGCTCAGCAGCTAAAAGTGCTTTCGGGAGTATGCAGGCAGCATTTAAGAGAGACGGGCAAGACTCATAAGCACGGTTCTCTGGTGCGCTTTAAGCCGGACGCGCGGGTGTTTGACGCGGCCTCCTTTCAATATGACGTAATCAAGCGCCGGCTTAAGGAACTGGCCTTTTTGAACGGCGGCCTAAGCATAACCTTGACGGACGAGCGCCAGAAGACGGCCGAGGGCTTTAAGACGGCTGAATATCATTTTTCGGGCGGCATTTCTGATTATGTGGAATATCTCAATAACGAGAAAGAGGTCAAATTTAATCCTCCTATCTATCTGGAGGGAGAGCAGGACGGCATATACTGCGCCGCCGCTATTCAATATACCGATTCCTATACCGAGAGCATATATTCCTTTGTGAACAATATTCCCACCACCGAGGGGGGCACGCATGAAACGGGCTTCAAATCGGCGCTTACTAAAGTGCTTAACGATTATGCTAGGCGGGTGGAATTGCTTAAGGAAAAGGACGCCAATTTTAACGGCGAGGATTTCCGGGAGGGCATTACTGCAATTTTAACTGTTAAAATGCAGAATATCCAGTTTGAGGGGCAGACCAAGACCAAGCTGGGCAATGTTGAAGCCCGGCCGGCCGTGGAGGGCATTATTTCTGAGAGCCTTAAAAGATATCTGGACGATCCGAAAAATTCCGCGGCGGGAGAATGCATTCTGGAAAAGGCCGTGCAGGCGGCGAGGGTGCGGGAGGCGGCTAAAAAGGCCAAGGATATAGCCCGCAAGCGCAGCAGCCTGGAGGGCGCGCCTCTTGTGGGCAAGCTTTCAAGCTGCACGGGCAAAAAGCCGGAGGAAAACGAATTATTCATAGTAGAGGGGGACAGCGCCGGAGGCACGGCTAAGCAGGGGCGGGACCGCCGCTTCCAGGCTATTCTGCCCTTGCGCGGCAAACCGCTTAACTGTGAGAAGAAGCGTTTGGACCAGGTGCTCACCAACGAGGAATACCGCACGCTTATTACCGCTCTGGGCACGGGGATAGACGTGGATTTTGATATTAATTCGCTTAAATACCATAAGGTTATAATTCTGGCCGACGCTGACCAGGACGGCGCGCATATACGTTCCATTCTGCTGACATTTTTCTACCGCTATATGCGCGAGCTGATTATAAGCGGCCATGTTTTCATAGGCGTGCCCCCTTTATACAGATTGGAGAAAAATTCAACAAAAGAAGTGGTATACGTCTATAATGATAAGGAGAGAGCCGAGGCCGCCCAGCGTATGGGCAGAGGCTATACAATCCAGCGCTATAAGGGGCTGGGAGAAATGGACGCGGCGCAGCTTTATGATACGACCATGAATCCGCGGACGCGCAATTTGGTGCAGGTTACCATTGAGGACGCGGCCGAGGCGGACAGGCTGGTTACGGTATTAATGGGGGATAAAACGGATGTGCGCAAGGCCTATATAATAGAAAACGCCGATTTTAACAAGGTGGATTTATTTGCCAAGGAAAAGGGGGTGCAGTAAAAAATGGCCAGAAAGGACGATTATATAGTACCTCTTTCTGAGCAGAAAGTGAGCTTTCAGACCATGGAGGAGGTTATGCATAACTCCATGATGCCTTATGCAGAGCATGTTATACTCGAACGGGCCCTTCCAAGGGTGGAGGACGGCCTAAAGCCCGTTCAGCGAAGGGTGCTTTACGCTATGTACACCCAGAATCTCTTTCCGGACAAGCCCTATAAAAAGAGCGCGTATATCGTGGGGGAAACTATGGCAAAATATCATCCCCACGGAGATTCCAGCATATATGAAACCATGGTGCGCATGGCTCAGGATTTCAGCCTGCGCGAGCCGCTGGTGGACGGGCATGGATGCTTCGGTTCCATTGACGGAGACGGAGCGGCGGCCGCAAGATATACGGAGGCGCGTCTTGCGCCCATAGCGCTGGAATTATTAAGGGATATAGAAAAGGATACGGTTAAATGGGCGCTGAATTACGACGATTCCTTAAAGGAGCCCACTGTGCTGCCCGGACGTTTTCCCAATCTGCTGGTGAACGGCTCTTATGGCATAGCCGTAGGGCTGGCCACCAATATCCCCACGCATAATCTGGCCGAGGTTATAGACGGCGTAATCGCCCAGATTGACAATCCGCGAATAACCCTGCCCGAGCTGCTTAAACATCTTAAAGGCCCGGATTTTCCCACGGGAGGCTATATTATAAACGGCTCGGATATAGAGAATATATATAAGACGGGCAGGGGCAGGCTGCTGGTGCGCTCTAAGACTCATATAGAGAACGGCCCCAACGGCAAAAAGCTGATCGTTATAACAGAAGTGCCCTTCCAGGTTAATAAAGCTAAAATGCTGGCCGATATAATGAAGCTGAGCGATGAAAAAAAGGGCATACTTTCTTCCATAAGCGATATACGGGATGAATCGGATATGAATACCGGCATGCGCGCGGTTATAGAGCTCCGCAAAGACGCCGACGTCCAAAAGGTGCTGGCTTATCTCTATAAATACAGTGATTTGCAGGCCTCTTTCGGCGTTAATATGGTGGCTATAGCCGAGGGCAAGCCCGTTCAGCTTGGGCTTTTGGAGATTAACCGCTATTATATAGAGCATCAGCGGGAGGTGGAGCGCAGGCGGGTGCGCCACGATCTGGATAAGGCCCGCCTGGATGAAGAGATTTATGCCGGATTGCTGATAGCTATTCAGAATATAGACGAGGTTATAAAAATTATTAAGAGCAGCCCCAATGTGCGCACGGCGCGCGAAAGGCTGCGGGAAGCCTTTTCTCTTTCGGAGCGTCAGGCCACGGCCATATTGGAAATGCGCCTGCAAAGGCTCACGGCGCTGGAAGTGGAGAGCATTGAGCTCAAGCTTAAAGAATTGCGCGAGCTGATAGAATATCTTGAAGGGCTTTTAAACAGCAAGACCAAGCTTATGGAATTGATTAAAAAGAATCTTCTGGATATAAAGCGCAAATATAAATCTCCGCGCAGGACGGTAATTTTAAGCGAGGCTCCTGTTGAAACCCATACCGCGCAGGATTTTAAAGTGGTGGAGGACGTTATAATTTCCATAGACGCGGGCGGGAATGTAAAAAGAGTGTCCGTTAAAAATTACAGCCGTTCCAATAAGGATTACGACGGCGTGCAGGAAAATGAAATTCCCATAATAACCTTCAACTCCAATACGGCTGAAAAATTGCTTGCTTTCAGCAGCGCGGGATATGCCTATAATTTATCTGTTGAAGACGTGCCCGAATGCAAATGGAAGGATAAAGGAGCTTTATCCGCTAAGGTTTTTTCGGGGATTCAGCCTGAGGAAAAGATAGTTTATCTTTTTTCATATAAAGAGCTGCCCGAAGGCAATTTGTATTTTTATACTAAAAACGGCTTGATTAAATGCAGCGCTTGGAGCGAATACGCCGTAAAGAAGAGCAGATACTCCGCGATTTCCCTCAAGGAAGGGGATGTTCTTTTGGGCGCTGAGCCTGTCCGGGAGGAGGGCAGCGTGCTGTTCGTCTCCCAAAAGGGAATGAGCCTTAATATAGTCAAAGAGGATATTCCCGTTACGGGCAGGGTGTCCTCCGGCGTTAAGGCTATGGCGCTGGATAATGGGGACAGCGTTATTTTCGCTTCCCAATGCGACGGGGAGGGCGAGATAATAGTATGGACGGAAAAGGGATACGCCAAAAGATCGCTGAGCGTGGATTATGAGCTTTCGGTGCGCAACCGCAAAGGCCTTAAGACTTTTGATTTTAAGAAAAACGGCGCTAACGGCACGACGCTTGTGGCCGCGCTGGCAGTTAAGGAGCCTTTTGATATGCTTTGCGTGCATTCAAACGGAGAGGTTGAATGCATTAATACGGAAAGCCTGTTTATAGAGCCGAGGCTGTCCGCGGGCAAACCATATGTGCTGGGCATCTTGGGAGATTCTTTAGCAAAAGTTTATAAAAAACTTTGACGCGCTGCCGAGCGGCGGCCATAGTAAAGCCGGCGGGCTATTATGAGCAATCTTAATTTAAGGAGCGGCCAAATGGTAACTATAATTGATTACGGCATGGGTAATCTAAGAAGCGTTCAGAAGGCATGCGAGCTTTTGGGCGAAATTTGCCTGGTCTCGGGAGAGAAAGAGCAGATTCTTAACGCCTCGCGCTTAATTCTTCCCGGAGTCGGGGCTTTTTCACAGGCGGCGGAATGCCTTGAAAGGAACGGTCTGGATGAAGCTATTATAGAAGCGGCGAATAGGGGAACGCCAATACTGGGCATATGCCTGGGCATGCAATTGCTTTTTGCGGTCAGCCATGAGGGAGGCGTTTTTTCGGGACTGGGCCTCATTCCCGGAGAGATAACCCGGTTTAATGAGGGAGTAAAATGCCCGCACATGGGCTGGAACAGCATAACTCCTATGGAAAACCGGCTTTTTAAGGGAGTAGAGGCGGGAGAATACGTCTATTTTGTGCATTCCTATCGGGCGGCGGAAATTAATAGGCAATGGAGCGCCGCAACATGCTTTTACGGCGGGGAATTTACATGCGCCGTTGCAAAGGATAATATTTTCGGCACGCAGTTTCATCCTGAAAAGAGCGGAGAGACTGGCTTAAAAATTCTCAGGAATTTTCTTATGCAGGAGGCGGGCAAGAATGCTGACTAAACGAATTATTCCCTGCCTGGACGTCAAGGACGGCCGAGTGGTTAAGGGCATTAATTTTGTTAATCTCAGGGACGCAGGGGATCCTGTAGAAACAGCAAGAATATATAATGAGGCAGGCGCGGACGAGCTTTTATTTTTGGATATTAACGCTTCGGCCGAGGGGAGGAAAACCATTCTGGACGTAGCGGCCCGCACGGCCGAGCAGGTGTTCATTCCCTTTACCATAGGCGGGGGCATCAGGGATTTGGATTGGATAAAAACCCTGCTCAGAGCGGGCGCGGATAAGGTATCCATTAATTCGCCCGCAGTAGAAAGGCCGCAGCTTATAAACGAGGGCGCGGACCGCTTTGGAAGCCAGTGCATTGTGGTGGCCATTGACGCTAAACGCGTACCGGGGACTAATAATTGGGAGGTTTATGTAAACGGCGGCCGCACTCCAACCGGCAAAAACGCGCTTTTATGGGCGGAGGAGGCTGAGAAGAGAGGCGCCGGAGAGATATTGCTTACCAGCATGGACGCCGACGGAACGGGCGACGGATACGATATAGCTATTACCAGAGCCATATCGGACGCCGTGGGCATACCCGTTATTGCTTCGGGAGGAGCGGGCAAATTGGAGCATTTTTATGACGCTATTGAATCAGGGCATGCCGACGCGGTGCTGGCGGCGACTCTGTTTCATTATAATCAAATCAGTATCAATAGCCTGAAAAGCTATCTCGCGGAGCGGGGAGTGCCCGTAAGGCGCTAGGGGAGCCGATTTTTTTTAGAAATAAGCGCGGGGGCCTGAGGCTTTTACGGCGCGCGTGATAATGCGGATTAAGGGGGGCGGCGCGGCATTTTGGCGCCCGCAGGGCGCCAAAATCAAGCGCGGAACGCGCTTGCCGGCCTTGCGGCCGGGCCGCGCCGCCCCCCTTCTTTTTACATTTCTGCGCGCCGTAAAAGCCTTAGGCCCCCGCGCTTATTTTCCCCTTTTACAGCTATATTCCGTCAAAAAGCATTTTACTTTTATACAGGATTATGCTATAATTTTAAAAAGCCTTTAAGGACAGTTCAGCGAGACTGGCAAGGCGGACGTCGTTATAATTAAGCTTGCGTTATCGCTCTGCCTTTTAAGGCAGAGCTTTTTTTAAAAGAAAGGGAGAAAAGCATGGAGAGTTCTGAAAAGCTTAAAGCCCGCATTATGGATTCGGACGGCCTGAACAGAGCGCTTACCCGGATTGCCCATGAAATCATAGAAAAAAATAAAGGCGCGGACAAGCTTGCGCTTATAGGCATTCAAAGGCGGGGCGTGCCTTTGGCCCGCCGGATAGCCTCGGTTATAGAAAGCGTGGAGGGAAAAAGCCCGTTAATGGGCGTTTTGGATATCACCCTTTACCGGGACGATTTATCTCTGCTTTCGGATGTGCCTCAAATCAACGGCACGGATATCCCGTTTTCTATAAATAATATACGTCTTGTGCTTGTAGACGACGTTATTTTCACGGGCCGCACCGCCCGGGCGGCCATTGACGCCATAATGGACTGCGGACGCCCAAAGAGCATTCAGCTTGCCGTGCTTGTGGACAGAGGGCATAGGGAGCTTCCTATTCGTCCTGATTACGTCGGAAAGAACGTGCCCACCAGTCTTAATGAGGTGGTCCTGGTTAAGCTGCCCGAATTTGACGGAGAGACGGGCGTGGATTTGGCGGATAAAGAGTCTCTTAAGTAAAAATATTGATAAGCGGCTGAAATATATTAGGAAATCCGCCGGTAAGAGGTATAATGTTTATGAAAAAAGACCTTATTAGCATGAATGATTTATCCAAAGAGGAGATTATAAAAATCCTGGATTCCGCTTCATTTATGAAGCAGATTATCCTTTCGGGGAATAAAAAGGCTCCTCATCTTCAGGGCAAGAGCATTGTTACTCTTTTTTATGAGAACAGCACCCGCACCCGCATGAGCTTCGAACTGGCCAGCAAATATCTGGGCGCGGCCAGCGCGAATATCAGCGCTTCCGCTTCCAGCGTGGCTAAAGGGGAAACCTTAATTGATACCGGCAGAACGCTGGATATGATGGGCACGGATATTATAATTATCCGGCATCCCATGAGCGGAGCGGCGGCGCTTCTGGCAAAGAATGTAAACGCGTCGGTCATTAACGCGGGCGACGGCATGAATGAGCATCCCACTCAGTCCCTTTTGGATATTTTCTCCCTGCGGGAAAAAAAGGGAAGCCTGGAGGGGCTTAAGGTGGCCATTGTGGGTGATATATATCATTCCAGAGTGGCGCGCAGCAATATAATAGGTATGAGCAAAATGGGAGCGCGGGTGGTATTGGCCGCTCCGGCGACTTTAATGCCTCCCTGCATAGAGGAGATGGGGGCGGAAATAGCTTCCAGCGCGGACCAGGCCGTAAGGGACGCGGACGCGGTAATGGGCCTCCGCATTCAAAAGGAGCGCCAGCAGGCGGGGCTCCTGCCCAGTTTGCGGGAATATTTTAGATATTACAGCCTGGATGAAGAACGTATTTCACTTGCCAAGCCGGACGCGGTTATAATGCATCCCGGCCCCATGAACAGGGGCGTGGAAATATCCAGTTCGGTTGCGGACGGCGGGGCGAGCATAATAAACGAGCAGGTGCGTTCGGGAGTAGCGGTCAGAATGGCGCTGCTGCATCTTCTGGCGCATTCAAAGGAGCGGGAAAATGGAATTAATAATTAAGAACGGCAGAGTTATAAGCCCGGCGGACGGCTTGAACGGCAGGGCGGATATTCATATTAAGGACGGCAGAATTGAACAAATAGGAGATAACATTCAGGCTGAGGGTGCTATGGTTATAGACGCCGAGGGTTTGGCGGTTTTCCCGGGGCTGGTGGATATGCATGCGCATTTCAGGGAGCCGGGCTTTGAATATAAAGAGGATATCCTTTCGGGCTCGCGCGCCGCGGCAGCAGGAGGGTATACTTCCGTATGCTGCATGCCTAATACTAAGCCGGCAGCGGATAGCGCTGCGGTAATAGAATATATAAAGAAAAAAGCGGAGGATGCCTTCTGCCGCGTCTATCCCATAGCGGCCATAACCAGGAATCAGGAGGGGAGCGAGCTTACTGAAATGGGGGAATTGCTCCAGGCGGGCGCGGTTGCTTTTTCAGACGACGGCAAGCCGGTGGAGAGCAGCCGCATGATGAGGCTGGCCATGCAGTATCTTAAAGGGCTGCAAAAAGGCTTTGTTATCTCTCATTGCGAGGACGTTTCCCTAACGGACGGCGGCGTGATGAACGAGGGCTATCAAAGCACTTTGCTTGGACTCAAGGGCGCGCCGGGAGCGGCTGAGGCGCTGATGGTTGCGCGCGAGGGGCTGTTGGCTGAAATGCTGGGCGTGCATGTGCATATAGCGCATGTTTCCTGCGCGCAGTCGGTTAATATTATAAGGGATTTTAAAGCCCGGGGCGTGAAGATTACCTGCGAAACCTGTCCGCATTACATCTGCGCCTGCGATGAGGACGTTGATTTTACCAACGCGGATACAAAAGTTAATCCTCCTCTGCGCGGCCGGGCGGACGTGGAAGAAATAAAACGGGCGCTCTGCCAGGGGGTAATAGACTGTATTTCAACAGATCATGCTCCTCATCACAGAGATGAAAAGAATGTGGAATTTTCTTTGGCCGCCAGCGGCATTTCGGGGCTGGAAACCTCTTTTGCCCTTTGCTATACTCAGCTTGTACGGGGCGGCCTGATTGAATTTCCCCGTCTGCTGGAGATGATGTCCGTTTCTCCTGCACGAATAGCAGGCCTGCCTGCCGGTTCGCTTAAGCCGGGGATGCCTGCGGATATAGCCATAGCCGATTTAGACAGCCCGTTTAAGATAGACGTA
Organism: Selenomonadales bacterium; assembly: GCA_003150515.1. Taxonomy (GTDB): domain Bacteria; phylum Bacillota; class Clostridia; order Christensenellales; family QALW01; genus Neochristensenella. Next base: position 8,306 of record QALW01000029.1, on the reverse strand, counting down.
AATAAATTTTACAGCAAGGGCAAAAACAATCCCTTTGACGGCCGCGAAGCTTATGGGAAAATCAAATATACCCTTTTAGAGGGGAAAATAGTATATAAAAGTGAGAAAGAATGATATGGACAGACTTATAACCGCCATTATGGAAAAACAGAATCCCACTGCTCTTGGGCTGGATACGCGCCTGGAATATGTTCCCGAAGCGCTGTGGGAAAAATTCAATGAAAAAGGGGACAGCTTTGAATCGTGCGCGCGTATCATATATAATTACAATCAGCTTCTCATAGACGCGCTGTGCGATATAGTGCCCTGCGTTAAGGTGCAGCTTGCGTATTATGAAATGTATTCATATGCCGGGCTTAAGGCGTTTTACGACACCTGCGCCTATGCCAAGGCCTGCGGCATGTATGTCATAGCCGACGGCAAGCGGAACGATATAGGCGCTACGGCCGAGGCTTACGGCGCGGCTTATCTGGGGAAAACCGGGCTCTCGGGCGGCAGGCTGGACGGAGCCTTTATGTGCGACGGGCTTACAGTAAACGGTTATCTGGGCTCTGATGGGATTGAGCCTTTTAAGAATAACTGTTCTCAGTATAATAAAACGGCTTTCGTATTGGTTAAGACTTCCAATCCCTCTTCAGGAGAATTGCAGGATTTAATCCTCAGCGACGGCCGCCGAATCTATGAGGCAATGGCGGATATGGTGGAGCAATGGGGGCGGGGCAATATCGGTGCCTACGGCTATTCCAATATCGGCGCGGTAGTAGGAGCCACTTATAAAGAACAGGCTGCGGCTCTGCGCGGAAAATATAAAAATATGTTTTTCCTTATTCCTGGCTACGGCGCTCAGGGAGCCGGAGCGGAGGATATTGAAGTTTGTTTTGACAGCAGGGGCCTGGGCGGCATAGTTAATAATTCCCGCGGCCTGCTCTGCGCATATAAAAAGCCCGAATACAGCAATTTGGAGCCTGCGGAGGCGGCGCGGAAAGAAGCGGAGCGCATGCGGGAGGATATAGTAGGCTGTCTTAAAAGACATAATAAATGGGCCTATGGCAGCATGGGGGTAAAAAATGCGTGAGCTTGAGGCGGATATTGTACAAAATATTAATATAGCCCGGAATATATATCTTCTCAGCCTGAAACTGCCCGAGAATTTTGCTCAGGAGGTTGTTCCCGGGCAGTTCGCGCATATAAAAGTGCCGGGCGACAGATTATTGCGCCGGCCTATAAGTATAAACGATTATAATCCTGAAACAAACGTAATGAGCTTTGTATATCAGATTAAAGGAGAGGGGACAATTCAGCTCGCCCGGGCTCAGGGCAGAATACGGCTTTTGCTTCCTTTGGGCAATGGTTTTCCTCCTAAAAAGGGCAAAGTGCTCCTTGCGGGCGCGGGAATAGGCTGCGCTCCCCTTTTATATGCCGCGCGCATTTTGGGCTCAGACTGCGGGGCGGTGCTGGCTTTCAGGAGCGGGGAATATTCTTATCAGCTGGATCAATTTGACGCGCACGTATCTGAAATGCTGCTTTGCACCGACGACGGCAGCGCCGGAAGCCGATGCTATGCGCACGAGGGTGTGGCTGAGCTTCTTAAGACGGGCAAATATCAGACGGTATACGCCTGCGGGCCTGCGCCTGCGCTTAAGCTTATAAGGGACGTATGCTCCCGTTATGGCGCGGGCTGCTATTTATCTCTTGAGGCGCGCATGGGATGCGGCGTGGGCGCGTGCGTGGTGTGCAATGTAAAAATAGGAAATGCTCAGGAATGGCATTATAAGCGCTGCTGCAAGGACGGCCCTGTTTTTGAGGGAAAAGAGGTAATTTTTGATGATTGATATGTCGGTAAGCGTCTGCGGCGTGCGCTTTAAGAATCCCGTGATTGCCGCTTCGGGCACCTATGGCTTTGGAACAGAATACGACGGCTTATATCCGGTAAGCGAATTAGGAGGCGTATCTCTTAAAGGCATGACTCTTTTGCCCAGAGAAGGCAACGCCGGCGTGCGGATTGCGGAAACCCCTATGGGCATGCTTAACTGCGTAGGGCTGCAAAATCCGGGAATAGAATATTTTAAGGCGCATTATCTTCCCGTTATAGAGAAAGCCGACTGCGTTTTTATAGCCAATATTGCGGGCAATACGGTTGAGGAATACTGCGCTATGGCGGAGCAGCTTTCGGATACGTCGGTCGATATGCTGGAAATGAATATTTCCTGTCCCAATGTTAAAAAGGGAGGGGTGCAGTTTGGCACCAGGCCCGAATTGGTGCGGGAAATAACTGCCGCAGTTAAGAAATACGCGCGTCAGCCGTTAATTGTAAAGCTTTCGCCCAATGTAACGGATATCCGCGAAACGGCTCTTGCGGCGCAGGAGGGAGGCGCGGACGGAATATCCCTTATAAATACGCTTACGGGCATGTCTATAAACGCTAAGACCAGGCGGCCGCTTTTAGGAAACGTAATAGGCGGATTGTCCGGGCCGTGCGTTAAGCCGGTGGCTTTAAGGATGGTTTACGAATGCGCGCGGACAGTGAAAATTCCCATTATAGGCATGGGAGGAATTAATACTGGCGAGGACGCCGCGGAATTTATGCTGGCGGGCGCATCGGCGGTTATGGTGGGCACGGCTAATTTCAGCGATCCTCTGGCGTGCCCCAGGATTATAAAGGAATTAAAGGAATTCGGGGAGCAAAGCGGCTTGGGAAAAATCAGCGAGCTTACCGGCGGGCTTATAGTATAAGCCCGTTTTTTAATATTAACGGCGGAGGCGGGGAGAAATAACAGGGGGGCGCGGCGTTTGGCAGGCGTTACGCCTGCCTGGCCGAGCTTTGCTCGGCCCGCGGCCGCGGGCCGCAAACGCCGCGCCCCCCTGTTATTTCTCCCCGCCTCCGCCTTAAAAATCCAATTACACTCCAAACTGCATGCGCACTCTTCTTATCCATTCAGGATCCACATGTATATTGCATAGGTTAACGTTGGGATAAAATACTTTTCCCGGTAAAACAGGCGTCTTTTCTCCTTCGGAGCCTTTCCAAATATATGCGGCTCTTTTTGCGCTTTCTCCCCATTCAAACGCCTTTTCAAGCTGAGCGGTTTCTATTCCGGTTATTTCTGCGCCGCCGGCAAAGCGCAGAGTGCATGTATGCGTCCGCCCCTCTTTAAGCAGCTCCCTTTTATCCAGCCGGGCGCGCAAATGCTCGTAAAATTCATATGCTTCCGAAGAATTAATAAAGCTGGGAGCCGTTTCTATGCATAATCTGGGCCTGCCGCGCTTATTATAATCAATTTTTCCGTCAAGCAGCCCGCTCTCCTGCTCCAGATATATTTTATTAATTTTAATCTCTTTTTGGCCGAATAAAAAATATCCGTCTGTGCACATGGGCGAATTTTCCTGAGTTATAGTATATTGAATCAGGCGCCCGTCGTTAAAAAACGGCTTTCTTTCAAAGCAGGAGGCGTTAAAACGGCTCTTCATTATGCAGCCGGCAGCGATAATAATATTAAGCGCGTGTTTGTTAATAAGGGGCATTGTCCCGGGCAGCTCCCGGCATATAGGGCAGGAGCTGCTGCGCGCCGCTTCCGAATTGGGGCATGAACAAAACAGCTTGCTCATGGTATTTATGGGCAGAAATAAAATAAGCCGGGCTTTCTTATCGCTCATTTAATACGCCTCCGATTGTTTAAATGGGGAAATCAGATTTAATTTGGATGCTCTTTCAAATTGGTTGCCCAGAGCTAAAAGCATGTTCTCGCTATGTCCTCTGCCCATAATCATCATGTTGAGGGGCATGTTTTGTTCAAAGCCGCAGGGCAGGCTCAAAGCGGGCAGTCCCGTTAGAGCGGGGATGCAGGCAAAGAGAGCGTCTTTTTTAAAATCTCCGCCCAGCGCGGGGGCGGCGGAAACGCTTCCGGGGCATATAAGCGCGTCTATTTCGCAGAACATCTTCTCCAGGCTATGGCAGATATTTTCCCGAACGCTCCGCGCTTTTTTAAAATAAATTCCCTGCTTCTGCGAGCTTAATATGTTTTTTAATATTATGCTCTTCCTGCTTTCCCGGCCTAATTGCTCTATATGGTCAATTGCAAGCATATCCTGCATGCCTTCAACGCAGGAAATTACTCGGACTGATTCATATGCCAGATGGTTTATGGGCACCTCTACGTTTTCAATTCGCGCGCCCATCATCTTAAAGACTTCCACGGCTTTAAGCACTGCCTGCTTCATTTCCTTATCGGCTTTTTCCAGCCAGTTTACGGCCAGGCCTATTTTAAATAGATTCAGCCGCACGGGCATATATTTATATATCTCCATATATCTTTCAGAGGGCACGCATGTGGAATCCAGCCTGCTGCCATGCAGCAGCTTTTCAGCTATAAGCGCTATATCCAGACAGCTTCGCGCGTAAATGCAGAGCTGCTCTATAGAGGGGCATACGGATATAATTCCGTGCCTTGATATAAAGCCGTATGTGGGCTTAAGGCAGGCCGTGCCGCAATAGGAGGCGGATAAAAGAGCGCCTCCGCCCACGTCCAGCGCCAGCGCCGCGGGCGTAAGCCGGGCGCATACAGCGGCCGCCCCGCCGCATGTTCCTGCTGAACGAGAGGTGTTCCAGGGGTTCAATACTTCTTTAAGAGCGTATGCTTTTGCATTCCAGCCTACGCCTAATTCCGCCATATTCAGCCTTCCCAGCACCGCGGCGCCTGCACGGCTCATATCCTGAACGCATTCGGCGTCAAATCCGGGGAGATAGCTAAAGGCCTTTGAAGCGCATGTGCTCATATGCTCCTTAATGCATATATTATCGCTCACGGCGTAGGGCAGCCCTAAAATATGAGAATTAAGCGGACTGCCCATGAATGTCTCGGCCATATCCTGCTGGTCGGAAATATTTATAAAACAGTTATATACGTCCTTTTGCATAACATGTTTCCGCCAGAGAAAGGCCATTTCGTCCGGGGCAAGAGAACCTTTGCGCATATATGCGCTTATCTGGAATATAGAGCCGTTAAAAAGTTCCTCCAAAGAGTTCATTCTTTATATCTCGCCCTCCTCCCATTCGGTTTTTCTGGGCTCGTCTTCGCGCAGCAAATTGTTGTAAAGAGGAAGAGGAAGCTGTTCGGATATCTGATAAGGAAAGTCCAAGAGGACTTTCAATTCCTCAAGCTCTAAAAATATTTCTTTTTCCATCTGTCCGTCGTCTTGGGCGTCAGCGCCGTAGGCTTTTAAAACAGCTTTGGGCTTGAGCATTGCGTTTGGACTCCTTTATATAAAGCTTTTTATAAATTATAGCCTTTGAATTGAAATTGCGCAATAATAAAATAAGCTTGATTGCGTCCGTTTTTATTGGAATTCTGCATGCTGAAAAAAAGTTATATTTGTGCTACACAAAGTCAAAAATGTGCTTGCGTTGGTTATTAGCGTATATTGACTATATTATATTAGGTGTTATGATATTTTTAATCTATATTAAGGAGGAAACAAAATGAAAAAGCTGTGTGTCGTAATGGTTTTAACCTGTATTCTTATGTGCGCGGCAATAGGCGCCAACGCTGCTGCGGACGCTTCTGGGCGCCCCACGCCTTGGGAGGATTCCAAGCTCAAAATATGCGTGGCGGAGACCTTCTCCGAATTTGAGGACGCTGAAATTGACATACTGGAAAGCTATCTATGGTTTTCGCCCGATTTCGCTTCGGCCGCTAAATGGGAGGCTGGGCGGTTTGTAATAACCGACAGCCCTTCTATTGAAAGATATGCCTTTCGTTTTATAACGGGGGAGATGGGTCGGGCCTTAATGCAGGAGGAGCAGAACGGCGCTCTTGGAATGGGCTTTTATATTGAAAATAACACCTCCCAGGCCTTTTATGCCGGGCCGTATATGGTAGGCACGAGCGCAAACGCAGTTGTAGCTCAGGGCCGGCCTATATATCTGGTGGATTTAGAGGGCAATATAACTAAGGCTGAAGATGCTGAAGGCATGGGCATGGCGCTGATTCCGTCGGGTTTCAGGGGGCATGTGGTGTTTTTTAAAGAGGATTTGACTGGAGCGGGAGGCACAGGCGACATCCCCGAGGGAAATTATATAGGCTATCCCGGTTTTGAATTGGTTTATTCTGCAGTAGGCGTTTCAAAAAACGAGAGCATAGTGCTGGATAATGTTTTCTTTTTCGGATATGATTTTAATGATAAAGCGCGCGAATTAATAGACCAGCCCGTTCAGTCGGATTATCCTGCTCCGCAGCCGGATGAATCCAGTCCGTCGCCCAGCGCTGAGCCCGAACAGACCGAAGAGATTGTTCCCACTCAGCAGCCTGAGACGCAGGCTCCGGCATCTTCAACCGACGCTCCCCTGCCTTCTTCGTCCGGGCAGATTGATTCATCGCAGAATGGCGGCCTGGGGTGGTATATTTTAGGAGCGGCCCTGATTCTGTGCGCGGCGGCTGTTATAATTATTGTAATGGTAAAAAAGAATAAAGGCGGACAGGGCGAATAAAGCGCAGGTCTAAAATATGACGGAGGATTATAAGGTATAAAATGAAAGCTAAATTAATCAGTTTATGTCTGGCTCTGCTTATTATAATGGGAACGCCTTTTGTTTCTGCGCAGGCGGAGGGGACGAACGATACGGATAATCATATTCAGGCGGATAATGCCGATTGGGTTATTCCATCCAGGCCCGAGCTGCAATCCGAACAGAACGGCTGGCTGCGGGATGAAAAAAATCTGATAACTAATTTTTACAGCATGTATCAGCCTGAGGTTATATATGTGCCCGAATGGGACGACGGGGAAGGCTATCCGTATCTGATGTGGTTTTTTGCCTGGGCGTATAATCAGGAAAACGACGCCGCGGGGAAATATCCCGGCTATCCGGGCGGGGATGCCATATTCCTGGCCAGAGCCAAGGCCCTGGAGGGGCCGTGGGAGATTTATTCCATTAATTACGATACGGGAGAATATTTTTGGGACCAGGAGCAGAAGCCCTATTTCTGGTATCCCGTGCTTACCTGCCAGGACGTTTGGTATGATTCCTGGCATGTGGGGGATCCGTCGGTGGTGTATAAGGACGGCGTATTTTATATGGCGTATTCCGCTATGGGCTGCGATGAAGATATGATTCCGGCGCATCTTTCGGGGGATACGGACGGCAACGCTTCCTGCATAATGGGCGCGGTTTCAGAAGACGGCATTCATTGGACGCGCTCTGAAAAGCCCCTTCTTGTCTGGGAAGGGGAGAAGGGCTATGTTGAAGCGGAGGACCGCAATTCCTGGTACGGCGGACATCAGCGCCCCAGCCTTATGTTTGAGGACGGAATCTGGAAGATGTGGTTTGATTATAAGGAGAACCAGATAGGCTATGCTCAATGCGAAGGGGATTTTCTGACGGGGCAATGGACGGAAGTGCGGGGAGGAAGCCAGCCGCTGCTTACGGGCGTGGATTTTGACGTGGTGAAAATAGGCTCGGTATATTATGCCTATGGCGATCCGTATATAGATTGGTATAAAATTAAAGATGACGAAATCCCCTATTACAGCGACGACGCCAGCAAATGGAGTCAGCGGCAGATTGTAGAATATCAATCGCTGGACGGCATTAATTGGACGGCGACAGGCTGGTTCAGGCCGGACGAGGGCTACGACGCCATACAGATACCCCAGGTTTTCCTGGATCATAAGGAGAACAGAGTGTGCATATTTTATGCAACGCAGCGGGGCAAGCGGGAAAGCTCCTATTACGACTGGCGCTGGGATAATATAAGGATGATGTATAGGGACGTGGAACTGTTTGATACGGGCGCGGAATATTCAGCCCCTCCCTCAGCCGAAACCCCTTCTCCTACGGCGGGAAATACTGACGCAGGCGGAATAGCCGGCGCTTCAGGCCAGACGGCTAATCCTTCGCCCAGCCCTCTTAAGCAGGAGCAAAGCCCGGCGGCAGAAAAGCCGGAAATGAAGCCCGACGGGCTTAAAACCGGCCCTGTTATACTTATCGCGGCTTTGGTTATAGCTGCGGCGGCAGTATTAATCGCATATGTTGCTGTTAAAAGAAAAGGAAAGCGGGAATAGAGCATGAAAAATGATTTTGAGGACGCGCAGGGACATATAAAAGCGGACAATATCAGTCCGATTCCAGATTCTCCCCGGCTTCTGGGCCCTGATTCAGGCTGGGTGCGCAATGAGCGCAATCTGCTAAGTAATTTTTACAGCATGTATCAGCCTGAAGTGGTATATGTGCCCGAATGGGACGACGGGGGTTCACTTAGATAAAGATACCACACCAATCCCACGCTGACTTTTGCTCAACCAATACAGCC
>QALW01000046.1 GCA_003150515.1 Selenomonadales bacterium | reverse complement strand
CCCCTGTTTTTTATAAAATTTTTTTAATATAATATCCCTAAATATATTTTTTTGCAAGTAAAAATTGATAATTTCCGCATGATTTTTATCCAAGCAAACGCCTCATCGCTGCGTCAGAAAAATATTATAAATAAAAAGCAAGCGCGTTTCAGAATCGCAAAGAAATTAGAAAGACGCGGATTTTGGCCGCGTCTCCGTCACTATACTCTAAAAATTATCATCCCGCCGCTTTATGCATTAAATAAACGCAGCCCTTCCTCAATTTATTTAATCTTCCGCGGCCCGCGTCTGCTTTAAATCCGAAGAAGGCTCAAAAAGCTGGTCAACCATAGCCAGTTCTCTTCTTATATGCAGCTTTTGGGGGCATTTATGTTCGCATCTGCCGCAGCCGATGCAATCCTTAATAGTGCTTTTATTTTCAGCATATTTCATATACTGTTCCCTGGCGTATTCGTTCAAGCCGTATACGTTATGATATGTATAAAGCTGAAAAATCCTGGGAATATCTATGCCGGCAGGACATGGCTGACAATACGCGCAGCCCGTGCAGTATAATTCGTTGAATTTTCTAAGCTGCTTTTCCGCCTGAGCAAGCTGCTCCCATTCCCGGCGGGCAGTCTCGCCGCATTTATTTGTAATATCCACGTTCTTATTCAGCATATCCAAATTTTCCATGCCTGAAAGCGCGCAGCTTATATCCGAATTGCCCAGCACAAAGCGGAAAGCCAACTCGTAGGTGGCTATAGGCGGCTTTCCGCTCAAACGCGTATAAAGATCCGCCGGAGCCGCAAGCCGCCCTCCGCCCACCGGGCCCATAGCCGCCACGCCCAGCCCCTTTTTTCTGGCATAGGCTATCATCTCTTCATTGCTTCTGTCCAGGAGATTATATTGCACAAGCATGCTCTCCATTATCTGCGCTGTATCAATTATATATTTAATGTATTCGGGCTTATCATGAAAGGAAAAGGAAATATGTCTTATCAATCCCTGCTCTTTTGCTTCCGCAGCCGCTCCCAGCAAATCATATTTAAGAATTTTCGCGTCAAAAACCTCTTTATTTATGCCCCAGAAATGATAAAAATCAATATATGGAGTGTCCAAACGGGAGAGGCTTTTTTCAAGCATGCGAAAATAATCGTCCCGGCAGGATATGTCGTCCATGGAAATTTTAGTGGAGATATACACCTGCGGCCTTATAGGCTTGAGAGCCCTGCCCACGCTTATCTCGCTGTTTGTATGGCAGTATCCGGGCGCAGTATCAAAATAATTTACGCCCAGCCTCGCCGCCTCCCTTAAAAGAGGAAGCGCCTTTTCATCATCTATATACCATGAACCGTTTTTCTCTATTTCAGGCAGCCTCATGCAGCCGAAGCCCAGCGCGGAAATCCTGGTGCCCGCCGCATATTCCCTGTATTCCATTCTTCCCGTCTCTCCCTCTGATTAATAAACTATGCTGTCCTTTTCAGGCACTTCGTCCGTCTGAGTGTTATATTTTTGATCCAGATAATGTTCGGCTATAACCCTGACTGTATAACCCGAATATCCGCCGGCATATCCGCTGGGGATGAATACCACTATGGCTATTTCCGGCTTGTCATAGGGCGCAAACGCAACAAACCACGAGTTGTTTTCCAGGTTTATATTATTAACCTGAGCTGTGCCCGTTTTGCCGCCCAATTGGTCTTTATATATGCAGTCCTCAAACTGTCTGGTTGCAGTAGTGGCGTCCTCGCCTGAAATAACGTCCTTCATGCCCTCTTTGATGGCGTTGAGATATTCGTCGTTTACATTAAGCTGATTATATACAACCGGCTCGGTCTCGTAAACGGTATTGCCCTTGCTGTCCAAAACCTTCTGCACAACATGCGCGTCATAAACCGTGCCGCCGTTTACAAGCGCGGAAATATATCTGGCTACCGCTATAGGCGTAACGGTAGTTATGCCCTGCCCTATGCCCGTGGCGATAGTGCGTATGGGCGTCCATACTAAATCGCCCAGATAATCGCGGATTGTATAGCTTACCTCCCAATACACCAAAGCATAGGACATCCCCAGCTCGCCGTAAAGCAAATCGCGGATCGCGCCCAGCCTGTCGGCATAGGGAATATTGGTAAACTGCATAATTCTGTCCATAGCGTCGTTTATTTGCTCGTCCGTCAGCTCTATTCCGGAATTCTCCGCGCATTCCAATAAAGTGCGTCTGATACTGTTATAATAAATTCTGGGCATATTAGTCGCCTGTTCTGTTACGGGCTTTGTTGAATCATAAAGAATTTCCTGATTGCCCACCTGCCCCACGGCTTCATTGGACAGCTCTATATTAGTCTTGCTGAGCAGACCGTAATTGCCCGCCCATTTGCGAATGCCCTCTATGCCCACCCGGTCGGCCACTTCATAGAAGAAATAGTTGCAGGAAACCTCTATGGCCTCTGAAACGTCAATAGCTCCATGCTTTCTGCCGTAATCGCGCCAATACCAGCAGCTCGGAGCGTCGCTTTCTCCATATTTGGTATAGGCGCCCTCGCAGGTAATAGTCCCGTCCAGGCTTATGCCCCCTTCCATAAGTCCGGCCGTAGCCGTAACCATCTTGAATATGGAGCCGGGCATGCTGGTGGAGGAGATCGCTTTATTGGTAAGCGGGCTGCGCTTATCCTCCAGCAGCGCGTTAAAATCTTCCTGGGATATGCCCTGAGCAAATAAATTAATATCATATGAAGGATAGCTGGCCATAGCCAGCACAGCCCCGCTGTTTATATCCATCACCACCGCGGCGCCCTCTGACGCAAAATTAATTTTGCGTCCCATATCCTTTTCTATAGCCTGATAATATTCCAGCCGCTTATTATAATCCTCCAGCTGCTGAGCGGCTATCATCTCTATATTTTCCTTAAGCGCCTGTTCGGCCACCTTCTGTAAATTAATATCAATAGTTAAATATACGTCGTCTCCCTGTTTGGGCGAAGTATATGACAGCTCGCGGAGTATACGGCCCGAGCTGGCCACTTCCACCATCCTTTTGCCGCTGCGCGCAGTGCCGTTCCCGGTAAGATATAATTCCATTATGCGCTCTACGCCGTAAACTCCCAGCGTGTCGTCCGCCGAATATCCGTATTCGTCTATGTAATTGCGGTCGGATGCCGATATCCGGCCCATATATCCTATGACATGAGCCGCCGTCTCTCCCTGAGGATAAAGACGCCCTGTAGCTTCATTTATAGTAAATCCGGGCAGCTCATAGCTATAGCTCTCTATTTCGGCCACAGTCTCCTCAGACACGTTTTTAGCCACTACGATTGAACGGGAAACATAATAATTCTGCACGCTGTCCTGCCATATTGCAAGCACCTTAAAAGCCTGTTCGTCTCCCATGCTTTCAGGAATATGATATTTTTCTCTCAGCGCCAGATACATTTCTTCGGGCGTTTCGTTATTATTGAAATAAAAATCCTGACGCCAGCGGTTTTCTCTGGTTGCGGCCGTTTCGGCGCTGACATTTCCCCAATTCATAACGTATTCGCCGTTCTGCTCGGCAATGGCAAAGCTGTTTTCTATGGAATGGCCGTTTCTTTCAATAATTTCAATGGCTTTTATTATGGAATTTGTATACATTTCCCGCTGGGCGGCGGTATTATAATCCCTGTAAAACTCAATCTTATATATTTTCTCATCCACAGCCAAAGGTATGCCGTTGGAATCCAGGATTTTGCCTCTGGTCCCAGGTACTGTCAAAGTGCGCGTTTTCCGTGTAACAGCGCTGTTTGCATATGAGCTCCCGTTAAGAATCTGCATATCAAAAAGGGTGACAATCAGCACAACAAACGCCATAACAAAAGCCCCTAAGCATATCAGGCTTCTCTTATCCACCTTTTTCCTTTTTCTGTTGTCATAATTCCATATAATTTTCATCAGTATTCTCCGTTATTTAAAAAATGGCGAGCTCATTATTACCCGATCCTCTTTTTCCTCCCGCATAAATTTAAATTTACTGATAAGCTCAAAAAGTTCATAAAAAGGCACGGCCGCCAAAGCGCTGTATATCATAGCCGGGATATTGGCGAAAAATATAATCAGGGACAGACCGGTTTCAATTTTAACTATATACAGAGCAAACATAATTATGAAATATTTTGCCGCGGCGCTTATAAAAGCATAAACGGACGCATTTAAAAAGCCTGCCCCCTTAATCTGTATATAGCGGTGAAGCGCGCATATAAGAGCGCCGATAAAGTAAACCGCAGTATTGATAAAAGTCCCCCCCGCGGTGGTAAGATCTATAACCGCTCCCGCCGCGACGCCCGTTATAAGCAGCGTGGCCAGGCTCTCCCTGGCGCTCAGCACTGCCAAAAGAATCAATACGAAATCAGGCGCATAGCCCGCTATGGATATAACGGGGGAAAGATAAAGCTGCAATATAACCAGAATTATCGAAAACAAAGTTATAATAAATCTTCTCATTCTTCTCCGATACTGTCCAGAGTACGCGTCTCCTGAATAATAAGCACATGCTCCAAATGGTCAAAATCCACGGCCGGAACTATCTGCGCATTGGTGTCCAGCTGAGTATCCCCCGCCGTCACTTCTACAATCTCTCCTATTACTATCCCCTTAGGAAAAACCCCTCCCATGCCCGAAGTAACCACTTTATCCCCCGGCACGGTCTTAACCTCCATAGGCATATTGGACATCTCGCACGCAGACTGCACCTGTCCGGTCTGCGCCATGCCCTTAACTATGCCCGTATCCCGGCTGCTCTCCACTATACCGGGCACAGAGCTCCGGCTGTCTATTATAGAAAGCATAACGCAATATGTATCCGTTACCTCTATAATCCTGCCGGCCAGGCCGCCTATGGCCACCACCACCATATCCTTTTGCACTCCGTCCCTGCTGCCTTTATTCAAAGTGTAAGTAGAGGAATACGAATCCACATTCTTAAGAATCACATCGGCATATATAAACTGAGTGTCCGGATAATTGTTCTGTTCCCCTAAAAGCTCTCGGAGACGCTCGTTTTCCAGCAGCGCGTCCTTAAGCTGCTGCTCATAAAGCTGCTTTTGCTCCGCTTCGGCAATCAGCTCCTGCTGCTCCTGTTTCATCCGGACGTTATCGGCAAAGCCCGTGAAAAAATCGCCTATTCCCTTAAAAGCCGCGCTTAGCCCGCTCTGCACGGGAATCACTATATATCCGGAAATTTGACGCAAAAAGCCTATGCCGCTATTGAACATCAGCAGCAAAAGAATTATAAATACCGCCACAGAAGCGACAACCGTCTTTATTATCTTATTTCTCTTTTTATTTTTACTCTTCATTCATGCCTACGCTTTCCGGCGCGATCCTCAATAATAATCGCCCTTGCGGCTGCTCCTTTGCAGAGTATCTATATTTTCAAGAGCCTTGCCCGCGCCCAGCACCACGCAGTCCAAGGGATCATCCGCAACATAAACCGGCATGCCCGTCTCATATTTAACCAGCATATCCAGCCCCTTAAGCAGCGCGCCTCCGCCTGCCAGAACAATGCCCCGCTCCATAATATCAGCCGCCAGTTCAGGAGGAGTATCCTCCAAAGTGTTCTTTATTCCGTCCACTATTGCCACTAAAGATTCACGCAGCGCCTCGCGCACATGCGCAGAAGTTATAGTCAGAGTTTTAGGCAGCCCGGAAATCAGATCCCGGCCTCTGATATCCATGGTCTTTTCTTCGCCGGAGGGATAAGCAGAGCCTATATTCATCTTGATTTCTTCGGCCGTACGCTCTCCAATAGCAAGATTAAATTCCCGCTTAACATAATTAACAATAGCCTCGTCCAGCTTATTTCCCGCCATGCGCAGAGAACGGGATACCACTATTCCGCCCATAGAAATAACCGCCATTTCACTGGAACCGCCCCCTATATCCACTATCATGCTGCCTGAAGGCTCATTAACAGGCAGCCCGGCGCCTAAAGCACTGGCCATGGGCTCGGGCAGAATTTCAACAAAACGCGCGCCCGCTTCTCTTGTCGCGTCTTCAACCGCGCGGCGCTCAACTTCAGTAACTCCGCAGGGAACGCAAATGATAACTCTCGTCTTGGTTAGAGAAAAACCCCGCGGCAAAGCGCGGCGTATAATATCTGAAAGCATCTGCTCAGTTATTTCATAATCGGCAATAACTCCGTCTCTTAAAGGCTTAACCGCCACTATATCCCCGGGCGTGCGGCCTATCATATTTTTAGCCGTCTCCCCGACTGCCAGCACCTCCTTGCGATTGCCCCTGATTCTTACGGCCACAACGCTGGGTTCCCTTATTATTATGCCTCTCCCTTTCATATAAACAAGAGTATTAGCCGTCCCCAAATCTATTCCCAAATCTCTGTTAAAAAAACTCATACATACCTCCGCGCATATATATTTATCTGTGTAATATATATTCCGCAATAATGACTATAATATCCACGCGCAGCGCATATATTACCAGAACCATTTTAAAATCGTTTACAAAATTACCCGGATTTTATTATAGCATATATTGCCCGTTCGCTCAATACAAGTTATCAACAATTTACTGCGGAACAGAAGTATTATACGCCCTTTCCATCAGAGCATATTGGTTAAAATAATATTGTTTTATTCCGCATTTAATTTGATTAGAAAAAAAGGACAGAACCATTAGTTCTGTCCTTTTTAAATAGAAACCGGCAGCGACATCGTCTCCCGGGCCGTCTCCAGCCAAGTACCATCAGCGCTAAAGGGCTTAACTTCTGTGTTCGGCATGTGTACAGGTGGTTCCCCTTTGCCTTTGCCACCGGAAATATTGTATCAGAGTCTCCCCTGTTACTTTGTCTATTCCTGCTCATTCACAACTAAAGACTGACTCTTTCTCTGCTCTGCTGCCGCTTGATGCTTTGATCAAGCCCTCGCCCTATTAGTATCGGTCAGCTCCAAGCGTTACCGCTCTTCCACCTCCGACCTATCTACCTTGTAGTCTGCAAGGGGGCTTACCTGCTTACGCAGTGGGATATCTCTTCTTGAGGTCGGTTTCACGCTTAGATGCCTTCAGCGTTTATCCGATCCGTACTTCGCTACCCAGCTGTGCCATTGGCATGACAACTGATGCACCAGAGGTACGTCCATCCCGGTCCTCTCGTACTAGGAACAGCTCCTCTCATATATCCTGCGCCCACGATGGATAGGGACCGAACTGTCTCACGACGTTCTGAACCCAGCTC
>QALW01000033.1 GCA_003150515.1 Selenomonadales bacterium | reverse complement strand
GCGAAGCCCGGCCGGCGGCCGTAGGCCGCAAACGTTGCCCCGCCCCGGCTTCTATGCGGGCTCCGGCTCCAAGTATAAAGGGGACGTCCCGCAGCGCGGGACGTCCCCTTTATACTTGGAGCGCCGGGCTGAAAAAATAAGTTTGGGCTCCTCAAAAACAATTGTACAAAAATATCAGGCAAAATAAAGGGAGCATCCTCATATGCTTTATCATATATCACCATATTCTAATAAAACACTGGGGGGAATTGCCGTTGAAAATTTTGTTTGCCGTTTTGCTGGGTATAATCCAGGGGGTTACTGAGTTTCTGCCTGTGAGCAGTTCGGGGCATCTTATATTATTTCAGGAGCTCTTTGGATATGAGGCGCCGCTGTTTTTTGATATTATGCTGCATGTGGGCAGTCTGTGCGCGGTGTGCACGGTGTTCTGGCAGGATATAAAAGAGGTGTTCTGCCATCCGCTGGGCAGAACGGCACGCCTTTTGATTATTGCAACGCTGCCTACCGTGGCGGTTGTATTGCTTATCAAGCTTATAGCCGGAGACGCTCCTTTTTACGGCAGATATCTGTATTTGGGCTTTTTATGCACGGCCGCGGCTCTTTTTATATTTGAAAAGATGCCCAGGGGTCAGAAGAGCTTTGAGGACTTGCGGGCAAGAGACGCCGTGGTAATGGGGCTGTTTCAGGGAGCGGGCACTTTGCCGGGCGTGTCCCGCTCGGGAATAACGCTCTTCGGGGCGGGCGCAGTTTCTTTAGACAGGGAGAGCGGGGCGAGATTTGCTTTTCTTATGAGCGTTCCCGCCATTCTTGGCGCGCTGGTGCTGGATATACCGCAGGTTATTGAAGCGGGCAGCATAGGAGTGGGCTGGCTGGAGATGCTGGCAGGCTTTATTGCCTCGGCTGCGGCGGGATATTTTTCCATTAAATGGCTGCTGCGCGTTATTACGGGAAAGAGTCTCAGGGGATTCGCCTTATATACCTTGCTTTTGGGGCTGGTTTTGCTTTTGGCTCGGATTATTTGGGGCTGGGGCTGAAATTGAGTGCGTTTGGAAATAAAGAGAATGCGATTAAATAAATTTTAAAAAAAGGCGGCGGCGCGGCGCCCCGGCTCACAGCGAAGCTGTGAGCCGGGGCCGCAGCGGGTCCAAAAGGGGGAAAGCTTTGCTTGCCCCCTTTTGGACCCGCTGCGCTGCGCTTGCCCCCAAACGGGGGCAAGCGCAGGCCGCGCCGCCGCCTTTTTTAAAATTTATTTAATCGCAGCGAAAGTTTATTTACCGCAGAGCGCAAGAGTGTCCCGGGCGATTACCAGCTCTTCGTTGGTGGGAATAACCAAGCCCTTGACGCTGGAGGAAGGGGTGGTAAATTCAAAGGCGCCCTGGCCGTTTTTGTTTTTCTCTTCGTCTATTTCAAAACCCAGATACTGCATATCGCTCATTATCATGCTGCGGATATGCGGAGTGTTTTCGCCTACACCCGCAGTGAACACCACGGCGTCCGCTCCGTTCATAACCGCCGCGTATGAGCCTATGTATTTTTTGACGTGATAGCAGAATACTTCCAGAGCTAATTTGGCTCTCTCGTCTCCGGCGCGCCAGGCGGCCGAAATATCCCTGAAATCGCTGCTTACGCCCGAAATGCCCATAACGCCCGATTTTTTATTGAGATAGGCGTTCATCTGCTCTATATCCAGATTCTCCTTTTTCATAAGGAATTCAATTATGGCAGGATCGATATCCCCGCAGCGGGTGCCCATGGGAACGCCCTCAAGAGGAGTAAGCCCCATGGAGGTGTCCATGCATTTGCCGTATTTCACAGCCGCTATGGACGAACCGTTGCCCAGATGGCAGGTGATTATTTTGAGCTGATCTAAAGGCTTGTTCAGCATTTTGGCGGCGCTCTCGGCTACATATTTATGACTGGTGCCGTGGAAGCCGTAGCGGCGCACCTTGTATTTTTCATACGCCTCGTAGGGCAGAGCGTATAAAAAGGCCTTAGGAGGCATGCTCTGATGAAACGCCGTGTCAAATACGGCCACCATGGGCGTGCCCGGCATAACTTTCTGACATGCCTCTATGCCCATTATGTTGGCCGGATTGTGCAGGGGCGCCAGATCGATATTGGAACGGATGGCCTCCATAACCTCGGGCGTTATTATTACGCTGCCCGCAAAGCTCTCGCCGCCGTGCACTACTCTATGCCCGACCGCTCCAATTTCCTTCATATCCTTTATGCAGCCCTTTTCTTTATCTATAAGGGCGTTGAGCACCATGCTTATAGCCTGAACATGGTCCTTAATATCGGTGGTCAGTTCGGTCGAAATTTCGCCCGATTTGTATTTTAAAACTGAATCCTTGATGCCTATGCGCTCTACCAGCCCCTTGGCAATTACCTTTTCGCCGTCCATATCTATAAGCTGGTATTTGAGCGAGCTGGAGCCTGCGTTTATAACCAGGATTTTCATATTTTACTCCCATTCTCCGGCTGTATAAATAATATATCGGCGCCGCGGCCCGCCGGCGGCCCTGCGGCTGAATAAGGCTGCTGCGCGGCCCTGCCCCGGGCTTTCCTGCTTAAAGAAACCGGCTCCTTTAAAAAGCCGGCTCCTCGGGCAAGCCGCCCGGCAGGACGCGCATGCAAGGCCTGATTATTTTCCTACGTTCTGCGCCTGTACGCAGGTGACGGCCACTACGCCCGCTATATCGTCGGGAGTGCATCCGCGCGAAAGGTCGTTAACCGGCTTGGCCAGGCCCTGGAGAATAGGGCCCAGGGCCCAGGCCCTGCCTAAGCGCTGAGTGAGCTTATAGCCTATGTTGCCCGCGTCCAGATTGGGGAATATGAGCACGTTGGCGCTGCCCGCAACAGGGCTGCCCGGGCTCTTAAACTGGCCGACAGAGGGCACGAGCGCCGCGTCCACCTGCAATTCGCCGTCTATAAGCAGCTCGGGCCTGCGTTCCTTGACTAAGGCGGTGGCGTTAATTACCTTGTCTACGCATTCATGCTTGGCGCTGCCCTTGGTGGAGAAAGAAAGCATGGCCACTCTGGGCTCCATGTCCAGAACGTCCTTGGCCGTTTTGGCCGTGGCTACGGCTATATCGGCAAGCTGCTCTGTGTCCGGATCAATTATAAATCCGCAGTCGCCGTAGACCATCTTGCCCTCGTCTCCGAATTCCTTTATGGGGCTTTCCATTATAAAGCAGCTAGAAACCGATTTAATGCCGGGAGCCGCCTTGATTACGCGCACCGCCGCGAGAATGACGTTGCTTGTGGAATTAACCGCGCCGGCCACCATGCCGTCCACTATGTCCTTTTTAACCATCATGGCTCCGAAATACAGGGGGTTGAGCATGGTTTCGCGCGCCTGTTCTATGCTCATGCCCTTATTTTTGCGCATCTCAAAATAGGTCTGGGCGAAATCCTCTTTCCATTCGCTCTCAGCCGGGTTGATTATGGGAATGTCCGCAATGTCGTAATTGCCCGCCGCGCGGATGATTTTTTCATCTCCCAGCAGGATGACGTCGGCTATGCCCTCCTTTTTGACAATTTCGGCCGCCGCAACCGTGCGCGGCTCGTTGCCCTCGGCCAGGACTATGGTCTTTTTGTCTGCTCTGGCCTTGTTTTTGATGTAATCCATCAGAGACATTTTTAAAAAACCCCTTTCAAATTATAAAAAAATATAATACAATATCTGAAACGGCGTGCTTTAAAATGCGCTCCTGCCCGAGGCGGGCGCATATATGCCGGGACGCTCCTGCTTTCCCGTGTTTTTAAGGCCTGAAAGCCGTTCAAAAGCTATTATAACTCATTAATCGCAAAAAGAAAAGGTGATTTTTTGAAAATTGCGGGCATTATAGCCGAATATAACCCCTTTCATAACGGGCACGCGCGTCATATTGAGCAAACCAGGCTGCAAACGGGCGCGGAGAGCGTAATCTGCCTTATGAGCGGCTCGTTTGTGCAGCGGGGCGAGCCGGCGTTTATGGATAAATTCGCGCGCGCCCGGGCCGCACTGGAGGCAGGCGCGGATATGGTGCTGGAATTGCCCGTTATCTATTCATTGCAGGCCGCGCGCTATTTTGCGCTGGGCGGAGTGCGCATTTTTAACGCGCTGGGAGTTGTAAGCGTCCTTTCCTTCGGCAGGGAGGGGGAGGAATTGCCTGAAATGCGCCCCGACCTCTCCGAGAGGCTTAAGGAGGGAAAAAGCTTTCCGGCGGCGGCCTTTAAACGGGCGCAGCCCAACGATATGCTGGCCGCCGAATATTTGCGGGCAATGCAGGAGACTGATTCGGCCATGGAAATTTTCTGGCTCAAGCGTCGGGGAGCGCATGACAGCGGGGAAGCGGACAGCGCGCTGGGCATACGCAAAGCGATTCGTTCGGGCCGCGCGCCCTTTGACGCGCTGCCTGAGCCCAGCGCCAGGGCTTTGCGCGGGCAGCTTGCCCTTAATCGCGCCCCCTGGCAGGAGGAAGAGCTTTTCAGGCTTATAAGCGCGCGGGCGCGCGCCATGAGCGCGGAGCAATTAAAAAGCATACTGGGCGCGGACGAGGGGCTGGAATACAGGCTCAAGCGCGCGGCCGAGGAGGCGCGCGGCCTGGAGGAGCTTATTAATCTTGTTAAAACAAAGAGATATACCCGCGCGCGCGTCTGCCGCTTTTTAATGTGCGTGCTGCTGGGGGCTGAAAAGGAGCACGCCCTTTTGGCCAACGGGCAGCCTCCCTATATAAGATGCCTGGGGGTGCGCCGGGAAAAGAAGGATTTGCTTTCCTTATGCGCTCAGGCCGGCGCCCTCCCTTTTTACACCTCGGGAGCGCGCTTAAAAAGGGAGGGCGGAGAGCTTTTTAATTTGGAAAGGCGGGCCAGCGACATATATGAGCTTCTGCTTCCTGCTCCGGGCAGGGGCGGCCGGGATATGACCGAGGGACTGATAGTGCTTTAAAAAATTTGGGCGCGCCTGCAAAGGCGCGGAGGAAGCGCGCTTTGCCGCGCTTCTTTTTTATTTTTTAAAAATAATATATTTTGTATGCAAAAAAATGCTTGACACCATATATGGTATGTTGTATAATGACAGCACACTTAAGAAGTTCGTAAAGCAGGAGGAAATAAAAATGTTTACCAACATTACCAAGAGAGACGGAAGAGTAGAAGCCTTTGATAAAGTTAAAATAACCAAGGCTATTTTTAAGGCGGCTGTGGCCTGCGGCGGCAACGACGAGCATCTTGCCAGCCAGCTTACCGACGAGGTAGTGGCCCTTGCCGAGGAAAAATATAAGAATAAAACTCCCGACGTGGAGGGCATACAGGACCTCGTGGAAAAGGTGCTTATAGAAAAGGGACATGCCCGCACGGCCAAGGCGTTTATCCTTTACCGCGAAAAGAGGCGTTCGGCCCGTGAGATTAACGCGCTGGTGGGAGCCACTATAAATATGTTCGGGGATTATCTCGGAGACAAGGACTGGAATATTAAGGAGAACGCCAACATGCAGAAGAGCGTTAACGGCCTTAATAATTACGTCCGCGAGACGTTCACCAAAAAATACTGGCTGCACGAAGTGTATCCGGACGACGTGCGCCTGGCTCATGAGAGCGGAGACGCGCATATTCACGATTTGGGCTTCTTCGGCCCCTATTGCGCCGGCTGGGATTTGAGGCAACTGCTTTCAGACGGATTCGGCGGAGTGGAAAACAAGGTGGAGAGCAAGCCCGCCAAGCATCTGCGTTCTTTCCTGGGGCAGATAGTCAATTCCACCTTTACCACCCAGGGAGAAACGGCCGGAGCTCAGGCCTGGTCCTCCTTTGACACCTACTGCGCGCCCTTTGTATATTACGACAACATGACTTTCGAGCAGGTTAAGCAGTGCCTGCAGGAATTTGTCTTTAATATAAACGTACCCACCCGCGTTGGCTTCCAATGCCCCTTCTCCAATCTGACCTTTGATATTAAGGTGCCCAAGACCTTAAAGGACGAGCCCGTTATAGTGGGCGGGGAATATAAGGACAAGACTTACGGGGATTTCCAGGAGCAGATGGACCTCTTTAACCGCGCGTTCTGCGCAGTAATGCTGGACGGAGACGCTAAGGGCCGGGTGTTCACTTTCCCCATCCCCACCATCAACATAACCAAGGATTTTGACTGGGGCAATCCGGTAGTGGATGAATTCATGCGCATTACCTGCAAATACGGCATACCCTACTTTGCCAACTACGTCAACAGCGACCTTTCGCCTGAGGATGCCGTAAGCATGTGCTGCCGCCTGAGACTGGATACGACCGAGCTGCGCAAGCGCGGCGGCGGATTATTCGGCTCCAACCCCATGACGGGCAGCATAGGCGTTTACACCATCAATCTGCCCCGCATAGGATATCTTTCGGATACAAAGGAAGAGTTTTTTGAGAGGCTGGAGAGAATAGCCACGCTGGGCAAGGTGTCCCTGGAGATTAAGCGCAAGATTATAGAGCAGCAGTCCGAGCGCGGCCTTTATCCCTATTCCACCTTCTATCTGCGCCATATCAAGGAGCGCACGGGCGAATATTGGACCAACCATTTCAACACCATAGGGCTTGTGGGCATGAACGAAGCCTGCCTTAATTTCCTGGGCAAGGATATAGGCTCGCCCGAGGGGCTGGATTTCGCGCTGGAGATTATGCATTTCCTGCGCAGGCTGATGGTTAAATTCCAGGAGGAGACCGGCCATTTTTACAATCTTGAGGCCACTCCCGCCGAGGGAACGAGCTATCGTCTGGCCAAGCTGGATAAGGCGCGCTATCCTGAGATTATCACGGCGGGCAAGGAAGAGCCCTTATACACCAATTCTTCTCAGCTTCCCGTGGAATACACGGACGATATATTTGAATGCTGCGACCTTCAGGACGAATTGCAGTCTCTCTATACTGGCGGAACTGTGCAGCATCTTTACCTGGGCGAGAGAATAGAGGATATAGAAGTGTGCAAGGAGCTCATAAAGAACGTCTTTGCCAAATACAAGATGCCCTATATCTCCATAACTCCCACCTTCAGCATCTGCCAGGAGCACGGCTATATTGCGGGCGAGCATTTCACCTGCCCCGAATGCGGCAAGGACGCCGAAGTGTGGAGCCGCGTCGTGGGTTATCTCAGGCCCGTTCAAAATTACAATCCGGGCAAAAAGGAAGAATATATGCTGCGCAAAAAGTTCGTAATCTGATTTTGCGGCGCTTGAGCGGAAATGCGCGGGCCGATGGGTTTCATCGGCCCGTATTTGCTTGAAATTCCGTTTTTTTGAAGCTCCGCCATTGGCTTTAATTTCTTTAGCCGAGGCCGGGCGGCCTGAAGGCGTTAAGGCGAGGCATGAAGAAATGGAGCGGAAAGGCCGGGACGCTTTGAAGCGCGCTTGAATGGCTGGAGCTGGATAGCAGGGACGCTTTGAAGCAAGGCTTGAAGGGCTGGAGTTGGATAGCCGGGACGCTTTGAAGCGAGGCTTGAAGGGCTGGAGTTGGATAGCCGGGGCGCTTTGAAGCGAGGCTTGAAGGGCTGGAGCTGGAGCGCAGACTGGACGCAGAATGTGCGCCTGCGGCGGCGTATTTTTTAAACTGCGTTTTTAAGGTTTCAGAATAACGGGGGAACTGATAAATATAATGAAAGGGACGCGCTCTTTTTTATTATAAGGGCGTAAGGAAAGACTTTTTATGCTTATAGCGGGCTTTAACAAGACTTCGTTTGTGGATTATCCGGGCGTAATCAGCTCGGTGGTATTTACTCCTTACTGCAACATGGATTGCTGGTATTGTCATAACAGGCACATTCTTGCGGACAACGGGCTGAATTTAGTGGAGCAGGAGGACGTCTTTGACTATCTGGAAAAGCGCGCCGGTCAGGTTAAGGGCGTGGTGGTAACGGGCGGAGAGCCCACTCTTCAGCCCGACCTCATATATTTTATATCCAAGCTTAAGGAGCTTGGGCTGCTGGTTAAATTGGATACCAACGGGAGCAATCCGGACGTTCTGGGAAAGCTTATAGATAGGAAGCTCATTGATTATTCGGCTATGGATATAAAAGCGCCGCTGGATAAATATTCAATCACGGCAGGCAGAAATGTAGATATTGACAAAATACGGCAAAGCATTTGCATGCTCATTAACGGCGCGCTGCCCTATGAATTCCGCACCACCTTCGCGCCCACTCTCACGCAGGAGGATATACTGCAAATTGCTGACGACATAAAGGGAGCAAAGGCGTATTATTTGCAGCAATACCGGCCTTATACCGGCCCGGCGGCGCAGGGAACAGTTGCGGCCGCGCCCAAGCCGCATGCCAGGCAGTATGTGCTGGAGACGGCCCAAAAGATGAAGGAAAAGCTGGGCGTATGCGTTGTACGCGGGCTGTGACGGGATATATCCGGGGAGCGGCGGCTGATAATATAAGCTTTTAATACAGGCGGGGCTGAGCGGAAGGCAGGATGAAGAAGCTTCGGCCTTTCAGTTAAATTAATTAAAATATTAAATAATAAAGTTGGTTCCACGTGAAACAACTTTTTTATTTTGCCCTTTTCTTTTCATGAATTATGCTATATAATATAATAGAAATGAAAAATGATGTTTGCGGAGAAAAGAATGGCTAAGATTATCGCTATATCCAATCAGAAAGGCGGAGTGGGCAAGACCACCACCGCCATAAATCTTTCGTGCGCCGTTGCGGCCAAATGCAGAAGGACGCTGCTTATAGATCTGGATCCTCAGGGGAACGCCACCAGCGGCCTGGGCGTTGAAAAGAAGGGGGACAGCCCCTGCGTATATCATCTGCTGACAGGCCAGAGCGGGGCGGAAGAAGTTATTATAAAAGGAGCGGCGGCGCAGCTTGATTTGCTGCCTTCGGGAATAGCCCTGGCGGGAGCGGAAGTGGAATTGCTGGCAATGGAGCGCCGGGAATATGTGCTTAAAAAAGCCCTGGAGCAGGTGGGGCATTTATATGATTACATATTTATAGATTGTCCGCCGGCTTTGGGAACTCTTACATTGAACGCGCTGACGGCGGCCCATTCCGTATTAGTGCCCATACAATGCGAATTTTTCGCGTTGGAGGGGCTGGGGCAGCTTATGAATACTGTTTCGCTGGTTAAGAAACATCTGAATAAGGAATTGTATATAGACGGCGTAGTATGCACAATGTACGACGTGAGGACTAATCTCAGCATGCAGGTTGTGGACGAGGTGAAAAAATATTTTGCCGATAAGGTATATAATACAACCATACCGCGCAATATCCGTCTGGCCGAGGCGCCCAGCTACGGGCAGCCAATTGAATTATACGATCCAAGGTGCCAGGGGGCGCAGAGCTATAGAGATTTGGCTGAAGAGCTTATAAACAGAAACGAGGAGGTATAAATTATGGCTGTTAAACAGAAAAATACCGGCTTGGGCAGGGGGCTGGACGCGCTTTTCAGCAGCGAAGAAGTGCTTGCGCAGTTCAACGCGCCCGTTTCGGAGGGCGGAGAATATATAATAAATATAAGTCTGAGCGATATAGATATAAATAAAAATCAGCCCCGCAAAAATTTTGACAAAGGGGCGCTGGAGGAATTGGCGGCTTCCATAAAGGAAAACGGCCTTCTTCAGCCCATAGCTGTGCAGCAAATAGGCGAGCGTTATCAAATAATAGCGGGAGAACGGCGTTTCCGCGCCTTCAAGCTGCTTAACGAGCCTAAAATTCCGGCTATCATAAAGAATCTCAGCCGGCAGCAGGTTATGCAGATGGCGCTTATAGAAAATTTGCAGAGAGAGGATCTTACCGCCATTGAGGAGGCGGAGGCCATGAAAGCGCTGATGGAGGAATTCGGGCTCACTCAGCAGGAACTGGCTCAGAAATTGGGCAAGGCGAGAAGCAGCATAGCAAATTCGCTCAGGCTGCTGGAACTGCATCCCGAAGTAAAGAAGCTGGTGGATATGGGCAGTATAAGCGCGGGGCATGCGCGTGCGATTCTTTCCATAGACGAGCCCGAGATGCAAATAAAGCTTGCGCGTCAAGCGGCGGCCAGCAAGCTTTCAGTGCGGCAGGTGGAAAGCATGGCCCGTCAGCATAAATTAAATAATATTTATAAAGAACTTCCGCATAGAGTGACCGAATTGACTTCTTTTGAGGATATGCTTTGCAGAAAGCTGGGAACGCGCGTTAAAATCGCGGGAACAGTTAAAAAAGGCAAGGTGGAAATTGATTACTATTCAATGGATGAATTAGAGGGCTTAATAAAAATACTTATGACTGAGCCTGAAAATGCGGCCAAAACCATTATGTAGGATACGGGCATTTCGGACTGCGGGCATATCGGTTATAATTTTTAAACGTTGAGCGACCGGCCAAATTTAATGAAATATACATTAAAAAATGAGGGGAAGGCTTTAGCAAGAGCCTTCCCCCGTAAGCTGCGGGAGTGTTGCACGTGAAAAAACTGCCGGACAGAATGGCGGCAAGCGCCAAATGCCTTTAAAAATTTATTCGCTGCCGCGCGGCTCGTCCGGAACGGCGTCGGGGATTCTGCTCGCGGCCTCCTCGTGCCGGGAAAGGATGGTGCGGTAAGCGCTGTATTTTTTACGGGGCTGCTGAACAGGCGCGGCCTCGTTTTTTTCTGGAGGAGCGGCCTCAGTGACTATGGTTTCATTCGAAGCACCTGGCTCGGAGGTCATTTTTCCTTGTTTAACGGCATTATAAAGACCAAATCTGCGCATAATACTCTCTCCTTATTAAAAACCTGATTAAAAATCATGTATTAGAATATATGCGCGTCCGCTGATATATATTACCTATAATTCAAGAAATAGCAGCCAATTTTTCAAATCGGCGCCCTGCGGGGTGCTGCCGTCAATAACCGAGGCCATATTTTCCGGAGAAAATGGAAGTCCTTCCATAAGAGGAGGGATGCTGGATATGAAATCGGCGTCTAAGGCGTCAGAAAAGAGCAAAGCATGTTCTATTACGCCGTGCCGGGTATCAAGATAAAGCTGTATCTCCCCCCAGGGAAAACGGGTTTCGAATTGCGCCGCAAAAGCGGGGGACTGCATATAATTCCATTGCTCGGAATAAAATTTTTCTATAAGATGAGAATAATTCGATTGGGGAATGATGGGCTCGCAAACAGCCTGCATATTGTATATTTGATTAAAAGCGCCGTGCAGCGCAATTTTTAATTT
Source organism: Selenomonadales bacterium (assembly GCA_003150515.1). GTDB lineage: Bacteria > Bacillota > Clostridia > Christensenellales > QALW01 > Neochristensenella. Next base: position 17,414 of record QALW01000033.1, on the reverse strand, counting down.
TTCCACGCTTATAGATGGGCAAAGCTCGGATAGATTGCACACTCTTGCTCTTGTACTGGCAACTCCCTTGCTTTGCAGCTTAGCTTTGCTGGCGGTAAGATATTCGGATAATTTTCCCATATTTGAATTAACGAGCAGAGTCCCGTGCTGTATGGAAACATGCTTTTTATGGGTAAAGGCGTTGCCCGAAAATTTCCGGCCGCCGGCGGTTATATCGTTTCTGCCTGAAAACTCAGCCTGTATACCGAAAGAGGCCAGCGCGGCCAGCACGGTTTTAAGCTGCCTATTCAAATCGTATAGTTCAGGAGAGGCGATAAAGGTAAAATTAAGATTGCCCAGGTCATGAAAGACCGCGCCTCCTCCAGAATTGCGGCGCACAAGCTGAATACCGTCCTTTTTAAGAAGAGAAACGCGGCATTCGCGCCAGGGATTCTGATTTCGGCCTATTATTATGGAATCGCTGTTCTGCCAAAGGTACAGCCAAACGTCGTCGGGGCCGCAGATATCTCCGAGATGCTCTTCAAGCGCAAGATTGTCCTGCGGAGCCGTGTTTTGAGATTGAATAATATGAGTAATCATTTTTACCGCCTTAAATATAATTATTATGAAACGGGCGGTGCTGCGCCGTCTCGTATAGTGTTTCTGAAAAAAATTATAAACGCTTAAGAGGCAAAAGTAAAACATTTTTTAAATATAGTGTTGCAAAAAGGGGAGCTTTTGTAGTATTATATATATGGCGTACCGTTCAGGTGTGAGCGGGAACCGGGCCGCCCGTCCGGCGACGGGGCCTGGGTTAAATCTTATCGCCGGAGAAACGGAGCATTAATTATGAGCGCTGCTAAACGCAATATGTTTGCCGAGGGAGAGTTCGGTCAATATATCGACGTGGACGGCCTGAACGTCCATTATTATGAAGAGGGCTACGGGACTCCGGTTATATTTATTCACGGAGTGGGCCAATCCATCTATACTTTCCGAAATAATATTGAGGATTTTGCGGCGTGTTTCAGGGTAATCGTGCCTGATTTAATGGGGCATGGAGGGACGGACGGTTCGGACAGCGATTATCTTATAGAGGATTACAGCGAGTTTTTACTGTCTTTTATGAACGCGCTGAATATAGATTCGGCTAATTTAATCGGGTTTTCGACAGGGGGCGTAATCGCTATGGATTTTGCTCTGGCGTTTCCCGAAAGGGTTAAAAAGCTTGTGCTGCTTTCGCCCGGCGGGCCGACGGAGAATTATCCCAGTCAGATAAGAAATATGACCATTCCTATAATTTCGGATATTTCCTTTATTACTTTCAGCAGAAATACTATAAGAAATATTTTAAATACCGCTTATTTTGATAAGACTCTGGTAACGGATGAACTGGTGGACGTCTATTACGAATTTTTACATAATAAATACGGCAGGGACGCGGTTTATACTACGCTGAACAACTGGGACGACAGCGAAGTACATGAAAATATGGGGGCGCTTAATTGTCCGATTTATATTTTCTGGGGAGAGAACGACCAATGGAACCCGCTTGAATATCTTGAGAGCTTTGAGGACGCAATTCCTAACGTATACGCCGCTACTGTGCGCAACGGGGGGCATATGCTGCATGAGGAGAAGTATAGGGAAATTAATAGAAAGGCTATTGAATTATTGCTCACCGACGAGCTGGTATAATATTGGCATTATAAAAAGCCGCCTTAACTATAAGGCGGCTTTTTTTATGATTTATCCCGTTTTTTTAAAAAAATGAATGGAAAGCGTTAGAAAGAGGCTGAAAGAGGGACGCCCGTCCTTCCGGCCTTTGGCCGGAAGGACGGGCCGGGGGGGGCGGCGTGCGGCGGCCGAAGGCCGCCGCGCCCCGGGCGCTTTGCGCCCGGGGCGAAGCAGGCTGCGCGCTATGCGCGCAGCCTGCTTCACGCCGCCCCCCGGCCGGCCATGTTTTTCGCTCCCGTTCAGGGAGCGAAAAACATGGCCGGCGTCCCGCTTGCGGGAAAAATAAGCGTCAATAAATTATTTTTTTCTGCGCCGGTAGATAAATAATCCTATAAAAATTCCCGCCGTACATGACGTACCCACTATAAGCACATAGATTAATGCGTCCAGCATAGATAACCTCCGATATAGTTTCAATTCAGAACTGCGGCCCATTGCTGCAATTAGAATTTTAAGCACTCATCCGCGCAGCGCGGCGTTATTTTTTGCCTGGGTCGCCCTGTATTCTTCTATCCAGGCTTCCAGTTCGCGGGCTGCATAGGATACCAGCGCCACGCACGGCCGCTCCTTATAATATTGCTCGTCTCTTTCCATAGGCTTAAGGCTGCTTTTGCGGCTGATATTTTTTAGAAGCTCGGAGCATTGAGTGGTGCCGAAATGCTCCTCAAAGCGCCGGGACAGCTCTTTAACATGCGCATACACCTGTTTTTTTGCCTGGGGAGTATGGTCATTTATGACGGTTCCGGCTACCATGCCCATGGCGCTTAGAGTGCCGCAGGTATTGCGGCTCAGAGAAAAGCCAGCCCCGAAAGCGCATGATATTTCCAGGGCCTTTTCCAGGCTCAGCCCCAGTTCCTCGCAGAATGCGCCCGAAACAGCCTGTGCGCAGGCATATCCTTGTTTAAACAATTCAACGGCGCGCTCTTCTTTTGTCAATTATGCTTCCCCCTCTCAAATATAACGCTTTAAGTTGTCCGCCGCCTGCATCCTTGCGCAGACGGGAGGAGAATTGATTTAAAAATCAATAAAAGACCTCGTCCAGCATAAGCCCCTGCGCCGGGGCGGTAAAGCCGGCTGCGGCGCGGCTGCGTCCCTGAATAATCTGCGCTACGGCTTCAGGCTCCAGCTTTCCTATGCCCACTTGGATAAGAGTGCCCGCTATTATGCGCACCATATTGTAAAGAAAGCCGTTTCCCTCTATAATAATGCGGATTAGGGGGAGCTCTTCGGCAATTTCCAGACGGCTGACTGTGCGCACGGTGCTTTTAACATAGCTGCCCGCGGCGCAGAAGGCCTTAAAATCATGCGTGCCTATGATATATTGTGCGGCGGCCCGCATTTTTTGAAATTCCAGCGCCTGAGGCACATGCATGGTACGGTTGTATAAAAGCGCGCTGGAATGAGGACTGTTGTATATAGTATAAATATATCTCTTGCCTTTTGCGTTATATCGCGCATGGAAATCGTCCGAAACCTCCCAGGCGCCGGTTACTCTTATATCTTTGGGCAGCATGGAATTGAATACGAAGGGCAGTTTTTGGGGCGGTATGGAGCCCGAATAGTCAAAATGAGCGGTTTGGCCCAGAGCATGCACTCCGGCGTCGGTGCGTCCTGCGCTTTGAACGACTATTCTTTTGCCCGTCAGGGTTTTGAGGACGTTCTCCAATTCTCCCTGTATGCTGGGCGCGTTTTTTTGAAGCTGCCAGCCGCCGTAACGGGTGCCGTCGTATGAAATTATGAGTTTTATGCGCATGGATTGATTCGCTCCTAAGCTGCCTGGGGCGGAGGAAAATTTTCAGGGGGCGGGGGCGGCGCGCGCCGCGGGCCGTTGGCCCGCGGCAGCCCCGGCGGCCCTGCGGGCCGCCGGGGCCCGGCCGAGCTGAAAGCTCGGCCGGCGCGCCGCCCCCGCCCCTGAAAATTTTCATCCGCTTTCCCGGAGCAGACTTTTCCGGGAAGATTTCTCCCTTAAGGCCGCGCCAGAAAAGGCAGCAATTCTTTAATAAATATATTGTCCGCTGTAATAATGAGCGTAAACGCCAGTAAAATCAGGCCCGCATATAAATCCCGCCGTTTAAATGCCAGAACGTTGAGCCGGGTGCGCCCCTCGCCGCCGTGATAGCAGCGCGCCGTCATGGCCATGGCCAATTCCTCCGCCCGGCGTATGGCGCTTACAAACAGGGGGATTATTATGGGGATAACCGCTTTGGCCTTTTTTATTAGCCCTCCGCCCGAAAAGCCCGCGCCCCTTGCCGCCTGCGCCTTCATAATGCGGTCGGCCTCTTCCATAAGAGTGGGAATAAAGCGCAGGGCGATGGACATCATCATGGCCGTTTCATGAGCCGGAAAGCCAATTTTGGCTAAAGGGCTCATAAGCCTCTCCATGCCGTCGGTCAGCGCGATAGGGGAAGTGGTAAGAGTCATAAGGGATGCGCCCGTAACCAGCAGTATGAGGCGCACGGCCATAAATGCCGCGCGGATCAGCCCTTCCCGCGAAATAACTATAAATCCCCATTTCAGGAGCACATGGTCGCTCTTGGAATTGGAAAAGAATAAATTCATCAAAAATGTAAAGGCCAGCAGAATGTAAATAGTTTTAAGCCCTTTAAAAAGAGCCTTTAAGGGCACCTTGGATATAAAGGCCATGCTCAGCATAAACGCCGCTATAAGGGCCAGGCCGATAAAAGTCTGCGCCACGAAAGCCAGAATTATAAAGAGCAGCGTGCCTATAAGCTTAACGCGCGGATCCAGCCGGTGCAGAGGGGAATCGGCCGGATAATACTGCCCCAGAGTAACGTCCCTCATTTTCCCGCCTCCCTCCGTCTGGCCAATATGGCGTCCTTATGCTTTATTAATTCCTCAATAAGCTCCCGCGCGGAAATCAGATTCCCGCTCAGGGGCATGCCTCTGCTCCGCAGCAGATCCGCTAATAAAGCCGCCTGAGGCACGTCCAGGGATAATTCCTGCATGCCCGCAACATCCTTGAATATTTCGTGGGGCGTGCCGTCCTTTTTAATTTCCCCGCCGCTCATAACTATTACTCTGTCCGCCGCCTGAGCCACGTCGTCCATATTATGGGAAACCAGAACTATAGTGGCGCCCGTTTTAGCCCGGTAGCCGTCTATGAGCTCCAGCATTTCCCGGCGCCCTTTGGGATCCAGGCCGGCTATGGGCTCGTCCAGCACCAATACTTCGGGGCGCATGGCGATTACTCCGGCTACGGCCGCCCGCCTCTTTTGCCCGCCCGAAAGCTCGAAGGGGCTTTTTTCGCCCATTTCAGGGGGCAGCCCCACCAGCGACATGGCTTCGCTTACCCGCGCGGCGGCTTCCGCTTCGCTCAGTCCGAGATTTTTGGGCCCGAAAGCTATATCCTGGGCCACGCTCTCCTCAAAGAGCTGATATTCAGGATATTGGAATACCAGCCCCACCTTGGAGCGCAGCTTTATTAAATCGGGCTTGCCGGCCGAAAGCTCTATTCCCTGCACGCTCAGGCTTCCGCCCGAGGGCTTCAAAAGCCCGTTGAAATGTTGAATCAAAGTGGATTTGCCGCTGCCAGTATGCCCTATAAGGCCTATATATTCCCCGTCGTTAATGGTCAGATTGATATTTTTCAAGGCGGCCCGCTCAAAGGGCGTGCCCGGACTGTAGATATAATTAAGCTCCTTTATTATTATGGCCATATTTCCTCCGCCAGCTCCTTTACAGATAAAACATCCCCGCGCACGGGCACGCCCGCCTTATTTAAGCTATAGGCCATATACGCCGCTTCGGGCGCCTCCAGGGATAAATCCTTAAGCGCTTCAATCTGGGACAGCACCCTTCTGGGCTTTCCCTCCATGGCAATTTTCCCCTCGTGCATAATTATAAGCCGCTCGGCCAGGGCCGCTTCTTCCATAAAATGGGTTATAAGCACCACGGTTATATGCTCCTGCCTGTTCAGGCGCATAACGGTATTTATTACCTCGCGCCGCCCCATAGGGTCCAGCATGGCCGTGGGCTCGTCCATAATCATTATATCAGGCTGCATGGCCAGCACTCCCGCTATGGCTATGCGCTGCTTCTGCCCTCCCGAAAGCTTATGGGGAGAGCTGCGCGCAAATTCGCTCATATTGACGGCGGCCAGCGCTCCGTTTACTCTGCCGCGCAGCTCCTTTTGGGGCACGCCTAAATTTTCAGGGCCGAAAGCGACGTCCTCCTCCACAATGGTGGCCACGAGCTGATTGTCCGGATTTTGGAATACCATGCCCGCGCTTCTGCGCACGTCCAGCTGTTTTTCTTCATCCCTTGTATCCATGCCGCAGACGGTTATTTTGCCTGCCGTAGGAATAAACAGCCCGTTGAGCAATTTGGCCAGAGTGGATTTTCCGCTGCCGTTATGGCCCAGTATGCATAAAAATTCTCCCCGGCGCACTTGCAGGGTAACTCCGCGGACGGCCTCGCCTGCGTCTTCCTCATAGCTGTAATGCACGTCCTGAGCGTCAATTATTATATTCTTTTCTGTTTGCTCCATATATTAATTGCTCCTTTGTGCGCATTATATAACAATACTTTAATTCTGGCTAGCAATTTAAAGGGGCGTTTGACAAAACCCGCCCGCTGGGGCTATTATTATTACAGAAAAAAGCGGGCCTGAATAAATTAAGGCCGGAGATTTTTAAGGAGAATGAAAAAATATGCCGTTAAGGGATACAATCGCCGCCCTGGCCACTCCGCCGGGCAGGGGAGGAGTGGCCATAGTGCGCGTCAGCGGCCCGGACGCGCCCGGCATTATGCGCGCTCTTATACGCCCCCGGAGGGAGATAAAATACAGATATATGCATTATGTCAGCCTGGAATATGACGGCTGCCTGCTGGATAAGGCGCTCTGCGTGCTTTTTGAAAGGGAGCATTCCTTTACGGGCGAATATGTCTTTGAAGCGCATTGCCACGGCGGGAATATGGCCGCCGCGGCAGTGCTGGAGGCCGTTTTTGCCTTGGGCGCGCGGCCCGCGCAGCCGGGGGAATTTATAAAGCGCGCCTTTATAAACGGCAAAATTTCTCTTGCTCAGGCTGAGAGCGTGGGCGAATTAATAGACGCGCGCACCGCCCAGGCCGCGCGCATGGCCGCGCGGGGCCTGGGCGGCGAGCTGGACGGGCGGCTCAAGGCATTTCAGGAGGAAGTGGCCGATTTGCTTGCGGGCATTGAGGCGGCCTTTGATTATCCCGAGCAGCTTGAGGAGGAGCCTGCCCGGGAGGCTTTAAACGCGAGCCTGGACGCGCTTATTCCCAGCCTGGAGAATTTAAGGGATACCTATGCCGCCGGGCGGCTGCTTTCCCAGGGGGTTTCAGTCTGCATAGCCGGGCTGCCCAACGCGGGCAAAAGCTCTCTCTTAAACGCGCTGGCGGGCCGGGAATGCGCCATTGTCACCTCTCAGGCGGGCACGACCAGGGATGTTTTAAGCGTGGAGCTGGAATTGAACGGCGTCCTTTTCCGTCTCTTTGATACGGCCGGGCTGCGCGGCGGCGAGCATTTATGCCAGGCGGAAAAAATAGGCATAGAGCGCGCGCTTAAGCAGGCGGAGGAGGCGGATATTATTCTTTACGTCATAGACGCGTCCGTGCCCCGGAGCCCTATGGATATCCGCTTTGAGGAGGGCATGCGCGCGCACGGCGCAAAGCTGTTCAGGATATATAATAAATGCGATCTGCCCGGAGCGGCCGTGCCCGCAGAGAAAGGCGGGATAGCTCTCAGCGCGCTCAGCGGGCTGGGGCTGGAAGGGTTAAAGGAGCTTTTGGGCGCTCAGGCCGCCCTGGCCAACAGCACCGAGGGGCTTTTAATTACCAACGCCCGGCATAAAGACGCGCTTGTTAAGGCGCTGGACGCTTTAAAGGGCGCGCGGGCGGCTCAGGCTCTGCCTTTGGACTGCGTAAGCATAGATTTGAGGACGGCCTTATGCGCCCTGGAGGAAATTACTGGGGAGAGCGCGTCTGAAAATATGGTGGAGAGAATTTTTGAAAAGTTCTGCCTGGGCAAATAGGCCGGGCGCCTCTTAAGAGTTAGATAGGCGGCCGGGCGCTTGCGGGCGGCAGACGGCGGCCGTGCGTTTATTGGCGGCCCAAAGAATGGGAGTTCAGGATAGTTTTAATGGGGAAGGGGAAATAATTTAATGCTTAGCTATCCCGCGGGAGAATATGACGTAATAGTTGCGGGCGGGGGGCACGCCGGCTGCGAGGCGGCTCTGGCCTGCGCAAGAATGGGGCTCAGGACTATAATGCTTTTACTGAGCCCGGACAGCATAGCCTTTATGCCCTGCAATCCCTCCATAGGGGGGACGTCCAAGGGCAATCTTGTCCGGGAGGTGGACGCCTTAGGCGGGCAGATGGGCGTATGCGCGGATGAAACCTATCTTCAGATTAAAATGCTGAACACTTCCAAAGGCCCGGCCGTGCATTGCCTCAGGGCGCAGGCGGATAAATTGAGCTATCAGCTCTGCATGCGCAGAACGCTGGAAAATACGCCTAATTTAACCGTACGCCAGGGGGAATGCGCCCGTATAATTTTTGAAAAGGGCGCAGTGGCGGGCGCGCAGACTGATTCGGGCGCGCTTTACCGCGGGCGGGCGGTCATTCTCTGCACGGGCGTATATTTAAAAAGCCGCATTATAACGGGGGAAGTTTCCACTCTCTGCGGCCCCAACGGATTGCGGCGCTCGGACAGCCTTTCAGGCTTCTTAACGGGGGAAATGGGGCTGAATTTGCAGCGCTTCAAGACGGGCACGCCCGCGCGGGTGGACGGCCGGACGCTGGATTATTCCAGAATGCAGCCTCAGCCCGGAGAAAAAGTGGCGCATACCTTTTCCTTTATGACTCAAGCGCCCGAGCGGGAGCAGCATTTATGCTATTTGACATATACCAATCAGGCCACTCATGAGATTATACTCAGGAATCTGCATCGTTCGCCCATGTATGCGGGCGTGATAGAGGGAACGGGCGCGAGATACTGCCCCAGCATAGAGGATAAGGTGGTGCGCTTTGCCGATAAACCGCGGCACCAGCTTTTTATAGAGCCGGAGGGGTTGTATACCAACGAGATGTATATTCAGGGGCTCTCCACCAGCCTGCCTGAGGATGTGCAGCTGGAGATGATTCATACCGTTCCCGGCCTGGAGCAGGCGCATATGGTAAGGCCGGGCTACGCTATTGAATACGACTGCCTGGATCCGCTCTGCCTTAAGCCCTCCCTTATGCTCAAGGATTTCCCCGGCCTTTTCGCCGCCGGGCAGATTAACGGCACCTCGGGCTATGAGGAGGCCGCCGCGCAGGGAATAATGGCGGGCATAAACGCCGCTCTTTATATTAGAGGGGAGGAACCCTTTATTCTCAGCCGCAGCCAGGCGTATATAGGGGTGCTTATAGACGATTTGGTGACCAAAGGCACCAACGAGCCCTACCGCATGATGACCAGCCGGGCTGAATTCCGGCTTAGCCTGCGCCAGGACAACGCCGATCTGCGCCTTACTCCGCTTAGCTATAAATTAGGCCTGGCTTCGCAGGAGAGATATGATAGAATGCTTATACGCGCCGGGCGCATAGAGGAGGCCCGATCCCGTTTGGGAGAGAGGATTTCCCTTCAGGCGGCGGACGCTTTGGGGCTGAAGGAGGATAACCGTTATTTAAGCGGAGGGGAATTGCTTAAGCGCGGATTTGCATATAAGGATTTGGAGGAGGCGGGGGCGGCGCCCGCGCTGCCCGAAGGAGACGCGCTCAGCCTGGAAACGGATATTAAATACGAGGGATATATAAAAAAGCAGCAGGCGCAGATTGAAGAGACTGCGCGCCTGGAAACGCGGGTGCTGCCCGAAGGGATTGATTATTCCTCCATAAAGGGGCTGCGCCTGGAGGGGGCGCAGAAGCTGGCCAGAATCCGGCCCCGTTCCATAGGCCAGGCGGCCCGTATTTCGGGAGTGTCTCCGGCGGATATCGCCGTACTGCTTGTATGGCTGGATAAATCAGGCGGCTGACGGGCGCGCCTTTGCCCCCGGGGGGAATTTTTCCCCCAGGGGGCTTTAAGTTTTTACGGGGGAACAGCTCCTGGGCGGGGGGCGGCGCGGCCCCGGCCGGAGGCCGGGCCGCCTTGGCGCGGGCGCAGCCCGCGCCAAGGCGGGCTTTTTGCCGCAGGCAAAAAGCGCCGCGCCGCCCCCCGCCCAGGAGCTGTTATTCTCTCCGGGGCCGTTCAGGCATTACGTTTGCCTCTAAGCGGGCTTCCGCATAAAATATGCCCACAATTTTATAAATCCGTGAGTCTGGCAAAATAATTTGTTGCTGTCCCCTGTAAGTCGTGCTATAATGCCTTAGTATGATTTTTGTTTGCTTAAGGGCGGGGCGCGCCCGCAAAATTTTTATTCCAGAGGCAGAAGCATGAAATACCGCGGCCGGCAGCTCAGGCACGAGCTTAAATATATAATTACATATCCCCAGTATTACGAGCTCCTCGGCCGGTTGAAGCCCTTTATGCAGAAGGACGGCAATCTGCCCGAAGGCTATCTGGTACGCAGCCTGTATTTTGACGATATGTATAATACGGCCTATTATCAGAAGGAAGCGGGGGATTTCAGGCGCTGCAAATACCGCATACGCATATATAATAATTGCCGGGACGGAATAATCAAGCTGGAGAAAAAAAGCAAAATCAGCGAATATATAGCCAAGACGGACGAAAATATCACGCCCGATGAATTCTACGCTCTGCTGGACGGCCGCCCGCAATTTCTTCTGGAGGGCACGCCCGTCATGCAGGATTGGTACGCCGCTATGCGCACTAAGCTGCTCAGCCCGGCTGTGGTGGTGGATTATATCAGGGACGCGTATATCTGTCATGAAGGCAATGTGCGCATAACCTTTGATAAAGAGCTGCGCGCGGGGCTTGAATTTGATATTCTCAATCCTGCGCTTGTCACAGTGCCCGCCATGAGCGGGGGAGTATTGGTAATGGAAGTCAAATTTGACGATTTCCTGCCCAGGCATATCAAAACCCTTATTCAGCCGGCCGCGTCCGCGCATATGGCCGTTTCAAAATATATTCTCTGCCGTAAGGCTAAAGATTTGTACCAGAGAAAGGACTTTTTGCCATGAAGCTGTTAGAAACCATTAATTTTGGGGACGTATTGAAAAAAAGCTTTACCGAATCTTTCGCGGAGCTGAGCTGGAGCAGCATAATTATAACCCTGCTCTTTGCCTTTATCGTGGGCCTGCTTATTTATTTTACCTATCTTAAATGCTATAAGGGCGTTATATACAGCCAGTCCTTTAACGCGTCTTTAGTGCTTATGTGCGTTATAACCGCCACGGTTATAATGGTAATCAGTTCAAACGTTGTGCTTTCCCTGGGCATGGTGGGCGCGCTGTCCATAGTGCGTTTCAGGGCGGCCATAAAGGATCCTATGGATATAGTTTTCCTCTTCTGGAGCATAGCTATGGGCATAATCATAGGCGCCCGGCAGTATATGTTCGCCGTTATAGCGGCGGTGGTTGCGGCCGTAGCCTTCTTCATAATGCTTAAGCTCAGAGGGCGCAGGGAAATCTATCTTCTGATTGTACGCTTTGAAAACGCAGTGCAGCCTGAAGTGGGCAGAGTGCTCTCCAAGATTGACGGCAAGGTGCGCAATAAGAGCCTTTCGGGCGGAATAACCGAGCTGACCATAGAATTAGTCCTGCATAACAACAACACCTCCTTTGTGGACCGCATAGCCCAGATTGACGGCGTGCACAGCTCGGTGCTGGTTAATTATAACGGGGATTTTACCGAATAAACGGGATTGCATTATTTAATAAAAACAAGCGCGGCATAATAAGCCGGGCATAAAAGGCGGGCAGCAACGCCGTTACAGGGGGCGGCGCGGCCCCGGCCGTCAGGCCGGGCTGCGCCGGCGGCCGAGCCGCCGGCGCAGGCTTTTAGCTTCGCTAAAAGCGCCGCGCCGCCCCCTGTAACGGCGTTGCTGCCCGCCTTTATGCTCCTTCGGGGGCAAATTAAAAAAAGGAGCCTTTGAATTATGAGCTATATAAAATTTGACGGCGTAAAAAAGATTTATACCAGCGGCAATGTTTCGGTTGCGGCCGTGGACGGAGTCTCCTTTGAAATAGAAAAGGGTGAATTCTGCGTAATTGTAGGCCCCAGCGGCGCGGGCAAAACCACCGTATTGAATATGCTCGGCGGCATGGACGGCGTCACGTCAGGTCAAATCGTTCTGGACGGCCGTCAGATAAGCGCCTTTGATAAAAAGCAGCTTACGGCCTACCGCCGCTATGACGTGGGCTTTGTGTTTCAATTTTATAATCTCGTTCAGAATCTTACGGCGCTGGAAAACGTGGAACTGGCTTCTCAAATATGCCGGGAGCCTATGGACGCCCGGGAGGCGCTCAGGGCTGTGGGGCTGGAAGAACGCATGAATAATTTCCCCGCTCAGCTTTCAGGCGGAGAGCAGCAGCGGGTGGCTATAGCCCGCGCTCTTGCTAAAAATCCTAAATTGCTGCTCTGCGACGAGCCTACGGGCGCTCTGGATTATCTTACGGGCAAGAATATTCTTTCTCTTCTGCATTCCACCTGCCGCCGCATGGGAATGACTGTGGTGGTAATAACGCATAATCAGGCCATAACTCAGATGGCGGACAGAGTAATTTCAGTCAAGAACGGGCGGGTTGTTGATATGAGCGTCAATAAAGAGCCTCTTGCGCCCGAATTAATCGAATGGTAGGGAGGCGGCAAAGGGTGAAGAAAATCAATTTATTGATGTTCAGGGAAATACGCTCCTCCTTCAGCCGCTTTTTGGCCATCTGCGCCATCTGCGCGCTGGGCGCAGGCTTCCTCTTCGGCCTTAAATCGGCCACGCCTATGATGAAGGAAACGGGCGACCGGTATTTTGACCGGTACGCGCTTATGGATTTCAGGCTGCTCTCTACGGCCGGGATAACTCAGCAGGATATAGACGAGCTCGCCAAATTGGATATTATTGAAAAAATAATGCCGGCGTATAATTCGGACGTGCTGGCCGTAAGCAGCTACGGGCAGAACGTCGTGCGCATACATTCCATGGATTTTGATAACGGGCTTAATCTTCCCGTTTTAAAGGAGGGGCGCTGGCCCGAAAATGAGAACGAATGCCTGGCCGATTCGGGCACGGGCATGAATCAGAATATTCAGGTGGGAGAAAAAATAACCCTCTCTGATGAAAATGAAACGCAGGCCATGGAGGGCATGGCCGTTAAGGAATTTACAGTTACGGGAATTGTGGACTGGCCATATTATCTCTCCATGGAGCGCGGCGCCTCGAGCATAGGGGACGGCAGCGTGGACTATTTTATATTGGTTCAGCCCCAGGCCTTTAATTCAGAATATTATCACGAGGCTTTTGTTCAGATAAAGGGAGCGGCCGAGCTTCTCTGCTATGAAGAGGAATATGAAAATTTAATGGACGAGGCGTCGTCTAAGTTGGACGGGGCTTTTGAGACTCTGGCTCAGAGGCGGTATGAGGAGCTGTCTGAATTATACGCGCAGTATGAGCAGATTTTGGCCGTTAATCCTGAGGCGGCCGCTCAGCTCGGAGAAATTTCACCCCCTCAAATGCCCGAATGGTACGCCCTGGGCCGCTCGTCCCTGGCCGGATATGTGGGCTTTGGGCAGGACGCCGAGCGGGTGAACGCCATAGCCCAGGTGTTTCCCTGGTTCTTCTTTCTGGTGGCCGCGCTGGTTTGTTTGACTACAATGACGCGGATGGTGGAGGAACAGCGCACGCAGATAGGCGTATTTAAAGCTTTGGGCTACAGCGGCGGGCGGGTGGCCGTGAATTATCTCTTTTACGCGGCTTTCGCCTGCATTCTGGGCTGCGCGGCCGGCTGCGCGCTGGGAGTGCTCGTGCTGCCCAGGGCCATTTGGAGCGCTTATGATATTCTCTACACTCTGCCCAAACTGGATATAATATTCTATCCGCAGTACGCTCTTATTGCGTGCGCTCTGAGCCTGGCCTGCACGCTTTTGGCCTGCCTGGGCGCCTGCTATAACGAATTAAAGAGCAGTCCCGCCGGGCTTATACGGCCTAAGGCTCCCCCCGCGGGCAAGCGAGTGTTTCTGGAGAAAATAGGCTTTATATGGAAGCGCCTCAGCTTTACCAAAAAGGTTACGGCCCGCAATCTGCTCCGCTATAAAAAGCGTTTCTTTATGACGGTGATAGGCATAGGGGGATGCACGGCCCTGCTTTTGACGGGTTTTGGCCTGCGCGATTCCATTATGAGCATAGTGCCCAAGCAGTTCAATCAAATCCAGACCTACGATTTTTCCCTGACTCTCAGGGAGCCCTCCTCTTCTGAGGAGCAAAGCGCCCTTAACGGCCAATTAGGCCAATATGCGGATAAATATATCTATATTTTGCAAAGCAGCGTGGACGCTCAAACGGATGAAGGGGCTAAGAGCGCCCAGCTCATTGCCGCCCAGGGGGACGCCCTTTCGGATTTTATTCATCTGCGCGAACGCCGGAGCGGCAAAAATATAGCCTTTCCTCAGCAGGACGGCGTGGTTATAACCGAAAAGCTGGCCGCTCAGTTAGGCCTTTCAGAGGGGGACGCCATCACCCTTTCCCAAGGGGGGACGGCCATATATAAAACTGCGGTCAGGGGAATAACGGAAAATTATGTGCACAACTACATATACATGCCCTGCGCCGAATATGAGAGGCTTTTTAAGGAGGCGCCCCAGTTTAATACGGTAATGTGCGCGCTTGGCTCAGAGGAAAGGGCGGATGAACGGCTGGAGGCGGAATTCTCCGAAGAATTGCTTAAGATAGAAAACGTCCAGTCAGTGAGCTTTATAACCAAAATAGAGCGGGATTTCGGCGACGTTATGAACGGCCTGAATTCAGTAGTGGTAGTCCTGATTATCTGCGCCAGCCTGCTGGCTTTTGTGGTGCTTTATAATCTCACCAACATCAATATAACCGAGCGCAAGCGGGAGATTGCCACGTTAAAGGTGCTGGGCTTCTTTGAAAAGGAGACGGCCGCCTATGTGTTCAGGGAAAATATCCTCCTTACCCTCATAGGCATAGCCGTCGGCCTGGTTTTGGGCATATTCCTCCATCAGTTTGTGGTGGTGACGGCCGAGGTGGATATGGTTATGTTTGACAGGAACATTTCCGCCTTGAGCTACGTCTGGTCGGCGCTCTTGACCGTTCTGTTTTCCTTCCTGGTAAGCCTGTTTATGCGCAGGCGCATCTCCTCCATAAATATGGTGGAATCTCTTAAATCCATAGAATAAGCCTATAACAGGCGGCCCCGCCTTTAATCATAGATATAAGAAAGGATGCATAAAAAATGTTTACCCATGCCCGGCCCGTATGGGCGCATCATTCAAGAGAATCCCTGCCTCAGGGGGATATGAACAATACGCTGTGCTTTAAAACCGTGCTTCCCGCGGGGGATTATCAGGTTTTAGCGGCCGCGGCCGACGTCTTTCAGCTTTATGCCGGCGGCGTCTTTATTGCCGCGGGCCCGGCCAGGGCGGCGCATTCCTTTGCCCGCTGCGAGCGGCTCAATTTTACCCTCAGGGAGGAGGGGCCGGTTATATTTGCGGTCGCTTCCTATAATGTGTTTAATTACTGCTATATAAAACAGCCGGGCTTTTTCTGCTGCGAAATTTACGGCCCGGAGGGCTTATGCGCCGCTACGGGGGTTTATCCGCCCGGCAAAGAGGCGGGCGGGGATGCTGCCGGGGAGGCTCCGGGAGAGAGCAGCGCCCTTTCGGGAAATGCCCGGCCGGAAGTAAATCTCTTTACGGCCCGCCTGCTGGAGGAAAGAACGCAGCGCACGGACAGATATTCCTATCAGCGCCCCTTTGCCGAGAGCTATCATTATACTCCCGCCTGGAGCGAATATATGCTCTCCTGCCGCAATGATGAGAGCCTGGAATTATATGAAACGGCTTTGCCCAAGCTTTTGGAGCGGGGCGTGCCCCAGCCTGATTATACGCCCAGGACGCCCGTGCGCTTTACGGCTCAGGGCACGGGCGCGCTTAATCCTGAAAATGAGGATATGAGCCGGGACTATTTTATGATAGAGACGCCCGGCATTCCCTTTGAAAGCTTTGGCGTTGAGCTGGAGGCGCGTCCCTGCGGGGAAATAAGGCGCATGAAATTCCGCATTGAGAAGGAGCTGGACGCGCCTTTCGGGGATTTTTCCCTCAAAGGGGGCAGTTTTTTAAGCTGTGAAATGGAGAGAAATTATACGGGCTTTATCTGCTGCGCGCTGGAATGCCCTCAAAGGAGCGTGCTCAGCTTTTTATTTGATGAAATTCTGACGGACGGGGATATTTCCCCCCTGCGCTTAGGCTGCGTGAATAATCTCAAGCTGATTCTCGAGCCGGGACGGTATTATTTTGTCTCTATGGAGCCTTACACCTTTAAATATCTTAAAATTGCGCTGTTTGAAGGGGAATGCCTGGTTAAAGACCTGCGTCTTTTGGAATATGCTTTTCCTGAGGGGGAAATTATAAACACCCTTTCCCTTTCAGGCCCGCTGGAGGAAATCAGGCAGGCCGCCGTGGAAACCTTCAGGCAGAACGTGCTGGACGTATATATGGACTGCCCCTCCCGCGAGCGGGGAGGATGGCTGTGCGACAGCTTCTTCACTTCCAGAATAGAAAAGCTGCTGACTGGCTCCAGCCGCGTGGAAAAGGCGTTTTTAGAGAATTTTATTCTGCCCGAGGGCTTTAGGGATGTTCCCGCGGGCATGCTGCCCATGTGTTATCCCTCCGACCATTTAAACAAGCGCTTTATACCCAACTGGGCCATGTTCTTCGTGCTTGAGCTGCGCGAATATATGCAAAGGACGAATGACGCCGAGCTGCTTATGAGGGCGCGTCCCAGGCTGGAAGGATTGCTGGAATATTTCAAGGGCTTTGAAAACGCCGACGGTTTATTGGAAAATCTTGATGGTTGGGTGTTTGTGGAATGGTCCAGGGCCAATGATGAAGAGCTGGTAAGGGGAATTAATTTCCCCAGCAATATGCTTTACGCCCGCATGCTGGAGGACGCTTCCGTGCTGCTTGAACGGCCCGAGCTGATGCGCCGGGCGCTCAGGCTTAAGCGCATTATAAGGGAAAGAGCCTTTAACGGCCTTTTCTTTAAGGATAACGCCGGCCTGGAGGAGAGCACGGAGGTCTGCCAGTATTATGCGTTTTTTACGGGCGTGGCCGATAAAGAGAGCCACGGGGAATTATATAACGTGCTTAAAACTCATTTCGGGCCCGGGCGCAGGGAGAATAACGCCTATCCCCAGGTGGCCTTTGCCAACGCCTTTATAGGCAATTATCTGCGCCTGGAAATGCTTGGCATGAATGATGAAAAGGAGCAGCTTTTAAAGGAAATAGAGGGATATTTTTTGGGCATGGCTCAAAGGACGGGCACGCTTTGGGAGCATGACAGCCCCCAGGCAAGCTGCAATCACGGCTTCGCCTCCCATGTGCTTTATTGGCTTTATAAATACTGCGGGGAGAATTAAAAGGGCATTTTTAACGCGGTATAGCCAGGCTCCGGTTTTTTACAGAGAGCCTGGGCTGAAGGCATAAATTACGCCGTTAAGGGGGGCGGCGCGGCCCCGGCCGGAGGCCGGGCCGCCATGGCGCGGGCGCAGCCCGCGCCATGGCGGGCTTTTTGCTGCGCAAAAAGCGCCGCGCCGCCCCC
>QALW01000007.1 GCA_003150515.1 Selenomonadales bacterium | reverse complement strand
GACAGCCTATCATTACTTCAGTAACGGCTCCGCAATTCGGACAATATATCGTCTTCAAAGCTCCGTGTGCATTATAATTGGGAAATAATAAAAGTCCATTCTCTTCATCAATATAAGCATCTGAAAACATTCCATAGCTCATTGCTCTGCGTAAATTTTTAATAGCTCTTTCTTGACTGCAATTCATTTTATCTGCCAGCCATTTTATCGGTATACTCTTTTGATTTCCTATCAGAGCAGCATAATTATTAAACTTCTGATCGCGCCTGTTTATTAAAAAAAGCTTTATAAAGCAGAAAAGACTGACTACGATACATATTGAGCCAAATATTACCCCGGGCCATCGGCTTGCACCTTCAACCATAGAACCGAACAGACAAGCCGGCAACATAATGCCGCCAAAAAACAATGAAATACCGCCGCACATACCAAGCGCAATTTTCAGATATTTCTTATTTACAGCCATTATATACCTCCAAATTCAATTATAAATAGTATAGCCGCCCTTAACGAGACTTAAGAAAGAAAAATCCGAGTGCCGTTATGAACACTCGGAATGGTGCGGATGACAGGACTTGAACCTGCATGAAATTGCTTTCACACGGACCTGAACCGTGCGCGTCTGCCAATTCCGCCACATCCGCAATAAGGCTTTAAACAATATTGCTGCCTAAAGCTTTATTATAATAACATATTTGCCTCAATAACGCAAGCAGAAATTTTATATTTTTCTATTAAAATCAAAGCCGCATTCATCTAAGAACGCCCTGGCTATTATAACCGCCCCTATCTGATTAGGATGGATTCGGTCTATGGCCAGAAAGGTGGAATGCTTATATTGCAGAAAGCTGTCAAAGATAGCCTGCAAATCAATAAAAATACTGCCGTGTTTATCTGCAAGCCTTTTGCATATCCGGCCATATTCATCCATTTTGGCGCGCAGGCTCTCCTTCTTTTCCTTTTCGATATAATATGGAGTCATAACAAAAGAGCCTTTAACCCCGCCTTTGAGCGAGCTCAGCATACTATCCAGATTGGCCTCATATTCTTCAAGGGAAACAGTTAAATCTTTAAACGCAGGCGTGTCAAACTGCCGCCAGGCGTCATTTATTCCTATACAAACGCTCACCCATTGCGGATTAAGGGATAATACATCCCGCTCCCACCTTTTCAAAAGGTCGCGGCTGGTATTGCCCCCTACGCCTGAATTGGTTATTCTTATTGATAATTCGGGATAAACAGCCGAAAGCAGGCTGTCAATTATACGAACATAGCCGCTTCCCAAAGCGTCCCCTATTTCGCCGACGGGCTGAACGCTGTACATATCAGTTATCGAATCTCCCGCGAACACAACTCTATCCATATTTTGAAAAAGCATTTTCAACACATCCTTTTTTTTAATAGGCAAAACGGGCCTTTTACAGCCTTCCGCTTTAAAAAAACAGAGGCGGGCGTTAAAACCGCCCGCCCCGTAAAGATTTGCTCCTAACGCTATCAATTAAATCAGCGCCAGCAGAACGAAGTTCAGAATGAACAGAACCGTAACCACCCAGAGAATGGGATGTATTTCTTTAATCTTGCCCTTGCAGATTTTGGTGATGCAATAGAAGATAAAGCCCGCTGCAATGCCGTAGGAGATGCTGTAGCAAAGAGCCATAAAGATGCCCGCAAAGAAGGCGGGAATGGCTTCTTCCAGATTGTCCCATTGAATTTCCTTAAAGGAAGACATCATCATTATACCTACCGCTACCAGCGCAGGCGCCGTAGCCGCGGAGGGGATAGCGCTTACAAACGTAGCCAGGAACGCGCTGATTATAAAGCACAGAGAAACTACCACGCTGGTAAGACCTGTGCGTCCGCCCGCGCCTATGCCCGCGGCGCTTTCAACATATGTGGTGGTATTGGAAGTGCCGAATATCGCGCCTATGGAAGTGGCGGTAGCATCCGCAAACAAGGCCTTGTCCATCTTGGATTTAAAGCCGGGCGCAGTATTCATAGCCTGCTCGTCCTCATCGCTGAAGATGCCCGTGCGGCGGCCTGTGCCTATAAAAGTGCCGATTGTGTCAAAAGTATCCGAAATACTGAAAGAGAAAATAGTGATTAATACCAAAGGCAGCTTGGAAACGTCGGTAAAGAGCGAGCCCAGGCCTTCGCTGGTGAATATGGCGCCGAAAGTCTGAGGAAGCTGGCTGCAGGCGTCGGTAAAGCTGATGGTGTCGTGAGTAGTCGTTACCCCCATGGGAATGCCTATAAGCGCCGTAGCCACTATGCCTATGAGGATAGCGCCCTTAACCTTGCATATAAGCAAAATAACAGTAAGAGCCAGACCGATCAGGAACAGCCAGAGCGCAGGCTGATTAAGCGTGGCCATAGCGGGCACGCCGGCGTCAAAAGAAATAATGCCTATATTCAGCAGGCCGATATAAGCAACAAAAATGCCTATTCCTCCGCCTATAGCGTTTTGAAGGCTGCGGGGGATAGATTTAATTATATATTTGCGAAGCTTGGTGACAGTGATGAGGATATTGATTAATCCGCAGATAAACACCATGGACAGCGCCTGCTGCCAAGTAAAGCCCAGCGTAAAACAGACCGTAAATGTGAAAAATGAATTAAGCCCCATACCGGGAGCCTGAGCATAAGGCACATTGGCCACCAGGCCCATAATCAGCGTGCCTATAACGGACGCAATAATGGTGGCCAGAAATACAGCCCCCCACTGCATGCCCGTCTGGGCCAGCATGTTCGGATTTACGACAATAATATACGCCATAGCGAAAAACGTCGTTAATCCAGCGATAACCTCTCTTCCTACTGTGGTTCCATTCTGCTTTAGTTTAAAAAACCGCTCCATAATAAACCCCTTCCTTTATTTTTTACCCCTTATGCGGACAATTCCTTAATATTGCCCTGGAATCTCCGCCGCCCGGCGCAGACATTCCCTTCAGCCATAAAAGCCCGAATGGCAATGACCTTTAAAGCTCCGGAAAGAATACGCCGGCTTTTGGGGCGGCTGACAATTAAATTTTCCTTCTTGAAATAATAATATATCAGGCATATAAGCCTTAAAGCCTAAGAGAAAGAGAATACCTATTATAAACGGGGGCCATAACCCAACAAGAGAAAGAAAGCCGGTCAATATAGCGTTGACCGGCTCTATTTGGTGGTGAGGGATGGATTCGAACCATCGAAGTCAGTGACGGCAGATTTACAGTCTGCTCCCTTTGGCCGCTCGGGAACCTCACCATATCTGAATTAATGGAGCTGGCGATGGGACTTGAACCCGCAACCTGCTGATTACAAATCAGCTGCTCTGCCAATTGAGCTACGCCAGCAAGCGTCCATTGACAAAGGCATTTAGCCTTTTATGCCGCCATATTACCTTTTGAGCCGCCTTTTATGACGCGATGCGAATTACTTTGCAATTATATAAGAAAGTCAGGGCTTTGTCAATCATTATTTTAGAAAAAATTCACTTAATCTCAATAAAATTTTAAGATTGTATATAAAGCGAAAGGGCGTAGGGCAAAAAGGCGGGGGCGGCGTTTGGCAGGCAAAGCCTGCCCGGGCCGGGCCTGCGCCCGGCCCGGCGGCGCGGCAGCGCCGCAAACGCCGCCCCCGCCTTTTTGCCCTCCGCCCTTTCGCTTAAAAATCCCCCGCGGCTAAGCCCCGGGGAAAATGCTGCAAAGATAATTAAAGCTGCTCAATAAGCTCGGGATTGCGCCCTAATTTCCCAAAAAACTCAGTTCTGGAAGCAAGCGTCCCGTATTTCTTAACGCTGCTCTGCGAAAACATTCCCAGCTCTTTATCCTTAGTAGCCGCAAGCTCATGCCCTATAAGCGCCCAGGTGGAATCCACCAGATTATGATAGGCAGGATTCTGCAAAGCCTTGCATATAAAAAGCTGCCTGGGCGAATTGATATCTTCGCCGCTTATCTGGAACAGCGAATATTTTTCGCATAACGCGCGAAGTCTTTCAAGCTGCTCGGCCGTATTGCGCGAGGGCATATATGTAACCGCCTTGAAGCCCAGCTCGGATATAACCTCAAAGAGCTGCTCCAAATATGAATCCTCAAACGCCTGCGCGCGCTTATCTCCCGTCACGCTCTGCCCCACGTCTCCCAAATACGCATATGCGCTTATCGCGCCTATGGAATCAGCGAATTCTATTACTCGCCTGACATCCAGGCATTCCTCATCCGCGTCTATATATATGCTGCTCAAATCGCTCTTAAGCGCCCCCAGCAGGTCGTATTCATAAAAGGGATTGGAAACATCCAGAAGATAACCGCGCAAAGAATCGCTTAGGGCTATCCCCATATTGTTGATAAGATAATCTATAACGCCCTGCCCGCGTCCAAAACGCCCGCACATCTTTTTTGCCAGGGCGTAAAGCAAATGCCGCTCGGTAACGCTTCCGCCCAAATGGCTCAAGGAAAGAGGCTTAACGTCCAGTTCAAAATCCAATTCCAGCCCGTCTCCGCCAAATCGCGCGTTTATGCCCTCCACCATCCTGGCATTGCGTATATTTCTCTTATCCCGGCTGTCCTGCATAAATTCAGCCGCCCGGCTTATCTGAGTATGCGGTATGCCGTGAACGGCCATATAAGCTATGCTGTCCTGGTCGGGATTATTGATGCGCCGGCCGTTAAGGGGAGTATTGGAAAAATCCACCCGCATCTCCATGCCGATAGTAGTGGGCAGTCCTACTATCTTGCCCGCCTCAATAAATTCCTCCGCTCCTCCTATGGAATCATGGTCCATGATTCCCGCCGTGCATAATCCGGCAGTATAGGCGCGCCAAACCGCCTTGGACGGGCTGTACGGAGAAAAGGAATAGGTGGTGTGGATGTGATTGTTTATGTCCTCTCCCTGCAAAGGCTTCTCCAAAAAGCCGTCGTCCATAAGCTTTTTAAGGCCGGTTACGGCCATAAGACGCTCCTGCCTGGTAGGAGCGTTAAGCTGTTCAATCAGATAATCCTCGCTTAGCATAAATATTTACCTCTTTTCTTTTTAGTTTTTTATAAACAGCTCTGTTATACGCAGAAATTCATCCATCTGCTCATCTGTGCCAATGGTCACTCGTATGAATTTATTGACTCTTTCCCCTTCAAAATATCTGACCAGCACTCCGTTCAGGCGCAGAAATTCATATAATCCGCGCGCGTCTCCGCCCGGCGGAGAGGCGAATATAAAATTAGCCGCGCTGGGCAGCACCTTAAATCCCATACGGATTAAACTCTCTCCTACGCGCTCTCTTGTCCCCATTATTTTCCGGGCAATCCCCGCATAATACGTCTCGTCCGCCAATCCCGCAGCGGCGGCGGCCATAGCGCATCTATCCACAACGTATGAATTAAAGGAATTTTTTATTCGGTTCAGGCCTTCTATAAGGGATTGATTCCCCAGGCAGTATCCCACGCGCAGCCCTGCCATGGAATGGGATTTGCTCATAGTGCGCACAATTAACAGATTGGGATATTTTTCAATCAGCCTGACGGCGCTCTCACCTCCAAAGGCTATATAGGCCTCGTCCACTATTACAACCGCCTGATTTAAATTATATTCCGCCAGCTTCTCCAGCTCTGAAACAGGCATAAATATCCCCGTAGGAGCGTTGGGATTGGGAAAAACAATCCCGCCGTTCGCCTTCATATATTTATTTATATCTATTTTAAATTCTGCGTCCAGAGGCACAGCCTCATAATCTATATCAAAAAGCCGCGCGTAAACAGGATAAAAGCTATATGTAATATCAGGAAACAATATCCTGCTGCCCTGATTAAAAAACGCTAAAAAGGATAAGGCGAGCGCCTCATCCGAACCGTTAGAGCAAAACACCTGGCTTATATCCAATCCTTCCCGCCGAGCAATCACCCGCTTTAATTCAGACGCTTCGGGATCGGGATAAAGCGGGCTGTCCTCGAGCGCCCTTTGGGCGGCCCGAACAGCGGCCGGAGAAATAGGATAAGGATTCTCGTTGGTGTTTATTTTTATATATTTTCTTTCCCTGGGCTGTTCGCCCGGAATATACGGAATTATGCTCCGCGCCTTTTTTGAAAGATAATCCAAAACAATATTCCCCTTTAAAAAGACAAAATAGCAAACATTATTATTTTATCATACTTGCAAATCAATTACAATATCCAATTAAATTAAAAATTCATGAACAAGCATATTTTTCCCCCTCCATTCTCCGCCCTTACGGCTCTAAAAATCCTCAATATTATATTAGACTTAAAAAATCAAAATAGCGTAATCTCACCCTGTTGCTCAAAATCCCCTTAAAACAGTCTTTTTTTATTTCGCAAAGAATCCGCCTCTTTCAAAAATACTCTAAATTAATTGCCAGCCCGCCTGAATATATGATAAAATATTAACCGCGCGGATAAATATTAAAATAATTATGCCGGCGCGCCGCCTGACAAATATAATTCTCAAAAGCAAACGGGGAGCCCTAATGGAAAAAAAGGACGAGCGTTTCAGCCGCACAGAGCTGCTGCTGGGCCAAAGCGGACTGCAAAAACTGAAAAACGCGCATGTAGCCGTCGTGGGCCTGGGAGGAGTGGGCGGCGCCGCGGCGCAGGCCTTAGTGCGAGCCGGAATAGGCGAATTGACCTTTATAGACGGCGACTGCGTTTCCCCCAGCAATATCAACAGGCAGCTCATAGCCTTTGAAAGCACCATAGGCCGGCCTAAAGCGGAAGTTATGAAAGAAATGGCGCTGAATATTAATCCCGGCGCCGAAATTCATGCGTACAGCCGCTTTTATCAAGAGGGAGATTTTAATTCTATGCTGGGACGCGCTCATTATATAATAGACGCGATTGATTCCGTCAGCGCAAAGCTCTCTTTAATCCAATGCGCAGTTGAAAAGGGCGTTCCCATAATCAGCGCTATGGGCTGCGGAGGAAAGCTGAAACCCGGCCTTTTTAAAATTGACGACATCTATTCCACCAGCGTATGCCCGCTCTGCCGGGTTATACGCCGGGAGCTGAAAAAAAGGGGAATCGCCGCTCTTAAAGTTGTCTATTCGGATGAAGATCCCATAAAGCCCGCCCAGCGCGGAATAATAGGCAGTATTTCTTTCGTGCCTCCGGCGGCGGGCCTGCTTATGGCCGGGGAGGCAGTAAAGGCTCTCTTAGGAACAGAAAGCTGACGCCCAGAACAGGCGCCGGGAATATGCGCCGGCGGCGTCAGGATAAAATCCGCCGGGCCGGCTTTATACTTTTTAAGCTTTAAGCGGAGCACGCCTTAAATCAAGGCATAAAAAATTATTTGAAACCGCCCCAGGGGCGCGGAGGTGTAAAATGCTTAAAATAAGCAATCTGTCCAAGAGCTATGCAAAGGGAAATAAAAAAGCCGTGGATTCCTTAAACCTTGAGATTAAAAACGGCGAGATTTTCGGCTTTATCGGCCCTAACGGAGCGGGCAAGACCACCACAATAAAAATGATAACCGGTATTCTCAATCCCGACCGGGGAGAAATTGAAATCAACGGGCATTCCCTTAAGGACGACCCGATCGCCGCCAAAATGTCCATGGGCTATGTGCCCGATAATCACGATATATACGAAATGCTGACAGGCCGGGAATATCTAAGCTTTATGGCGGATATGTACAACGTTCCCATGCGCGAGCGCAAAGAACGCATAGAGCGTTATCTTTCCCAATTTGAACTGGATAAAGCAGTGGACAGCCAGATAAAAAGCTATTCTCACGGCATGAAGCAGAAACTGGTTATAACCGGGGCGCTGCTGCACGAGCCCGCGCTCTGGATATTGGACGAGCCGCTTGTGGGGCTGGATCCCCGTTCGGCCATGCTGCTTAAGGAACAGATGCGCGCTCATTGCAGCGCGGGCAACACGGTTTTCTTTTCCACTCATGTTTTAGAGGTGGCTGAAAGACTGTGCGACAGAATAGGAATTATCGATCATGGAAGGCTTATAGCCGTAGGAACATTAGACGAGCTGCGCTCAAACAGCGGCGAAACTCTGGAAAGCATATTCCTTGAGCGCACGGCAAAAGCCGACGCTTAATTAAGGAGGCCGGACGGATGAATAAATTCAATACACTGCTTCGCCTGGAATTAAAGGCCAACAGCATGCTGGCCTATATAAGAGGCGCGCTCAAAAGCGGAGACAAGGCCGCCCGCCGCATGCTATGGGCCTATCTGGCCGTGCTTTTAGTGGCGGTTATGTTTCTCTTTACCTATATAACCCTGGCCGACGCCGTAATGGGAGCGGCAGTAGCGCTCAAAGAGGGGATGCCCGGAATTATCTTATCTCTGATTTTTATGGTATATTGCGTAATTTCCGTAATCTTCGGCACCTTCTCCGTGCTCTCCAAGCTCTTTATGGCAAAGGACAACCAATTCTTAGCCACTCTGCCCGTCGCTCAGGGCACGGTCTTCAGCGTGAAATTCACTCACGCTTATCTGGGGCAGCTTTTGCTCTCCGCCTTTTTTATACTTCCGCCCTGCGTTATTTACGGGCTTAAGGCCGCCGACCCGGCCGCATACCCTCTTGGGCTGCTTATGGTTTTGGCCGCGCCCTGCATCCCGATGTTCGTCAGCACTCTTTTAGCCATGCTGATTATGCGTCTGGCCTCAAAAATGAAAAACCGGGACGCCATGGTGATGCTCTTTTCCCTGGTGATGGTTGCGGGAGTGATTGTGCTGCAATCCTCCTTTTACCGCTTTATGCCCGAAGAGCTCCCGGAAAATTTCTTTAACGAGCTGCTTTTAAGCAATATGGGAGCGCTGGAGAAAATATGCGCCGCGTTTCCTCCGGCAGGCTGGATGGGCAGCGTTATAACCGCCTCGGGCGCCCAGCGTTTTTATGCTCTGGCGCTGCTGACGGCCGTTATTATTCTGCTGGCAGCCGTTATTTTCCTGCTGGGGCGCAAAGTTTATCTTAAAAGCGCGCTTGTTTTAAATGAAGCGCCTGCAAACAAAACGCGCGCCCGCAGATTATCCGACGCCTCTTCCCCCGTTAAGGCTATATTTAAAAAAGAATGGAAGAGCATACTCAAAACGCCCGTTTACGCCATGAATTCCCTGAGCGGAGCGCTGGTGCTGCCCATTATGCTGCTTGTAATCTGGCTGGGCGGCTCTATGGATATGAAGCTGCTTTTGGAAGAGCTTGGCTATGATCCTTCCAATTTTTCTCATATCGCCCTTTGCTCGGTTATAATAAGCGCCCTTCTGTTTTTCTGCGGCGGACTTAATACAGGCGGCGCGACAATGCTTACAAGAGAAGGCAAAAGCATATGGATTTTAAAAGCGGCGCCCGTGCCCGCCGCAAGCATAATTCGGGCCAAGCTTCTGGCCAGCCTGAGCATATCCTATATCAGCCTTATAATCCCCGCCGTTATTATCGCCGTGCTTATGGGAGGGGCGGTAGTAGAAACAGTTATAGCGCTAATTATAGCTCTGCTGCTCTGCACGGCCTCCTCGGCCATCTGCCTGCTCTTCGACTGCTGCCATCCAAATTTGGGCTGGCAGAATCCCACTCAGGCCATAAAACAGAGCCTCAACGCCGGAATGGCAGTAATAGTGGAATTTGCGCTTATTATAATTCTGGGCATAATCGCCCTGCTGCTTTATAATATCTCATCCGCCGCTATGCTGGCGGGCATAATAATAATATCTCTGGCTCTGGCAGTTATATCCCTTTGCCTGCTCAACAGGCTGGGCTCAAAGGCCCTCAATAATCTGGAAGGCTGATATCAGCCAGGCACAGTTCTCTTTTTCAACAGTCTCCGCGGACGTCCGAAAGGGAACGGATACGGTTTTCCGCAGGCGCGAATGGGCGCTTGGAAAAAAACGGACAAAAAACGCGGCGCTCCGGCGTATGACAAGCACAGATAAAACAGCGGCCCGGCTTCGGCCGGGCGCGGAAAGCGAGCAAAACCATTAATCTCAATGCCAAAGGAACAGCCCATCAGGGAAATATTAGCTCAGAACGGCTTTAAATTTACTAAAAGCCTGGGCCAGAATTTCCTGTACGACAAAAAAATATTAGAAAAAATAATGGACGACGCCCAATTGGAAAAAGACGACCGCGTGCTGGAAATAGGCCCGGGCGCAGGCACTTTAACCCGATTGATGGCCTCTAAATGCGCCGGCGTCCTCTCAATAGAAATAGACCGCGCGCTCATGCCCGTGCTGGAGCAAACCCTGAACGGATATGAAAATGTTTCAGTAATCTTTGAGGATTTTATGAAGCTGGATATTGAGCAATTATACAGTCAAAA
The DNA here is from genome assembly GCA_003150515.1 of Selenomonadales bacterium. GTDB lineage: Bacteria > Bacillota > Clostridia > Christensenellales > QALW01 > Neochristensenella. Next base: position 65,135 of record QALW01000007.1, on the reverse strand, counting down.
GCTCTGCCCAGGCTTTAAGGTAGTGGCCAACATCCCCTATTACATAACCACCCCCATTCTTATGCGCCTGCTTGAAAGCGGACTGCCTTATAAAAGCATCACCGTGCTCGTGCAGCGCCAGGTCGCCCAGAGAATGGCCGCCCTGCCCGGGACTCCCCAATACGGCGCGCTGAGCTGCGCAGTGCAATATTATACCGTTCCTTCTCTTAAAAGCCGTCTCGGCCCGGGCAGCTTCTATCCCCCGCCAAAAGTGGAATCCCAAGTGATTACTCTTTTGCGCCGGGAAGCTCCGCCCGTTGAAACAAAGGACGAATCGCTGCTTTTCAAAGTGATTGCATGCGCTTTCGCCATGCGGCGCAAAACCTTTTTAAATAATCTTATCTGTTCTTTCGGCCTCACACGAGCGCAAGCCGAAGAATTAATTCAAACGCTGGGACTGCCTCCCGACGTACGCGGAGAGAGGCTTTCCCTCCAGGAAATGGCCAAAGCGGCCGACTATATTTATACATTAGCCAAAGGAGGCTGAGATGCTTACATACTGCCCTCTTTCCAGCGGCTCAAAGGGCAACTGCCATTTTGCGGCCACGCAGAAAACCGCCGTACTGATAGACGCCGGAGGAACCGCCAAAATTATAAAAGCGCAGCTTGCCTGCCTGGATATCTCTCCTAAAAGACTGGACGGAATACTCATAACCCACGAGCATACCGACCATATATCCGCTCTGGACGTGCTATGCAGGAATTTTGAAATTCCCATTTACGCCAATCAAAAGACGGCCGCCTGCATAATCAAAAAATATCCGCGTGTGGAGCGATATATCAGATATTTTAATACTGGGGAAAACTTTTACATAAACGACCTGGATATAACCCCTTTTAAAACCCCGCACGACAGCGCCGAAAGCGTAGGCTTTTCGTTATATTCGGGCGCCCGCAAGCTGAGCATCGCCACCGACATAGGGCATATAAACAAGCGGCTGCTGGAACAGCTCAGGCATTCCCATATACTTGTGCTTGAGGCCAACCATGATATGGACATGCTGCTTAACGGGCCCTATCCTCCCCCTCTTAAACGCAGAATACTGGGAAATAACGGCCATTTAAGCAACGATGCCTGCGGAGACGCGTTAAGCCAGCTTATGTGCTGCGAATTGCAGCAGGTGGTTTTAGCCCACCTCTCTCAGGAAAACAACCGCCCTGAAATCGCATATTCCGCCGTTTCAGGCAAGCTTTCAGAGGATGGCTGCGATTTACCCGTGGACGTTGCATATCAGGACAGGCGGGGGCCAGTATACAAAATTATATAACTCCGCCCCGCATTAACAAATATAAAAAACTGGTTCATGCCGCCCGATTATCGCCGGCGGCTTTTTTATTGCGCCGGCCGGATATTTTTTTAAATTTTATAATTCTATAGGCCGGCGTTTAATTTGCAAAAGTATATTTTTGCTGGTATAATAACTACCGGTTTGAGCAAATAAATCTGACGCGCATATGTCAGAACGCGCAGCGCCTCTCAGGAAGCGCCCCGAGCAGCAGGGAATTAAGCCTCAAGCGCATATATAACGACTCCGGGCAAAGCTTATGCATGCCGCCGCTTGGAATATAAAGCTGCGAAAAGGCAAAAATATTATATTTGAAATATATTATGAGGAGCAGTTGAATATGAGCGACTATTTAAGCGAATATAAACGCTGGCTGGAATTGGGCTCTCCGGACGAATGCCGGGAGCTCGGCAAATTGACGCAGAACGAAATAAAAGAACGCTTTTACACCGAGCTGGAATTCGGCACGGCCGGTATGCGCGGAATTATCCGCGCCGGCACCAACGGCATGAATGAAAGAAGCGTCGCCCGCGCCACTCTGGGCCTGGCTCAATATATTAAGGCCTGCGGGCCCGACTGCGCTCAGAGGGGAGTAGTAATTTCTTACGATTCCCGCTTTAAAAGCGCAGAATTTGCGGCCTTGACCGCCCGCGTGCTGGCCGAAGCGGGCGTAAAGGCCATATTATACGATTCCTTAAGGCCCGTGCCTCTGCTATCTTTCGGCGTGAGATATTTTAAAGCCTTTGCGGGAGTGATGATAACCGCCAGCCATAATCCCAAGGAATACAACGGATACAAGGTTTACGGCGAGGACGGGGCGCAGCTTGCTCCTGAGGCCGCCGCAAAAGTGCTCAGCCGCATTGAAGGCCTGGATTATTTCAATATACCCTGCGCCGATATGGAGAAGGCGCAGGCGGAGGGAATAATCAAAATGGCGGGCGAAGAGCTGGACGAGGCCTATCTTAAAGCCATACTTCCTTTAGCCGACATGAATATTATAAGCAGACAGGCGGAAAAGCTTAAATTTATTTACACCCCCCTGCACGGTTCGGGACTATCCAGCGTAAAAAGCATGTTTAACGCCCTGGGATTTAAAAATATGCGGCTTGTCCCCGAGCAATGCGCGCCTGACGGAAGCTTTCCCACCGTCTCTACCCCCAATCCGGAAAACGCCGACGCCCTGAGCATGGGCATAAGTCTTGCAAAAGAGACGGGCGCGGAATTGGTTATAGGCACGGATCCGGACTGCGACCGCATGGGAGCGGCAGTAAGAAGCTCAAACGGCGAATATATCCCCCTTACGGGCAACCAGCTTGGCTGCCTCATGCTGGAATACCGGCTGCGCTCTCTCAAAAGCCGCGGATTGCTTCCGCAAAACGGAGCGGTTATAAAAACTATTGTTTCAACAGAGCTCGCCCGCGCCATTGCCGAGGATTATAACGTCTCCCTGGTCGAAGTGCTGACCGGCTTTAAATTCATCGGAGAAAAGATTAAAGAATACGAAAGCACTAATGAGCATACGTTCATATTTGGCTTTGAAGAAAGCTTCGGCTACCTGGAAGGCACGCACGCGCGAGATAAAGACGCCGTCGTCGCCTGCATGCTGCTCGCGGAAACCGCCTGCGATTATGCTTCCAGAGGAATGAGCCTTTTGGACGGACTGGAAGCTATTTATAAGAAATACGGTTCTTACGCCGAACACACGCTCTCCTTTACCTTTGAAGGCATTGAAGGCCTGGAGCAAATTAAAGGCATAATGAACAGATTAACCCAGGCGCCGCCTGAATATATAGGAGGTTTTAAGGTTTTGGCTCTGCGGGATTACAACCGTTCTCTGCGTTTAATCAACGGAAGAGAAGAAAAAATTCTGCTGCCCAAAAGCAATGTTTTATACTGCGAACTGGAAAACAACTGCTGGTTCTGCGCCCGGCCTTCGGGCACCGAGCCCAAGTTGAAATTATATCTGGGCGCGCGCGGCTCAGACGAGGCCGGCTGTCAGGCCGCCGCCCAGGCGCTTATAAAAAGCGCGCGCGAATTAATCGGCCTGTAAGATATAAGCCCAACGGCTTTATTCGGTCTGTTTTATATTATTAAGCCAGCAGCTTTAATTTCCGCCGGACGTATTTTCCGGCGGCTGCGAGCAAAAAATACAACCTTCGGAGAACTGCAATGAGTTTTACATATCGTCATACCACAGCGGCCAGCTATATTGGATATATTGTGCAGGCGGCCGTCAATAATCTGCCCCCGCTGCTGTTCGTAATATTCCGGAATCAATTCGGAATCAGCATGGAGGCCATTACCCTCTTAATATCCATTAATTTTATCATACAAATGATTGTGGACGTGCTGGCCACCAAATTCCTGGGCAGAATCGGCTGCAAGCGAGCCGCCGTTGCGGCCCACTTTTTCGGATGCGTAGGGCTAGCCGGAATGGGAATACTTCCCTTTATTCTTCCCCCCTACGCAGGGCTCTGCATTTCGGTAATTCTGAGCGCCATAGGCGGCGGGCTTATAGAAGTGGTTGTCAGCCCCATTGTGGACAGCCTGCCCGGCGAGAAAAAAGCCGCGTCCATGAGCCTGCTTCACTCCTTTTACTGCTGGGGGCAGATGGCCGTCGTATTAATTACCACCGCCCTGCTCTCCGCCGGGCTGGCCTGGCGCTGGCTGCCCCTGCTCTGGGCCGCAATTCCCTTGGCAAACGCCTTTTTCTTTATGCTGGTGCCTATAAATATGCCCGTTGAAGAAAAACACGCCTCCGTTTTAAGAGTGCTTAAGGATAAAGGCATATATTTATTCATAATACTTATGTTTTGCGCGGGCGCGGCCGAATTGGCCATAAGCCAATGGGCTTCCCTCTTTGCCGAAAGCGGTCTCAAGCTTTCAAAAGCGTCGGGAGATATTTTCGGTCCCTGCCTTTTTGCAGCGTGCATGGGCGCCGCCCGGCTGTTTTTCGGATTTGCAGGCAAACGGCTTAAAATTAAAAACGCTCTGATGGCCAGCGCCGGTTTATGCGTTATAGGCTATTTAATCGCCGGCCTTTCCCCCTGGCCTGCGCTGGCGCTGGCGGGCTGCGCTCTCTGCGGGCTTGCAGTAGGATTAATGTGGCCGGGCACGATAAGCCTGTGCGCGCGCAGCAACACGCACGGCGCGTCCATATTCGGCCTGCTTGCAATGGCTGGAGATATAGGCTGCGTTCTTGGGCCGGCGCTGGTGGGCTTTGTTTCGGACGGAGCGGCCGAAGGCCTGCAAACGGGCATGCTGGCCGCAACCGTTTTCCCCATACTGATGCTTATAGCCCTGAGCATTCTGCGCCGCAGAGATAACGGTTAAGACCCAGTAGCCAATAACGCTTAAAAGAGGAGCTCTATTATGAAAGTACTGTTCAGGCTTTTCGGCTATGCTAAAAAATACAGAATTATGCTTATTGTTACAGTCGCGGCTACAATAATATACGCCGCGCTGAACATGGTGGGCCCTTATCTGCTCCGGGAATTGACGGGCATAGTATCCAACGGAGAAACTGCCCAGAAAAGAGACGTCATAATTATAATCGCCCTTTCTTTAACGGGCACCTATCTTCTGCGCGCTGTACTGCAATTCATAAAGAACTATATAGGTCATAAAGCCGCCTGGAATTTGACGGGGGAAGTAAGAGTAGACCTTTTCAAACACATGGAGGCCCTTTCTATGGGCTTTTATCACGACACTCAGACCGGGCAGCTTATGAGCCGAGTAATTAACGATACGGCCAATTTTGAGCTTTTACTGGCTCACGCCATACCTGACGTTATAACCAATGTAATACTTATATGCGGAGTAGCAGTAATTTTATGCAGCATAAACCCTTTATTGACCTTGCTGACTCTTATCCCCATTCCCTTCATAATAGGGGCAAGCGTATTTTTTGTTAAGCGCATACGGCCCGAATTCAGGGAATCGCATGCAAAAGCTGGGGATTTAAGCGCCCGGCTTCAGGATAGCCTAAGCGGAATGCGTGAAATCCAGAGCTTTAACCAGCAGTCTCGGGAAGCGGAAAACATACGCTTTCACACTTTTGCTCATGTATCCAAAACTCTGTCCGCCATGAAAAAGAGTTCTGTGTTTCATCCCTTTGTCGAATTTTTTACAAGCATGGGCACGGTGGTAGTAGTAGTTTTCGGCGGATTACTGAGCATGGGCAGCGGAATGCCCGTAGAGGATATCGTAGCGTTTTTGCTTTATTTATCTCTTTTCTATCAGCCCATTGCAACCTTTGCGCGCACCATAGAGGATTTGCAGCAGGCACAGGCGGGCGCGGAAAGAGTATTTGCCATTCTGGACACGCCGCCAGAAATAACGGATGCGCCTGGAGCGTATGCTCTGCCCCGCTGCGAAGGCAAAATAACCTTCGAGCACGTCAGCTTTTATTACGAGCCCGAACAGCCCGTATTAAAGGATATCAGCTTTGAAATAAAACCTGGGGAAATGGTGGCGCTTGTCGGCCCCACCGGCGTAGGCAAAACCACGGCCGCCTCCCTGCTGGCGCGTTTTTACGAGCCGGTTGAGGGACGCATATTATTGGACGCGCACGACATACGAAATGTCACGCTTGAAAGCCTGCGCGAGCAGATAAGTTCGGTTATGCAGGATGTATTCCTATTCAACGGCAGCATAAAAGAAAACATAGCCTATGGAAAAAAGGACGCCTCCGAAGAAGAAATAATTCAGGCTGCTCAGATTGCCTGCGCGCATGATTTTATAATGAGCATGCCCGAAGGCTATGAAACATACATAGGCGAACGCGGCGTGCGGCTGTCGGGAGGGCAAAAGCAGCGGCTGTCCATTGCACGCGCCGTATTGCGCAACAGTCCCGTTCTGATATTAGACGAAGCTACCGCCAGCGTAGATAACGAGACCGAAACCGAAATACAAAACGCGCTCAACGCGCTTGCCGGCAGCCGCACTATGCTTATAATCGCGCACAGGCTTTCAACGGTTAAAAAAGCGGACAGAATATTCGTGCTCTCCGAAGGACGCATATGCGAGCAGGGCACGCATGAAGAATTAATTAAGCTAGGGGGAATATACGCCCAGCTAATTAACGCTCAATAATAAAAAAATCCCTAAGCCCCCGTCCAGGCAGGCGAATGCCTGCCTGGACGGGGGCTTAGGCTCAATAAGGGGGCCTGCCTTTGGCGCATAAGCGCCAAAGGCAGACCCCCTTATTGAGCGTCAAAACGGGCGTCGCGAAGCCCGACCGAAGGTCGGGCCCCCGGCTCCATATAATCCCGCGGCGTTTGGCAGGCGCACGCCTGCCCGGCCGGGCATAAGCCCGGCCGGCGGCCGAAGGCCGCAAACGCCGCGGGATTATATGGAGCCATAGGCTTTTGGCGCCTATAACGGCGCCAAAAGCTCGCGCCGCCCCAAAATATTAGTTGACGCATTATACTATGTATTATATAATATATTTCAAAGGGAGGTATGTAATGGACACTCAATTAAAACGCGGCTTGCTTGATATCTGCGTCCTGGCCGCTATAAAAAATGTTCCCTCGTACGGCTACCAGATTATTAAGGATATAAAGCCCTATGTTGATATATCTGAATCAACTTTATATCCCATTCTTCGCAGATTGGAATCAGCCCAATTATTAATCGTCCGTTCTATAGAACATAACGGACGGCTCAGAAAATATTATCACATCACCCCGCTGGGCCTGCGGCGCATTGAAGCTTTCAAACAGGAATGGCAAGAAATAATGTCCATATATAAATTTGTTGTCAGGGAGGAAACAGAGCAATGAACAAACAGGAGCTATTGGAGGCACTTCGCGCAAAATTAAACGGATTGCCCAAAGAAGATATAGACGAGGCATGCGATTATTACAGCGAAATTATTGACGACCGCATGGAGGAAGGCTTAAATGAAGCGGAAGCCGTTTCCGCTCTGGGCCCGATTGATCAAATCGCCGCGCAAATTATGGCCGGCGCCTCTCTTCCCAAATTGGTAAGGGCCAAAGCCGCCCCTTCCCGCCCTCTTTCTCCGCGTGAAATTATACTGATTATTTTAGCGTCCCCCATATGGCTGCCCCTGCTTTTAGCCGGAATAGGCCTGTTCCTTTCCATTTATATAATCCTATGGGCCGCTTTAATCACTCTTTATGCCGTTGCCATTTCCTTTGCGGCCGGAAGCGCCGCAGGCATAGCCGGAGGCGCCGCATTGATTACTTCAGGCCAGACGGCGCATGGCGTGCTATATCTCGGTTTAGGCCTTATCTGCGTCGGGCTTACTATTTTATTAACTTTATGTTCATTTAAATGCACGGCGCTCTGCGTCAGCCTAAGCAAAAAAATATTATTGAAAACCAAGTTATATTTCATTAAGAGAGGTGAAGCAAAATGAAAAGAAGCAAAAAAGCTTTAATCGCGGGATTAATATTTATTTTAGCCGGAATAGCCGTATCTTTTTCCGCTCTGGCTATGATAGATTTTAATTTTGAAAAGCTGTACCCTGCGGCGGACCTGAATACGCTTGAGATAAAAGACAGCTTTAAGAATATTTCCGTTCGCAGCGAGCAATGCAGCATAATTATAAAGCCTTCGGAAGATAATATCTGCAAGATTGAATACATCCAAAGCACAGAACTCTCCGCCTTTGTAAAGGAGGATACGCTGCACATTGAAAATGCCGACAATAAAAAATGGTATGAATATATAGGCGTTTTTCAGCTTCAGCCAGAACTGAATATATATCTGCCGCCGGCAGAATACGACAAGCTAAACGCAAACAGCCAAAGCGGCGATATTAATATTTCTAAGGGCTTTTCTTTCAACGATACAACTCTTTACAGCTCCAGCGGGAATTTAAGCTGCGCTGCTTCCGCCTCAAACAGGATTGCAATCAAAACAATCAGCGGAGATATATATGCAAAAGATTTAGAAGCAGATAATTTGCGCCTGGAATCATCCAGCGGCAATATTTCCCTATTATCAGCTTCATTGGATGCAGGCGCGGAACTGAACAGCGTGAGCGGAGATATTAAAGCGTCCGACGTTCGCTGCTCGCTTTTAACCGCCGGCAGCACCAGCGGCGGCATAAAGCTTCAAGATGTACAGACGCAGAACAATCTCAATATTGTAAACGTCAGCGGCGATATAGTGTTAGATAAGAGCGACGCTGCGTTCCTCCGGCTAAAAACAACCAGCGGCGATATTTCAGGAAATCTGCTTTCTCCAAAGATTTTTAACGCTTACAGCGTAAGCGGTGAAATTAACGTTCCCCCCTCATCCTCAATAGCCAGCGGCGAATGCCGAATTAATACGGTTAGCGGAGATATAAAGATACAAATAACAGAATAAAACAAGTTTCGTTACAACTAACGAGCAATCAAAAAAGCGGGAAGTCAATTTAACTTTGACTTCCCGCTTTTGAATTAAATGCACGCCTTAGAATCATAACCGCAGGACTGCGTTTTAAGAACGCCCTCAATATAGAATGCCCGAAGCTACCCTAAACCCAAAGCAATCCTAAAAGCCCGGAATGCGGCAGGCTGTGATATTTCAGCGCTTATTTGCCGGCCATACGCTTATAATTCTCCAGTCTGTCCTTAGCGTCCTTTTCAGCCTGCGTGAACAGCTTCTCCGCCTGCTCAGGGAAGAGCTTGGCCAGCGCCGTATAACGCGATTCGCCCTTGATGAACTCTATATAATCGGAGGAAGGCTCCTTGCTGTCCAGCGTGAAAGGATTCTGCCCTTTATCAGCCAGCTCAGGATTATAACGGTAAAGCTGCCAATATCCAGCTTCCACAGCCTTCTTCTGCTCAAGCTGCGCCTGGCCCATGTTGATGCCATGATTGATACAGGGAGCGTAAGCGATTATTATGGAGGGGCCGTGATACGCTTCGGCTTCAGTTACTGCTTTGAGAAGCTGAGCCTGATTGGCGCCCATAGCTACCTGCGCTACATATACATAGCCGTAGCTCATGGCCATCATGCCCAAATCCTTCTTGCGCGTTTTCTTGCCCGAAGCGGCAAATTTAGCTACCGAGCCTGTAGGAGTGGCCTTGGAGGACTGCCCGCCGGTATTGGAATATACTTCGGTATCCAGCACCAGAATATTCACATCCTCGCCCATGGCCAGCACATGATCCAGACCGCCGTATCCGATATCGTAAGCCCAGCCGTCTCCTCCGAAAATCCAGATGGATTTTTTGGTGAGCAGATCTTCCATAGAAGCTATCTCGGCGCAGAGCGCGTCGCAGTCGCAGCCGCAGTCTTTGCAGTTTTTAACTATATTCAGAACTGCTTCGCCCGCCGCTCTGGAGCCCTTAGCGTCCTGCCTGGCCTCCAGCCACTGATCGCATGCCGCTTTAACCTCTCCGCCGCATTTCTCGCCCAGCTCGCTTATAAGCTCGGCCAGTCTCTCGCGGCGCTGCGTAACGGCCAGATTCATGCCGTAGCCAAATTCCGCGTTATCCTCAAAGAGGGAATTAGCCCATGCGGGGCCGTGCCCTTTATCATTAACGGTATAGGGGCAGGTGGGAGCGCTTCCGCCGTATATGGAGGAGCAGCCCGTAGCGTTGGCAATTATCATGCGGTCGCCGAAAAGCTGAGTAATCAGCTTAACATAGGGAGTCTCTCCGCATCCGGGGCATGCGCCTGAAAATTCAAACAGCGGACGCAGGAACTGGCTTCCCTTAACCGTAGAAGTATTAAGCTCAACCTCAGGCTGAGGCTGCTTAACGGCAAATTCCCAGTTGGCGCTCTCCTTCTGCTCAATTTTCTCCTTAGGCACCATAACAAGGGCCTTATTCTTAGCCGGGCAGACCTGCGCGCAGTTGCCGCAGCCCGTGCAGTCTAAGGGGCTGAGCTGCATGCGGAAGGAATAACCCGCCAATTCTTTGCCGGTAGCCGGCTTGGTTATGAAATCTGCCGGAGCTTCATTTTTAACAAGCACAGGCCTTATGCAGGCATGGGGGCAGACCAGCGCGCACTGATTGCACTGTATGCAGTTTTCGGGAATCCATTCAGGGAGATTAACGGCTATGCCGCGCTTCTCATATTGAGTGGTGCCCGTGGGAACATATCCGGAGGGATCAAAAGTGGAAACAGGAAGGCTGTCCCCCTTCTGAGCCAGAATAGGATGCACAACCGTATCGAAATATTTTGTGGCGGGAACATGGAATTTTTCCGCGCCCTCTTTGGTATCCGCCCAGCTTTCAGGATAATTAATCTGCTCTATGCCGCTTATGGCGTTATCTATGGCGGCGTAGTTCATATTTACTATCTTATCGCCCTTCTTGCCATAGGATTTCTTAACGGCCTGCTTCATATACTGCTCGGCTTCCTCATAGGGAATAACCTCCGAAAGCTTAAAAAACGCGGCCATCATAACCATATTAATTCTGCCGCCCAGACCGATTTCGGACGCAATCTTAATCGCGTTTACATTATAGAAGCGAAGCTTTTTGCGCGCAATGGTATTCTTCATATCGGCAGGAAGCATTTGATCCATCTCTTCCTGATTCCAGGGAGAATTGAGAAGGAATACTCCCCCGTCCTTGATGCCCTTAAGGATATCGTAACGGGTTACATAGCTGGGATTATGGCAGGCTATAAATTCAGCCGAATCAATCAGATAGGGAGACTGAATGGGAGTCTTGCCAAAGCGCAGATGGGAAATGGTAAATCCGCCCGACTTTTTGGAATCATATTCAAAATAGCCCTGAGCGTACATGTCTGTATGGTCGCCGATAATTTTAATGGTATTCTTATTCGCGCCTACAGTGCCGTCCGCGCCCAGACCGTAGAATTTGCAGCGCACAACGCCCTCGGGAGCAGGATCTACAAAAACATTTACGTCCAGAGAATTGCCGGTAACGTCGTCGTTAATGCCCACTGTGAAATGATTCTTGGGCTTGGAAACCGAAGCGTTGTCATATATAGCCTTGACCATGCTGGGCGTGAACTCTTTGGAGCCCAAGCCGTAACGTCCGCCCAGAACGGTTATATTATCCCGGCCGGCGTCCTTAAGCGCGGCGCATACGTCGGCATAAAGCGGCTCGCCCACAGAGCCGGGCTCCTTGGTGCGGTCCATGGCTATGATGGTCTTGCAGCTTGCCGGAATGGCGGAAATGAAATGTTCAAGAGAGAAGGGGCGATAAAGACGAACCTTAATCAGGCCCAGCTTCTCGCCGTTTTTATTAAGGTGATTGACAGTTTCTTCAATGGTGTCGCAGCTTGAGCCGATGGCAACTATAACCTTTTCCGCGTCGGGCGCGCCCACATAATCAAACAGCTTATAATGCCGTCCGGTCAGCTCGCCCACTTGTTTCATAGTCTCTTCTACTATGCCGGGAACGGCGTTATAGAATTTATTCGCCGCTTCGCGGTTCTGGAAATAAATATCAGGATTTTGAGCCGTGCCCTGCTGATGAGGATGTTCCGGATTAAGCGCGCGTGCCCTGAATTGAGCCACCGCGTCATAATCTACCAGTTTAGCCATATCCTCATAATCAATCATTTCAATTTTCTGAACTTCATGGGAAGTGCGGAAGCCGTCAAAGAAATGCAGGAAAGGCACTTTGGCTTTAAGCGTAGAAAGATGAGCAACAAGGGCTAAATCCATAACCTCCTGCACCGAAGCGCTGGCCAGCATGGCAAATCCCGTCTGGCGACATGCCATAACGTCCGAATGGTCTCCGAAAATGGAGAGCGCATGAGCGGCAAGCGCGCGGGCGCTTACATGAAATACGCAGGGAAGCAGCTCGCCCGCAATCTTATACATATTGGGAATCATGAGCAGCAGGCCCTGGCTGGCGGTAAAGGTGCTGGTTAAAGCGCCGGCGGCCAGAGAGCCGTGAACAGCGCCGGCGGCGCCCCCCTCGGACTGCATCTCAGCCACGCGCATGGTCTGCCCAAACAGATTTTTACGTCCAAAGGCAGCCCATTCATCCCCCACCTCAGCCATGGGAGAGGAGGGAGTAATAGGATAGATAGCGGCAACATCACTGAATGCATAAGCCACATGGCTTGCAGCGGTATTGCCGTCAATGGTCATGGTTTTTGCCATTGTGAGATGACCTCCTTAAAATAATAATATTTTGTCAAACAACCGCCCGAAAACAAGCGGGACGGAAGTTAAACTGCTGTATGCGGCGGACTTATCCGCATTGTTACAATTATAGCCTGAACGGCGATTAATGTCAAGGAAAACGGGGCTTAAAGGCGCGAAAAGAGCGCGGCGGAGGCAAAGCTCAGGCCTGAACGCGCCCGCCCGCAAACCCTTTTTTCAAGCCCGCTTATTTTAAGCGCAGGTCTCTAAGAGCCGAGGCGCTCCCGCGGCGTCAGGCGGCCGCAGGCCGCCGGCCGGGCCTGCCGGCCCGGCCCAGGCGGGCTCTTAATTTAAGAGCCCGCCAAACGCCGCGGGAGCGCCTCGGCTCTTTTTAACCCCCTTTCCCTTTAGGCATATTAAAGCCTGCGCGCCAATTATAAATCCGCAAATCATCAGTTTATTTATTCTAAACTATTGACTCCCGGAAAGCCCTGCATTAAAATTAATTCAACAAAAATAATAAAGGAGAATAAGCGCTATGAAAAGGCCCGAACATCCCCAGCCCCAATTTGAAAGAGAAAATTGGCAAAACCTCAACGGACAATGGCAGTTTGAAACGGATAACTTCCTCAGCGGCCGAGCGCGCGGGCTGATAGAAGCTAAAAGCCTGAATAATGAAATTACCCTTCCATTCTGCCCCGAAAGCGCGCTCTCGGGAATAGGAAACACCGATTTCATCAACGCCGTATGGTATAAGCGGACGGTTAATATTTCGCCCGCTCAGGCGGAGGGCAGAATCTTTCTGCATATAGGCGCGTGCGATTATAAAACGGAGGTCTGGATAAACGCCAGGAGCGCGGGGACGCATAAGGGCGGCTTCGCTTCCTTCTGCTTTGATATAACCGCTCTTATACTTCCGGGCGAAAATATAATAACTATCTGCGCGGAGGACGATGTGCGCAGTCCTCTTCAGCCGCGAGGAAAGCAATCCGAAACATACGCCTCCTGCAACTGTGATTATACGCGCACGACAGGCGTCTGGCAGACTGTATGGCTGGAATTTACCCCTCAGGAATATATAAAGGACTTTAAAATAACTCCCTGCGCCGCAGCGGGCAGCGCCTCGTTCTCCGTCATGCTTGCCGGAACGGGCAGTTTAAGCGCTAAAATATATTATCAGGGCGCGCTAATGGGCGAAGAAAACATAGTTAACTGCGGCCAGAACGTGCATTTTTCCATAAAGCTTGATGAAATACACCTCTGGGAGCCGGGACACGGCCGTTTATACGACGTAATACTGCAATTTGGCCAGGATATAGCGCATACCTATTTCGGACTCAGGGATATTTCAATGGACAGCCGGGGCATGCTCATTAACGGCCGGCATGTATTCCTGCGGCTGGTATTGGATCAGGGCTTTTACCCCGACGGCATATATACCGCGCCGGACGAAGAAGCGTTAAGAAGAGATATCGAGCTCTCCCTGGCCGCAGGCTTTAATGGCGCGCGGCTGCATCAAAAGGCGTTTGAGCCCAGATTCCTTTATCATTGCGACGCAATGGGATATATGGTTTGGGGAGAATACGGCAACTGGGGCATGGACTATTCAAACGCCGAAGCCCTGCCCGATATGCTTATGGAATGGCTGGAAATTTTGAACCGGGACTATAACCATCCGTCCATAATATGCTGGTGCCCCTTTAACGAAACCTGGGATTACGCCGGGCGCCGGCAAAACAGCAGTCTGATACAGGCGGTTTACAGAGCCACCAAGCAAGCGGACTACACCCGGCCCTGCGTTGACGCCAGCGGCAATTATCACGTTCAAACTGATATATTTGACGTCCACGATTATGAACAGAACGCCGATATATTCAAAGAGAGATACGACCGGCTTTTTAAAACAGGGGAATTATTTGACAAATACGCGGACAGACAGCCCTACCGAGGAGAATTGGTATTAATGAGCGAATACGGAGGCACAACGCTGCATCCCAAGGCGGACGCATGGGGATATGGACAGCCGGCAGAGGATGAAGCGCAGTTTTTAAAGAGATACGAAGGGCTGACCTCCGCTCTTTTAGATAATCCCAAAATGATGGGCTTTTGCTATACGCAGCTATACGACATAGAACAGGAGCAAAACGGGCTTTACAATTACGAACGAGCGCCCAAAACGGATATCAGCGCCATAAAGCGCATAAACACCAGAAAAGCAGCCATAGAGGATTAACGCCGTCAGGCTTAAAAAGCCTCGTTCCTTTTCCGGGCCGATAAAAAGGCCATGAAAAGGAACGAGGCTTTTTAACATAGAGAAAACTTGAGAATTTGTCAACCTAAGGCAGGCTCGGACAGGCCTCCGCGCCGTTCGGAAGGCCCGTCAAGCCTTTTTAACAGCTATTCGTAGTCTACAACGTCCACCCACTGCATAAGCAGCTCCCTCTCCTCGGGCTTGCCCTTAACCGATTGGGAAGCGGCCACTATGGGCAGCCATTTTTCCACATACTGCTTGGCGGTATCGCTCTTGCGGCAGAAGAGCTCCATATACATATGAGCGCTCTCTATATCCCCGGCAAGCCAGAACAAAAGGTAAGTGCGCGCGGCGTCCGCCGAAGCGTTGCCCTGAGTGGCGTGAGACCAGTCGATTATATAGGGCTCGCCGTCCGCGGTTATGATTACGTTGGAAGGATTGTAATCCCCGTGGCACACCTTTTTATGCTTGGGCATGGATTCAAGGCGGGTATGCAGTTCATAGCGGGTAGTGGCGTCCAGGGAAGTCCCGTCTATTTTGCGCTCCATCTTATCCTTGAGCTTATTAAGCAAAGGGGCGCGGCGGGCGTGAATAGAAAGCTGTATATCCACAAACCTGCCCATGAGCTCTTCCTTATTTTCGGGCTGTTCGCTCATAAGCTGAGCCATGGTTTTGCCCTCTATATATTCGCTCACAATTGCCCAGCGGCCGTCAAAAATGCCTACCTCCAGCACCTTGGGAACCAGCAGGCCCGTTTCTTCCACGCGCGCCTGATTAAGCGCCTCGTTGAGAACGTCCGATTTGGAATAGCCCTCGTTAAAAAGCTTAATGGCCAGATCTCCGTCTCTGTAAACCGTCTTGGTTGCCCGGACTGCGATAGGGTTGTCAAATTTCATTATGTCTTCCTCCTTTATTCTCGTTTGCCGTAATAGGCATTAAGATACATTTGCTTTATTTCGCTCATGAGCGGATAGCGCGGATTGGCGCCGGTGCACTGGTCGTCGAAGGCCTGCTCCACCATATCGTCCAATCTCTCCAGGAAGTCTTTTTCGTCTATGCCGTAGTCCTTTATAGTCTTTTTGATGCCCACCTTTTCCTTAAGCTGGTCAATAGCGGCAATCAGGTTTTCCAATTTTTCAGAATCATTCTTGCCCTTGATTCCAAGATAATCGGCAACTTCCGCATAGCGGGCGAGAGTGCGCGGATGATCATACTGCGGGAAGGTGCCCATCTTGACGGGAGTTTCAGAAGCGTTGAAGCGAAGCACTTCGTCAATCATAAGCGCGTTGGCTACGCCGTGGGGCAGATGATGGAAAGCGCCTAATTTATGCGCCATAGAATGGCAGACGCCCAGGAACGCGTTGGCAAAGGCCATACCAGCCATAGTGGCGGCGTTAGCCATCTTCTCGCGGGCAACAGGATCGTTCGGGCCGTTATCATAAGCGCGGGGCAGATATTCAAATATTACCTTAAGCGCCCTGAGAGCCAGTCCGTCAGTGTAATCAGTCGCCAGCATGGCGGCATAAGCCTCCAGCGCATGAGTAACGGCGTCTATGCCCGAAGCGGCCGTCAATCCCTTAGGCGCGGACATATGCAGATCTGCGTCTATTATGGCCATATTGGGAAGCAATTCGTAATCAGCCAGCGGATATTTAACTCCCGTCTTTTCATCAGTTATAACGGCAAAGGGAGTAACCTCGCTGCCCGTACCCGCCGAAGTGGGGATGGCAATGAAATACGCCTTTTCGCCCATCTTGGGGAAAGTATATACACGCTTGCGGATATCCACAAAGCGCATGGCCATATCCATGAAATCCGCCTCGGGATGCTCGTACATAACCCACATAATCTTGCCGGCGTCCATAGCCGAGCCGCCGCCCAGAGCGATAATGCAGTCGGGCTGGAAGGAGGCCATAGCCTTGGCGCCCTCTTTAGCGCAGGCCAGAGTCGGATCAGGAGCAACGTCGTAGAAAGTGGTATGAGTGATGCCCATTTCGTCTAATTTATCCGTGATGGGCTTAGTATAGCCGTTCTGATAGAGGAAAGTATCGGTAACGATAAAGGCTTTCTTTTTGCCCATGACAGTTTTAAGCTCATCCAGCGCAACAGGCAGGCAGCCTTTCTTTAAATACACCTTTCCGGGCGTTCTGAACCAAAGCATATTCTCTCTCCTCTCAGCTACGGTTTTAATGTTCAAAAGATGCTTAACCCCTACGTTTTCAGATACGGAATTGCCGCCCCAGGAGCCGCAGCCCAGAGTCAGGGAAGGAGCCAGCTTGAAATTGTAAAGGTCGCCTATGCCGCCCTGAGAGGACGGAGTATTAACCAGTATACGGCAGGTCTTCATACGCTCGGAGAATTGCTGAAGCTTTTCCTGCTGGGTAACGACATCCAGATAGACAGAGGAAGTATGGCCGTAGCCGCCGTCGGCTATGAGCTGCTCCGCCTTATCCAGAGCGTCGTCAAAATTCTTGGCTTTATACATAGCCAGCACAGGGCTAAGCTTTTCATGGGCAAATTCCTCGCTTAATTCCACGCTGGTCACTTCGCCTATGAGGATTTTGGTTTCAGGAGCAACCTCCACCCCGGCCAGAGCGGCGATTTTGGCGGCGGGCTGCCCTACGATTTTAGCGTTCAGAGCTCCGTTAATGATAATAGTCTTGCGGACTTTTTCCGTCTCCTCCTTATTGAGGAAATAGCATCCGCGCTTTTTAAATTCGTCCTTAACTTTGCTATATACGGGCTCCAGGACTATAACCGACTGCTCTGAAGCGCAGATCATGCCGTTATCAAAGGTTTTGGAATGTATAATGGAATTTACAGCCAGCAGCAAATCGGCTGATTCATCTATTATGGCGGGAGTATTGCCCGCGCCTACGCCTACGGCCGGCTTGCCTGAGGAATAGGCGGATTTAACCATGCCGGGGCCGCCGGTAGCCAGAATTATATCCGCTTCCTTCATGACCAGATTGGTCAATTCCAGGGAGGGAACGTCTATCCAATCAATTATGCCTTCAGGCGCGCCCGCCTCAACAGCAGCCTCCAGGACGATTTTAGCCGCTTCAATAGTGCTTTTCTTAGCGCGGGGATGGGGGCTGATAATAATGCCGTTTCTGGTTTTAAGGGCCAGCAGGGTTTTAAAAATTGCCGTGGAAGTGGGGTTGGTCGTAGGAATAACCGCAGCAATTACGCCTATGGGCTCGGCAATCTTCTTGACGCCGTAAGCTTTATCCTCTTCTATAACGCCGCAGGTTTTGGTGTTCTTATAGGCGTTGTAGATGTATTCGGCGGCGTAATGGTTTTTAATAACCTTATCTTCCACCACGCCCATGCCCGTCTCTTCAACGGCCATTTTAGCCAGAGGAATGCGCTGCTTATTGGCAGCCGAAGCGGCGGCCAGGAAAATAGCGTCCACCTGCTCCTGAGTGTAGGCGGCGAATTTCTTCTGGGCCTCGCGGACCTTGCCAAGGGCTGCTTCCAGCTTTTCTACGCTGTCCACAATGTCATACTCTTTAATTCTGCTCATAAGTAATATCTCCTTTTAAAAAATCTTTAAATAGTTGTTAATTTTATAATCGGGCGCGTTCTCCAAGATGGCTGCGGAGCAGCGCCAGAGACGAGGCCATGTTTTCATTCTGCACCAGGATTGTATCAGGCACGTTCAGCCTGACGGGCGCAAAATTCCATATGGCCAATATGCCGCTTTCCAGCATCATTTCGCATACCTCCTGCGCGCAGGCGGCCGGGACGGTTATAATCCCTATGCGCACCCTGCGTTCCTCGCAGAACTGCTTCATTTGACTCAGCGGCAAAATGCTTTTGCCGGCCTCCTGAGTATTAATCAGATTTGGATCCGTATCAAAAGCCGCTACGATATTAAGGCCGTAAGCGTTAAACCCCTGATAGGACATAAGCGCCCTGCCCAATTTGCCCGCGCCCGCCAGGAGCGCGTCGCTGGGACTGTTATAGCCCAGAAAATTTTCCAGCTCCGAAATAAGATCGGCCGTTACATATCCTATTTTAGGCTTGCCTGAAGAGCTGACGGCGGCTAAATCCTTGCGCACCTGCACGTCGTTCAGGCTGAGGGCCTCCGCTATGGCCGTGGCCGAAATAGTAAGCATCGAGCCTTCCAAAGAGCGAAGATATCCCAGATAAACCGGAAGCCTGGATATTGTCTGCCGGGATACGGCGCTTATCAAAAAAACCCCTCCTTTCAGTTTCAGATGTCAGTTTATCACGAAATTGAAATTGAGGGTAATTCATTAAATGAATATCGATATTCATTTATCGATAATATATTATTTAATTTTGCTTTTTTATTTATAAATCAAAAATCAGATTAAGCGCGGCAGAAAGACGTTTTTAAGCGCTATAAATCATTCGCGTCCAAATCGTAGCCCATTAATTCGCAGTATAATGAAAGCAGAATTCTGTCGTATTTTGTAATACTCCGGCTTCTTTTACATATGCTCATATCTGCATATTCTTCTCCCTGAGGAATATCCGCCTGTTTAAGCCCATACTCTCCGCTCAGAGGAACGGCCCAAGTATAGCTCCCCGGAATATTCATTAAATCCAGAAGCGCCGCGCTGTCCCTAACTAAAAGCCGCCTGCCATGCTCCGAATGAGGCAAAGGCGAATCCTCATAGGCCACATGCACGCTTTTGCCGCCCGTAATCTCGGGAGCCTGAGCGCCTTTGAACGTAAGCATAAAGCGCCCGCGCCCCAAAAGGCGCCAGGAAAGCCCCTCCTGCTCCAGGCGCTCGGTCATAAGAGGCTGAAGTTTGGGACAATAACGAATTACGGCCATATCGAAACTGTTTTGCAGAATATTGCGCACAGCCCGTGAAAGCTGCCCAAAATCCGCCTTTATATCCGCCCCCGTCCTATTTGCAAAGCTTTGAAGCACTTTATAGGCCATAGGACAGCGAGGCAGAGTCAGCGCATACGCCGAAGGCCGGGCCAGCATTGATTTATATTCCGCCTCCAATTCCTCCGCCTGAGCCATAATCTCATGCGCCCGCGCCAAAAAGCGCTCTCCGTCGGCGGTGGGCATGATTCCTGAAGGCGTGCGTATAAAAAGGGTAAAACCCAAATCGTCTTCCAGCTTTTTTATGCTTTTGCTGAGAGTGGGCTGTCCTATAAATAAATTTTCGGCCGCTTTATTTATAGAACGGGTTTTTTCCACTTCCAGAGCATATTTTAAATGAAGCAGATTCATTTTAAACTCCCGGATAAGCAATACAAGCAAGACGCAAACAGCGCCGTTTAACGAGTTCTCCCGTTTTAAAAGCGTTTCAAGCCAAAACTCGGTTTTTGCGCACCCCGCCGCCCTGCAAAATTAAAAAAACATCTCTTAACCCCAGGCAAAAATATCTTTAAAAACGCCCGGGGACGGCCCGCGCAATACGCGCGCAAAGACACTACCAATTAAATATTAATGCCCGCATATCAAAGCGGAGGGGCGGACATTATTGCAAATACGCGCTGTATTCAAGCTGTATCGCCTAAGCTTTTTTATAAATTATAGCATACATGCCTGAAAAACAAAAGCATATTCGCCATTTTGCTCCCCGAACGGATTATTTGGGGGAGGGAGCAGGGAGATGTGAAGTTACACTTTCCATATCAAAATAGCGGAAATCGCGGCCAAAAACGCGAATTCCGCTATTATAATACTGCCTGAAGCCCGCTCCGGCCGCGCGCGCAGGATTAATTGAACCCGCGGCCGTTAAAGGCGAAAGGAATTAATTAAAACAATCCCATTATAGCGTTGATAATAGGCGCAAAAACAATAGCAACCACGCTGAGCAGCTTTATAAGTATGTTAATGGAAGGGCCAGCCGTATCCTTAAACGGATCTCCGACCGTATCCCCCACCACGGCGGCTTTATGGCATTCGGAGCCCTTTCCGCCCAACTGCCCCGATTCTATATATTTTTTAGCGTTATCCCACGCGCCTCCGCTGTTGCTCATCATCACAGCCATAACAAAGCCTGATGCGGCCGAACCGGCCAGCATGCCCGCTATGCCGTTAAAGGAAAGCAGCACGCCCACAATAATGGGAGCCAGCACCGTTATAACGGCGGGCAGTATCATTTCTCTCTGGGCGGAGCGCGTGCATATATCCACGCACGCCTCATAATCAGGCTGCCCCGTGCCTTCCATTATGCCTTTAATCTCTCTGAACTGCCTGCGCACCTCCATCACAATTTTAGACGCGGCTCTGCCCACCGCCTGCATAGTGATGGACGAGAACAAAAAAGGCAGCATAACGCCTATGAAAAAGCCTATAAGCACCTGGGGATTTAAAAGATTCAAATCAAAAGTGAAATTCAGGCTGCCCTCCACCGTGCTCTTAAAGGCCGCTATAAGGGTTATAGCCGTAAGCGCGGCCGAGCCTATGGCGAAGCCCTTGCCCGTAGCGGCAGTCGTATTGCCCAGACTGTCCAGGGCGTCCGTTCTCTCGCGCACCACTTCAGGCTGGCCGGACATCTGGGCTATTCCGCCGGCATTATCGGCAACAGGGCCGTAAGCGTCCGTAGCAAGAGTTATGCCCAGCGTTGAAAGCATGCCCACGGCCGCTATGCCCACGCCGAAAAGCCCAAGATTGCTATTGAGCGCTCCCCCGGCCAGATAATAGCTGCCCGCTATGGAAGCCACTACAATTATTATAGGTAAAAATGTTGATTTCATGCCCAGCGCGAGACCGTCTATTATAACCGTCGCCGGGCCGGTTGAAGATGATTCGGCCAGCTTGCGGGTGGGCTTATAGGAATCAGAAGTATAAAATTCAGTTACCGTGCCCATTATTACGCCGCCCAGCAGGCCGCAAAGCACCGCGCCGTAAAGCCCCCAGGTGCTGACCTGATAGCTCTCTCCGCCGGGGAGGGTTATAGTTGCGTCTCCAAGCAGATAGCGTATGATAAAATAAGCGGCTATCACAATAATTCCGCCCGCCACATATACGCCCTTGCGCAGCGCGGCTAAAAGCTGCTTTTGGTCGGCTTTTTCGCCTGTGCGCACAAAAAACGTGCCGATAATGGAGGCCAGCACGCCCGCCACCGCTAAAATAAAGGGAGTCCAGAAGCCTTTATCTCCCAAACCGGCAAACGCGCCCAAAGCGCTTGCCGAAAGAGCGGAACCGACATATGATTCGTATAAATCGGCGCCCATGCCCGCCACGTCTCCGACGTTATCCCCCACGTTATCCGCTATAACGGCAGGATTGCGTATATCGTCCTCAGGTATGCCCGCCTCCACCTTGCCGCAGAGATCGGCTCCGACGTCGGCGGCTTTGGTAAATATTCCGCCTCCCACCCGGGCAAAAAGCGCCATGCTGCTGGCTCCCATGCCAAAGCAAATCATGGTATTAGCCAGTTCCATCGCGTCAGTTACATTAAATACATAGCGCAGCACGGTATACCAAAGACTAGTATCCAAAAGCCCCAGGCCTACCACAACCATGCCCATAACCGTGCCGCTGGAAAAAGCCGTGCGCAAGCCGGGATTGAGCCCTTTTTTGCAGGCCATAACCGTCCTGCCGTTTGAAGCTGTGGCTATTTTCATGCCGATATATCCGGCCAGGCCGGAAAAAATTCCGCCAGTCAGAAAAGCAAAGGGAGTGTAAGGATTGCCCAGCCCGAAGCCGAAATGCATAATCAGAAGCACTATAAACACAACTCCGAAAAAGATGGCCACTCCTTTATACTGCCTCTTGAGAAAGGCGTCGGCGGCCCGGCGGATAATCTCGGTTATCCTGCTTACCTCCTCCGGCCCTTTATCCCTTTTCATAAGCCTTTCAGCCGTGAAAAGAGCGAAGCCCAGGGCGATAACTGCCGTCAGAGTCACAAAGAACATCAGATCCATGACTTTCACCTCATATAAATTTTTGTGAATGGGTATGTCGTTTTGCAGGAAAGCTTAAAATAAAATTGCATTATGAATAATATATTAAGAAATTATGCCCGTTCAGCAGCAATTATGCACGCTTAAAAAAGAAAGCATGTTCCGCCCGCCCGAAGCCGGCGCGCCTTTTGCGGAATAAAAACGCGTCCTCTCTCCATTTGGGCAGGGCGGCATCCACAACGCACAAAACATCCCGCATGTAATTATAATAATGGCTGGCATGCCCCGTTGTCAAGATAAATCGGTAAAATATAGAATAATTTTTAATAAACTTTGCAAGACTCCTCCTTTCCTAATCCATTTAATGAAAATTAATAACATTAACTGAAAAAATATAACATCCGCTTTCCCGCCCCGTTTCAGTTTACAATTTGTCCGAGCTGTGTTAAACTTAACAGCGTAAAAGCATTTTATAGAATAAACTAAAGGAGGAGTCGTCTATGCAATACTCTCACGAGGTTGAGCAGATGATATGCGTCGCCAAGGGCGCCAGGCATAATCCCGCTCCTATTCCTGAAGAAGGAAAGTGGGTTTGCGCCAAGGAAATAACCGATATAAGCGGGCTTACACACGGAGTGGGCTGGTGCGCGCCGCAGCAGGGCGCCTGCAAGCTTACTCTTAACGTAAAAAACGGCATTATAGAGGAAGCGCTGGTTGAAACCCTGGGCTGTTCGGGCATGACTCATTCAGCGGCTATGGCCGCGGAGGTTTTAAGCGGCAAAACCATTTTGGAAGCGCTTAATACCGATTTGGTCTGCGACGCCATAAACGTAGCCATGCGGGAATTGTTTCTGCAAATTGTTTACGGCCGCACTCAGACCGCCTTTTCCGAAAACGGCCTGCCCATAGGAGCCGGGCTGGAGGATTTAGGCAAAGGCCTGCGCTCCCAGGTGGGAACAATGTTCTCCACGCAGAAAAAGGGCGTCCGTTATCTTGAAATGGCCGAGGGATACATCCTGGAAATGGGCCTGGATAAGAACGACGAAGTCATAGGCTATAAATTCGTTCATCTTGGCAAGATGATGGAGGCTATCAAAAAGGGCATGGAGCCCAACGAGGCGTACAGCAAATTTATCGGTACCTACGGCCGCTTCAATGAAGCCGTAAAGGTCATCGACCCGAGAAAGCAATAGGAGGGCGCGGAAGATGATAACCTTTGAAGGATATGAAAGACGCATTAATAAAATAAACAAATGTCTGGCCGAATACGGCTTTAAGGATTTGGAGGAAGTTCGCTCTTACGCCCTTGAAAAGGGCGTGGACGCCGAACAGATAGTCCGCTCCATTCAGCCCATTGCCTTTGAAAACGCAGTTTGGGCTTATACTCTCGGCTCGGCCATAGCGCTTAAAAAAGGCTGCAAAACCGCGGCCGAAGCGGCTGAAAGCATAGGCATAGGGCTTCAGGCTTTCTGCATTCCCGGCTCTGTTGCCGACCAGCGCAGCGTGGGCCTTGGGCACGGAAATTTAGGCGCCATGCTGCTCAGGGAGGAGACAAACTGCTTCTGCTTCCTGGCCGGGCATGAATCCTTTGCGGCTGCCGAAGGCGCGATAGGCATAGCTAAAACTGCAAATAAGGTGCGCAAGAATCCCTTAAGAGTAATATTAAACGGCCTGGGCAAGGACGCAGCCTATATAATCAGCCGCATAAACGGCTTTACCTCTGTAGAAACCGCTTATGATTATTCCACGGGCGAATTAAAAGTGGTAAGCGAAAAGGCGTTTTCGGACGGAGACCGCGCTAAAGTTAAAGTTTACGGCGCCGATGACGTATCCGAAGGCGTGGCCATAATGATTAAAGAGGGCGTAGACGTTTCCATAACGGGAAATTCCACCAACCCCACCCGTTTCCAGCATCCCGTTGCAGGCACATATAAAAAATGGGCTGTGGAAAACGGCAAGAAATATTTTTCAGTTGCCAGCGGCGGCGGCACGGGACGCACGCTGCATCCGGACAACGTGGCCGCCGGCCCCGCCAGCTACGGCATGACGGATACTATGGGCCGCATGCACAGCGACGCGCAGTTTGCCGGCTCCTCTTCCGTTCCCGCGCACGTTGAAATGATGGGCCTGATCGGCATGGGCAACAACCCGATGGTGGGCGCGACCGTGGCCTGCGCTGTGGCAGTAGAAGAAGCCGGCAAATAAGCGGCTTCCGACCGTTTTCTCTCATTGATTGCCTGTAAAATGAGTTAGACATGTCATTTTAAGCAGACTGCCCATGACGTGTCTAACTTTTTTATACCGTTTTATAAACAAGCGAATAGTGAGGAAAAGGAGGTCCTCAGGATGAAGCTTATTGAAAATCAGACGTTTGAACAGGAACGCGCCCTTTATAACTGCAGGGGCCTTATAATAAAAAACTGCTCCTTCGACGGCCCGGCGGACGGAGAAAGCGCTCTTAAAGAATGCGCTCAAATCCAGGCGGAGCGCTGTTTTTTCAATCTGCGCTATCCCCTCTGGCATAATCGCGGGCTTAAGATTAACAATTCTGAAATGACTCCGTTATGCCGCGCGGCCCTTTGGTATTCAAAAGATATTGAAATAACAGATACCCGGCTTCACGGCATTAAGGCCCTGCGCGAATGCAGCGATATAAAAATGTCGGGCTGCGACATCATTTCCCCTGAATTCGGATGGTCTGTTAATAATCTTGACATGCGGGACTGTTCGGCCCAAAGCGAATATTTTATGCTACGTTCGGCCGGCCTGCATTTTCAAAACGTGCGCATGCAGGGCAAATATTCCTTTCAGTACATTGAAGATTCGGTTTTTGAAAACTGCGTTTTTGACACTAAAGACGCTTTTTGGCACGCTAAAAACGTCATTATTCGGAACAGCACGGTAAAAGGCGAATACCTGGCCTGGTATTGCCAAAACGTCACTTTTGAGAACTGCACAATAATCGGCACCCAGCCTTTATGCTACTGCAAGAAGCTTAAGCTTATAAACTGCCGGATGGAAAATGCTGATTTGGCTTTTGAACGCTCGGATGTGCAGGCTAATATCACCAGCGCCGTGCTCAGCATTAAAAACCCGCTCTCCGGCCGGATTATTGTGAAAGAAGTAAAAGAAATTATCAGAGATATCCCCCAAGCAAAGGGGGAAATTATAACAGCGCAAAGCCAAAAAGCTTAAAAATGCGTTTTATCCGTTTAAGAAATAAAAGCGCAGGAAAGCCCCAGGGGGCGGCTCTTGACGGCCTGAAAGGCCGCGGGAGCGCGTTAACGCGCTCCCGGCAGGCGCCAGCCTGCCAAGAGCCGCCCCCTGGGGCTTTCCCTGCGCTTTTCAGCCTTCAGAACAGCTCACCGGCGTATAACCGGCTTCTGTTACCGCGTCCTTCAAAAGCTGTTCGGGCACATCCTTAGAGAGGGTAACCTCCGCCTGCTTTTCCTCCAGGCTGACTGATACGGCCTGCACCCCGTCTACTGCCGCAAGCGCCTTGCGAACATGCTCCTGACAATGAGCGCACATCATTCCATCCACCTTTATAATCTTTTTCATGGTATTAGCTCCTTTCTCCTCCGCTTGAACAGCGGTAATCTCCTCTTTGCTCTCCATAATCTGTTTTTCTTCCGATTGAACGGAATTTCTATCCTTAGCTTTAAAAAAGCGCAGCCTTAAAGCGTTGGCCACGACGCAAACCGAGCTTAAGCTCATTGCCGCCGAGCCGATCATAGGGCTCAGGCGCAGCCCAAAAGCGGGGAAAAGCGCGCCCGCCGCCAGGGGAATGCCCAGAATATTATAAAAGAACGCCCAGAACAGATTCATATGAATATTGCGCACAACCGCCCGGCTCAGCTCAATGGCCGACGCCACATCGTTGAGCGAATCCTTCATTAAAACCACGTCGGCCGATTCAATCGCAATATCCGTTCCCGCTCCTATAGCTATGCCTACGTCGCTGCGGGTAAGCGCGGGCGCGTCGTTAATGCCGTCCCCCACCATGGCCACTTTATGGCCCTGTTCCTGAAGCGCTCTTATATGCGCTTCCTTTTGCGTGGGCAGCACGTCTGTTATAGCTTCTGATATATTAAGCTCTCTTTTAATGGCTTCGGCCGTAATTTTATTATCTCCCGTCAGCATAACCACATTAAGCCCCATCTGCGCAAATCGGCTTATCGCCTCTCTGCTTGATTCCCGTATGGTATCAGCTACGGCTATTATGCCCGTTAAACGGCCCTCGCGCGCAAATATAAGAGGAGTTTTTCCCGCCTGAGCCAAATTATTCGCCTTTTCAGCCGCCTCTTTAGAGAATTGAGAATTAAAAAGACCGTTTTCCTCCATGAAAGCGGCGTTGCCCGCCAAAATATTCTCGCCCTTAATTTGGGCCCTTATGCCTCTGCCCGCCTCCGCCTCAAAGCTTTCCGCCTCCAAAAGCGCAAGCTCTTTTTCTCTCGCCCTTTCCACAATGGCCTGAGCCAGGGGATGCTCGCTGCCCATTTCGGCTGAAGCCGCCAGAATCAGCAGTTCCTCTTCGCTTAAGCCTTCCTCCAGCGGCACTATATCTGTAACGGCCGGCTTGCCTGAAGTAATGGTGCCCGTTTTATCCAGCACGAGCGTATCAATATTATGCAGTTCCTCCAGACTTTCAGCCGATTTAATCAAAATACCCATTTCAGCCGCCTTGCCCGTTCCCACCATAATGGCTACAGGCGTCGCCAGGCCGAGAGCGCAGGGGCAGGATATGACAAGCACCGAGATTGCATTAGAAAGCGCAAATTCAAAATTCTTGCCCGCAACAAGCCATATTACAGCCGTTATAAGCGCAATGCCTATAACCACGGGCACAAATATTCCGCTGACCTTATCCGCCAGGCGCGCTATAGGCGCTTTAGAATTGCCGGCCTCGTCTACAAGCCGTATAATCTGAGAAAGGGTGGTATCCTCTCCCACTTTAGAAGCTTTAAACTGAAAAGAGCCGTTTTTATTAATAGTAGCCGATATAACCTCGTCTCCGGGATTTTTCTCTACCGGAATGCTCTCGCCCGTTATTGCCGATTGATCCACATATCCGCGCCCCTGAAGGACCACTCCGTCCACAGGTATGCCCTCGCCCGGCCGGATTATAACTATATCTCCCGCCGACACCTGTTCGGCAGGAATAAGAACTTCTTCGCCGTTTTTTAAAACCATCGCCGTTTTGGGCGCAAGATCCATAAGCCGGGACAAAGCCTGCGAAGTTTTATCCTTGCTGCGCGCTTCCAGATATTTGCCTACCGTAACCAGGGTTAGAATCATCGCGGCCGATTCAAAATAAAGAGCATGAGCATATTCGTGCACCAATTCTATATTTCCGTGACCAAAGCCGTAAGCCATGCGGAACATGGCAAAAAGCCCGTAGAGCAGGGAAGCGCCCGAGCCAATAGCTACCAATGAATCCATATTGGGCGAGCCATGAAACAAAGCTTTAAAGCCGAACTGATAAAAATGCCGGTTGATAAATATCACCGGCACAGTTAAAATAAGCTGAGCCAGCGCCGAAACCAGCGCGTTCTGCGTGCCCTTAAAAATTGCAGGAAGAGGCAGAGAGAGCATCTCGCCCATAGCTATATACATCAATGGAACCAGCAGAATAATTGAATAAATCAGCCGCTTTTTCATGCCCTCGCGGTTAGATTCCGCCTGTTCTCTCCTTAACTGCCATTCCCTCCTGAAGCCCTCTTCTTTCTTAATCGCCTTCTCCAGGCTGGAAGCGCCGTATCCGGCCGCTTTCACCGCCTCTATTATATTTTCCGGCTTTAATCTGCTTTCGTCATATGATACAGTCATACTATTGGCCAGCAGGCTCACGTTTACATCCTCAACGCCCTCCAATTTCGAAACGCATCGGCTGACGTTAGCCTGGCAAGCCGCGCAGGTCATTCCGGTAACATTATATTTTTCCGTTTTCACATTATCACCTACCTTAGATTATTATAACTAATTTTTCAAGATATACAACAGTTTCCCGCGCCTTTCCATATTTAAATTTTAAAAAAGTTATTTTTAACTAACTACCGGCATTCTAACTCAACTTCCCGGCGCCGTCAAGCAAAAATCCATTATGCGCTAAGCGTATAAGCCTTCTCCTCTTAATTATATTCCGGCTCTGAACGAAAAAACAAACGCCGCAGCATAAAGCCGCGGCGTCCATTTAAATCTTATTCCTGTTCCAGCGCCCTGCGCTTAGGCTTTGCGTTTTCTTCTTCCAAGGGAACCTTTTCCTTGCGTTTTACAATGGCTGCACCTACGGTATGGCTTTCCACTTCCCGCACTTCTATAATGAGCTCTTCGCTCTCGCATTTAAAATGCTCTCCGTCATTGGGCACCCTGTCCAGCATGCCGCAGATATATCCGCTGAAAGTGTCGTAAGTATCGGTAGGCAGAGATATATCCAGCGCTTCCGCAACATCGTCTAAGGGCGCGCAGCCCTGAATGCACCATTCGTCCTGGCTGAGCTGTTCAATCTCCGAGGGACGGGGAGGCTCGTTCTTATCCTCCAAATCGCCCACCAGCGATTCCATGATATCATGCAGGGTTATAATGCCCGTAAGCCCGCCGTATTCGTCCACAACCACTGCAAAATATGTGCGGCTTTCTTTCATCTTGCGGAAAAGCACGTTGGCAGTCATTGTTTCGGGTATAAAAAGAGGCTGCTGCATGGCATGCGCAATGAGGCTCTCCTTGCTGCGCTCATTCATCCTGAAATAATCGCGGGTATCCAATATGCCTATTACGTCGTCCATGGTTTTATCGCAGACCGGATAAAAGGTATGCCTGTTTTCAAAGATAGTCCGCGCCCAGTCCTCATCGTCGTCCTCCATATGCAGGGCGACAATTTCCCGGCGGTGCGTGCAGATTTCCTGAACATCAGTATCGTCAAATTCAAATACGTTTTGAATAATCTCGTTTTCCTCAGACTGGATAGTGCCCTGCTCGTTGCCTTCCAGCAGCAGGCCGCGGATTTCCTCCTCGGTAACCTTTTCCTCCTCTTCTTCAGGATTGATTTTCATAAGGCGAAGTATACCGTTAGTGGATACGGTAAGAAGCCAGACAAGAGGCGCAAAGATTTTGGAAACGCCGTAAAGCACTCCGGACATGCCCAGCGCCAAGGATTCGGCCTTTTTCATCGCAATGCGCTTAGGCACCAATTCTCCGAAAACAAGAGAAAAATATGAAAGTATAAGAGTGATAATGATAATGCAGATTGTTTCCAGAACTCCCGCAGAAATGGGAACCCCGGCTTCAAGCAGAGCCGCCGCCATAGGCTCGGCAAAATTATCGGCGGCAAACGCGCTTTGCAGCAGGCTGGCAAGGGTTATGGCAACCTGAATAGTAGCCAAAAAACGGGCCGGCTGCTTTGTCAGCTTATTCAAGCGTTTAACCCGCTTATCTCCTTCGGACGCAAGCTTTTTCAGCTTAACCTCGTTAAGGGAAATAACGGCTATTTCCGCGCTGGCAAACGCCGCGTTCACAAAAATAAGCACAACTAACAGAATAACTGATGACAACACAATAATTCCTCCAAAAATAGTATGCCCAATTAAAAAGGGCGCTAAAGCATTCTCCCCTGGCAAAAATTATCAGGGATTTTCCCCGCCCTTCCCAAAACGGAAAGGGGGAAAACTAATGCATAACGCTACACGGAACTACTGTATTGCGGCATTTTTCATGATTACAATCAGGGCCGTCGTCCATGTATAAAACCACCTCCATAAAATTAAACAGATTCTAGTAATAGAGTATAGCATACAACCGTATAAAATTCAATAATTAATACAAGAAATTAATACAAAATATAATAATTTAAATATACTCTTTAATTTGTTCAAAAACAAAAATATTTTAAGCTCAGCCCAACGGATTATGAAAAGCATTTTAAGGGCGGACAGGGATAAAAGGGGGGCGGCGTTTGGCAGGCATGCGCCTGCCCGGCCGGGCTGCGCCCGGCCCGCGGCCGAAGGCCGCAAACGCCGCCCCCCCTTTTATCCCTGTCCGCCCTTAAAATGCCCGAAACCTTCATTTTCCCCGGAATTACATCTCCCGGCGCCCCTGCATAGCTCTTAAAAGAGTCACTTCGTCTATATATTCCAGCTCTCCGCCTATTGGTATCCCGTAAGCTATGCGCGTTACTTTAACTCCCAAAGGCTTAAGCAGACGCGCAAGATATAAAGCCGTAGCGTCTCCCTCCACGTCCGGATTAGTGGCCAGAATTATTTCATCCACCCCGCCTTTAGAAATACGCTCTATAAGCTGTTTAATATTCAAATCTTCAGGCCCTACTCCGTTCATAGGAGAAATAGTGCCGTGCAGGACATGATAAACGCCCTTATATTCCCGCATGCGTTCCATGCTTATAACATCCCGCGGATCACGCACAACGCATATAATGCTTTGAGCCCGTCCGCCGTCCCGGCAGATGGAACAAATATCATCTTCGCAGAAATTCCCGCATATGCGGCAGTATTTCACCTTTTCCTTTACGCTGAGAATAGCGTCGGCCAATTCCTTTACTTCCGCTTCGGGCATATCAATAAGATGATAAGCAAGCCTGAGCGCCGATTTGCCGCCCACGCCCGGAAGCTTGGAAAGCGCGTTGACCGCCCGCGCCAGAGGCTCAATATACATGCTCAAGGTTAAAACATACCTCCCATGCCGCCCGTAATTCTGCCCATGCGCTCGCTATGAATCTCCTCAGCCTTGGCCATAGCCTCCTTAACAGCCGCCGTTACGGTATCCTCCAGCATTTCCACGTCCTCCGCGTCCACAATGGAAGGATTAATCTTTATAGAAACAATTTCCTTAAGCCCCGTCACCGTACAGCTTACCATGCCGCCGCCCGCGCTGGCCTCAATCTGCATTTCGCCCAGCTCCTGCTGAGCCTGTTCCATATCCTGCTGCATCTTCTGCGCCTGCCGCATGAGCTGCTGCATATTTCCTCCGCCAAAACCACCAAAACCGCCTTTTGCCATAATTCATTCCTCCGAATCTTTAAAATGTATATTTTCTTCTCCAAATATATCAATTATATTTGCTATAAGCTCATCCTGCTCCTCTTTTTCCAGCACGGGAGCCGTCTGCTCTGTGCGCACGGCCAGCGCTTCGCCCGTCAGGGCCTCCAGCTCTTTGGAAATAATTTCCGCCTTGCCGCTTATAAATTTCATCTTGCTTTCATGCTCGGGAGCAAACATGATTATATATGCGTTATCCTGCCTGCGCCCGCCCTCAGCGCTTTTAAGCGTCATATATACGGGCATGGCGTTCTTGCGCATTCGGGCCAAAAGCGCCTCCCAAAGCTCCTCTGAACCGCCGCCGGCATTTTTTTTCACGTCCGCCAAAGCCTGGCCCTGACTGCCCTTTTCAGCCTTAGGAGAAGCTTGGTTAACGCTTCTTTCCGCCTTTTTAGCGCGCCTCTTATCTTCCTCTCCGGCTGGTTCCGGCTGGGCCCGCGCCGCAATGCCGTTAGCCTTAAGGCTGTCCAATTCATGCTCCAAAGTGGCAATTCTATCCCTCAGCGCCTGAGCGTCATCCTCCAGCCGGGGAGTGCATATCCGAGCCATAACCGAGCTTAGAATGACTCTGGGACGCGAATGCTGCTTAAGCTCGCTTTCGGCCTGAGAAAGCAATTCAACGGCCCGCATAAGCCTGTCCGCATCCGCCCTCTGCCCCTGCTCGCAAAGGCGCGCGGCAATATCGTCAGGCAATGCCGCCAAGGCCTCCCTGCCTGCCAGCTTAGCCGTCAGCACATCAGTCAGATGGCTCATAATATCCCGCATAAAAACCCCTATATCCCCGCCTGAATCTATAAGTTCCGCACAGGCGTCCAAGGCGCTCTTTGCGTCCGAATTAATCAGCGCCTCAGCGCATTTAAACATAAAATCCCTGTCCGCCGTGCCCAAAATATTGACTACATCCTCATAGCTAACCTGATTGCCGCAATAGGATAAGCACATATCGGCTATAGAAAGAGCGTCCCTCATGCCTCCCTCCGCCGAGCGGGCGATTAAATCCACAGCCTGTGCTTCAAAACTGGCCCCGCTGGCCTGAAGCACTTTTTTAAGATATTCGCTTATATCCGCCACGCTTATGCTTTTAAAATTGAAGCGCTGACAGCGTGAAAGAATGGTAGCGGGCAGCTTATGCACTTCGGTTGTAGCCAGAATAAAGACCGCGTGCTCGGGCGGCTCCTCCAGGGTTTTAAGCAAAGCGTTAAAAGCGCCCTGGGAGAGCATATGCACTTCGTCTATAATATACACCTTATATCTTCCCACCGCAGGAGGAAAGACTATATTCTCCCTCAGCGCGCGTATCTCGTCCACGCCGTTGTTGCTGGCCGCGTCCATCTCTATTATATCCATAGCCTCCCCCCTGAGGGCGGCGCAAAGCTCGCATTTTCCGCAAGCGTCTCCATCCTCAGGCTGCGGGCAGTTTATGGCGCGCGCAAAAATTTTGGCCAGGCTGGTCTTGCCCGTGCCCCGCGGGCCGGTAAAAAGATAAGCGTGCGCTATATGGCCCGAGGCTATCTGCGCCTTAAGAGTGCGCACAATAACCTCCTGCCCCACTACGTCCCGGAAAAATTCGGGCCGCCATTTTCTATAAAGCGCCTTATAGCTCATTTACTGCTCCTTCAACTCATAATCCGTCTGCCGGCCGAATATATTTCCCTATAACGGCAAAGTCCTGCCAAGGAGGAATTCCGCTTGAAAATAAAGAAATTCTTTCAGCCCAGATATTTATATATATTGCTGTTCGCTGTATTTATTATTCTCTCAGTCATCCGCTCCCAAACAGCGCTGCAAGGAGCGGCGGATATTATTCTGCTTTGGGCAAAAGCCGTTCTGCCCGCGCTGCTTCCCTTTATGATCGCCTCTCAGGCGCTGCTGCTCCTGGGCTGCGCGCCCAGTCTGGGCAAAGCGCTGCGCCCGTTTATGAATTTGCTGGGCATGCCCGCCGTCGGCGGCTACGCTCTGGCCATGAGCCTTATTTGCGGCTATCCTACGGGCGCGCGCATGTGCGGAGAGCTCTATAATCAAAAATACATTTCCCGCGCGCAGCTTAAGCCCTTAAGCGTGCTTTGCCACAGCTCGGGGCCCGTATTCATAACGGGCAGCGTGGCCGCTTCCATTTTGGGAAAGCCCGACTTAGGGCTGCCTCTGCTGATTATACATTATCTCGCATGCCTCCTGGCCGGCTCTCTTTACGGGCTCTTTTTTCAAAGCGCAGATAAAGGCCAAACGTTTAACGGAGAGCCTCCTCTCACCTCCATAGGCGAAATAATGCGCGCGAGCATTCTTTCATCCATAAAGGCCATACTCTCGGTAGGCGGATATATGCTCCTATTCGGCGTAATAATCGCGCTGGCCGATGATTTCGGGCTCCTTAAAGGCTTTGCGGGAGGCCTGGCGGCCGGGATAATGGAAATGACCAACGGCATAAGCCGCCTCAGCGCGCTGGGGCTTCCCATTGAAAAGCTGATTCCCCTTTGCTCGCTTCTCTTAAGCTTTTCCGGACTTTCCATATGCATGCAGGCGCTGGCCTTTCTGCCCAAGGAAATAAGCCCGCTCTTTTTCATAGGAGCGCGGGCCGTAACCGCATGCGCCGCTTATCTTTTAAGCAAATTATATATAGCCTGCGCAAGCCTTCTCCCGCCCCTGGCCGCAGCGGCGGGCGGAATAATTCTATGCGCAGTTATAAGACGAAAAGTTATTTCTCGAACTGGTCGCGGGATTGCTTCACCTGCTCGGCATACCTGAGCAGATATTTTTCCAATTCCTGAAGCAGTTCTTTAGCGTACGCCTTGGCGCCCAGGCGTATTTCCTTGGCGTTCTGCTTGGCGTTGTTTACGATATTCGCAGCCTCCTGCTCGGCCTTTTTATATATTTCCGATTCTTTAACCATCTCCGAAGCCTTTTTCTGGGCCTCGTCCAAATACTGCTGAGCCTCGTTTTCAGCGTCCACCAGGATTTGCCGGCGCTCCTTCATGATATTGGCCGCCCGTTCTAATTCTATGGGCAGAGTATCCTTGATATCGTCCACAAGGTCGAGGCATTTATCCGCGTCTACAAGATGCTTGGAGGTGAAAAGCCCTTTCTTGGCCGCTTCCAATTCCTCAGAGAGCATATCCAGCATTTCATTTACCGTCATTAATCCAATCCTCCTCTATTTATTTACAAGCCTCTGCTTGACGTAATCATGAATAACGGCGGGCACCATGGAAGAAATATCCCCGCCCAGGCTTCCTATTTCCCGGACCATGGACGAGCTTAAAAAGCTGTTGTCGCTGCTGGTCATCAGATAGACCGCCTCTATATCCTTATCCAGGCGCTGATTGAGCATAGCGTACTGCAATTCATACTCAAAATCTGATACCGCCCGCAGGCCGCGCAGAATAAAGCCTGATTTTACGCTGCGGACGTAATCCACCAGCAATTCTTCCGAGCTGTCTATTATGACGTTATCCAGCCCGGCCGTCACCTTTCGGAGCATATCCTTTCGCTCCTGAACGCTGAAAAACTGCCTTTTGCTATGATTATTAAGCACTGCGACTATCAATTCGTCCGTCATGCGGCTGGCCCGCTCTATAAGGTCGTAATGCCCGTTGGTGACAGGATCAAAGCTGCCCGGATAAACCAATCTTTTCATATTCAATCCTCCAAAAGCGCCAGCAAGGTTATAGCCCGGCGCCCGTATTTGCGCTGTTTTATTATTTTCAGCCCGCCCAGGGGCAGAATATTCTCCCGGCTGTCGTGTTCAAGGGCGAGCACGCTGTCTTTATTCATAAGAGCGCCGGCCATAAGCATGATTTCTGGATAAAAACCCGCTTCGTAGGGCGGATCGGCAAAAATAATATCAAAGCGCCGGCCTTTAGCTTCCAATTCCCTGAGCGCGTATTTAAAATCTCCTTTAATGCATTCAGGCGTTACGCCTATTAAAGAGGCGTTGGCCGTCAGGGCGTTAAGATTCCTGTCTATAAATACCGCTTGGGCCGCTCCTCTTGATAAAGCCTCCAGCCCCATTTGGCCTGTGCCTGCAAATATATCCAGCATCCGCGCTCCGTGCAGCCTGCCTTGCAGCATATTAAAAAGCCCTTCCTTAACAATTTGAGCCGTAGGCCTTATATCCCTTCCCTGAGGGCTGATAAGCTGCCGGGAACGCCATTGGCCGCCGGAAATTCTCATGCCCCGCTCCCGCCGTCGGGCGCCGGAATATCAAAGGTCGCCTCATTATCCAGGGCTTGATTTGGCTCCTCTTCCTCCTGGCTTTGTTCAGGCCGCTTTTCAAAATACTGCTTTATGGTGTGCTCCGGATAGAGCTTCTGCTGCTGCTTATTGCCTAAAATATAGCATACGCCCGCCGTTATGATGTATAAAATTATAGGAATTATAAACATATAGGGCAGAACATTGCTGTTGGCCGTCATAAGATTAAAATACTGCGTCGCCCCGCTTCCCAAAGGCATAAAAAAGGTGGGATAAATAATAGGATCGGCAACTGTCGCAAGGCGCAGAAAGGGCGCGTATGGGATAAAGGAAAGATATAGCACCGAATATAAAAGCTGCACGCCCAGAGGCACGCCCTTTTCCCAGCCGTGAAACGTCCCGAACATATAAACGCACCATATTATAATGGAGGGCAGCATGGCAACGGCGCCTGCAATAAAACCCTTGGCGGTATAAAAGCGTTTTGAATCAGCAGCGCGCGCAAGGCCGTCCTCCCGCTTTAAATAATTAAGCATAGCCTTGCAGTCGTCCGCTCCCTTGCGGGAAGAATTATCCCAGACCACGCCTAAGGTAAACCCAATAAAAATGAATCCGGCAACCGCGCATATTGCGAAACCCACCTGCGCGGAAAGCAGCAGGGAGAGGGTTATAATTCCCAAAAAGGAAACGGCCAGATTAACAAAAAACAGCTTTACAGAAAATTTGATTGTATCCTTGAGCATCTTTTATACCTTTCCTCCGCCCTTGGGCGCTTAAAATTCGTGTTCTTCCTCCGCCCCGGAGCGTTTAATTTTTGTTCTCTTCCTGCATCCTCGGGCGCTTAAAATTTCAATATCTTTCTCCGCCCAGGAGCGTTTGAATCTTCATATCAGCAGCTTCACTCTTGAACGCCGGCTTTATATTCTTAATTTTATCCCTGGGCTCTCAAAGCTTTGCTTCCTCTCTCCGCCCGGGAAAACGCAAGGCTTTCATGCTTATATTCAGCCCCCGCGAATCTAAATATTTAGTCCCCGGGAATCCAAACGCGGGTTTCTGTTATAATTTTATCCAACCGAACGTCGTGAGGCTTAACCATCAGCCCTTCGTCTAGCTGGCAGCTAAAGGCTGCGCCTAAACGCTTCGCTTGGGTGCGTATTAAATAACGGTCGTAATAACCCCTGCCCCATCCTATCCTAAAGCATTTGGAATTAAAGGCCAGCATGGGCGCTATAATTAAATCCAGCTCTTCAGGAGCCGCTATTTCCCCGGCAGGCTCAGGCACTCCGCACGCTCCCCGCGCAAGCTTGTCCTCCCCCGTTAAGCGCGCGCCCTCCATGCTTCCGTCCCGCGCGCATACGGGCAGATATAATTCCCGGCCGCTGTCTAAAGCGTGACTGATGAGGCATTCAAGAGATAATTCCGAGCCTATGGCCCAATAGGCCATAAGCCTGCGGGCGTTTTTATATTCCCGCGTATCTATTATAGCATGACAAACAATTTTTGAAAAGGCCCGGCGCTCCTCAACAGAAAGAGAGTCCCTGGCTTTTTTATAATCCTCTCTGTTCAATCCCGTCATACGCCTCGCCGTAATATATTTTGGGCACCCGGGCCGTGAAGCCCAGGGTAATTTCATAGCTTATGGTGCCGCAGATTTGCGCCATATCCTCCGCGTCGAATTTTTCATCCCCGCTCTTCCCCAAAAGCACCACCAATTCCCCGGTTTCAGCCGGAATATCCGTTATATCCACCATCATCTGATCCATGCATACGCGCCCCGTTATATTTGCCCGGCGGCCGTTAATCAGCGCGCAGCCCTTATTGCTCAGCGCCCTGCGGTAACCGTCTCCATATCCTATGGGCACAACCCCTATGCGCATATCTCTGGGAGCCGTAAAACTGCGGCCATAGCCTATGCTCTCCCCCGCCTTAATTTCCTTTACCTGGCTCAGCCTGCTTTCCAGGCGCATTATGGGCTCTAACGGCAGGCGATTGATAACCTCGTCGGACGGATGATAGCCGTATAAAGCTATTCCCGGCCTGACCATGTCGTAATATAAATCGGGGCAATCCAGCGTGCCTCCGCTGCACGCAGCATGAGCTATAAGCCCTTCCAGGCCCTCGTTAGCCAAAATTTCTCTTCCCTGCTCAAATATGCTTGCCTGTTCATATGTAAAATCCTTATTGGCGCTGTCGCTGGCTGCAAAATGAGTAAAGACGCCCTCCGCACGCAGCATGCTGCATTTCTTCAATGCGCGGGCCAGCCGGGCCAATTCCCCGCCGGTATGCGCGCCCAATCTATTCATGCCCGTTTCCAGCTTTATATGCACGCGGGCCTTCTTCCCCGCCTTCAGGGCCGCCTCCTGCATTTGTCCAAGCTGCCCTTCCTCATAGAGAGTAAGAATTATATCATTTTCAACGGCCTCTTCCAGGCTGCTCTTAAATGCCGCACCCACGCAGAGAATGGGCTGATTTATGCCGGCTTTGCGCAGAGAGACGCCTTCTTCTACGGCCGCCACTCCAAAATAATCCGCGCCCGCGCGGGCAAGCGCAAGCGAAACAGGCAAAAGCCCATGCCCATAGGCATCGGCTTTGACCATAGCCATGAGCATGGCCTTCCCCACATGGCTCTTAATTGCGTTATAATTATGTACCAATTTATCCAGGTCTACATATGCCACAGTAGGTCTCATATATTTCCTTCTTCCCGGCCGCAGAAAAAAATATGCAAATAGAAGCCGCCGCGGCCGCCGCATTTAAAAGGGCTGTTAAAGATTATTCACCTGTTCCTGATTAAGCAGGCCCACTCCGGCGTGCGTAAGCACTTCTATAGCCCGGGCGCTGTCACTCACCTTGAAAAGAATCAAAGCCTTCTCGCTCTTGACGCGCACAAAGGAATAAAGATATTCCACTGAAATATCCTCTTTATTAAAAAGCTCCAGCACTCCGGCCAGACCACCCGGCTCGTCGGGCACTTCCACGGCCAGCACTTCGGTCACGCTGGCCATAAAGCCCGACTGCTTAAGCACTTCCAAAGCCTTCTGAGTATTATTCACAATTGCGCGCATAATGCCGTAATCGGCCGTATCGGCAATGGAAAGGGCTACCAGATCAATATTATTGCCCGCCAGGGCCTTAGTCAGGCTCTCCAGCCTGCCCTTTTTATTCTCCATAAAGACAGAAATCTGCTTGATAAACATACCGCGGCCTCCTCATATATTATATGCTTTATTTTAAGATTCTCTACTTCTTGCGATTATCCTGTATCCTTTTTGCCTTGCCCTCGCTGCGGGGGATTGTCCCAGGCTCCACCAATTTAACCCGCGCGCTTATTCCCAGAATTGTATGGATGCGATCCTTGAGCCGGCGCTCAGCCTGCTCTATAACCTTGACTTCGTCTGAGAAAAGCTGCTGGCTCATCTCCACCCATACCTCAAGATTATCCATATTGTTGTCCCTGTCCACCACCAGAAGATAATGAGGCTCCAAATCCCCCATTTCTATAAGGATGGTTTCAATTTGAGTGGGGAATACATTTACTCCTCTTATAACTATCATATCGTCGCTGCGCCCCAGAATTTTTTCCATACGCCTGTGAGTGCGCCCGCAGGGGCAGCTTTCAGGAATAATACGAGTCAAATCGCGGGTGCGGTAACGAATAAGAGGCATTCCTTCCTTTGTAATGGTGGTAAAGACTAATTCGCCCGGCTGGCCGTCAGGCACGGGCTGCAAAGTTTCAGGGTCAATTATTTCAGCGATAAAATGATCTTCGAATATATGCAGGCCGTTATGCTCGCCGCATTCTATGGCGACGCCCGGCCCTATAATCTCGGCCAGGCCGTAGATATCATAGCAGGTTATGCCCAGGCGCTGTTCAATCTCCCCGCGCATAGCGGCCGTCCAGGGCTCCGCCCCGAAAATTCCCGCCTTAAGGCTTAATTCTTCCTTCTTCACGCCCATTTTATCCATAGTATCAGCAATATGCAGCGCATAGGAGGGCGTGCATGCCAGGGCAGTGGCCTTTAAATCTCTAAGAACCGTCACCTGGCGCTCGGTGTTTCCGCCCGACATGGGCACGACCGTAGCTCCTATGCGCTCGGCTCCGTAATGCGCGCCCAGGCCGCCCGTAAAAAGGCCGTAGCCATAGGATACCTGCACTATAGAGCTTCTGTCCACTCCGGCGCAGCTCAGGCTGCGCGCGGCCACCTCCGCCCAAACGTCTATATCCGAACGTGTATATCCCACAATAGTCAGCTTGCCCGTCGTGCCGCTGGAACCCTGAATGCGGACTATATCCTCCATAGGCGCGGCCATCAGGCCGTAAGGATAATTATCCCGTATATCTGATTTATTTGTAAAGGGCAGCAATGATAAATCGTCCGCCGACCTTATATCGGAAGGGGATACGCCGGCCTGCTGCATTTTTTCCCTGTAAAAGGGCACGTTTGAATACACCCGGCTCACCGTCTTATGCAGCCGCTCTCCCTGAAGCGCGCGCAGCTCCTCTTTATTTATACATTCCATGCTCTTATTCCAAATCATTTTGCGTTTCCTCCCGCTTCATAGCCCAGCATAAAGGCCTTTCTATTCATTTGAGCAGTTTTAGGAGGCACAAGGCTGCCCACTATTTCCAGCATCTTATTCTCATCTTCTCCCAAAATGCGGCATAAAGCGCCCAGCATTACAGTATTGGCGCATTTTGAGCTGCCGGCCTCCTCCGCCTTTTCAAGCGCGTCCACAGCCGTTATGCTGATATTTTTTTCTTTTATGGCGTTTAAAATGTCACTGGGATACTCGGCCGCGCCCGTAATTACAGGCATGGGCATAATGCGCTGCGTGCTGCTGAGCACCCTCCCGCCCTTTTTAAGATAGGGCAGAGCCCGGAAAGCCTCAAGCTGTTCAAACGCCAGCACTATATCCGCCTGGCCGTTTTCAATTATGGGCGATTCCACCTTTTTGCCCGAACGCACATAAGTTACCACGCTGCCTCCGCGCTGGGACATGCCGTGCACTTCGCTTACCTTTACGTCCAGGCCGTCCGAAATAGCCATGGCTCCCAGCACCCGGCTGGCCAGCAGAGTGCCCTGACCGCCTACGCCTATTATTACAATATCCATTATTCCTTACCTCCCGGCACAATCGCATTAACTGGGCAGACCAGCGCGCACTGGCCGCAGCCTACGCACAGAGAATAATCTATCCGGGCGTGCCCGTCCTTAAACTGTACGGCCGGACAGCCTATGCTCATGCATTTTTTGCAGCCTATGCATTTTTCGCTTACAGTATAAGGCTGCTTTTTCTCCTTGGAAAGCAGAGCGCAGGGCCATTGGGCAATTATAACCGAGGGCTCCGGCCTGTTTAAGGAATCATTTATACCCGCCTTCATTGCGGCCATATCCCGCGCGTCTATAACTTTTATATCTCTGACGCCCACAGCCTCGCATAATTTATATAAATCCAGCTTGGGCGCGGCGTCTCCGCGTATATCCTTGCCCGTGGCCGGATTCTGCTGATGCCCCGTCATGCCCGTTATGGAATTATCCAGGATTATAACAGTGGAAGCGCCTCCATTATATACGACGTTTATAAGCCCGGTTATGCCCGAATGAATAAACGTTGAATCTCCTATTACAGCTACCGTGCGGGAAGAATCCACAGCGCCCGAACGTTCCATACCGTGAGCCACGCCTATTGAAGCGCCCATGCATACGCAGGTATCTATAGCGTTTAAGGGCGCGTTGGCTCCAAGCGTATAGCAGCCTATATCTCCGCAGACAGTAAGCTTCATCTGCTTAAGCACATAAAACACCGAACGATGGGGACAGCCCGGACATAGCACGGGCGGCCGGGGAGGCAGCGCCGCGGCCGGCTCAAATTCCGCCTTTTGCCCCAAAACCCGCTCTCTTATAAGATTGGCCGAATATTCGCCCTGAAGAGTAAATAATTCCTTGCCCTGGCATTCTATGCCCAGCGCCCTGACCTTATTTTCTATAACCGGCTCTAATTCCTCAGCCACAATCAGCCTTTTAACCCTGCCTGCAAAATCCTTGAGTTCCTCTGCGCTGAGAGGATTAACCATGCCTATTTTAAGCACGCTGGCCTCGGGCAGCGCTTCTTTAACATATTCGTAAACTGCGCCCGAACAGATTACTCCCAGCTCTCCGGAAAGCTCCTGTCTATCCAGCCCCTGCCTGTTTATACGCAGAGACAGCGCATTATCCCGCTTTTCCACTTCCAAATGCCGGCCGCGGGCCTGCATGGGCATCATCACATATTTATCCGTCTGCTTTTCATATTTAATTATTTCCGGCCGAACCGCCGGACGGGTTTCCACCAGGCTTTGGCTATGAGCTATGCGGGTGGTCAGCCGCAATAAAACGGGAACGTCAAAGCGCTCGCTTATTTCAAACGCCAGGCGGGTGTAATCATAGCATTCCTGCGAATTGGACGGCTCCAGCATGGGAAGATGCGCGCCTATTGCATGGCAGCGGCTGTCCTGCTCGTTCTGGGAGCTGTGCATGCCGGGATCGTCGGCCACAACCGCCACCATGCCCCCGCGCACGCCCGTATAGGCCGCCGTATAGAGAGGATCGGCCGCGACGTTCAGCCCGACGTGCTTCATAGCGCAAAGCGCCCGCGCGCCTCCTATGGCCGCGCCTATCGCCGTTTCGGCCGCCACCTTTTCATTGGGCGCCCATTCAACATGCAGCTCCCTGCTTTTGGCCGCAAATTCAGTTATTTCCGTGCTGGGCGTGCCCGGATAGGAGGATATAAGCCTTACGCCCGCATCCAGCGCGCCCGCCGCGACCGCCTCGTTTCCAATCATAAGCTTTTTCATATTGCATAGCCTTTCCGCCGTACCGCTACGGCCTGATTTTTCTCATTTGCGCATATCGGTGACATGCTTGCCCTTGCCTTCAAAACGCTGAAGGGTATGCGGCTCCACCAGCCTCACCCTGGCGTCCAGCTGAAGAATTACGCGCAGCTTGGCGCGTATGCTGTTTTGCAGCGCCTCCAGCCTGGCAAAGGATTCAAGCATAGTTTCGTCCAATGGCTCCACCAATATTTCTATGGTGTCCAGATAGTTGTCCCTGCGCACAATTATTTCATAATGGGGCCCGATTTCCTTAAAGGAAAGCAGTACCTCCTCTATCTGGGAGGGAAATACGTTTACTCCCCGGATAATAAGCATATCGTCGCTGCGCCCCTGTATGCTGGCATGGCGCAGAGTGGTGCGCCCGCAGGCGCATTTTTCTTCTATTAAATATGTAATGTCCTTTGTGCGGTAGCGCAGCATGGGCAAGCCTTCTTTATTGATGGTTGTAAGCACCAGTTCGCCCGTCTCGCCTATGGGAAGGCTCTCGCCCGTCTGAGGATTGATTATCTCGGGATAGAAGCAGTCCTCATTTATATGCTGGCCGCATTTATATTCGCATTCGCCCGAAACTCCCGGCCCTAATACTTCCGAAAGGCCGTAATTCTGGGTGGCCGAAATGCCCAGGCGGCTTTCAATCTCGGCGCGCATGGCTTCAGTTATGCCCTCTCCTCCGAACATGCCCAGCCTCAGCTTAAGCTCGTCCCGGCCCACGCCCAAACGTTCGGCCGTTTCGGCAAGATAAAGCGCGTATGAGGGCGTGCCCACAAGCAGCGTGCTGCCGAAATCCTTCATAATCATAATCTGGCGTTCAGTATTGCCGCTGGAAATAGGGATTACCGTCGCGCCCAGCTTTTCCAGGCCGTAATGCAGGCCGAAAGCGCCCGTAAAAAGGGTATAGCCAAAAGTTATCTGAGCTATATCCTCATCCGTCGCCCCAGCCGCGGCCGCCAGCCTGGCTATACATTCGGCCCACATCTCCAAATCCTTTTTGGTGTAGGCCACCACCGTAGGCTTGCCCGTCGTGCCGCTGGAGGCATGCACGCGCACCATATCCTTAAGCGGCCTGGCCAGCAGGCCGAAGGGATAATTATCCCTCATATCCGCCTTTGTTGAAAAAGGAATATAACGGATATCCTCAAGCGAACGGATATCCTCCGGCTTTACGCCCGCGCTGGAAAGCTTATTCCTGTAATGCTCCACATTATCGTATGTATACCTGACGGTCTTTTTAAGCCGTTCAAGCTGAAGAGCGCGCATGCTCTCCCTGTCCATGCATTCAATCTGCGGATTATAAATATTCATTTCTTTCTCCGTTTCCCCGGAAGCACCAACCATACTACCGTGCTTTTATTTGGCGTTTAGAACACGTCCTTTTTATTATAGCAAATAAGAATAAAAAAATAAAGCGGAAATTTATATTTTAAGGCCGGGAGGAATCCCCCATTCAGACGCAGAGCGAAGAGCGCTCCCTTTTATCCAAGCTTGTTCGCCGCCCCCAGCCCCCCAGGCATTTCCGCGCCCCGCCGCCCGAAAGAGCCCAAAAGCTCAGGCATTCCCGCGTTTCGCCGCGTTGCAGAGCCTAAAAGGCCTTATGCGCTCCCGCGTACCGCCGTGTTGCAGAGCCTAAAAAGCCTTATGCGCTCCCGCGTTTTTTCGCCCGGCAGAGCCTAAAAAGCATTGCGCCCTGCCCCGTATTAACCCTTTGCGCAATAAAAAGGCGCCTTTGATTATACCTCTGAACAGATATAATCAAAAGCGCCCCAATTTATATTTATATATTAATGCTTCCCTCTTATTAAATCAAACCGCCTGATTCAGTCTCTGGCGAAGCCTTTCATCCTTTTCCAGCTTAAGCTTATCCGCTATAAGCGCTATAAATTCGCCGTTAGTGGGCTT
The DNA here is from genome assembly GCA_003150515.1 of Selenomonadales bacterium. GTDB lineage: Bacteria > Bacillota > Clostridia > Christensenellales > QALW01 > Neochristensenella. Next base: position 20,668 of record QALW01000007.1, on the reverse strand, counting down.
ATTAAGCGGATCATAGACCTTGCAGCCCACAATTTCATCCAAATTATCCAGCCTTCCGCGCGACCACGCCACCTCTATCGCATGGCGCATAGCTCTCTCCACCTTGCTCGCGCTCGTGCGGTATTTCTGGGCTATAGTGGGATAAAGTTCCTTTGTTATGCGGTTAATGGTGTCCGGCTTATCCGTTACCATTTTTATGGCTTCGCGCAGAAAATAATATCCTTTAATATGAGCGGGTATGCCGATGGTCATGAAGATTTTGCTTATCTGCATGTCTAAGCCCGAGATTTCCTTCTGTTCAAGGCGCTCCAGGCCTATTATATCCATTATCCGTCCTCTTACAACGGCCGGTTCGCACGGCTTGGCCATATAATATTTAGCTCCCAGTTCAACAGCCCTGCGCACAAATTCCTCCTGCGTAAGCGCGCTCAGCATAATGACCTCGGGCCGGCTATCCTCTTCGTTCAGCCGTTTAAGCACTCCCAGCCCGTCCAGGCCCGGCATTACTATATCCAGAAGCAATACGTCCGGCTTAAGAGAGGCAATCTGCTTAAGGGCGCTGATTCCGTCCGCCGCAGTGCCTACCACCGTAATTCCTTCCGTTTCCAGCTCATTCGCCAGGTTCTCTCTCGTCTCAGTGTTGTCATCGGCAATAAATACTCTGATTTTTTCTAACTTGACAGCCATAGTTCATTCTCCTTTTCTTTTTTCGCTTGTCTTGGCATATTCTAGCATATTACACACTTGTCTGCAATATTATTTGTAAAATAAATTTTAGCTATTTTATTTATTATTCATCCTTTTACCCCAATTTCCTCTAACAGCTTTAATTTTTTACAATGATTTATATGCTCAAAGCGCGCATTATGCGGCTTTTTGTTTCACGGTTTTAATTTATTTTATCACAAAGCCCGAGCAATAAAACTGCTCCCGGCCGCAGATTAGGCGTTATAAAGCAAAATTATAAAAAGAGCGGAAGTAATCTTCCGCTCTTTTAAAGAAAAAATCAAAATTCAGGAACGTAAATTTATGGATAATTTTGTCAAAAAACTTGCATTCAGCCCTGTCTCCGCCTATTTGGGAAAGTTTGCAGATAAGCCGCAGAAAAATAAGCCTGGTCAAAATAACGTAATTATCTCTGCGTCCGGCGCCGCAAACAGGCGGCGCCAAATATACGTCCGGCATACGCATGCGTCCGTTCCCGCCTTTCCTGAGGGCATATTGCAAAACGCCGCTTATTGAGCGTCCGTCTCCTCCGTCTCCGCCGAAGGAGCATTATCCTCCTCCTGCGCCTCTTGAACGAAGCCGGCGCTTTCCTCAGCCTGAACAAAAGCTTCGTCCTCCTGCTCCGGCTGGCCCTCCGAGCCCAAGGCTTTAATGCTTAAGCTGATTTTCTTGGCTTCGGGATTAACATCCAGGACCATAACGTTTACTTCCTGGCCGACAGCCAGCGCTTCCTCTACTTTTTTAATGTAGTGGTCGGTAATTTCAGAAATATGTACGAGGCCGTCTATGCCAGGCTCCAGATTTACAAACGCGCCGAAAGCAGCCAGACGCACAACCTTGCCCTTAACCACAGAGCCCACGGGATATTTTTCAAAGGCAAATTCCCAGGGCTTAGCATGAAGCTGCTTATATCCCAAAGAGATTGTGCCCTTTTCCCTGTCCATAGCCAGCACTGAAACCTCTATTTCGTCTCCCACCTTAAGCACGTCCGTAACCTTATCCAGACGGTACCAGGCGATATCGCTTATATGCAGCAGGCCGTCCACTCCGCCGACGTCCACAAACGCGCCGAAATCGGTTATGCGGCGCACTACGCCTTTTACAACGTCCCCTTCATGGATATTGCCCCAGAATTTTTCTTCCTTTTCCTCGCGCTCCTGCTTGAGCACTACCGCGCGGCTGGCAACTACCCTGCGCTTTTTCACATCCACTTCCAGAGCCTTAACCGCAAAAGTCTTGCCCACATATTGAGAAAGATCTCTCACAAAGCCCCGTTCGCGGAGCTGAGAGCCGGGGATAAATACCGTTATGCCCTCGACATTCGCCAAGACTCCTCCCTTAACGGCCTCTTTGACCGTCACCTCAAAGGGATCGCCCTGATTGATTTCGGCCAGCTTCTTATCCTTGGACAGGCGCTCGTCCACGGCCTTTTTGGAAAGTATTACGTTGCCGTTGCCGTCGTTGACCTTAAGCACCTCAACTTCAATTTCGTCCCCTTCCTTAAGAATTTCCCGGGGGCTAACGTCGCCTGCGGCGGTCAATTCATCCCTGGAGATAAAGCCGTCCATCTTATAGCCGATATTGACGCCCGCCTCGTTGTCGTTTACATACACCACATAGCCTTTAATAACCTGACCGGGGCGTATCTTGACCAGCGTCTTATCCATTTCCTCCAGAAAATCCGAATCCTGCGTCTTGAGCATGTCCTCTCGCTCGCTCATCTTGTTTACAACCTCCTTAATTACCCAGTCGGGCGTGGAAGCGCCCGCTGTTATCCCTATGCTCACAGGGCCATTTATTTCCAGCGCGGAAAGCTCCTGAGCGCTTTCCACCGCATAGGTTCTTTTGCACAGCCGTCCGCAGATTTCATAAAGCTTGCGCGTGTTGGAACTTTCGCGGCAGCCCACCACTATCATGACGTCGTTCCGGGCCGCCAATCGGGCCGCCTCGGCCTGGCGCTGCTCGGTTGCGCTACAGATTGTGTTATGCACCTGCATATTATAACCGCTTTTGCGCAAAAACTCAACAATTTCCTGCCACTTTTTCTTATTTGCCGTAGTTTGGGCCACCAAACACAGCTCTTTGGCTGAAAAATCCATTTTTTCAGCGTCCTCAAGACTGTCTATAACTGCGGCGCTGCCTGCGCAATAGCCGTTTATGCCTATTACTTCGGGATGCTCTCTTTCCCCGATAATAACAACCTGCTTCCCGTCCGCGTAAGCCTGAGCCGCAATATTCTGAATTTTTTTTACAAACGGGCAGGTTACGTCCTCCAGCCTCGAGCACTGCTCTTTTAACTGCGCCTCTATTTCGGGCGGCACGCCGTGAGAACGTATTATAACCACGTCCGCCCGCGCTTCGGACAGACAATCCGCCTGCCTTACGCCCATGCTCTCCAGGCGGCGGGTGACGAATTTATTATGTATTATAGGCCCAAGAGTGCAGACCGAGCCCTCCCCGCGCGCGCATTGCTCAGCCTTTTGAACCGCCCGGCGCACTCCGAAGCAGAATCCCGCGCTTTCAGCCAAAGTAACGCTCATTTTAACTCCTCGCCCTCCAGCAGGCCGTTCATTCTTTCTGCGAGCACGTCGGTTATTTCGTCCAATGTGTCCTGCTTAAGCCGGCGCTCCTTATAATCCTCATATTTTATGGGCTCGCCCACCTTCAGCACGTTGCGCTTCAGCACCATGGGAGGCCGCATAAACATCACGGGGATTATATCCGCCTTTGCCTTTAAGGAAATAAAGGCCATGCCCGAAAACATTTCTTCGCGGTTGACCACGGGGCTTTGCTTGATTCTGCGCCCCTGCGGAAATATTCCCAGCACCTCGTCTTTGTTCAGCACGTCTATGGCGTGCTTGAGAGATTTTAAATCGCTGCTGGCAGGATGCACTGGAAAAGCATGCATTTTCCTGAAAAAATAGCCCAATACCGGCCGTCCCTCAAAAAAGAGAGACTTGGCCATAAAATTAATTACGCGCGGACATTTGGCTATAAGCAGCGGTATATCCATAGCCGTCTGATGATTGCAGGCAAGTATATATCTGCCTTTTCTATCCAATCCTTCCCCGCCTATAACTTTTGTGGGCATAAGGAAAAAAATAAGAAAGCGGAAAATTGCCCTTATAAACTTATAAAACATCTGCCTGTTCCTCAATAAAGCTCAGCATATAATCAAGCACCTGCTCCAGCGTCAGAGCCGTGGAATCAACCAGCACCGCGTCGGGAGCCTGCGCAAGAGGAGAAAGCGCTCTATGCATATCATTATAATCCCTATCGTTAATATCGGCAAGCACTGTTTCAAAATTTACCTTTTTTCCCCTCTGAGCCAATTCAGCGCATCTGCGCCGCGCCCTCTCGGAGGCTGAAGCCGTGAGAAAAAATTTATAGCGCGCCTCGGGCAGAACGTGCAGGCAGATATCCCTGCCGTCCAGCACGCAGCTCTGCCTGCCCGCAAGCTCTCTTTGCAAAGAGACCATTTTTTCTCTTACGCAGGGCAGCTTGGAAATATCCGAGGCCGCCTTGGACATATGATGTTCGCGGATTAAAGCGCTGACGTCTTCGCCCGAAAGAAACATTTTCTGCTCCCCGTCTGAAAAGCGAACGCTCATGGCTATATTGGGCAATTCTTCCGCCACCCGCTCTTCATCCTCCAGGCTGATATTTTTCTTAAGCATATGCAGCGCGCACGCCCTGTACATCGCGCCCGTATCCAAATAGGCTATGCCCAGCCGTCCGGCCAGCATTCTGGCGACGGTGCTCTTGCCCGCTCCCGAAGGGCCGTCTATGGCTATCTGATATATTCCCATTTTTTCCTATCTCCAATTTTGCATATTTATATATATTTTTTCACGGCTCAGCCCATCCGCGCTCCAAAGCATAATTTATATGGCGCGGTGGCCCAGGCCCACGGCTATATCGTTAAGATGCAGCAGGCCTATGGCGAAATAGGCCGCAACGGCTATATGGTCTCCCTTGCGCGCTATGCCAATCTTGCCGCCCACGCTCAGGCCCAAAGCCTTATTCATAATCTGGGAAAGCGCTTCGTGCGCCGCGCCCGCGACCCCGCCTTCCTCTATATGGCCCTCCTTTATAACTCCCTCCCGCTTGGCCGCCACTATAGCCCGCTCGATAAATTTATTCACCGAGCTTATATAATCCCCGCCGCAGTCCACGGCCGCCGAAAGTATATCCGCCTTAAGCAGTTCCTCCCTGCAGGCGCGTTCTTCCTCCCTGGACTGAGTCATGCTCATCATAATCGCCGCCCGCGCGGTCTCCTTGCTGGATATAAGCATATATTCCGCCTCCTCAGACGCTCTCGCCGGCCAGGCGGCCTGTGCTGAAAGCTATCTGCAAATTATATCCGCCCGTAAAGGCGTCCACGTCCAGAATTTCGCCCGCAAAATATAATCCGGGCGTTATTTTTGACTGCATGTCGGCCGGATTGACCTGCCGGACGTTAATTCCGCCTCTGGTTATAACCGCCTCGTCAAAGCCGCCTCTGCCCGTGCATTTCAATTCAAAACGCTTTATGGCCGCCGCAAGGGAACGGCGTCCCTCCTTATTAAGCTGATTAGCCAAAACATCCCGTTCTATGCCCGCCCGGCATAAAACCGGCTCCCTTAAAGCGCTTAAAAGCAGCCCGGAAAGAGAATTGCGCAGCAATTTGCCCGACGCTCCCGCCAATTCTTTTATAATGCGGCCGTCCAATTCTTCCAGGCTTACCGCCGGCTTAAGGTCTATATAAATATCGCTCTGCTCCGGGCAGTCCAAAACGCTGCTCAGCGTTAAAACCAGCGGCCCCGAAATCCCCGTATGCGTAAAGAGCATTTCCCCGCGCTCCCTGAAAATCTCCCGGCCCTTAAAGCTTGCGCACAGCTCCACATTTTTGAGGGAAACCCCCGCCAACGCGCTTAAATTATCATCCCTGACCAAAAGGGAAGTCAGCGCGGGACGGCATTTTATTATTTCATGCCCCAGCTTTTGGGCAAAGCTCATGCCTTCGCCCGTGCTGCCCGTGGCCGGATAGCTCAGCCCCCCGGTCGCCAAAACAACCTTCCGCGAACTGAACGTTTCTTCGCCCGCTTTGATTAAAAAGCCTCCGTCCTCCCTTTCCAAGCCAGTTATGGACGTATTAAGCCTGATATGCACTCCCGTATTTTTCAAATAGGCTGCCAGCGCCTTAATTATATCGCTGGCTTTATCGCTTTGAGGAAACACCCTGCGTCCCCGTTCAATTTTAAGAGGCACTCCCAGCTCTTCCAGCATCTCATATAGAGCCGAAGGCGGAAACGCGTAAAGCGCGCTGTATAAAAATCTGGGATTGCGGGGCACATGCCCTATAAATTCTTCGCAGTCGCAGAAATTGGTTAGGTTGCAGCGCCCCTTGCCCGTTATATAAAGCTTCTTGCCCAGCTTTTCATTTTTTTCAATCAGCAGGGCGCTTTTGCCTCTGCCCGCGGCCGTGCCCGCGGCGAGCATGCCTGCCGGCCCGCCTCCTATAACAATTACATCATACATCATTTGCCGCCCGCATAGACGTTATGCGCGTCCCAGATTGCTTCCAATTCCCTGAAACTGCCCGCAATCTCGTCCTTCTTTTTTATTCCTATGGCCACAATCAGAGCGTTGGCCAGGCTGAAAGGCGCAACCAAAGAATCCACAAAGGAAGTCATGGCGCTCTTGGCCGTAAGCGCTATATCCGCTTCATTGGAAAGAGGAGAAGCCTTGCTGTCCGTTAAAGCTATGCATTTTGCCCCCCTTGAGCGCGCGAAAGCCATGCCCTCTATAGTGCGGTTGGAATATCTCGGAAAGCTTATGCCAATAAAAACATCCCCTTCGCCTATATGCATAAGCTGTTCAAATATATCGCTTATGCCGGCGCTAACCGTGCGCACGCTGGAAAGCATAAAATCCAGATAATAGCCCAGAAACTGCGAAAGAGGAGCGGACGAACGCATTCCCATAACGTAAACCCGCCTGGCATTAAGCAGGCTCTCCACCACAGCCTCAAAGGATTCCTGCGCCGTTTCGTTAAGAGTGGCGCGGATATTATCCATATCCTCCTTAAGCACCTTGGCCAGCACCTCGCTCTTATCTATATCCCCCGACATCTCTATAAGCTGAACGGTGGTAAGCTTATTGCGGATCACTTCCTGCATAGCCTTTTGAAGCTGAGGATAGCCGTCGTAGCCCAGGCTGTCGGCAAAACGCACTACCGTGGATTCGCTCACCTGCGTGCGCTCGCCCAATTTATGAGCGGTCATAAACGCCGCTTTGTCAAAATTCTGAGTTATATAATCGCATATACGCTTATGCCCTTTGCTCATTCTGGAATATCTGCTTTCCAGTCTGTGAGCTAAATCGGTTCTGTCAGACATCAGCCATCCCTCCAAATTCATTAATATAATAACGGCAGGAAGGGAAAAATGCAAGAGATATTTCGCAATATTTCATTTTTCCCTTGTCCGGGCGGATTTTTACGGCTCAATCAGCGCTCCGCGGATTATTTAATGCATATACAATACAATCAGAGTGCAATGCGCCCTCAGAAAAGCTTCCCCTGGCTCCATACTGCTTCCTCCCTAAAATATCCGTAATTTTAAAACTGCGCGCCGTGCGGCCTCCCGCCGCCATTCAAAGCAAAAATCTCTCTTCAGGAGAGCTTTGGCGAATGCCGTTATTATCCGTTTATGAGAAACAGAAACGGCAAAAAGAGCGGCTTGCGCCGCTCTTTTTATATTTTTGAGACATATCCTTTTATTAGCTTATCCCAAATACTGATAGCTGAAACGCCCCATGGGCATGCAGCGGCCGGTCACATAATAATCCATGATGTCCTCCGGATGCTCCACGCTGTCCGCCACCTTGAAATACAGGCTGTCTCCCCCCTTATCCATGCCTATCAGGGAGCGGGGTATGGAAATCTGCATTATTCCGCCGTCTATTGAAATAGCGGCGCTGCCCACGTTATCCATGGAAAAATCTTCGTGCAGGCGGCCTATTGCCGTCCTGCCCCCGCTGATTTCCCGGTTAAGCACATATTCATATCCCTCCCAGCCCTTGAGTTCGGGAGAGCCCGTGCCTATAAAAAGATTCATGCTCTCGGCCGATTCTATTTTAATATCCCCGTCGCAGCGAATCATAAAATAGATATTGTCGGCGTCGCAGGTTACCTTGGCGTCCTGTATGCTGTTCACGGCGGCGGGAACAGCATATTTCAGGGAGGGCTGCACTCCTCTTGCGTTCCGCCCGAAATTTCTGCTGCCCGTGCAGCGGTAAAGCGCCTTTACCTCCTCCCACTGCCCGGCGCCCGCGTTTATATCTATTGTTTTATGCACGTCTTTAATAAACGTCTCGGGCAATTCGCATTTATATTCTTTAACGTTCATGGCGGTCTGAATTAGAAACGCGTCGTTATAACCGCCCTTCATCAATTCGAGATCGCGCGAAAATTCCATATTGAAGCTGTCGTAAGATTCGGCCACGTTGCCGTATTCGGCGTTTCGGGCATAACCGCTGCACCATTCGTTCCAGCCGTCCAAATAGACTATCTCGGGCTGCGCCCGCTTGACGACGTTCCACTGAGCCTGGAAGAAGGAGCCCTGCGCGGCTCTTGCAGTATTGTTCTGCCTGTCGCTGAAAGCATATCCGCGCCCCCACGAAACGTTGCCGCCCGACCATACGGCCCTGGGTATCTGTTCTTCAGGATAATCATATCCCATGGCCGACCACGACATCATGGCATAATGATGGGAAGCCGGCGAAAGGGTCATAAGATTGCCGTAAAGGTCGTTGGGAAAATTCCAATCCACCCACGGCCATCCGTCGTCCGTCACAGGATCCACTCCGCACCAGGCGGGAACGCGGAAATAAAAGAAATCCATGATTTCCTCCCCCAGCGGCTGGGGATCATAAGCGCTCAGATGCGCGTGCTGACCGGTTGTGCGCTCCTTATCCTTGGCCGGATCGGTCTGCGCTATCATAAGGGGCTTGCCCTCCATGCAGTACCACGCCTCGCGGTATTCCTCATGCGAATATATCTCGTCATACGCCTGCTGCACGGTCTGAATAGAAGCGGTATGAGTGTAATATGTAATTTGAGGCACATTAAATCCTTCGCCGCGCAATTCGCAGATTACTTCGCAGATTTTGCGCACCTCGTTGGGATAAGTTATAGTATTGGAAGCGTCAAAAGCTATAAAATCCACTCCGGCATACATAAGCAGCATCATGTGCCTGCGGATTATATATTCGTCGTCCGAACGGTAATAGCCGTAAAGCGGTTCTCCCCAATAATGAGGAACGCCCGCGGGATTATATTCCTGCAAATTATATAGAGCGTAATCCAGCCCCTTCTCCTCTATTATTTTGGTGGTGTCCACCACCCTGCTGGTGTAGGAGCCGTGCCAGAGCCAATACATCATGCCCACCGCCCTGTTTTCCTTATGGGCGCCCGATACGGGCACGGTGCGGCCGAATTGATCCACGGCCACCAAAAGATTTATTCCGGCCGGCTCGTTATAGGGATCCGCCGTCTCCTGGCCGGACGGCTGGGTATTCAGGGGGCTGAGGGAAGCCCCGGCGGTATTCAGGGCCGTTTCCGAAGGCGCTCCCGTCTCAGACGCAGAACAGGAGCATAATAGCATGCATGTCATAAGCAGACCTCCTATGATTTTTTTCATATTTTCTCTTTCCTTTCGCTCGCATATATTTAGCGTACGATTCGCTTGCCCGGGCGCGGAACCGCCGTACGCGGAACGCATGTTTATTGCTTTATATCCCCGCCCGGATTATATTGTTTAAAAATTATAAAGTATAAGAACGGCTAAAACAATGCACTATATTAACTCAAATCCGCACTATTCTAATAATATTTGAATACTGCCCGCCTGAAAAATTCCGGCCGTTCAGACAGCGGATTGCGGCAGGCAGGCGCAGGCCGCAGTTTTCCTTTCAGCCCCTGCATAAAAATAACTTTTGCGCACACTTTTACTTGAATATTATAAAGAATTAATATATAATAATGTATAGACAGCCGCCGGGGAGAATATTTTTCAGCCCCGCTCCAGTTGTCCGGACAGGCGCCCAGGGCCCAAACGGCAGGGGCGGACGTTTATTTTGCCCGTTAAAAGAGGCAGAGAAAGGGAGATTATTATGAAATCAGTATCCATTCTTTTAAAGGAAGCCCAAAACATCAAATCGCTAGTATCCATTATCAATAAATATCCCTATGACATTGATTTGCGTTCGGGACGCTATGTAGTGGACGCCAAAAGCATTCTGGGCATCTTCAGCCTGGATCTTTCCAAGCCGGTCACTATGGAAATTTATAACGACGACTGCGACGCTCTTTTAGACGATATAAAAGATTTTATCGTAAAATAACTGGTTAAGGGGCAATGGGAGCTGGCGCAAATGGCAAACACATCCGAATGGGGTCCTCAAAGGCATAATTTTACCGAAGAGCTGCTCACAGTGCTATACGTTTTAGAGCGTATGGCCCAGGGCACTACCCTGAATCAGCTTATTGAAATTATGGACGAGACCACTGAAATTAATTACTTTGATTACCGCAACGCGCTTGAGCATCTGCTTGAGCGCAAACTTATATTTTCATATCCTTCTCAAACAGGCGAAAGATATATACTCTCCATAAGCGGACGGCAGTCTCTGGCCCATTTTGTGCCCATGATAAAAGGCTCCGTACGGGATCGCATTGACGCCTATATTAAAGACAACCGAACGGCGTTCCGGCAGGATAATGAAATTCTAACCTACCGCTCCTGCATTGCGGATAACAGCTATATAGTATTTATGCGGGCGTTTGACGACGACCAATGCGTATTGGAGCTGGCGCTGCCCGCAGGCAGCGCCCAGGAAGCCAGGGCTTTGGAAGAGAATATGAAAAAAAAGGCGGGATTTATAAGCAAAGCTGTTATTGAAGTGCTGGCCGCCGAGCAGCCCGGAGCGCCCGAGATATAATTTTTTATATGCTCATATATGCATAATTTTGCAGTATGGGCGATTTGCTGCGCATAAAAATATATTTGAATACAAGGGCGGCCTTGAATGCATGCGCGGAGCTTCCTAATTAAAACAAGCCCCGTTCAGAGGCGGGCGCCGTTCCTTAGAATAAATATTTTGGAGTGAGTTATTAATGAAAGTATTGGCTTTTGATTTTGGGGCGTCCAGCGGGCGCGCCATACTGGGGGAATTTGACGGCTCCAGGCTGAGCCTGAGCGAACTGCACAGATTTTCCAACGATCCCGTTGAAATAAACGGAACTCTTTACTGGGATGTGCTCAGGCTTTTCTTCGAGCTGAAACAGGGGCTCCTGGAGAGCAAAAAACAAGGGCACGACGATATTGCCAGCATAGGCATAGACACCTGGGGAGTGGATTTCGGCCTGCTGGACAAACAGGGACGCCTCCTATCCAATCCCGTGCATTATCGGGACGGCCGCACGGAGCATATGATGGAAAAAGCGTTTGAGATTATGCCCCGGAATGAAATGTACGCTCAAACCGGATTGCAGTTTATGCAGTTCAACACTCTCTTCCAGCTTATGGCGCTGCGCGAGCAGCAGCCCGAACTGCTTGCTCAGGCGGATACGCTGCTATTTACCCCGGATTTATTTACATATTTCCTGACGGGCAAAAAAATCTGCGAATACACCATAGCCAGCACCTCTCAGATGCTCAATCCCAAAACCAGGGCCTGGAACGAGAACGTGCTCAGGGCGCTGAATATAAAAACCGATATGCTGCTTCCCCTCACTCCCGCGGGAACGGCAGCCGGAACTTTATCCGAAAAAATCATTTCCGAGCTGGGCCTCAAGAGCAACCCTGCGGTAATTTCAGTAGCGCAGCATGATACCGCCAGCGCAGTCATGGCCGTTCCTGCAAGCGAAGAGCATTTTGCCTATATTTCCAGCGGCACCTGGTCCCTTTTAGGAAGCGAAACCAATACTCCCTATATGGACGCCGCCGCGGCTGAATTGAATTTCACCAACGAGGGCGGATATAACGGCACCACCCGCCTGCTGAAAAATATCATGGGACTCTGGATTATACAGGAGCTGCGCCGGGAATGGCTTAAGCAGGGAATGGATTATTCCTTCGGCCAGATGGCCGAGATGGCGCAAAGCGCCGAAGGCTTTAAATGCTTTATTGATCCGGACGACAGCCTCTTTATGCCCCAGAACAATATGAGCGGACGCATAAAGGAATATTGCAGGCGCACCAATCAATTCGTGCCCGAGCATCCGGCCGAAATAATACGCTGCGTGCTTGAAAGCCTGGCCCTCAAATACCGCATGTCCCTTGAAGGCCTGGAAAAAATCCTGGATTATTCTCTGCCCGTGCTGCACGTTGTAGGCGGAGGCTGCCAAAACGCCGCGCTGAATAGATTCACCGCCAGCGCTATAGACAGGCCTGTTATTGCAGGGCCCGTAGAAGCCACTGCCATAGGCAATATAATGTGCCAGCTTATAGCTCTTAAGGCCGTGCCCGACATTAAAACTGCGCGCAGAATTATCGCCGATTCTTTCCAAAGCGTTACATATAAGCCCGAAAACCCTGAAAAATGGGATGAAGCCTATAAACGCTTCAAAGCGCTGGTTAAATAATAAACGCCCCGTGTTAGCGTCAAAGGGAACCCCCGCGGCGTTTGGCCGGGCTTCCAGCCCGGCCTGGGCCGAGCCGAAGGCTCGGCCCAGCGGCCGGAACGGCCGCAAACGCCGCGGGGGTTCCTTTTGACGAACGCTATTCTAACTCATATAAAACCAACGCCCTGCAAATATTTGCAGGGCGTTAATTTTATCAACTTGCTAAAATCTAATTAAATGCTGTTTTTCCTCTTGATTGACGCTGCGGCAATAACAATTGCGCCGCCCAGCGCAGACAGCAAAATCAGAATCAGCAGCGCGCCGTTATCTCCGGTTGAACCCGAATGATCTATTTTCTCCAGATTTGCTATGGCCGCCTCAAGCGCCCGCGCCATCTCGTCCACTCTCGCCTGCCCGCGGACATCCAAATCCCAGTCTATATTTTGAATAGCCTGCTCAAGCGCCTTAACGCTCTCCTCCGTATAAATGCTGGTATCCTCAGGCACTTTTTTGAGCGCCTCCTTAACCGCCTCATAATCAGCGGATTCATATGACAAGCTTATATCGTCATGTGCTTCGGACGCCACCGGCAAGAATGTCTCCACGCGGACTCCATAGGCTCGCTCTTTACGGCTGCTTCCGTCGGGCAGAGTGATAATAACAATTTCATCAGCCGCTTCTTCATCTATGATGAATTCATGCACAAAAACAGCCTGGCCGTTCTTATTCTTGGGCGCGGGGCTGACTCCCTCGCTTAAAGGATAATTATCCGAAATTATATTGCCGCCGTTAATAACGACCTTATTATCCTCTCTTTCCTCATAATAATCCGGGCTTCCTATGAGGGTTTCATTCATATGCTTGGAAGAAATAATTATAATGCCGCCGTTAATGATAATTTCGCCGCAGGGGCCGTAATCCTGGCCCCCGCCTATAGCCGCTCCGCTATCCGAGCCCGCAGTAATGACGCCTCCGTTAATAACAATCCGATCCACATATCCGTAATCATCTTCATATCCGTCCGAGCCGGCTCCTATGCCCGCGCCGGCGTCATCCAGGCTGAGGGCCGTAATCACGCCGCCGTTTATGGTAATGACGCCTCCCTGGCCGCGGTCCCCGCCGCCTATGCCCGCCCCGTCGTTATCCAGGCATTCAGCATATATATTTCCGCCGTTAATGACAATTTCGCCGGCGCCGCCGCGGTATCCTCCGCCTATTCCGGCGCCGTCTCCTTCGCTCAGGGCAGTAATATCTCCTCCGTCTATAATAATAACGCCCGCATTTTCATCCTCATTGCCTCCTATGCCGGCCGCGTCGTCTCCGCCCAAAACATAAAGGCTGCCCGTGCTGCTCTCAATTAAATTCAGCTTGGCTCCCTCGGGAACATTTAAACCGGCAAAGCTATAATCCGCAATAAGCCTGTTATCTCCAATAAAGCTCATTTTCACTTCCGCGCCTGATGAAACGGCAAAAGGAGAAGCGTCCTCTTCATTCCTTAATATATTCAGGCCGTTTATAATAATCTCATGGCTTCCGCTCTCTATCAGCACCTTATATTGAGACGTATCCCCTATCAGATAATAGGAGCCCGTATAGGCAATTTCATCTTCCTGGCTCCCTCTGCGGTAACCTGTGCTTGTGATATATAAATCTCCGTTGCGGATATCTATAAATCCGCTTGCCGTGCCGTCGCCGGGCTCCAGCGCAGCCAAAGCCGCCTTAATTGCCGCAGCGTAGCCGTCCACAGCCTCCTGCTGGCTTTTGCCCATATACCAGTTTACACTATTAACCGTTTCATAAAGCGCCACGGCGCTTTCAAACGTATATTCCTCCAGATTATCCGGAACCTCGTCAAGCGCCTGTTCAACCAGAGCGTAATCCGCAAGATTGAGCTTCAGCAGAATTTCGCCTGACGCTAAACTGTCAAAATCGTCCCGGTTATATACGGGCTCTTCCCCGCCAGGCAGAGTAATAGTAACTCCGCATTCATAATCATATTCGCCCTTTATCCATATAAAGGCATAGCCGGCCTCCTCCGAATAAGGCAAAAACAGCGTCTGCTCGTCATAGCTGTAATCCATTTCCAGCTCTCTGATTAAAACGCCGTCTCTATATACAATAAGCTTCGCGCCGTTCCAGCCGTCCCCGTAATCATCACGCAAAAGCAATTCTATGGCGCCCGCGCCGTCCTCATCCAGGCGAACCAGGCCGCAGAGCGTGCAGACGTATTTTACTGCCGGCACATTTATATCCGTTCCCGGAATATTGGTTCCTTCGTCCCATACATGTTCCGCTGAATCAATATATTCATTGCAAAACCGGCAGTAGCCGTAATGCCCTTCCAGCCCTTCAGGCTCCCATACCATTTCATGCTTCAATACCTTTTCATAGCCGCAGATTTCGCAGGATTTCAAATGCTCCTGCTCATCCTGCCGCTTATATGTATAAACATGCGCATTTTCAAGCGTTTCTCCGCAGATATCGCATATTCCTGTATGCAGCGTTTCGGAGGGCGTATAATCAGAGCATTCGCATTCATGCAGCTCACCGGAACCTAATTTGAGCTGCCTGGAACGGTTGTCCAGATTGGATAGGCCTGAAATGCCCGAAGCATTAGTAACATTGAGCGTTATATTTATATTGGCCGAACGGACGGCGCTTTTATTGCTGTCCAATATCAGCCGACTGTCATCAGTCAGCGTTATATTAACAACGCCGTTGCCCCCGTCATATAGCTGTATGCCAGGATGATTATCCGCAGTAATTGAATTATCTCCTTCAATGGTGAGATTAAGAGTTACTCCGCTGCTGATATTAAGCGCGCTGCATGAAGTGGCTGAATTCATATTCAGATTGCGGACGGTAACATTATACGAATCCGCGCCCCCTTCAGCCGAAGACCGGAAATATACCTCTCTGTTGCCGCTGCCCGTCAGAATATAATTCCCCGTATAATCAACCTTTGCCCCGTTCCCTATGACATATCCGTCCGCGTATACGTTTATTCTTCCCTGACTGACGTCAAGAACCGCTTGGTTTTCCTCCGCTAAGGCAGGAAGCGCCGGAAGCATTCCCAAAAGCAGCGCGGCGGATAAAATAAGACATAAAATTTTACCCCGTCTTTTCATAAATTCTTTCACCATACTCCTTTCTGATTTTTGCTCCGCAATGCTCGTCCGCGAAGCTGAAAAATGCTCAGGCAATATGATTATATCATTCGCCCTGAAAGCATTGTCTAATCTATTTTAATATAAATTCCGTTAAATTGCAAATAGAAACTTTATATTCAACCCGCTAATTTACCATCAACAGCCGGTTATTCTTGTTTTTCAGTTATATTAACTTCTTGAAAATTGATATATACGGACAATACAATCAGAGTACAACGCGCCGCAGAGAGAACGATTTCCCGTTTCGCTGCTTTATCGTCCTTAAATGCCACGGTATTTTTAGGACTGCGCTGTAAAGCGGACGCGGCGGGCGTTCTGGGCAAAAACGCATTGTACTCTGATTGTGCTTTCTAATCAATATGTTTATCCTTTATTTCTTCCGGCCTTAACTTCCCTTATTGAATTCCTTAACAAATTCCGCGCCAGGCGCAGAAAGCGGAAATGCTGAATAGGATACTACCGTTACCGCGGTATCCAGCACCTTTTCATCTAATCGGGCTATATTCAGCCTGGGCAGCTCCAGCAGCATAATGGAAAGGCATAGCTCTTGCATATCCAGATTAATTATGCGCACGGCAAAATATCTGTAATTATGTATATTGGGCAGAAACCGCGTATTAAGCCAGTCAGTACAGCAATGAACGGCGTCCACATATTGATTTTCATTGGGTATGGTTATTATCAGCGCGTTATTCAGCCCGTTAAGCGGCCGGGCTGAGATAAGGGAAATACTCTGCTTATAATGAGATAAATCGGCCACTCTGTAATCATTCGCCAAACGGTATACGTCGCTGAAATCATCCAAGACAAATCCGCCGTCGGGCAGATCAGAGATATCGTTCACCATATAAATCCCGCCTATGGCGTACTGCTCCCCCTTTTTCACTCCATGATAGCGGAAATCAAACACAATCCTATTGATATTTTCCAGGTCCTTAATGCCCGTTCTGTTATCCTGCGGATTTCTTAAGGGAACCGTAGCGCTTACGTCCAGCGGATATAGGATATAACCGTCAAAGCCCTTTTCCAACACTACCGAGCATTCGTCCGCGTTATTGGTTGCGTCCACCACCCGGGGCTCAACCCTTTCTCCGTTCAATTTATAAACTCTGGCCCTGGACGCATTGAAATATGAACGCTTATCCTCGTAATAAGTGCCCAAGGCATATCTTTCCGCCATAGCCAAAGGCACAATGGCCGCCCCCCTGCCCCGCAGAGCCATATTCGCCGCCGTTTCAAACTGCTCGCAGAGCACGTTGATATTGGGCTCAAAGCCGCTGGCAGCGCAGGCATGGGAAATCGCCTCCCTCGTCTTTCGCGTCAGGCAAAGCGGAATCCCGTTAAGCTGAGCAAAAGAAATTCTATTCTGCTTAAAATATTCCGCCCTGTGCTCAAAAAGCACGGCCATAGGCTCGGAATTCTTATAATGGATTCTCATATCCTCCATAGGCGCGGCCAGCGCCTTAATAACTCCAACATCCACCCTTCTGTCCCGCAGAGCAGTAAGCACTTCCGGCCCCGATTTCTCATATATTTCATATTTAACCTTGGGGAATCTGCGGCCGAAGCGGTGCAGCGGGCCGTCCAGCACCCAGGACAGGCAGGCCGAGCTTACTCCCAGCCTGAGCACTCCCGTTGCTCCCTCCGCGCAGTCGTCCAGCCTTTCCCGCAGCTCCCTTTCCATAGCCAGCACGCGGCGGGCGTATTCATAAAAAAGCTCCCCTTCATAAGATAAACTCACTCCGTGCGGATTGCGCTTTAACAATACGCAGCCCATTTCCTCCTCCAGCGTTTTAAGCTGAGTGCTCAAAGCGCTCTGCGCAATATGCATGCGCCGGGCCGCGGCCGATATATTTTTCTCCTCCGCTATGGCTATAAAATTCTCCAAATACGCCGTGTTCATAATATTCCCCTCTCCCTGATAATGCAGTCCGAAGGATAATTGCCGGCTGGGGAACGTTCTTCCTCTCAAATGAAACCGCCATCATTTAAATATCCCCAATATATCCTCAGCCGCGCGCCTTCCGGCCATTAATATTCTCCGCAAAAATCAATCCCGCTCTGATCGCATTGCCTATTCATTATTTATATCACGCTATACAATATTTTGATATTTCGCTCCTTTTAAAATAATATACAATATTTTATTATAAAGAGCAATACGCAATTTTAAGGAGGTTATGTTTAATGAAACGAATAGTCACTCTATTGCTTGCATTCATACTGACCGTATGTATGCTTCCGGCGTCTTTAAACGTTCCGGCGTCAGCTCAGACAGAGGATTATCTGCTGCTTGAGGATTTTGAAGCGGGCATTGACGGATACTGGGGCGGAGATCTTTCAAGCTTCAATCTGGCTCTGCCTGATTTCCAGAATAACGCCAGCGGCCATTCGGGCAACGGAATTTTTTCAGTCATGCCTCAGAACGGACAATGGTGCGAAGTTCTGCATAGCTCAGGCGCCACGCTGCCCGGGAAATTCAACGACAACGCCGCCGATTATAACTATTTTATGTTCTACATAAGCGGCATATCCACCATTCCCCTTCAGCTCACAGTTACCCTCAGAGATTCCAGCAGCAGATATTATTTTAAGGCTGATCAGGCGGCGCTGTATAATTTAAACGGCCAAAGCCAGACCGTCGCGGGCGGAAACGCCTCAGGAGGCGGAGAAAACACTTCCATAACCATTCCGGCGGCTTTCAGCGGCTATGTAGTCTATACGCTGGATATGTCTAAAGTCAGCTTTGATGTAAGCAATATAGTGCTGGACGTGCGCACAAACGGAGCTCTTAAAAATGATACTTACGGATTTGATTCATTTTATTTAACTAATTCCCCGGAGGCTGTAATGAACTTATATCAAGAACAGGATGATGACGGCGGCAATGAGCAATACCTGCTGCTCGAGGATTTTGAAGGCTTTGAGGCGGACGGTTCTACTCCGGCAGGATATACCGCCCCCGATTTGACCGGCTTCGGCGTGCCCGCGGTGCCCGTATATGAAATTTTAAAAAGCGGACATTCAGGCAACGGAATAGGCTCTGAAATGATTAAAAATTCTCAATGGTGCGAAACGCTGCTCGCAGGGCAGTCCACAGAGCTTACAAAGCGTTTTGCCGCCAACGCTTCTAACTATCAATATTTTATGTTTTATTACGCGGGCATTCCGGGTATAGAGACCAATTTGACCGTTACCCTGCGCAGCGGTTCTTCCCGAGTGTATTTAACGGCCGATACAGTCTCCCTTTACACTCTCTCCGGCCAAAGCGTGGAAGTAGTGGGCGGAGATAAATCCGGCTCAGGAGTGCAAAATTCCTCCTTTGCCGTGCCCGCAGGCTTTAAAGGCTATGTGGCGTTCAAGCTGGATATGTCCAAAGTGCAGTTTGACGTTACGACCATAGGTTTGGATATGCGCTGTACGGGCGCCGTTATGGGAGACACCTACCGCTATGATTCATTCTATCTCACAAATTCTCCCCAGCTTATAATTGATCTGCCCAATGACGGCGGAGTTACAGGAGATGAAAGCGAAATTCCCGAAATGCCTGATAATATAGACGACGTAGTAAAACAGGCGAAATATATGTTCGATCAATGCCTGAATTATACTCCCGCCATAACCTATACTCCCCAATATGATCCCGCCGGATATGAGGGAATCAAATGCTTCTATTATGACAGCGTGAACTTTAACGGCAAAGCCACGAGAGCTTTTGCCTATATAGGCTATCCCGAAGGAGCCAGCGCTGAAAATCCCGTCCCGGCAGTCCTGCTGCTTCATGGTTCGGGCGGATATCCCTTTGCTGAATGGATAAAGCTCTGGAACGACCGCGGCTATGCGGCCATAGCCATTCAGCACGGCGCGCTTATGCCCGACGGAAACGGCGGCTGGACTCAGGACGCCCAGGGAGGAATCACAGAAGGATATGGAACGGGCAATCTTCCTCTTGAACGCCAATGGCTTTATCATGCCGTGGCCAAGAGCATCCTGGCGCATAATATTCTGCGCAGCGACCCGTTAGTGGACAGCGATAAAATAGGGGTTACCGGCATTTCTGGAGGCGGAGTAGTGCTGGCCAACTTAATAGGATATGACACCCGCTTTGCATTTGCCGTTCCCGTCTATCTCTTTGGCTATATGCACGAAGCGCTCTCGGACAGAAGCGAACGCTATGACGAAGCCACATATAAGCTTTGGGAAGGCTCCCTGCGTTTTGACAATGTCAAAATGCCCGTGCTCATTCTCAACAGCGACGCCGATTTTTCTGCCAGCGTAAACACCAGCAGCCTAAGCTTTGATAATCTTGAAAACGCCCAGATATGCATAAAGCACGGCATGCTGCATGGTCATATAGAAGGCTGGACGCCAGCGGAAATTTATCGTTTTGCCGACAGCATAGTT
Source organism: Selenomonadales bacterium (assembly GCA_003150515.1). Classification (GTDB taxonomy): domain Bacteria; phylum Bacillota; class Clostridia; order Christensenellales; family QALW01; genus Neochristensenella. The sequence goes on along the minus strand of QALW01000007.1, from coordinate 760 downwards.
AAAGGTGGCGAGCCTCTTGCCTATTTTACAGAGCAGCCCACTGCCGGTATGGGACATAATTTAAATCTAGCGCTTGACGTGCCAAAGGATGCAAAGGACGTCAGCATAACCCTTTATTACACTACCGAGCCTCTGAGCTATAACGCTCAAAACCAGCTTGAACAGAAATGGCTGTCTGTTTCAGGCACATATTCAAATGGCAAAGTAGAAGTAACTGTTCCCGAAGACGCCAGCGTATATTATATAAGCATATGCACTAAAACCGCGTCGGGGAATTTTTACTCCTCCTCCAGGCTGGTAAGCGCTCCCCTGGACGACTATTATCAGGGCGGAGATTCCTCTGTATTGCTGCTGTCAATGGCGGGAGCCGCAGGCTTGACGGCCGCTTCATCAGTATTAATCCGCAAGCGCAGAAAATATAATTAACGCCTTATAAATAATATAAAATTAAAAAGAGAAGCTTCGGCTTCTCTTTTTTGCACCCCGCTCACATTTCTCAGCATATTTTGATTTACAGCTTATCAAACTTGATTCCCTCCGCGGGGCGTGCCCCGGCTGCATTATCAATATAAAGCTAAAAAAGAAAGAACCTGAACAATATAGTCCAAGCTCTCTCAAATAGAAACCGGCAGCGACATCGTCTCCCGGGCCGTCTCCAGCCAAGTACCATCAGCGCTAAAGGGCTTAACTTCTGTGTTCGGCATGTGTACAGGTGGTTCCCCTTTGCCTTTGCCACCGGAAATATTGTATCAGAGTCTCC
>QALW01000010.1 GCA_003150515.1 Selenomonadales bacterium | reverse complement strand
CCGCTGTCTTTCATCGGCACATCGGGGTCAAGCCCTTTTGTGACCGCTTCGGTGATTACCGCCTGTTTATACGCTTTCAGCTTGTCGATAATCTGCTGCTGTTTTTCTATATATCGGTCAATTTTGCCGCATTTGTCGTCGAGAAAATCGGCAATCCGGATTTGCAAAGAGTGGGATATACCAACCATTGGTATGTTTAACAAATCCTGTGCGTTTAATGAACTTCTTACGCCATTATCACCCAGATTATTAAAAATCTTATTATAGTACATTGACATAAAATAATAGTAGTAAAATCTATTATCCCTATTGTTGTTTTTCAAAATAATATATGCGGGTGACACAATGCCTGTATATGGAGATAAGCCAACACGGCTTGTTTTCACATTCGCGAGGTCAATTAGTTTAAATACCAATTCGTTTTCACATAAAACCTGATAAGTATCAAATTTTTCAGGCTGCAATCCCTCGGAATCGTCTTTGCTACGCTTTATAACACCGTTCATAGTAAGTGCAAGTCTTTCATAAGAATCGACCTGCTCTCCAGCAAACGTTTTTGTGTGTCTAAAGAATCTTTTGGTAGGCCAAATATCCCAATCTTCCGGAATCTGACCAATCCATTCAATTCCACTGTCTTTCATTTTTCTCACGAAAATATCTCCTCTAAACTTCCGTCGAGTTCCTTTTCCAGCTCCAATATCTCCGCCATAATCTCCGCCGACGGGCGGGGAGCTTCATACTTGTAAAAATAGCGTGTGAACGGTATCTCATATCCGACCTTTGTTTTATTTTCGTCTATCCACGCATCGGGGGCAAAGGGCAGCACCTCACGCTCAAAATATGCCTGTATATTTTCTGTCAGCGGCACATTTTCGGTATCACGCAAAGCGGTATCGGGCTGCGGCTTGCCTTTCTTCAAAACAGGCTCGCCGTTTTCGTCTTTCAGCGGCCGCTCCACCGTAATCTTAGAGTAGCCGAATTCCTCATTTGAGAAAATCTTGCTGATTTCATTTTCGGTAAAATCACCGTACACACGGGTTATCTCTGCAATCTGTTCTTCCGAAATATCGTTGCGCTTGTTACCGAGCGCTTTTCTGCGCTTTTCAAAAAGTCCGTTTGCGTTGATAAGCTGTACCTTTCCTTTGCGGTTCCCGGCTTTCTTATTGGAAAGCACCCAAATGTAGGTCGCGATTCCTGTGTTATAGAAGATATCATTGGGCAGGGCAATAATCGCTTCGAGCAGGTCATTTTCAAGAAGATAGCGGCGGATTTCAGACGGTCCGCTGCCCGCGTCGCCCGTAAACAGGGGCGAACCGTTGTGAATGATCGCCGCTCGACTGCCTGTCGGTTTCATCTTTGCAACGGCGGTTTCAAGAAAGAGCATCTGACCGTCGCCCACAGCGGGGAGTCCCGCGCCGAACCGGCCTGCAAAACCGAGTTTTGCTTCTTTTTCAACGGCGTTCTTTTCATTTTTCCACTCACGCCCGAAAGGCGGATTGCTCAAGATATAGTCAAATGTCTGCTCCGCAAACTGATCGTCGGACAAAGTGTTGCCGCTCTTAATCTGTGTTGCATCATTGCCTTTAATAAGCATGTCTGCTTTGCATATGGCAAAGGTTTGGTCGTTGATCTCCTGACCGAAGGCAAGAAGCTCAGCAGTAGAATTGAGCTTATGAAGATAATTTTCCGCAACCGATAGCATACCGCCCGTTCCACAGGCAGGGTCATAGATCGTTTTTGCCACATAGTCGCCCGAAAGCAGCGAACTGTCATTATAAAACAAGATATTTACCATCAGCTCGATCACTTCGCGCGGTGTATAGTGCTGTCCTGCGTCCTCGTTGTGCGCCTCGGAAAACCGACGGATAATTTCCTCAAATATGTATCCCATTTCCAGGTTAGAAATATGGTCGGGATGCAGATTTGCCTGTGGCGTTGTAAATTCTTTCAGCACGATATACAGAATATTTTTCTGCGCCATTGTGGTGATATGTCCGTCGAATTTAAATTTTTCGATGATCTCGGTCACATTGGGGGAAAAGCCGTTGAGATAGTCACGAAAGTTTGCTTCGATGTTATCCGGATCATCAAGCAGTTTTTCAAATGTAAATCTACTGGTATTGTAAAACTGATAACCGGATGCCTTGCGCAGCAAAATATCTCGCATCGGCAATTCTTTTACTTCTTCATACTTTTTCAGTACCGCTTCTTTTGTATCCGCCAAAATGCAGTCGAAACGGCGTATAACAGTCAACGGAAGAATCACTTCACCGTATTCGTGCGGCTTATATACGCCGGTCAGCTTATCGGCAATTGCCCAAATCAAATTCGCTTTTTCATTTATATGTGAACTTAAACTCATTTCAGGTGCTCCTTTACAATCCTGCTATTATAGCATAACAAAAACATGTCCCATAAAACGGTCTTAATTCTTGTCATCAGGAACGATTTCCATAATATCGGATATGTCGCAATTTAGCGCTGTACAAATACGTACCAGTACATCAGTTGTCATATTCTCATTTTTGCCTAATTTGGCAATAAGAGAAGGACTTAAATTCGCTTTTTCACGCAAATCTTTCTTTTTCATATCTTTATCAATCAATAGCTTCCAGAGCTTTTTATAACTAACAGCCATCATTACACCTCTTTTTGATAAATACACGTTTATTATATCATATAAAGTCTAGAAATACAATAAAAAATATAACATATTATATTTTATTAACAATAAAATATATTAATTGCTTTCTTAATCCCCTATTACATATTACAGGCGTAATCTTTGATAAAACAAAGAAGAATTTCAGCAATACAGACAGAAGGAATTGAGATGTTTTAAAGGGAAGTGTATTTTTAATGAGCAGAAAAGGCGTTGTCACAGTATGGCTGGAGCGATCTCCGCAGGCGAAAGGAAGAGCATATGGATGAAGAGCAGGTATGTATATTGCGCCGTTTGCTGACAGTCGTCCGTTGCGGCAATAGCACGGGAAATTGAGAATTGTTCCTGTCTCCAAACACTGCTATCCTATGCAATCATACAAGGAAAATTTATGGGGTTTAATAGAAAACCAAAACCCCGTCACCCTGCCAAGTTCAGCAGCAGACTATCAAAATAGCTAATGTGCGGCGTAGGCGCAGCCCGTCAAGGCGTCTGTCAAGCGGCAGGTATGCGTTGAGGCGTATATCCCATAATACTGACCAACTTTATCGAGAACAATTTCATATGATACTTTCTTCGGAATTCAAATGATTTGCAAAACGAAACACTATATTTCATATTCTCTATGCCAATGTAAAACGGCAAATTCCAAAGGAGGCGGGAATGTCTATGGATAAACTTACGGAAAAATAAACAAATGTCCGAAATGCAAAAATGAAATATGCAGGCATATAGGAATACCATCGCCACGATGTTAAGAAGTTTTATTCCGAATTTCCGAAGGATTTTAATAAGAACAAAAATCACAAAGAAAGAAGACGGTATTGACATACATTACTGACCTACAAAGCCATATGCAGCAAATGTCAGAAGAAAACCGCGATAAATATAATATTGAATTACCGCAATCAATCATAGAATCGTTTGCCAGATTTCTTGTGCGTGAAATGAAGAACTACTATGCCGAACAACAAGAAAAAAGTAAAGCCTTACAAACCGATAATAAAAAACAACAAAAACCGAGAGTTGAGGCTTAACCTTGACTTTCGGTTTTTCTGTGTTGACATTACAGAAACTCTTCTATGGCAAAACCGCCTTTAAAATAGTTAGTGTTCGTGCAATGTTCATTTGGTGGAGGCGAGGGGAATTGAACCCCTGTCCGAAAATGCGGTTGCGAAACTTTCTCCGAGCGCAGTCAGTTGTTATTATTCCCCTAGCCCGGCCTCAAATGACAAAGGCCGGGATCGGGTAGCTTCATATTTACACCTTGCCCTCAAAGCTTTGGGCAAACGGCGTTCCCTGCAATTATGACGCCGGTGGCCGCGCCTGCAGGCGGCACGGGCCGGCGGAAGCCGCAATTAAGCGGCTACAGGTTGAGTGTTATTTCTAGCGTTTATATTTACGCCCGACCGTTTAACGTGGTATCGGAAGCACGGCTCGCTTATTCCGCCCCCGGCATCCCCGTCGAAACCAGTACGCCCCCATATAAAATATTAAATTGATTAAGAGCATATTCCATATATTCATCCGAGCGGGAGAGCGCTTATTTTCCGCCCAAAGAATATATTTATTGAATATATTATATCATACTTGCATTTAATGCGCCAGCGTTTTAAAGCTTAAAAAATCTAAGCGGAATGCGCCGCGTCTTTGCGGGAACAAGGCATTTGCTTTCACTGCGCCGGCATAAAGCGCAGGGATATTTGAAAATAAGAGAGCGGATTAAAACGCAATATAAATTATAAAGCGCATATAACCGTTCTGGTTGGATTGTTTATTCGAAATTTTTAGGATCATAGAGCAGAGTCTTGCGCTCGTCGGGACCGAAGCCGTTGCCTATGACCTCTCGCGCGTCCACTATAAACAGAAACGCCTTAGCATCCTCCTGCTTGACAATGCGTCTGAGCTGAGCGGTCTCCGAACGCACTATCAGACAGAGCAGCATCTGTACATGCGCGCCCGTATAAGCTCCTACCGTATCAATTACCGTAACGCCCCGCTTCATCTCCTGATTTATTCGCCTGCTTATTTCTTCGCCCCGGTGGGTTATTATATAATACGCTTTTGCGCTGCTTACGCCGTCCTGCAATAAATCTATGGTTTTTGTGCTGACAAAAACCGCTATAAGGGAATATAGGGCCACCTGAACGCTTTTATTGGCTATGCCCGACGCCGCTATAATAACAAAATCGAATATAAGGATATATGTGCCCAGGCTGCGGGCGGGGAAGCGTTTGAATATCAGTTTTGCCAGGATATCCGTTCCCCCGGTGCTGCCGTTATTGCGCAGGACTATACCCAGGCCCGCGCCGTACATTACTCCGCCGAACACTCCCGCCAGGAGCGGATCATCCACAAGCGCGGGAATTTTGATATAATCGGTGGCCAGGGATAAGGCCAGAGTGCCCACCAAGGATTTTATCCCGAAGCCGCGCCCCAATTCTCTCCAGCTTATAAGAAAGAGAGGTATATTAATAGCTATAATCATTAAGCCGACGGGAATAGCGGGAACCAGATAATGAATAATAGTAGCAACGCCGCTGACGCCGCCGGGAGAAATATGATTGGGGATTATAAACCAGTTAAAGCCTACGCCCGACAGCAGAGCGCCCAGTATAATGGCCGTATAATCGCTTATTTCCCTCAGAACATTTTTGTTTGGCTTTTTCATTGCTTCCCGCCTTTCCTTGCCGCATGCGTTTTTCTTACCGCGTGAATTTCATAAAATATTAACGCGCGTCTCTTGTATATTATATCACAATGCGCTTAAAAATTGCGTGCAAACCATAAAATCAGAGCAGAAGAACACTGATACGGCCGCATATAGCAGCCTGGCCCCTTAAATAACGGGCGGGAAAAAGCAAACGGGGGCGGCGCGTTGGCGGCCGGAACGGCCGCCGGGCCGAGCGGGAGCTCGGCCCGGGCGGGGCAAGCCCCGCCCAACGCGCCGCCCCCCGGCCTCCATTTAACGCCGCTTCCGCCCGTTATTTAAGCGGCCAGGCTGCTATATGCGGCACGCCGCCCGGCCCTTAAGGGGCCGGGCGGCGTCAAAAAAGGGCGGGGCGTTTGGCATGGCCCAAGGCCATGCCCTGGCCCGCGCGATACGCGCGGGCCAGGCGGCCGGCACGGCCGCAAACGCCCCGCCCCCATGTTCCTAATGTCAGGCGCTTAAAAAATACGCCCGTTACAAGACAGCCTCCAGTAAAAACGCTTTAAAGGCGGTCGTTTATATCCTTTAATCGGCCGCGGCGCAGCCGAGACTTATCATAAGCCCGTTGTCCACGGTTTTCATATCCTCTAAGGTAAGGCCGCCTATCTTATCCCTCAGGCGCCTCTTGTCTATAGTCCGTATCTGCTCCAGAAGCACGACAGAATCCTTGGCCAGTCCATGACTGTAAGCGTCCAGTTCTATATGAGTAGGCATTTTAGCCTTGTCTATCTTTGAGGTTATGGCGGCGACGATAATAGTTGGGCTGTATTTATTCCCAATATCGTTCTGAACGATTAATACGGGCCGTATTCCGCCTTGCTCAGAGCCCACTACGGGGCTCAAATCGGCGTAATATATTTCTCCGCGTTTTGGCAATCTTTATCACTCTCCGTCGTACCTTTTGTTAAAATCGGGAGGTCGTTTTCAGCGCAGAGGCAATAGTTCGCAAGCTCAAGATTCACCTCGGCCCATTTTTTATACCCTCTGGCCAGACTCTCCCTCACTTCTATTCTATGCGCACAATGCTCAGTTTGTCCGTTTATGTGCCCTCTGACAGCGCCGCATAACTTCTTTTCCCGCCGAGCATTTTTCTTTTTCCCGCCTGTTTTTACGGACATTTCTTATTCCTCCATTTATTATGTACCATAATTATATATTCATTCAGCCCTATAAACAAGAATCAAAATATTCCTTTTATTTTACAAAATTTATTAATTAATTTTCCTAAAAACCTTGACATTCGCAAAAGACTCTGTATCATTATATATAAGTATATTTTTGTTCTTCAGCTTGACTCGCACAGCAATCTTTAATCCAACCTCTTTTCCATAATTAATGCTTTTATAAATTTTATCTTTATGCTCCGCCTTGATGGGGCGAAAATCTATATTTCCGGAGGAAGCTTATGAAATATATTAAAAAAGCCTTAATTTCAATTATGCTTCTGCTTTTGATGACGCCGGCCGCAGGGGCCGCGGGCGTTTCCCAAAATGAGGAGGCCGCCTCTGAGGAATGGAAAGCCTCTTTCTTTCTGCCGCCCGACGGCCGGGAAATGATTCGGCTTAAGCACGGCGCGGAAAGCTCGTTATATGACGATTACACTCCTATGATAGATTATCTGGAAAAATACAACGCCGAGCTGGATTTTTCAAAGGCGTGGATTGGAACCATGAGCGGTAATAATTTTGCCAACTACGGTCATCTTGCCGAATATTTTGACGCATATAAGGAAATATATGACTATGAGGGCCGGGATGAAAAAATAGAAATAAATCTGGATATGTTCATGAATTATGATGGAATACCTATAAAAAGCCTTTATCATAACGACCACAATAGAAATTTTATAGTCCCCGCATATTCGGACGGCGAATGCGTGGCCCTGTTTCTATTTAATGACGCATATCCTCGGATGCCGGGGGAGAAGCCTGACAAAGAACAGCCGCCCAGCCCCGTCCCAAGCTATATATATTTTTATGAAGCTTATCCTGTTTCGGGCGAGCCTTCGTTATGGAGCAATGTTGCGGAAGCCTATGACGCAGTTAAAGAGCTGGGCGCCGATATACAGGGAATATATACGGTAAGCGATACATACTACAGTTGCCCCGATGCTTTTGGCCGAGGTTACACATTATACTATACGCCAGAATATACGGACGCGGACGGCAAAAATAGATCTATGCTGCCCCCTGGCGGCATATCCGTTTACGACTATGACAGCATACCCGTCTTTGACGTAATCACTCTTAAAACCGACCAGGGAATTTATATTTACCGGGTGCCCAAAGACGAATACTGGGCAAATATTCCCGAAACTCATCAGCTCTTTACGCTGGAGGAATACATATATCATCTGGAATTTGAACACCGCTTCCTTAATTTAATAATCCAGCCCTCCGCTTCCCCTACCGACGAAAATACGCCCGAAGCAACTCTGGAGCCCTCGCCTTCGCCCGAGCGCACGCCCCGCACTCCGCGGCCGACGCGCACATTTAAATCAAGCGCCAGTCCGGCCGTTTCGCCTTCATGCCTCCAGACTGCTTTTTGCTCCTCTTCCGCCTCGCCCGCAAGCGAACCGAAACAATCCTCCATTGCCCTCATGGCCGTTACCGCCGTATTAAGCTGCGCCATTGCCGGAATCGCAGCCTGGGCTGTGCACCGCCGCATAAAAAGGGGCAAAAACTGAAATGAGGGCGTTTTAAAATAAAACGCTTGACAAAAGTATTTTGCATGCATAAAATATATTAAATTAAAAGAAAATATCATTAATATTTAAAAGCGTTGATGCAATTGAGTAGCGCTGGACTGGGGCCTGAAAGAGAGCCGGGAAAAGGTGAAAGCCGGCGGCAGGGAAAGCGTAAAATATGGATTGCGGAGCTTAATCGCCTTGCCCCCGTTACGGGCTCAATAAGCCGGCCGTTCTTAAAATATAAAAGAACCTGCCGGGAATCAGGGTGGTACCGCGGTTTTCTCGCCCCTGGCGAGAAAACCGCTTTTTATTTAATCGCCCCCATAGGGCGGAAAGGAACGGAAATGAAAAAGGAAACCTATTATATCACTACCCCAATATATTATCCCAGCGATAATCTGCATATCGGACACAGCTACTGCTCAGTAGCCGCCGACACTATGGCAAGATATAAAAAATTAAGAGGCTGCGACGTATTTTTCCTGACGGGCTCGGACGAGCACGGCCAGAAAATTGCCAAAAAGGCCGCCGAAGCCAATGTCTCCCCCAAGGAATATGTGGACGGCATAGTTAAAAATATAAAAGCCCTCTGGGAGCTGATGGACGTCAAATACGACAAATACATCCGCACTACCGACGAGGAGCATGTAAAATGCGTCCAGAAAATCTTTAAAAAGCTCTATGACAAGGGAGATATATATAAAAGCGAATACGAGGGCTGGTACTGCACGCCCTGCGAATCCTTCTGGACTGAAACTCAGCTCCAGGACGGGCTTTGCCCCGACTGCGGACGCCCTGTGCAAAAGATGAAGGAGGAAAGCTATTTCTTCCGTCTGAGCGCCTATCAGGACAGGCTTATAAAATATATAGAGGAGCATCCCGATTTTATACAGCCGGCCTCCCGGCGCAATGAAATGCTTAATAATTTCCTGCTGCCCGGGCTGGAGGATTTATGCGTCTCCCGCACCTCCGTTAAATGGGGCATACCCGTGCCGTTTGACCAAAACCATACCGTTTACGTCTGGCTGGACGCGCTTAGCAACTATATAACCGCCCTGGGCTATCTTTCGGAGGACGATTCCCTGTTTGAAAAATACTGGCCCGCCCAGCTTCATCTTGTGGGCAAGGAGATTGTGCGTTTCCATACGATCATCTGGCCGGCAATCCTCATGGCCCTTGAACTTCCCCTGCCCAAGCAGGTGTTCGGGCACGGCTGGCTGGTATTCGGCGGAGAAAAGATGAGCAAAAGCCGGGGCAACGTGGTGGATCCTGTCGCCCTCTGCCAGCGTTACGGCTCGGACGCGCTGAGATATTTCCTTATGCGCGAAATGACTTTCGGAGCAGACGGCAATTTCACCAACCAGGCTCTGATACACCGCATCAACAGCGATTTGGCCAACGATTTGGGCAATCTTTTAAGCCGTACGACAGCCATGATAGAAAAATATTTCAACGGCGTGCTGCCCGCGCCTGAAGCGCCCGAGGAAATAGATTCGGAGCTTCAAAAAATGTGTCTTCAAACAACGGCCGATTACGCCGCCAAAATGGACGAACTGCAGTTCTCGGCCGCGCTGGCTTCCCTTTGGCAGTATATCTCGCGCTGCAACAAATATATAGACCAGACCATGCCCTGGGCTCTGGCCAAAGACGAGGCTAAAAAGGCCCGCTTGGGCACGGTTCTATATAATCTGGCCGAAAGCCTGCGCATAATAGGGGTTTTAAGCAGTCCGGTCATGGTTAAGACCAGCGTGCACCTCTTTAAAGCGCTGGGCACGGAGCAGACTTCCTGGGAGAGCATTCAAAAATTCGGCGTTTTAAAGCCAGGAACGCATATCAGCCATACCAATGTTTTATTCCCCCGAATTGATATGGATAAGGAATTGGCCGCGCTGGAGGCGCTGAATGCGTCCGAGCCCCAGCCTGCTCAGGAAAAGCAGAAAGAAATACAAAAGGAAGAAATCTCCATAGAGCAGTTTGACAAGCTGGATTTAAGAATAGGAGTTATAAAGCATTCGGAAAAGGTTAAAGGAGCGGATAAGCTGCTTAAATCCATAGTGGATATCGGCCAGGAGCGCACAATTGTCTCAGGCATAGCTCAATATTATTCGCCCGAGGAATTAATAGGCAAAGAGGTAGTGGTAGTGGCCAATCTTAAGCCCGTCAAGCTGAGGGGCATATTAAGTGAGGGCATGATTTTATGCGGCGAAAATGAGAAGGGCGAATTAAAAATAATTTCTCCCCAATCTGTTCTGGGAGCGGGAGCAAAGGTAAGATAAATGGAAAGGCTGCTTTTTGATACTCATTGCCATATGGACGACAGGCGATTTGACGCAGAGCGGGATCAAATTATTCAGGCCATGCCCGAACAGGGCATAAAGCATATACTCTGGGTGGGGACTGATCTGGACAGCTCCCGCATAGCGTGCCAATACGCGGAAAAATATCCGCATGTCTGGTTCGGAGCGGGCTTTTATCCGCACGACACTCCCAAAATGACCGCCTCCTCTCTTAAAGAGCTGGAAACGCTTTTAACGCATGAAAAATGCCTGGCGCTGGGAGAAATCGGTCTGGACTATCATTACGAGGGAGCGCCCCGCGAGATGCAGAAAGAGGCCCTTAAAGCCCAGCTCGAGCTGGCCGTAAGCATGAATAAGCCGGTAAGCCTGCATGAACGGGACGCCTGCGGAGACATGCTGGAGATACTCTCCCCCTTCAAGGGGCGGCTGCGCGGGGTTATGCATTGCTTTTCGGGCAGCCCGGGCAAGGCGGAGCAATTTTTAAAGCTGGGGCTTTATATCTCCTTTTCAGGAGTGCTCACCTTTAAAAACGCGCGCCAGGCCGTTGAAACAGCCGCCGCTGTTCCGCATGAGAAAGCGCTTATAGAAACGGACAGCCCGTATATGGCGCCCGAACCGTTAAGAGGAAAACGCAACCAGCCTGATTATGTGCTTTATGTGGCGCAGAAGCTGGGCGAAATATGGAATATCAGCCCCCAGGAGGCCGCAAGGCAGACTTGCCTTAACGCGCAGACGCTCTTTTTCGGCCAGCAGAATTAGCTATATCAGCGGTTTTTCAGGCCGCGGAAAGGAAGTTATTATTTTGGACAACTACATATATACTTTGGGAAATTCCCTTTATATAAATCTCACCAACCGCTGCACAAACAGCTGCGTATTCTGCGTGCGCTCCCAGACGGACGGCATGGGCGGCCAAAGGCTCTGGCTGGAAAAAGAGCCGGATGCGGAACAGGTAATCCAACTCATACCCAATCCGGAAAAATATGATGAAATAGTTTTCTGCGGCTTCGGAGAGCCCACTGAAAGGCTGGACGTACTCCTCCAAATATGCAGATATTTAAAAAAATTCAGCGTTCCCATACGCATTAACACAAACGGGCACGCCTCCATGATTGCCAAAAGGGACGTCGCCCCCCTTTTTAGAGGCTTAGTGGACACAATAAGCATCAGTCTCAACGCCTCCAGCGCCCGGCATTACCAGGAGCTGTGCCAATGCTGCGAGGGTGAAAGGGGATTTGAAGAAATGCTGGATTTTGCCCGCAGAGTAAAGGAATATGTGCCCAATGTTATTCTGAGCGTTGTGGACGTAATGCCTCAAAAAGAAATTGAAGAATGCCGCGAAATAGCCCAAAGGCTGGGCGTAAAATTTCGCGTAAGAACACTTATCACAAAGGAGGACTAATTAATTATGAAACCCGAAACCATTTGCATACAGGCAGGATATTCGCCTAAAAACGGAGAGCCCCGCGTTATGCCCATATATCAGAGCACAACCTATAAATATGATTCTGCTCAGACGCTGGGCGAGCTGTTCGATTTGAAAAAGGAAGGCCATATGTACAGCCGGATAAGCAATCCCTCGGTAGCCTTTGTAGAAGAAAAAGTCGCCATGCTGGAGGGCGGCATCGGGGCCATGATGACCTCCTCCGGGCAAGCGGCCATTCTTATAAGCATACTAAATTTATGCTCTGCCGGGGATAATTTTGTATGCAGTTCGGCTATATACGGAGGCACTGTCAATCTCTTTTCTGTAACTCTCAAGCGCATGGGTATTGAATGCCGCTATATTCTGCCCGAAGCCAGCCGGGAGGAAATAGAATCTCAGATTGACAGCCGTACCAAGCTCGTTTACGGCGAAACGCTGACCAATCCCTCTTTAGACGTGCTGGATATTGAAAGATTTGCTCAGGCCGCGCACGCGCATAATATCCCCCTTATTATAGACAACACTTTCCCCACGCCCATATTATGCCGTCCTTTCCAATTCGGAGCGGATATAGTTATACATTCCACCACCAAATATATGGACGGGCATGCAACGGTAGTGGGCGGAATGATAGTGGACAGCGGAAACTTCGACTGGACTCGGGGAGATTTCCCCGGCCTGAATCAGCCTGATGAGAGCTATCACGGCGTGACATATACCAAGGATTTCGGCAGCGCCGCTTTTATAACTAAGGCGCGGGTGCAGCTTATGCGGGATTTGGGAAGCACGCCCCAGGCCATGAGCGCTTTTATACTCAATTTAGGCCTTGAAACGCTTGCGCTGCGCATGGAACGCCATTCCTACAACGCGCTTAAAGTTGCGGAATTCCTTGAAAGCAACGACAAAATAAGCTGGGTAAATTATCCCGGGCTTAAGAGCAGCAAAAATTATGCGCTTGCGCAGAAATATCTGCCCAACGGCTGTTCGGGAGTAGTAAGCTTCGGAGTCAAGGGAGGCCGGGAAGCCGCAATGAAATTTATGAATCAGCTCCAGCTTGCCGCTATTGTCACCCATGTGGCCGACGCGCGCACCTGCGTAATTCATCCCGCCAGCACAACGCATCGCCAGCTTACCGAGCAGCAGCTCATAGACGCCGGCGTAAGCCCCGATTTAATCCGCTTTTCTGTGGGCATTGAAAATATCGAAGACATAATTGCGGATATAGAGCAAGCGTTAAGCTAATCTTTCTTCTATCTCCAAAGCAGCTCGTTTCCGGACGCTTTCATAAGTCCGGAAACGAGCTTATTTTTTAAACGCCGGGAATGTTGACGGCATTTCGGATGCGCGCGAAGGGGGTGGGTGGGCGGGGGAAAAAGCCGGTGTTACATCCAAAGCAGCTATGCCGCCCGGCTGATTAATCAGCCGGGCGGCAAGCTCCAAAAGGCATCCTTGTCTATAAACGGCGAACTGCGCCGCTATGCAGGCAGGCTGCAAAACAACGGCGCAGTTTCGTATTCTGATTGTATTGTCTAGTCGTTAATCTGTACGTCCTTAAGCGCCTGATTCAGCGCTTCCTTAACTGAACTGAATAATACCGCCGGAGTGGTCGAGCCCTGGATAAAAGCTTCATTATGCAAATTATAAAGACTGTAAAGGCCGCTCTCCGTTCCGTCCGCAACAAAAGTGGGCGTATTCCAATATAAGATATACGGCTCGGTTATAGAGATTTCCGGAATGCTTCTTAACACCTCTACCGATTGAGTATCGCATACAATTTTCATTGCGCCCGTTTCAAAATCTGCCTGAGCCTCCTGGCTGCTCTTGGCATATCTAGGAGCGCAGTATTCCGAAAGCACCTGCACCGAACCAGCGGGGTTAGCCGTCCCCTTAAATACGCACAGCGGCACAAACCAGTTGCAGGAAGATACATATTCATCCGCTTTAGGCCCTTTGGGAACGGGCACTATTCCAAATTGAGGATACTGACGGTAATTGGTTATTTTAGCCGCGCGGTTTATATATGTGGACATCATAGCCACATTGCCGCCGCGAAACGCAACATCCTCTAAAAGCTCTGTAGTAAGCACGTTTTGCCTGCCCAATTCTAAAAAGAAATCCCAGGTTTCAAGCGCGTTGGCGGAATCTCCGCTGAATTGATAATAGCTCTCCCCTGTTTCAGAATCGGCCGCCGAGGATAATATATAGGAGTCATTGCTGGGCATAAGTCCCCACATTAAAGAATTGCCTTCGCCGCTGTGTATTCCGTATACGCCGTTATCCAAATCAGTGCATCTCACGGCAATTTCTTTAAATTTTTCCCAGTTCCATGTTCCCTCTCTATACATCTCGTATATATCGGAATCCTCATAGCCCTTATCCGCAAGCAGGGCTTTATTGAAAAATACTGCCTGATTAAAGCCTACCGAATCAATGCCCACTATATTGGGAACCGCAAAATAAAGCTGACCGTTAAAAGTGGTAATCTTCTGGCTTTGGGTATCAAACCATTCTGAATCATTAAAATCCGCATATTCCGAATACTGGCTCAAAGGCTCCAATATGCTTCCCGGATTTCCCTCGTAATTATAATGGGATATTACGTTAAAAGGCCCGCCGGCATTAAAAATATCCGCCATTGGAGCGCCCGAATATGCCGCCGCTGCGAAGGAAAACGCCCAGTCTGAAGCGGTCTGCACATATTCAATAGTAATTCCGTATTTGCTTTCATATTCGCTTCTTCTTTTTATCAGAAAATCTCTGCTGCCCTCCGCCTCTAATTCAAAGGGATTGGCCGGATCATTAGTAGTCCATACAAAATATCTGTATGTCTCTCCCTCTTTAATCGCATTTTTCAGATTTTCATCTCTTGGCCTGAGATATTGGCTTGCCGCCTGTTCCGAAGGCGAAGCTCCCGCGGCCGTATTAGTGGGCCCCGGCGTGGCGGCAGGCGAAACGTTATTTTCCCCGCAGCCGGCCAGCATGCCCAGGCAGCAAATTAAACAAATGCCGCAGATTAACGTCTTAATCCTCTTTTTCATAATTTCCTCCTCCTGACTGCAAAATTCATCAATAACTAAAGAAACGCGCGCATTTTAACGCGCGAAACTTTGCTGCGGCTCCAAAAGTTTCTAAATCACATAAAAGCTTCTGGTTCCGCTTATTGATTCTTTTATCTATTATACCTTAAAAAATTATTGCATTGGAATGATGGATAATAAGCATTTGTAGTACAAAAATAACTGCATTGCTTTAAAAAAACTTTTTGCAAACGTTATTATTCTGCTAATAAATAAGAGCGCCCGGAAAAAGTTCTTAGCTTCTTCCGGGCGCTCTTGCTCCGGCCATGCCGGCCGTAAATTTAATCGCATGCGTATATTAACGCGTAGTTGCATTATTTCAAGGCGTGTTAAAATAAAGCATTTTATTCATCCGTTGAAAGAATAATCTGCGCGTTTTTAAGCGTTTCGTTAAGCGCGCCCTCAACCGATTCAAACAGCACCGCAGGGGTTTGAGAGCCGTCTATAAAGGCCTCGTTATAATTCCAGAAGAGATACGCAAGAGGCATTTCCCCAGCGCCCGAAGTAAAGGTGGGCGTAGTCCAATATATAATGTAAGGCTCGGTTATAGATATTTCAGGTATAAATCTGAGCACCTCTATGCTCTCTTCATCGCAGACTATCTTCATTGCGTCCGCGTCAAAGGACGCCATAGCCTCCTCGCTGCTTCTGGCATATCTGGGAGCGCAATATTCAGACAGGAACTGCACTGAGCCTGCAGGATTGGACGTGCCCTTAAATACGCATAACGGCACAAACCAGTTGCAGGAGGAAACGTAATTATCCGCCTTAGGCCCTTTAGGAACGGGCACTATTCCAAATTGAGGATAGCTGCGTTCGTTAGTAAGCATACCGGCGCGGTTGACATACGTTGACATCATAGCCGTATTGCCCGCGCGGAAAAACGCCGCTTCCAGCGGTGAGGAAGAAAGATAAATAGATTGATCCTTGCCAAGCTGAATAAAGAAATCCCAGGCTTCCAGAGCATTATCGCTGTTGCCCGTAAATCCCCAATAGGTTTGGCCCGATTCCGCATCCTCAATCTGAGAAAGAATAGCCGCGTTATTGCTGGGCAGCAGGCCCCACATAAGCGCGTTATTTTCTCCCATAGTTATTCCATAGACGTCGTTATCCAAATCAGTGCAGGCCAGCGCTATTTCTCTGAATTTTTCCCAAGTCCAGCTCCCGTCTTTATACATTTGATAGATTTCGTCGTCCTCATAGCCGTTGGCGGCCAATATTTCTTTATTAAAGAAAACCACCTGATTTAACGAAACTCCGTCAACGCCTATCATATTAGGTATGGCAAAATAAAGATCTCCGCTGAAAGTGGACACCTTTTGGCTTTCAGTATCATACCATTCAGAATCGTTAAAATCCGCATATTCCGAATACTGGCTTAAAGGCTCGAGCACGGCGCCCGGATTGCCTTGATAATTATAATTAGCGTACATAGTAAAAGGGCCGCCCGCATTATATACGTCGGTTGTGGGCGCGCCGGCATAAGCCGCGGCGGCGAAATCTCCCGCCCAGTTAGCTGTAGCCACGACATATTGAATGGTAATGCCGTATTTTTGTTCAACAGCGTTGCGGCGATTCATAGCATATTCTTTGCCTTCGGCGCTTGATGACGCAAAAGGATCGTTAGGATCGGTAATCTGCCATTCAAAATATCTATAAATTTCCCCTTCCTTGATCGCATTTTTCAGATTTTCATCATCCCGGTCCATAAGATAAGTTTCAGTTTTAGGCGTATTCCCCGCCGTTTGCGCCCCTGTCGGCGCAGGAGTCGGACTGCTGCTCTGAGCTCCGTCCCCGCAGCCTGCGAGCATGCCCAGGCAGATAATCAGGCATACCGCGCAGATAAGTACCCTAAAATGTTTTCTCATAAACAACCTCCTCTTTTATTTAAATGCAGATATAGAATCTATAAATGCACTTATTACTATAAGAATATTCGCATACATCCCAGCCATGCACAGAAACGG
The DNA here is from genome assembly GCA_003150515.1 of Selenomonadales bacterium. Lineage (GTDB taxonomy): Bacteria > Bacillota > Clostridia > Christensenellales > QALW01 > Neochristensenella. The sequence goes on along the minus strand of QALW01000010.1, from coordinate 111,860 downwards.
TTATTTTCATATAGCAGGAATAGACAATACAATTCTGAAAGAACGCGCCGTATGGAAAACGCTTATCCGCTCAGAGGACGCCGTTATATTTGAAATGCTTGAGCATTTATGCGTCCCGCCGTCCTGCTTGATTAAATAATCCTCCTCTGCTCTCTAAGAATTTTACGGAAAACCGCGGCAGCCGCAAATACGAGTATAAAAATATAGCTGAAGTATTTAAAATGTGTACAGCAAAGCGGACGCGCCGTTCCCGCAAAACATATAATTGATTAATGGTATTGTACAGATTATTTATAAAAGGGTTGTTAAGAAGTAAAGCTTAAAATGTTTTTTAAAATGGCCCGAAGAGAAAAATCTCTTGCTCTCTCCGGGCCGTTATTTGTTCTCAAATAATGCAGACGCTGAGCATATGTCGGCTCACATATGCGTTTAACCTCTGTTTATGAAAGCACAACCTGCGCAGCTTTCAGGGCTTCATTAAGCGCTCCGGAAACAGACTCAAACAGAGTAGAAGGAGTCTGCGAACCGTCTATAAATCCGGTATAGTAATCCCAGTACAGATTGCAAAGAGCGATTTCCGAGCTGCCCGTGCTGAACGTGGGGGTGTTCCAGAAGATGATGTAAGGCTCTGTGATAGAAATTTCAGGTATAGTCCTGAGCACTTCTATAGATTCGTCGTCGCATACTATGCCTATAGCGCCGGCTTCAAACTGAGCCTGAGCCTCTTCGCTGCTCTTAGCGTATCTGGGAGCTGCATACTCGGACAATACCTGCACAGCGCCGGCAGGATTGGCAGTGCCCTTAAATACGCACAGAGGAGTAAACCAGTTGCAGGAGGAAACATAATCATCAGCCTGCGGGCCAATGGGAACAGGCACTATGCCGAATTCAGGATACTGACGATAGTTGGTCAATACATCGGCACGGTTTACACATGTAACCATCATAGCAATGCTGCCCGCGCGGAAAGTGGTTGCTTCTTCAGCGTTATGGTTAAGCAGGAGGGAATTATCTTTGCCCAGCTGGATGAAGAAATCCCAAGCTTCCAGAGCGTTATTGCTGTCGCCCGAGAAAGCCCAGTAGGACTGTCCGCTTTCCGAATCCTCAATCTGAGAAAGAATGGCCGCGTTATTGCTGGGCAGCAGGCCCCACATAAGGGAGTTGTTCTGGCCAACGGTAACGCCGTAAATTTCATTGTCAAGGTCGGTAGTATTCTGAGCGACCTCTCTGAATTTCTCCCAAGTCCATTCCTTATTGCGCCACATATCGTATATTTCATCAGCTTCATAGCCGGCGCCCTCAAGGATGGCTTTATTAAACATAACAACCTGATTCAGGGAAACAGAAGCAATACCCACCTGATTGGGAACGGCAAAATAGAGGTTGCCGCCGAACGTAGCGGATTTCTGGCTTTCCGTATCAAACCATTCGGAATCTTCAAAATCAGCATATTCCTTATACTGGCTCAAAGGCTCGAGTATAGCGCCGGGATTGCTCTGGTAGTTATACTGAGTATACATAGTGAAAGGACCGCCGGCATGGAATATATCGGTCGTGGGAGTGCCGGCATACGCAGCGGCTGCAAAACTGTTAGCCCAGTCTGCTACGGTCACCACATATTCAATAGTAATACCGTAAGCCGCCTCGTAATGGCTCTTTCTATTAAGATTAAATTCTCTGTTTTCATCGCTGTCCGCCTCAAACGGATTATTGGGATCGTTGGTTGTATAAATAAAATATCTATACGTTTCTCCCTCTTTAACAGCGTTTTTCAGGCTCTCATCTCTTGGTCTGAGATAAGGATCTCCTGCTTCAGACGTTGAAGTTGCAGCAGAAGTTGCATTGCCGGTAGGAGCAGGAGTAGCCGTCTCCGTCGAACCAGTCGGGCCGCAGCTCGCCAGAATGCCCAAGCAGAAAACGAGACACAGCGCACATATCAGTACCTTGATACTTTTTTTCATTAAGCTTTACCTCCTTAATTTATTTGAACAAAAGTCCATTTTGATATGTATGCTTATTATACTATATTGATTTTTAAATTGCAATATGAAAATCAAAAAAGAATTCAAGATTTTTTTGAAATATAAACAAAATTTTTATAGATTTATCCTAATAGTGGATGTACAGAATTGGCGGAAATCCATATCGGGGATGATTTCAGCGCCTGAATTCAACAATATTATTGTTTTTATTGAGAATATCGCTCAAAGATATATATTTTGCATTGAAAATTGCATGAAATAAATCAAAAGTTTTTTAAGTTAACGGTATATAAATTCCAGAGATTTTATTGTATATTGATATGGATTAATTAAATAACGCTCCTAGAACGCGCAAAGCGGGCGGGGTTATATTTATGGCCCCTGGCCGGCCGCGCAGCGTGCGGCCGGCCAGGGGCCCGGGCGCCGTTGATGGATTCTATGGTTATCATCTTTGCTTCGGGGCTTATATTATTTTCTAGACCCTTAATACGTTCTTTACGGCGCCCTCCTTTAAAGGGCGGGGCGTCCCCGCTTGAATGCTTAAGCTGCTAGAAACCTGCCTTTATCCTTCCTTTTATCGCTGCGCGGCCCTGCCCGCCCGGCTCCGCTCTTATCCCCCTGCTCTTTCCTTCCTCCTCTCTCTTTTCCCTTCTCCCCTTTTTTATCTTTCTCCAGGCTGCGGAGCCATTAATGAGGGCGCGCCCCAGCTTTCTTTTTTCTCCCTGCTTTTCTCCTCCCCTTTTATTTATCCTTCTCCCTTAATTCTTTCTCCGCGCCCGTTTATATTGCCCACCCGCCGCGCGGCGCTCTCCCGAAAGGCTATCCGGTACTCCCCAAAAAATATACAGCAATAAAAAATACCGTACGCAAATAAAATGCGTACGGTATCTTCAAATCATGAATTAAATCAATAACGGACTAAACTCAGCGATCAATTTGAAAATATTATCTGAGCATCCTTAAGCGCGTTATTCAGCGCGCCCTCAATTGATTCAAACAATACCGCGGGAGTTTCAGCTCCGCTGATGAAGTTAGCGTTATGGTCGGTATACAGATTGCAAAGCGCCATATCAGCATTTCCATCGCTGAAGCTCGGAGTGCTCCAGTAAATTATATACGGCTCGGTAATGGAAATATCAGGTATAGTACGAAGCACTTCTATGGATTCGTCGTCGCAGACCATGCTCACCGCGCTCGCCTCAAACATAGCTGAAGCTTCTTCACTGCTCTTTGCATATCTGGGAGCTACATATTCCGAAAGCAGCTGAACCGAACCGGCAGGATTAGCTGTATTCTTAAATACGCACAAAGGTGTAAACCAGTTGTTTGTGGATACATAATCGTCCGCCTTGGGGCCCATGGGAACAGGCACTATACCAAATTCCGGATACTGACGATAGTTGGTCAGAGTATCGGCGCGGTTCACATATGTAACCATCATAGCCAGGCTGCCCGACCTAAAAGCGGTTACTTCAGTCGCGTTGGATAAAAGCACCGTGTTATCTTTGCCCATCTGAATGAAGAAATCCCAGGCTTCCAGAGCGTTATCGGTATTTCCGGAGAAAGCCCAGTAGGACTGGCCCGATTCCGCATCCTCAGTCTGCGAAAGAATGGCCGCGTTATTGCTGGGCAGCAGGCCCCACATAAGCGCGTTGTTTTCACCAGTGGTTATGCCGTAAATCTCATTATCCAAATCGGTGGTATTCTGGGCAATCTCTCTTAATTTATCCCAGTTCCATTCCTTATTGCGCCACATATCATATATTTCAGTATCTTCATATCCGGCCGCTTCTAAAATCTGCTTATTGAATATAACAACCAGATTGGAAGAAACTGAATCTATGCCTACGCCGTTAGGAACGCAGAAATAAAGCTGTCCGCCGTATGTAGTCACCTGCTGGCTTTCCTGGTCAAACCATTCGCCGTCGGTAAAATTAGCATACTGCGAATACTGGCTCAGAGGCTCAAGCACGCTGCCCGGATTGCCCTGATAATTGTAATTTGTATACATGCTAAAGGGGCCGCCCGCGTGATAAAGATCAGTCGTGGGAGTTCCCGCAAACGCCGCAGCGGCAAAATCCACATACCAGCTGCCCGTCGTCACCACATATTCGATAGTAATGCCGTAATGCTGCTCATAAGCGTTTTTACGGTTCATGCTGTACTCTCTGTTCTCATCATCCATAGATTCAAACGGATTGTTGGCGTCATTAGTGGTATAAACGAAGAAACGATAAGTCTCGCCTTCCTTTATAGCATTTTGCAGGCTCTCATCCCTGGGCCTGAGATACGGATTCTGCGCTTGATTGGTACCAGTGGGATTTGACGTAGCGCCGCCGGTAGGAGCAGGCGTCGCCGTAGCGTCGTCCCCGTTTCCATTGCATCCCGCAAGCATGCCCAAACAGAAAACAAGGCACAGCGCGCAAATAAGAAGCTTAATGCCCTTCTTCATTGATAAACCTCCTTTAATAATAATAATTTAATTATAAATGAAAAGAATGCTAAATTCAATGCACAATATTAATATGTTTTAGCAGAAAAATAATATTGGAACTTGTAAAATTCAACATTTCTTATATAGATGCAGAATCCCGTTCATTGCATTCGTCAAAGCTGTACAAAACATCTTAAATATGATATAATTAATTAGTTTATGAATTGGACAATATAATCAACGCGCCCGTAACCGCGGCGCTCTGGAGGCAGATAAGCTTGTTTTTAAAAAGCCTGGATATATACGGCTTCAAATCCTTTGCCGATAAAGCCGAGCTGCGTTTTACCAAAGGCATAACGGCCATAGTGGGCCCGAACGGAAGCGGAAAAAGCAACGTCGGAGACGCCGTTCGCTGGGTGCTGGGCGAGCAAAGCGCCAAGCAGCTTCGGGGGGGCCGCATGGAGGATATAATTTTCGGGGGCACTCAGGCCCGCAAAAAGCTTTCTTTCTGCGAAGTAACGCTGCTATTTGACAATGCCGACAGAGAGCTTCCCATAGATTACTCCGAGGTCGCCATAACCCGCCGGCTTTACCGCAGCGGCGAAAGCGAATATTACATAAACAAAAACGCCTGCCGGCTTAAAGACGTAATAGAATTATTTTTGGATACCGGCATAGGCAAAGAAGGCTATTCAATTATAGGCCAGGGCAAAATTGACAACATTCTCTCCAACAAAACAGAAGAACGGCGCGCTGTTTTTGAAGAAGCCGCGGGCATTATGAAATATAAAACCAAAAAGCTGGAAGCGGAGCGCCGCCTTGAACGCACCTGCGACAACCTGACGCGTCTGGGAGATATCCTTGGGGAATTGGACGGCCGGCTCGGGCCTTTGAAGGAACAGTCGGATAAAGCCCAGCAATATCTTCTTCTGCGCGAAAAGCTCAGGGAGCTGGAAGTTAATTTTTATTTATACCAGCACGGCATATCCGCGCGCAAAAAAGAGGAAATACGCGCGGGCATGCAGTCCATAGCCGGAGAACAGGAAGAAAAAACACGTCTGGCGCAAGAGCTAAACGGCGAGCTTACCATTAATGAAAATCAGCTTGCTCAAATAGAAACCGAGCTGGAGCAGGCCAGGGCCTCCATTTTAAGCCTCACCGCCGCCATTGAAAAGGAAAGCGGAGAATGCCTGCTCTTTAATGAAAGAGCGGAAAATGTTATTAAAGACAGCCAGCGTTTGGAAAGAGAACGCGCCAACGCACTAGAATCGGAAAACACAATAAAACAGGCCATGCTGGGAGACGATCAAGCCTCGCAGGCGTTAAAGGAACAGCTAGACGCGCAAAAATCAGAGCTGGAAAGAGAAGAAAACGCGCTTAAAGAATTCAGCAGCCTGCTTAATGCGCAGAGCGAAGAGCTGGAAGCTGAAAAAAACAAGCTTTTATCCTCTTTGAACAGCCTTTCGGACGTCAAATCCAATATAAGCCGCTACGAGACTATGCGTCAGAATATTTTTCAGCGCAACCAGCGGGCTGAAGCGCGCCTTAAAGAGCTGGAAGCCGAGCGCGCGAGCATACAGGAGGCTATAGACACACAGAGCCAGGCTTCCTCCTCCCTTTCCGAGCATAAAAAGCAGTTGGAAGAGCTTCGAGACCAAAGTGCAGAACGCGCCCGCGAATTAGCCTCGAGCATAAATAAAGGGCAGGCTGAATATAATCAAAGCGCCTCCAAGCTCCAAACGGCTCATTCCCGCCTCAATATGCTCAACGAAATGAAAAATGATTATGAGGGCTATCAGCAGAGCGTTAAGCAGCTTTTGAAACGCTGCGACAGCCAGCCTCAGCTCAAAGCGCATATATCCGGAGTGCTGGCCCAGCTTATCAGCGTGCCCAAAGAATATGAAAGAGCCATAGAAGCGGCTTTGGGAGGCGCCCTGCAAAATATAGTGACTCCCTCTGAAGAGGACGCCAAGGCGCTTATAGATTATCTGCGCGCCAACAGCCTTGGCCGGGCCACCTTTCTGCCCGTGAGCGCCATAAGGGGCAAAACCCTTACTCCCCAGGAGCAGAATTCCCTGAAGGACTGCCCCGGCTGCCGCGGCGCGGCCAGCCAGCTCATTAAATGCCCTGAGGAATATAAGGAAATAATAAGCAATCTGCTCGGACGGACGGTTATCTGCGAGAATATGGATTGGGCTATCAATCTGGCGCGCCGCAACAGACATTCCTTCAGACTGGTTACCTTATCGGGAGACATATTAAACGCGGGCGGCTCCATGACAGGCGGCTCCAGCCAGAGCCAGCTCACCTCCCTGCTGGGACGGACGCGCGAAATTGAAGAAACCGCGCAGGCCGCCGAAAAATTAAAGGCGGATTGCTTAAAAGCCAGCGCCCGGCTGGACCAATTGCGCATAGAGCAAAAGAAGGCCGAACAAAGCCTGAATGATTTGAATCAGCAGCTTCATCAGGCGGAAATTCTCCTTGCCAGGGATTCAGAACGCATGAATCAGCTCAGCGCGGATATGAAGCAAAACCGCGCGGCGGCGGATGAATTGAATCTGGAAGGCGAACAGCTTCAGGAAACTTTATCCGAACTGGAAAAAAACATTGCACATATCAACAGCATGCAGGGCGGCCTGGAGCAGGACAGCGCTCAGGCTCAGCAGAACCTGGCGGCCCGTCAGGCCGAATATAACAGCCGCCTGATAGAGCGGGACCACCTCTCTGAAGCGCTGACGGCTAAGAAAATCCGGCTGGCAGGGCTGGAAAAGGAAATGGATTCGTTTCAGCTGGGAATAAGCCGCGGCCAGAACGAATTAAAGCGTATAGAAGCCCTTAAGGCGCGGCTGGACGAGCAATTAAAGGCCGGCGCGCTTCAATTGGAGGAAATAAATAATCAAAGCGTACAGGCGGGCAGAGAAGTAGAACAGAAAAAAATTGCGCTGGAGAGAGAAAACGAGCGTTCCGCCTCTTTGGAGCAGGCGCGTTCGGCGGCGGCAGAAACGGCCAGGGAATTGCAGCGCAAGATCAAGGATTTGGAGCAGGACGCCCTTATTGCGGCCGAGCGCCGTCATAAGCTGGAATTATCCCTGCAAAAAACCGATTCGGATATAGCCGTTATGGAGCAGCGCATATGGGATGAATATGAATTGACTTATGCCGGCGCGGAGGAACTAAGGCAGGAGAATTTCAAGGTAACCGGAGCGCAGTCGGAGATTTCCAGGCTGCGCCGGGCCATAAATGAATTAGGCAATGTAAACGTCAACGCCATAGAGGAATATATCTCCTCCAAGGAGCGTTTTGAAAGCCTGTCCGTGCAGAACGAGGATTTGCGCAAGGCCGAGAGGGACCTCCGCCGGATTATTGAAGACGTCACTAAAAAAATGGAAGTGCAGTTTAGGGAGCAGTTTGCCGTTATAAACGGATATTTCGGAGAAACTTTTAAAGAGCTTTTCGGCGGAGGCAGAGCTGAATTGAGGCTGGAAGACAGCCAGGACGTTCTGGGAAGCGGAATTGAAATTGTAGCGCAGCCTCCGGGCAAGGCGCTGCAGCTGCTTTCCCTGCTCTCAGGCGGCGAGCGTGCGCTTACGGCCATAGCCATTCTTTTCGCCATGCTCAAATTAAAACCCACGCCTTTCTGCATTCTGGACGAAATAGAAGCGGCGCTGGACGAAGCCAACGTATATAATTTCGCGGCATATCTGCGTCAGTTTGCAGAAAAAACCCAATTTATAGTTATAACCCACCGCAAACCCACCATGGAGGAGGCGGACGCCCTTTACGGCGTGGCCATGGAAGAAAAGGGCGTATCCAAAATGGTGTCCGTACAGCTTAAAGAGAGCAAAATTTCCTAAAGGAGCATAATATTATGGGAATATTCGGAAAAAACAAACAACAGAACGAAGAGCAGAACAAATCCCCTCAGCCTGAGGCCCCTCAAAAGCAGGGCTTTTGGGCAAAATTGGCCGGAGGGCTTTTAAAGACCAAATCCGAGCTGGGGAATAAATTGGGCCAGCTTATACAATATTATAACAACATAGACGAAGATTTTTATGAAGAGCTGGAAGCCATTCTGATTTCCTCCGATATAGGAGGAGCGGCCTCGGGCGAAATAATAGAAAGGCTCCGCCAAAAGGTCAAAAGCGAAAAAAAGGGGGATCCCCAGGAGATTTTCGCCATGCTCAGGGAGATTATAGCCGAAATCATGCAGGAGGAAACGCCTCAGGAAAGCTTCCCCCTGCTCATATTTGTTACGGGGGTTAACGGCGTGGGCAAGACCACCAACATAGGCAAGCTGGCCTATAAATACGCCTCCGAGGGCAAAAAAGTGCTGCTGGCGGCCGGGGATACTTTCCGGGCGGCGGCGTCCGAGCAGCTCAATATCTGGGCGGAAAGAGCGGGCGCGCAGATTGTAAAGCACGGCGAGGGAGCGGACAGCGCGGCCGTAATCTTTGACGCAATCGCAGCGGGCAAGGCGCGGAACTGCGACGTTATTATTTGCGATACGGCCGGACGCCTGCATAATAAAAGCAATCTTATGCAGGAATTAGCCAAAATCGGCCGTATTATAGACAGCAACTGGGAGGGCGCCAGAGAAAACTTCATAGTGCTGGACGCCACCACCGGCCAAAACGCCATAAGCCAGGTTAAAGCCTTTGCAGAAGCCGTAGACTTAACGGGCATAATTCTTACTAAGCTGGACGGCACGGCCAAGGGCGGCGTTGTTATAGCTATAAAGCAGGAATTAAACATACCCGTAAGATATATAGGCGTAGGAGAGGGCCCTGAGGATTTAATGGCGTTCCAGCCCGAAGCCTTCGCTCAGAATATAATCTGAAAATGGAATTTTCCGGCCGTTAAAAATATTTCAGGCGGGGCGGCGCCTGCACGGCCTGAAGCCTAATATATTGCAAACGGAGGGCCTGGGGATTGTTTTCAATCCCCAGGCCCTCCGTTTGCATATAAATAAAAAATTTCGTCCGCGTCCCCCAATGCCCGCGCCGCCCCTTATATCCGCAGCCTTAGCCTTCTCAGGCCCTTTCCTGCATCAAAATATTTATTGCGCTCTGCGCCTGATTAATCTCGGATATGTTTTCAAGAGCGATATATGTAAGCCTTCTGCCTCTTCTTACATATGTTTCCTCGCTGAATATAATCGTACCGTTGCCGTTTTTATGCAGCCTTACGCTCATAGGCGGCAATTCGACGCCGTTATATATTTCAATTTTATTCCCCCGTCTTATAATAAGCTTTTTATTGGTAATTACATAATACGTCCTGTTTTTTAAATAGGAGGCATAAATAAACCGGCCGAACAGGAGATATAGCCCTACGGCTATAAAGGGAAGCCCCCAAAGGGCCATAAAAAACGGAGCCCCGCTTTTTATGGCCGTAATTTCCCAAAAAACACAGAATCCAAGCCATATAATGCTGAAAGGCACCAGCGCCAGCTCGCGTCCCAGAGGCGCGCCCCCTTTTTCAGGCCTGCCCGTCCAAAGAACGCGCTCCCCCTCCGCGATATAAGGTCTGCAAAAATCAAAATCGTCAGTATAATTCATAAATTCAGCTCCATTCTGCCGGCGTTCAGGCGGATTTCAGACCATCTTTAAAGCCCGGGCATTTCGCCGCCCGGCGCAGACTATTCCTGCCGCGCACGGCGCAGCTTTTTGCGCAGACCGGCCTTAAAATGGGAAAAGGAATGCCTCAGCGTCTTTCGGGAGCGCTCCACGAAATTAAAGCACCAGTTCCAGAACGGCTTATACACCATATCAAATTCTCCCACAAATTCCCAGAGTTCTCCTCCAAAGCCCTTTTTGAAGCGGTAAAGGCCGTAAATGGGATTGTTTTCATCCTCAATATTGCCCGGAACCCCCATAAGGTCGTAATAATGGCACTTATTCTCCACCGCCCAAAGAATCATGGACCATTGGATTAAATAGGCCGCCATAGTATTGCGGTATTGATTGCTGGAAGCGCCGTAGAGATAAAGGCATTTGCTGCCGTAAACCGTGCATACCGAGCCCGCGACGGGCACGCCGTTATAATAGGCCAGAAACAGCCTGTGATATTTGGGGCCCAGGCAGTCGTAAAGCTTATAGAAATAATTTATATCCCGCACGACAAAGCCGTCCCGCTTGCCCGTCTCCACCATAAGCTCGTAGAACACCGGAATATCCTCCCGGCTCCCCACCTTAATCTCCACTCCCCGTTTCTGGGCGAGCCGGACGTTATATCTGGTCTTGCTGTGAAAAGCGGCCATAATCTGCTCGGGAGTTTTGTCCTTAATATCTATGCGCATATCAAACCGGGCCTGAACGCCCTCTAAATTAGTATAATCATTGCGCAGCTTGAAGCCCAGCGCTTTCATATTTTCAACGTATTCAATATCCGACGCGGGCGCGTCCGTATCAATTTTCAAAGCTATGCCGTTATATTTTTGAGCTATCTCCCGCGCTCCGTCCGCTATAGCCTTTAAAGCCTGCTTATCTCTCAAATCGCAGATAGGGCCGCGCGGAGCGTACATATAATAGAGATTGATTAAAGGAGTCTTGCGCAGCAAAATGCTCAGGCTGGCCTTTATTTTGCCCTCCGAATCTCTTACGAGCACATATTCATTAATCCAGTTGCTCTTTACCAGCCCCCATTCGTAGGATTGCAGCGTGTGGGAGCGTTCGTGAGCAACGGCAAAATCAGTATATTCTTCAATTTGTTCTTTAGTAGTCAGCCTCATTTTTATTCCTCGCTATTTCTTTAAATAGAAGCGTTGGGGAAGCAGCGCTTCTATATTATATTCCCGAAGCTCCCCCTTTGAATTTTCCAGAATTATGACGGCTTGGGGAGCCAATTCTCCTATAACCTGCCTGCATATGCCGCAGGGAAAAGCATAATCTTCCCCGCTGCATACCACTGCCAGAGCAATAAATTCCCTTTTGCCGTCCGCGACGGCCGCACAAAGAGCGTTCCGCTCGGCGCAGAGAGCCGCCCCATAGGACGCGTTTTCCACGTTGCAGCCTTTATAGGCGCTTTTATCCGAGCAAAGCACGGCCGCGCCCACCTTAAAGCCCGAATAGGGCGCATAGGCGTTATTCTGCGCCTGCCGGGCCATTTTCAGAAGCAGTTGCTTCTCTTGACAATCCAAAGGCATTCATAATCTCCTCCTCCCGCGCCCGCATAAGCGCCTTGTCCGCCGGCTGAATGTGGTCGTAGCCCAAAAGATGCAGAACGCTGTGAACGCACAAATAAACAGCCTCTCTTTCAAGGCTGTGTCCGTATTCCTCGGCCTGAGCGCGGGCCGCCTCCATTGAAAGCACGATATCCCCCAGCATAATCTCGCCCGTCTGAGGATTGATATCCTGTTCCTCCCAAAACTCCCCTTTCCGGCCCGGAACCCTCTCTAAAAGGGGAAAGGAAAGCACGTCGGTGGCTTTATCTATGCCGCGGTACTGCGCGTTGAGCGCCCGTATGCCTTCCCCGTCGCTCAGCGTCAGACAGATTTCAAAATTATCCCCGCCCGTTTCGTCCTTGACGGCAAAGGCCGCGCAGCTTTCAAGCAATTTTTCCAGCCCCTCCGCCTTTTGAGCGTCAACTATTTCTATTGTCATTTTTTCTAAACTCCGAATAATGCTTTTTAGCTTTATTATCGGCCAGCGCCTTATCCAAATCAGGATATTCCACCCGCTCATGATGCACCGCGCCCAGGGCCTGGGCAAATTCGTCGGCCACCATATTCAATTCCAGCATGGAGATATTGCACTGATCCAATTCGCCCGCGGCCACCCGCTCCTTTATAAGCTTGATAATCCTTTGCTTAACATTTTCAGGAGTTTTATCCGTCAAAGAGCGCACTGCGGCTTCCACGCTGTCGGCCAGCATAATCAAAGCCGCTTCTTTGCTTCTCGGCTTGGGGCCGGGATATTTAAAATCCTCTATATTAACGTTCTCGTCCTGCTCAAGGGCCTGCGCGTAAAAATAGTTAATCGCGGTAGTGCCGTGATGCTGCCTTATAATATCCCTTATGGGCTTGGGCAGCTTATATTTGAGCGCTAATTCCTCCCCTTCAACCGTATGAGAACGGATTAAAGCCGCGCTCTCGGCAGGAGAAAGCATATTATGAATGCTCTTGCTCTTATCCGTCTGATTCTCCGTAAACGCTTCGGGAGCGCTGAGCTTGCCCACGTCGTGATAATACGCGCCGGCGCGCACCAGCATTGCGTTGGCGCCTATAGCCTCAGCAGCGCTTTCGGCAAGATTGGCCACTACTATGCTGTGATGATATGTTCCCGGCGCTTCCAGCGCCAGCCGGCGCAGCAAAGGATGATTGGGATTGGTTAATTCCAGCAGCTTGGTAGGGGTCTGAATATCAAAGGCCAATTCCCACAGGGGCAGCGTGCCCACGCATAATACGGCGCTTGCCACGCCGTTCACAAGCGGCCAAAGCGCGCCCTCCAGAGCGCTGGTTAAGCTGTCGTATATTATAAGCCCCATGCATAGGGAGGTAATAGCGCCCACGCCGCCCACAACCAGGCCCGTGCCCATAATGCGCATGCGGTGCATGGGGCGCGCGCACATATAAGCGGCGGCCGTGCCGCTTATTAAGCTTACGACTATAAATAATACGGCCTGCATGGGGAACATGCCCGTAGTATCCGAAAGCATCATCCCCGTTATTACCGAAAGCACAAGATTGCATAAAACGGCCAGCCTGGTCTTAAGCAATATGCCTATAAGCATTACGGCGTAATAAACCTGCACCAGATTGGGCTCCAGATCCAGAAGCATATAATTTATAAGGAGCATTAAAACAATCAGAATGCCCAGCAGCAAAGCGTTTCTTACGCCGCGCAGCATGGGGCGTTCGTATATATAGAGATAAACCGCTACAATTATAAGCATTATAAGGATAAGAGCGGAAACGCCCGTATACATGCTGATATCTATTTCCTGATTGCTTAAAAGCCCCAGTTCTCCCAGCATATCAAGCTGGGCCTGAGTTACTATATCTCCAGTGCGCACTATATAATGGCCTTTTTTATATACCACGCTCTCCACCTGGGCGGCCGCCTCGGCCCGCGCAAGCTCGGTTGCGCTCTGGTCGGGCAGATAATTGGCCTCCATGTATTTATCCAGTATGCGCCGGGTAACATTAAGCATTACGTCGCCGTCGTCTTCAGTAAATATATTGCCTATAATATAATCCCGCTGATTTTTAAGATCCTCCTGCTTCAGGCCCGCATTGAATACGTTCCGGGCCGCCGCAGTAACCAGCAGCTTGATTTCCTCCATGCTGGGCGATTTATTTTCATCCCGGTCTATTATATTCAGCACTAATTCCTGATCCGCCTCTATGCCCTCTCCGTCTCTGTAAATAATTTTAATAAGCTCGTTGATATAAGCTATGGTGGGAACATACGTTCCGCCCGGATTATTCTCCTGCCACTGCTCCCTATGCTCCACTCCCTGGTCGTGCACTGAAATAACGCTGTCAAAGGCCTGAGAAATATTGTCAATGCATTTCTCTCCCTTGTCCGCGTCCAGAATATAAACAGTCTGAACGGCGTCCCGCGCAGCCTGGCGGTTCTGCTCCGTGGTCAGAGCGTCTTCGATATCCTTTGTCGCCACTATATCCACAGGAGCGCTCTGCCCCAGGCTTAAATCATATCTTTCAGGAGTAATGCCCGCGCATACTATAGCAATGGAAGCCGCGCAGCAAATCAGCGCGACAAAAACACAGGCCGCTCTTATGCCTGTGCGCTTTTTATATCCCCGGCGTCCCTTTTCCCGCTTTATGGCCGTCTCCTGATTTTCCATATTCTTTTCTTGGCTGTTTTCGCTCACTTTTCCATCCCTCTTATCTTGAACGCTTATCATACGCCTTTATAATATTCTGCACCAGCTCATGCCGGACAACGTCCCTGTGAGTAAGCTGGCATATAGCTATATCCTTGACGTCCTCCAGGATTTGAGAAGCGTGTTTAAGCCCCGAGAGCTTGCCCGGAGGCAGATCCACCTGGGTTAAATCTCCCGTAACCACCATGCGCGAGCCGTCTCCCAGCCGGGTAAGAAACATTTTCATCTGCTCTATGGTGGTGTTCTGAGCCTCGTCCAGGATGACAAAGGCCTCGTTCAGCGTGCGTCCGCGCATATAGGCCAGGGGCGCAACCTCTATTACTCCCCGCTCGGCCAGTTTCTGATAGGATTCCATGCCCATCATTTCATAGAGGGCGTCATAAAGAGGCCTGAGATAAGGATCCACCTTATGCTGCAGATCCCCGGGCAGAAAGCCCAGCTTTTCGCCCGCCTCCACGGCCGGGCGGGTGAGCACTATGCGCTCTACCTCTTTATTTTTAAAAGCCATGACGGCCATAGCCATGGCCAGATATGTCTTGCCTGTGCCCGCGGGGCCTATGCCGAAAGTTATGGTATTGTTTTTCATGGCGGAAACATATTTCTGCTGGCCCAGAGTCTTGGATTTAATCTGCTTGCCCCGGTAAGTAATGGCGATTACATCGCTCATTATTTCCTCTATAAGCTCGTCCCTGCCCTCGGCGGCCAATTCTATGGCATAGCGTATGCGGGATTTATCTATGCGTTCTCCCTTGCGCAGGAGTATTATAAGCCTGTTTATGACCGTGCCCGCCAGGGCGGCGGCCTCTTCCTCTCCCGAAATAACTATATGAGCCGCTTCCATGCTCACGCGGACGTTTATTTCGTCCTCTATTACCCGGATATTTTCGTCATACTGCCCAAAAAGCGCGCTTGTCAGGCTGACGTCCTCTATGGGAATATATATTTTTTCTTCTGTTTCCATTTATTCTCCCAAATATAATAAGCCCTCCTGCCTCTGAGGGTAAAATTAACCTTATAATATATTCTCCAATTATTCCCCCATTCCTTTATTTTTTTATTTTCATTTTAAGGAGCGGACGGAGGAGGGCGGCAGCTCATCCGGCAAGGGGTTTAACCTGCCCTATTTGCTCCAGCGTCTCCACAAACATGCTTACAATCACGGCGTTTTCTCCTTCAACGGCCTTAAGAGAGCTCTGCGTCTTTAAGATTTCCGCGTCCTCGGGAATCTGGCCTTTTAATTCGGGCTCCAGCTCGCTTTTGCCCATTTCCAGAGCCTGTTCCTGGGTTATGGAATATTCCCGCTCCTGAATTTCATAATAGGTTTGAGTTATTATGGTAACGGGTATGCCTAAATTCATAACGTCCTGCTCTTTGGTCTCCACCTCATACTGCGCGAACGGATTTTCTCCCTCCAGAGGTATATTCTGCCCAAAAACGCTCATTGTGCGCACTACGGCGGTATTGCCCGTGCGTACGAGTTCGCTTTGTACAAGAGATATTTTTTTCTCGCCGCTATACCAGATTCTGGCCTGCACGTCTCCCAGAGCGTAAACATATTGATAGGGGAGTTCCTGATAGATAAGCTGTCCGCTTATGAGCACGTCTCCGGCGCGCACCGTCTGGCCCTGAGTTACTTCCGCGCGGCCCTGAAGCACCGTCACCTTTTCTATGACTCCGTCCTTAAGCGCGATTACATCAGCGGGCTCGTTTATAGGCGTGCTTTCGGGCAGCTCTGAATTTTCCTTTATATAAGCGTATATATTAACCCCTCTCCTGCTTATTCCCGCCCAGGAGATTTCGGGAATATCCTTTATGAGCTGCTTCTCCATTTTATCCAGTTCCTCCCCGCTGAGGCTGGCCCCCGCTTTCAGGCCATAGCTTTCCAGAAACTGAATAACGCTTTCGGCCGAAACCCGTTCGCAGCCGCGCACCTTGACAAACCACACTCTGCTTGAAGCTGCAAAGGCCAGAATGACGCATAAAATAATGCCCGCTATAAGGCAATAGCGCGCCCTGAAAGCATATAGCATAAGAGACAGCCCGCGGCTTGAGCCTACGTTTAATTTATACCTTCCCTCAGGCAGCAGCTTTTTAAGCCTGTTATAATCGGCCGGGCCTATTCTGAAGGAGAGCTGAGTATAGCTCAGCCTTTTAACGTTTGAAAGGCTTATATGATTTTTGGCGGCGAGATTGAGCAGCTTTTCGGGCGAGAGCCCGGCGGCCGTCACTTCCAATTCCCCTGTGATTTTCCGTACTCTTTTAAACGCAAGCATTTTTATTCCCCCAATTATTTATTTGCCGAACTGCATTCCGTCTATTCGTCCCCTGATATTCATGCTGCAGCCTTCCATCAGCTCCACGGTCAGATTTTCCCCGGTCAGCCGGAATTCGCCTTCGGGCAGCCTGAGCCGGACCAGATTTTCTTTCAGTTCCAATATTCCGCCGTGATTTTCTATACGAGCATAGCAATCTGATACCATACGCACCCCGAACGTGCCCAAAACCGCTTCAGGAGGCAAATCCAGCACATACATGGCGCGTTCGCATTTCCGTTTAAGCCGCCCCTTTTTCCTCTTGCCCATTTTATTCACATCCCCGACTAAATAAATTATCATAATCAATATATGCTCGCCCCCTTATTATTATTTCCGCTCTGCCCAAAGCAAAAAGCGCGCGTTTGAATTTGCGCGGCGGAGTGCGTTAAAAGGGGGGCCGGCGTTTGCGGCCGCAGGCCGCGGGCCGGGCCGAAGGCCCGGCCCAGACGGGCTTAAATAAGCCCGTCAAACGCCGGCCCCCCTTTTAACGCCCTCCGCCGCGCAAATTTGAACGAAAGCCTCCCCGCCCCCGTCGACGGGCCTTGCGCTTTTAACAGGGTATGATATAATATATCAGGCAGAAATCAAGGCTTGGACGCATATAAAGCGGCCGTTAAACGGCGCCCCAAGCCTTTAAGCATAAAGGCGGAAGATGAAAATGGAAAAAATAATAATAGGAATGTCGGGAGGAGTGGATTCCTCGGTTGCGGCTCTGCTCTTAAAAGAGCAGGGCTGCGAATGCGCCGGAGTATTCATGTATAACTGGGAGGAAAAGGATGATTCGGGAGTATGCTGCGCTCAGGAGGATTATGACGACGTGCGCAGGGTATGCGATAAAATAGGCATTCCGTATTATACCGTTAATTTTGTAAAGGAATATTATGAGAGGGTATTCTCTTATTTTTTAAAAGAATATGAAGCGGGCCGAACGCCCAACCCGGACATACTGTGCAATAAGGAAATAAAATTCAAGGCCTTTTTGAACTTCGCGCGTCAATTAGGCGCGGATAGATTAGCAACGGGACATTATGCGCAATTGGAAAAGCGGGACGGGCTTAGCGCTCTTTTAAGAGCTAAGGATGAAAACAAAGACCAGACCTACTTTCTCTGCGCCCTCAATCAGGAGCAGCTTAGCAAAAGCATGTTTCCAATAGGCGGATTATTAAAGAGCGAGGTGCGCGAGCTGGCCCGCAAAGCGGGGCTGTGCAATCAGGCCAAAAAGGATTCCACGGGCATATGCTTTATAGGAGAACGCAATTTCCGGCAGTTTTTAAAAAATTATATCCCGGCTCAGGAAGGAGAAATGCGCACGCTTTCAGGCAAATATATGGGCAGACACGAGGGCGCTATGTATTATACCCTGGGCCAGAGGCACGGGCTGGGCATAGGCTCCCAGCAGGAGGACGGGCGTCCGTGGTTTGTAGTGGACAAAGATGTCAAGCGCAATATTATCTATGTCGAGCAGGGAGAACATCCCCGGCTGTATTCCAAAAGCGCCTTTGTAAGCGAATTCAACTGGATTATGGGACAGGCCCCCAAAAAAGAATTTGACTGCATGGCCCGATTCAGGCACAGGCAGAGCCTGCGCCCCGTGCATATCACCCTCTTGGAGCAAGGCGTGCTTATAGAATATCCCCAGCCCGAGCGCGCCGTTACTCCCGGCCAGGCGGCCGTGTTATATATGGAGGATATGTGCCTGGGCGGCGGGGCCGTGGAATACACCTCTCAAACGGCGGCCGGCGGCGCGTAAGCGCCGCCGGCCTAAATGCTCTAAAAATTTCAATCAGCCCTGTAACAGCTTAAAATTTCCCCGAAATAGAGGCGATGGCAATCGGCTGAAGGATAGCATGCCTTTTGAAGCTCGGGCGGCAGCTTCTCAATATTTATATCCTCAGTATAAATGGTGCGGCATTCAAAATACGCGCCGCAGCCCTCTATAACCGGCGTTTCAATTTCCCTGGCCGGACGGATTTTCAAACCGGCCAGCGCATATTTATCGCAATCCCTTCCCGAACGGGAACCGCATAATCTTAGCTGCTCGCCGAAATCATCAGGCGCGGCCGGCACGCTGAGAGTAAATTCCCCGCATTCTTCCAGCAGCTTAAAGGAATAGCGGCTTTTTCTCACAGGCGCTATAAAAACGGGCTTGCCCCAATATACTGAAACGCTGCCCCAGCCCATAGTCATGGTGTTGGGCTTATTTTTGCCCGCGGTAAGAAATATGCCTCTGGCGGCCATGCGCTTTAGGGCCAGGCCTGATAAATCAAAAACTTCTTTATTAATCATTTTCACGCCTCCTGAATCATATTAATAATAATTATTAGCAATATGAGATTCTTCAGAATAAACTATATATGCGGGAATGGACGCGCATGTGTCATCAGCTTTTTTAAAGCGCCCATTTAAACGCCCGTTTCCGCAAAGCCTTTATTCCGCGCATTTTATTATAGCATAAAATTGCTCTGCGCGCCCTAAAATTTGCGCGCCGGAATCCCGTCGGAAATTTGGCGGACAATAAAAAGGAGGAGAATGATGTTAAACCTATCGGGAAGCGTAAATATTTCCGCGGTTATACTGCGCCAGAATCAAGCAAATACTCCCTGCGCCGGAATGGGAGGCAGCATATATACAGACCGGTTTCCGCCCGTAACAAACGCTCGGCTGGCCTTTATAGACGCGCGGCCGGTTAACTGCGCGCAGTTTAACCAGGCAGGCGTCCCCGAAGCCCTTTATCCGCACGCCGGGCAGGAAGAGCTTTTTTCGCCCTGCTGGGAGGAATATATTTATCACGCCAGGGCGGCTTTGAGCGATTGCGGCTCCCTGGCGCTGTCCGCTCCGCCGGCTGAAAGCGCGGATTTCAGGCTGCTGCTGGATAAAATTTTCGGCTCTGAAAATTTCGTCCGCCGTCTGCCCATAACGGCTTGCCCGACCGGCGGCGCTCAGGAGCAGGGGGTTGTTTACATATACTCTAAAAATAAGCGGGAATTTTTAGACGAGCAGGCCGCCCGCAAAATTAAAGAGCAGCCCGAACATTTAAAACCCGGACAAATTGAATTTTATGGACAAAAGCCGAGCGGGCTGACCGAAGAAATCATACTCGGCCTTTCTTCTCCGGGAGACGCCGTCCTGGATTTAACCTGCGGAGAGAAAACGGCGATCTGGGACGCATATAAAAACGGGCGCCGTTTTGCCGGCGCCGCCCTGAACCGGAGCCAAGCGCACATTTTGCTTATGCGCCTTTTGGACGCAGGCTGTCCGAAACTGGAAATGCACGGAACGCCCTTTCCCAGCAGAGAAGTCGTTAATCTTAATATGATCCAAAGGCCGGGCGGCAGAGAGATTTATTTAGACGGATACGGGAATCTGTGCGCCTGCTCCTCCCTTAAGCAAAACGGCCTGGAGCAAATTGACGTCTGGGCCGTCGGCCTGCTCAAGCAAAACGCTTTTATAAGCGAACGCCTGGCCCTGAGACGCGGGCCAATAATAGAAAGCTGCTTAAAAACTTCCAGAGAAAAAGACGGCGCCGTTTATATAGCCGATATATACGGCAGGGAAAAAATAATCGCGCTGGCATAGAAATAAAAAGAGCGCAGATTTACGCGCTCTTGCAGGCCATAATACGCCATTAGGACATCCTCCGGCCGCGAATAAAAAATAATTTATCCGTGCATATCCGAAAGCAGGCGTTCTATATATACGGCCACGCCGTCCTCATCGTTTGAAAGGCATATTTCATCCGCCGCGGCCTTAACTTCCGGCCTGGCGTTGCCTACAGCCACGGCATGGCCCGCATATTCCAGCATGCTTAAATCGTTGAGCGAATCTCCAAAAGCCAGCACCTCTCCGCGCTCTATATTCATGCGCTCGCAGAGCAGCTTCAGAGCGCTGCCCTTGCCCGCCCGGGGGCTGATAAACTCCAAAAATTGCGGATTGGATACCGTGACCACCAATTTATCCTTATACTGCTCTCTCATAACGGGCAGCAGTTTTTTAACTTCCTCCGAATGGGTAAGAGCTATTATTTTGGTAGGGGGAGCAAAAAGGCTCTCTGAAAGAAGACTGTGAAGGGGATGCGCCTCACTCCCGGTAACGCTGGTATACATCCTGGTTATATCGGTTATTTCACGGCAGTACATTTTATCATCCATATACGCCTGAATATATAAGCCCAGCCCCTCCAGGCGGGCGCACAATTCTTTAGCAAGGGGCAGTTCTATGCTCCAATGTTCCATTATGCTTTCATCCAGCGGATTGACTATCATCGCGCCGTTATAGCTTATAACCGGAATATCTATTTCCAACGCGTTTATATATCTTCTCAGGGAATCATACATTCTGCCTGAACAGAAAGTGAAATGAATGCCGCGGCCTTTCAGGGCCTTTATTACCTGGAGCGTATGTTCGGACAAGGTTTTATCCGATTTTAAAAGGGTGTCGTCAAAATCGCTTACAATCAGCTTATACATTTTTGAACTCTCCGCGGCGCCCGCCTTCAGAGCCCTGCAATTTATTCGGGAGGCGAAACGGACGCTTAAAATTATTTCTCTTTTATAATAACGCTTAAGCTTGAAACGCGCAAGCAATTTAGCCTTTTTTCCCTCCCGGCTTTTTTTAAAGCGGGCGGCGGAAACGGCAGGCGAAAAAAAGGGGGGCGGCGCGGAATTTTGGCGCCTGCGCCAAAATTAAGCCGCGCGCGCCGGGGGCCGGAAAGCGCAGCTTTCCGGCCCTAAGCGCGCGGCTTGGGCCGGCCTTCCGGCCGGCCCCCGCGCCGCCCCCCCTTAACCGCAGGCCTCGTAAGCCGCCCGCTTTAAAAAAAGCCGGGATGAAAAATCATTCCGAGCTTTCGGGCGAAGAAACCGCCTCCTTATGAAAAAAATGATAGACCTCTTTGGCGCTCAAAGCGTTCATGCCCTCCAGCGCGCTCAATTCCTCTATGCTCGCCTGTTTAATCCGTTCAACCGAACCATAGGCCTTAAACAGCAGCTTGCGTCTTTTAGGGCCTATTCCTAATATGCCCTCAAGCTGGCTTAACAGCCCGCGCTTATTTCTCAGAGAGCGATGATAGGTTATAGCGAAGCGATGCGCTTCATCCCGGATTGTCTGCAAAAGCAGCACTCCCGGCGAATTAGGCTCCAATTCCAGCGGCAGACTCCGCCCGGGCATAAAAACTTCTTCCATTCTCTTAGCCAGGCCTATAGCTGGAAGATCCAGCCCCAGCTCGTTTAAAATCTCGCACGCGCTGCTTAACTGCCCCTTGCCGCCGTCTATAACAATCAAATCGGGCGCTTCGTTAAAGCCCTCGCATTCCTGCGCCAGCCGCTTATAACGGCGGGAAATAACCTCGCGCATGCTTAAAAAGTCGTCGTTCTGATCCTGCCTTATTTTAAAGCGCCTGTATTCCTTGGGAGCGGGCGCGCCGTTCAGCAATACCACCATTGAAGCCACCGTATCCGTGCCCTGTATATGAGAAATATCAAAGCATTCTATGCGCTCGGGCATTTTTCCCAGCCCCAGCGCCTCTTTAAGCTGATTAAGCCCCGTCTCCCTGCGGGCGCGCATAGCCGCCTGACGCTCAAAGGATTTATTCATGCGCTCCTGAGCGTTGGCCTTGGCCATATCCAGCAGCTTTTTCTTATCCCCCCTGCGCGGGATGAGCAATTTTATTTTCCGGCGGGCGCCGGCCGAAAGATATTCCTCCAGCGCCTCCCGCCCCTCGGCGTCCTCCACAATCATAACCGAGCACATAGGGCTCTCTTTGGAATATCGGCTGACTATATACTGGCTTATGAGCTGCTCTATGCCTATGGCGCCCACTTCGGGATATTCTTTAATCTCCGTGCCTATAAGCCTGCCTGAACGCACATAAAGCGCGCAGATTACCGCATAGCCGTCCTTAAGCGCGGCGGCAAGCACGTCATGATCCCCTCCGGGCAAAACCACTTTCTGCTGCTGATCTAATTTCTGGAGCGTGCCTATCCTATCCCGCAGTTCGGCCGCCTTTTCATACTGCTGCTTTTCAGAAGCGCGCAGCATGCTTTGCTCCAGCCGGGAAATGATAGCGTCCGGGCTCCCGCCCAGAAGCTGGGCGGCCCCCCGGGCAAGCTGGGCGTAAGCCTCCTCCGAAATCATTCCGGCGCAGGGCGCGCTGCATTTTTTAAGCATGTATCTCATGCAGGGACGCGCGTTTTGCTTTGGCTTATCCAGATTCTGACGGCAGGTGCGCATGGGATATATTTCGCTGAGCAGATTCAGCAAATCGTTGGCCATGCTGTTGCTTAAATACGGCCCGAAATACTGTCCGTCCTTCGCATAGCGGCGCGCCAGTTCAGCCCGGGGATACTTTTCCTTGGTAATCCTTATATACGGATACCCCCGGGAATCCTTGAGCTCTATATTATATAAAGGCTCGTAGCGCTTTATAAGATTATTTTCCAGCATAAAGGCTTCCCGTTCGGTGGATACCACGATATAATCCAGATCGTCTATATGCGAAACCATAGCCTGGGTTTTTATATCGTGCTCCCTGGAATGGAAATATGAACGCACCCTGTTTTTCAGATTTTTAGCTTTGCCCACATATATTATCCGGCCGGCGGCGTTTTTCATCATATATACGCCGGGCGAATCGGGCAGCCCTTTAAGCTTGGCGCTGAGACGCTCGTTCATGGCAGCCTCTCCTAAATTACGTTATTCACATCTCGCTTACATGCAGCATGCCCTGCAGCAGCACCTGTCCTATATGCTCGTCGTCCAGCGAATAATATACCACCTTGCCCTCCCGGCGGTAACGTATCAGCCGGCTGTTGCGCAGAGTTTTAAGCTGATGGGAGATAGTGGACTGATTCATATCCAATGCGGCTGAGATATCGCATACGCACATTTCGCTCATGGATAAAAGATATAGAATTTTCAAACGGGTAACGTCTGAAAACAACTTATAAAAATCCACCAGCCTCATTATGCTGCGCTCATCCATAAGCTTATCCCGCATGGCCTGCACAACCTCAGGATTTATAATGGTCTTTTCCTCGCATTCAACGTTCTGATTCATGCTTTTCCTCCTCTATTACATATGCACATATGCAGCTTCATTCATGCGATTATGATATTCGCGCACGGCTATATTGTCAAGCGTTTTTTAGGGACGGTTTTCGGCATTTAAACAAAAAAAAAGACGGCTCTTCCGCAGTCAAAGAGCCGTCTCCATTTTTCATGCCATTCTTTAAAACTGCTCCCCGGCCTGGGCCAGCAGCTCTTTTATTTTGTCCGGAAGCTCGTCCGGGCTTATTTTGCAGTTCAGCTTTTTATCCCTGCTGAGCAGCTCGCAGCAGCCTTCCTTTAAATTGCGCGGGCTGATTATAACTCTATAGGGCACTCCCAAAAGGTCGGCGTCCGAAAACATAACGCCCGCGCTGACCTGACGGTCGTCGTATATAACCTCCGCGCCCGCGCTCTGAAGCCGGGCGTATAATTCTTCGCCCAGGCTCCTGACCTCAGCGTCGTCCGCCCGAACGCAGCAGATATGCACCTGCCAGGGGGCTATTGCCAGCGGCCAGATGGGACCGTAATCATCATGCCGCGCCTCGCAGATGGAAGCGGCCAGCCGCCCTATGCCTATGCCGTAGCAGCCCATAATGGGATATTTAAGCTCCCCGTTCTCATCCAGATACTGCATATTCAGAGCTTTTGTATATTTAGTTCCAAGCTGGAATATATTGCCCACTTCTATGCCGCGGGATATTTTAAGCTCGGGCCGGCCGCATTTGGGGCATATTCCGCCCTCAACCGCCTTGGCTAAATCATAATATTCCGCCCGGCCGCAGTCCCTTTGAATATTCAGGCCGGTATAATGATAATCCGTCTCATTTGCGCCGCAGACAAGATTAACGGCGTTTTCAAGAGATTTATCAAACAGCAGCCGCGCATTTTCCAGCCCGATTGGGCCTATAAAGCCCGCTTTTATGCCACTTTCCTCAGTTATATCCGCCGGATGGACGCCGCAGCCTAAAAGATTGGTGAGCTTTGTTTCGTTGACGTCCAAATCTCCCCTTATAAATACCACGCAATACCGGCCGTCGCTGTTTAACTGATATGCCACGGCCTTGCAGGCGCTTTGAACGGGCGCGTTTAAAAACGCGCATACTTCTTCTATAGTCTTCTGTCCGGGCGTATGCGTTTTTTTAAGAGGTTCGGGCGGCTGCTCCCCGTTTTTCACAACGCATTGGGCCGCTTCCATATTAGCCTTGTATCCGCAGGCCGGACAGGTTACGATAGTATCCTCTCCTATGGGAGTAAGCAGCATAAATTCATGGGAGAGACTGCCTCCCATCATTCCCGAATCTGATTCTATAGCCACCACCTCGGGCACTCCCACCCGCGCAAAAATCCGTTCATAAGCATGATAGCAGCGCTTATAATATTCTTCCAGATCCTCCTGGGAGGTATGAAAGGAATAGGCGTCCTTCATAGTGAATTCCCGGACGCGGATGAGCCCGCCGCGCGGACGCGCCTCATCCCGGAATTTAGTTTGAATCTGATATATCATAAAGGGATATTTGGCATAGCTCTGACCATATTCGCGCACCAGATGCACGGCGGCCTCCTCGTGAGTCATGCCCAGCACCATAGGCGCGCCGTTCCTGTCCTCAAAGCGAAGCATTTCGCTGCCTATGCTGTAATATCTGCCCGATTCCTGCCAGATGGAGGCGGGCATAACCACCGGGAACAGCACCTCCTGCCCGTCCACGGCATCCATTTCCTGTCTGACAATATTTTCAATCTTTTGAGTTATGCGGCGCAGGACGGTATAGGAAGAATAGATTCCATTGGCCATATTTTTCATATATCCGCCGCGGAGCATAAGGGCGTGGCTGTCAATAACGCAGTCGGCCGGCCTCTGCTTAAAGCGCTCTCCCACTAATTTATCCAGTCTCATATGAAATTACCTCCGTTTTAATAATAAAAAAACGCCCCGAGCCCTCAAGGGCTTAGGGCGAATTGATAATCCGCGGTACCACCTAAATTCGGAGAAAGCTCTCCGCACTTAACCGCGCGCAGACGGCGCGCTCCCCATAACGGCGGGCTCCGGCGGCTTTTTTAAACCAAGCCGCGGCTCCGGGACGGGTTGAGCGTTTGAGCAATGAAAATTTACACCCGACATTTTCTCTCTTTAAAAGCCTTAAAACGCCTACTGCTTCCCTTCGCAGCCTTTTCTTTTTTGGTTATAGCACAGCTCCGGCGCTTTTGTCAAGCGCTTAAAAAAAGGGGAATCAGCCTCTGGATTTTTCTATGCGCTCCAAAGCGCTGCGGGCCGCGTTCTGCTCGGATTCCTTTTTGCTGCTGCCCATGCCCCGGCCCTTAATGCTCCCGTTTATTCGGACTACAGATACAAACGAGGGCATATGAGACGGGCCCTCCACCTTTTCCAATTCATATTTAATTATTCTGCCCTGAGCCTGATAATATTCCTGCAGGCGCGTCTTATAATCAATGGCCGCGTCGGGAAGCTGTTCCGCTTCAATAATCTGGGCTCTGAGCAGCGCAATGATTATTGGAGCCGCCTTTTCAAAGCCGCCGTCCACAAAAACGGCGCCGCAAACCGCCTCAAAGGCGTCTGAAAGTATGCCCGGCTTGTCCTCGCCTCCGCTGCGGCGCTCCCCTCCGCTCATATCGATATACTGCCCCAGGCCTATGCTGCGCGCAGCCTGAGCTAAGGGCGCTTCGGAAACTATGCCTGCGCGCAGGCGCGAAAGAGCCCCCTCCTGAAGGGTGAGGCTCTTATAAAGATGCTGGCTTACCGCCAGCTCTATAACGGCGTCCCCCAAATATTCCAGGCGCTGATTATTGCTTTCATGCCTGCCGTCCCCCGCAATGGAGGGATGAACAAGGGCCTGGCTGAGCAGACGCTTATTTTTGAAAACATATCCTATTTTTTTCTCAAGCGCGCTTAAAGATTCCATGCTGTCAGGCCGTTTTCTGTTCGAGATAAGCGGCTATATCTGCGACTGTTTTCAGGCTGCCCAGCTCTTCGTCCGGTATTTCTACGTTATACCGCTCCTCTAATTCCAGCATAAGCGCGGCCACATCCAGCGAATCAGCCTTTAAATCGTCCACCAGATTGCTCTCGGGAGAAATCTTGCTCTCGTCAATGCTTAACTGCTCGGCAATGACCTTAATAACCGTTTCCAACATATTTTTTGCCTCCTGAATAAATTATAATATAATTGCGTTTGCTTTATGCAATAAAGCGCTGAAAAATAATTAAAGCTCCGCGGCGGACAGACGCTCCTTGATTATTTCCACAACGTCCGCGTTGACCATGCGCGCGCATTGGCGCACCGCCGCGCGCACGGCCTTAGCGTTGCTGGAGCCGTGCCCTTTTATAATTACGCCGTCTATGCCCAGAAGAGGAGCTCCGCCGTATTCGGTATAATCCATGGTTTTTTTAATACGCTTAAGAGAAGGCATCAGAAGCCCCGCACCCAGCTTGGAGCGCAGGCCCTGCGAAAATTCCCTTTTAATCATGCCCATAAGGAAAGCGGCCGTCCCCTCTATGCTTTTAAGCAGCAGATTGCCCGCAAAGCCGTCCGAAACTATTACGTCCGCCTTTTCAAAAACGTCTCTGCCCTCAAGATTGCCCACGAAATTGATATCATTCCGCGCCTTTAAAAGAGGAAAGGCCTCATGAGTCAGAGCGTTGCCCTTTTCATCCTCCGTGCCTACGTTGGCCAGCCCTATGCGCGGGTTATCCAGCCTCAGCACGCTTTTCATATATATGTCGCCCATAACCGCAAACTGCTCAAGATTGGCCGGCTTGCAATCCATATTGGCGCCGCAGTCTATAAGCATAACGCCCTTGCCGCCGTTAGGAAGAATGGGCGCCAGCGCCGGCCGGAGCACTCCTTTAATTCTGCCCACCCGCAGAAGCGCTCCCGACAGGGCCGCTCCCGTGCTGCCGCATGTGAGAAAGCCGTCGCCCGATTTATTCTTGAGCAGCTCCAGCCCCGCCACCATGGAAGAATTTCTCTTCTTTTTAATGGCGTTTACGGGCGGCTCGTCCATAGAAATTCTTTCGGGCGCATGGACTATATCTATTCTGGGCATTAAATGCCCGTGTCCGGTTAAAAGCTCTTTTAAAACAGCCTCGTCCCCAGTCAGAATAACGGACATTTCATTGAATTCTTCCATGCCTTCCAGGACGCCCATAACTATTTCCTCAGGGGCGTTATCTCCCCCAAAGGCGTCAACAATCAGCTTCATTTAAGAGCCTCCAGTTAATCTTTGATTTTGCCATAGGCCGCGCGAGCTATTTATTCAAGCCGGCGAGCCCAGGCGTTGATTTGACTTTTGTTCCGCAAGGATTATACAATAAGCCCATTTAAAAAGCAACCGATTTAAAGCAATAAAACCCCCGAAAAAGCCGGGATTTGCTCCAAAAAAAGCAAAACAAGCCGCCGTCAGCCCTCAAAATACAAACGGAGCTCACGCCGGCCTGCTTTTAATATAAACGGAACTTATTTTTCTTCCTCGGTCTGAATAACCTGCATGCCGTCATAATATCCGCAGGCCTTGCACACCCTGTGCGAGAGCTTGGGCTCTTTGCAGCGCGGGCAAGGGGCGATTCCGGGAGCTGTAAGCTTCCAGTTGGCACGGCGGGAATCCCTTCTGGCCTTAGAAATCTTTCTTTTGGGCTGTATCATTTAATTACACCTCCTCGTCTGTTGAAGAAATCTGTCCTCCACAGATTAATTGCTGTTCCTGCGGCATGAGCATTCGCCCTGATTTAAATCGCCGCCGCATATACCGCACAGGCCCCGGCAGTTTTCACTGCACAGCCGCCTGATTGGTATTTCCATCAATATGCTTTCCAATACGGGCTCGTCTAAAGAGAGCCATTGAGAATCCTTTAAGACGCGTTCATGCCCGGGAGCCGGCTCAAGATAATACATCTCGCTGACAGCCGCATTAACGGGCATTATAAATTCCCTGTCGCAGCGGTTGCAATTCATTCTGAGCTCGGCCTGCGCTCTGCCGGAGAGCACTACGCCTTCGCCGTTAGAACATATCTCGCCCGAAAAAAGGACCGGCCCTTCAAAAGCCAGCTTTCCCATAAATTCGAGAGGCTGATATTCCATACGCCCCTCCGCTTTAAAGGCCTCGCCCGGACTGCGCAGCGCATTTCTCACATTGATAACCATTATTAATCTCCTTATGAAACGCTAAAATATTATATTTATTTTTTTCGGGTTTGTCAAATACTATTTGCCTTAAGCCCGGTTTATTCTGAAAACCGGGGCGGAGCGCGGCCAAAAGCGCGGGCGTTCCGGGAAGGCGAAAATAAAAGCGCGCCGGAAAACTCAGCCAGAAGCGCGGGCATTCCGGGACGCCCGAAATAAAAGCGCGCCGGGACTCGCGGCCAAAAACGCCTTGACAAACCCTTTATATATGATATCATTTATTGCAATAAGCCTTAATTTTTTGGACAGCGGGGAGCGTTTATGAAAGCAAGCGGCAAAAAAATCATAGCGCAGAATAAAAAAGCGTTTCACGATTATTTTATAGAGGAAACTTATGAGGCGGGCCTTTGCCTGAGCGGAACTGAAGTTAAATCCCTGCGCCAGGGCAAAGTCAATCTTAAGGACAGCCATGCCGCCGTGCACAGAGGCGAGCTTTTTTTATACGGCATGCACATATCCCCCTACGAGCAGGGCAACATTTTTAATAAGGAGCCCATGCGCACGCGCAAGCTGCTCATGCATAAAAGGGAAATAGACAAGCTTTACGGCCTGGTCAAACAGGACGGATATGCTCTCGTACCCATAAGCATTTATTTCAAAGAGGGGCGCGCCAAACTGGAATTGGCCCTGGCCAAGGGCAAAAAGCTTTACGACAAACGGGAGGACGCCGCTAAAAAAGCGGCGCGCCGGGATATAGAACGAGCCATGAAAAACAATTAAGCGCGGGAGGAATATTTATGCAAACCTTTTCTTTAAAATTGAGCGACCATTACCAGGAGCTGGGACAAAAGAGCGAGGGAGTGCTGGACGCATACATTCCCGAGGCGTCCCCCGAAATAAATCCCGATATTATGCGCCCCAGCATACTGATCTGCCCCGGAGGCGCATATATGTATTGCTCCCGCCGGGAAGCCGAGCCCATCGCGCTTAATTTTGTGGGCAAGGGCTATAACGTATTCGTATTATATTATTCAGTATTTGAAAAATGCTTTCCCTATCCCCAGCTGGAAGTGCTGAGCGCCATACGCATGATAAGGGAAAACGCGGCCCAATGGCATTGCGCACCCGATAAAATTGCCGTTATGGGCTTTTCGGCCGGAGGGCATCTGGCTGCATGCGCTTCTAATCTATATAACGATTCCCGCCTTCTGGATATTATACAGGCCGAGCCCGAGCTGCTGCGCCCCAACGCGAGCATTCTGTGCTACGCGGTTATATCCGGCCTGAAAAGCCCTCACGAGCTTTCCTTTGAGAGGCTTCTGGGCGAGCCGGACGAGGAGGGGCTGGCCTCTTTAAGCCTCGAACTGCGCGTGGACGAGGGCACTCCCCCCGCGTTTATCTGGCATACCTCGGACGACGGCGGAGTAAGCGTCAAGAACTCCCTGTTATACGCCTCCGCCCTGGCGGAGCATAATATTCCCTTTGAAATGCACATATTCCCCCACGGCATTCACGGGCTGGCCAACGCGGACAGGACTACCGTCTATGAGAATCCCGTCTGCGCTCAATGGATAGGCCTATGCCTTAAATGGCTGGACAATTTATTTTACAATTCGGGCGAGCCCGCTGAGAGCTGCGTCTGAGCGTTAAAAGAGGTAATTTTATAGATGGATTCATTCAGGCCCATGACCCTTGAGGACAGAGAGCTATATTTAAGCTGCTCTCCCTCAAATGAAAATTCCAAATTTTCCTTTGCCAACGGCTATCTCTGGCAGGAAGTATATAAAACCAAAATGTGCGTCCGCCCCGAAGGGCTGCTCTTTACCGCCCAATACGGCGAAAACGCGCCCTACCTCGTCTCCCCCATAATGCGCCCCGGCCAGGATATAGGCAGCCTTATGGATTTCGGCAGGGATTATATAATCAATAAGACGGGGCGTTTCCTTATGAAATGCGTCTGCCCGCAGATTATACGGCGCAAAGGCCGGGCGAATACGTTTTTACGCTGGACAGAGGAAGCAGCGAATATATTTACAATACTAAAACGCTGGCCGAGCTGCCCGGACGGGCCCTGCACCAGAAGCGCAATCATATAAGCGCTTTTACGCGGGAGCACAGCTATGAATATCTGGATTACACTCCCGACATGCTGGAGGACTGCATGCTTATTCAACGGCAATGGCTTATGAATAAAGGGCTGGAGCAGGACGAGGAAACGGCCGTTATCCGCTGCGCGCTGGAAAATTACGTCCCGCTCGGACTGCGCGCCGCCGTTATAAAAACCGAAGGAGAAATCGCGGCGTTTACGCTGGGAGATATGCTTTCAGCCCAGCACGCCCTTATACTCTTTGAAAAAGCGCTTCCCCAATATAACGGGCTGTTCCAGCTTATTAACCGCGAAGCGGCCGCCCGGCTTTTTAAGGACACCCTTCTCTTAAACCGGGGGGAAGATTTGGATTTGCCCGGGCTGCGCCAAAGCAAGCTTTCCTATAAGCCTGAATACATCCTGGAAAAATATGATTGCAGACTGGCTCACCCCCTTTAAAAAGGGCGCGGCCCCAGGAAAAACAAATTAAAAGCGCCCCGGCGGCTTAATATTAAGCCGCCGGGGCGCTTTTTAATTCAGGCAGAAGCCCGGCTTTAAGCAGGGCCCGGATTCCGCTTATAAACCGCTCCCGCCCTGTTTTAATTATTTAATCCTTAAGATAGCTGCACACTGCTTTAATGGTGGCGTGCTTTATATCGCTGGTCTCTCCTATATAGCCGTCGGTATTGACCAGAACAACATAATTTTTCCCGCCCTCCAGTATATAACTGGCAAACCAGCCTATTTCAGTCACCTCATTGCCCGTCTGAGCCGTGCCCGTTTTGCCCGCTATGCGCATTCCCCGCACATAGCCTCCCTTGCCCGTAGCCGAATCCACGGTAAATTCAAGAATTTCCAATAAATCGTTTATGGTATCCCGGCTTGCGACGTTGGCGAGCCAGGTGCGGGGCTGAGTCTGGGATACAATTTTATGCTTGCCCTCCGAATCTGTCTCGGCCGTATAATTTATAACATAGGGAGCCATTATGCTGCCCTCGTTGCCGAAAACGCTGTAAGCCGCGGCTAATTGCACGGGCGTAACCAGCAATTCGCCCTGCCCGAAAGCCGTATCGGCCAGGAGCTTGGCGTCGTTGCGCAGATTGTCGTCGTCATTGGCAATGCTGGCCGACTGCAGGGGCAGATCAAAAGGCGCGGCCTCCTTAAAGCCCAGTTTCTCCGCCCATTCCAAAAATACCTCCGCTCCGAGCTGCATGCCCAGCCAGCCGAAATAAATATTGTCCGAATAGGCGATAGCGCGCTTCATGCTCAGCTTGCCCAAAGAGGCGCTGTTGGCAAAATGCTGGCGGATGATATAAGTCACCCACTTGCTGCCCTTGGGCTTCCAGCCGTCCGTGCCGTTGCCCATGGAAATAATCTCATTTTCATAGGGAAACGCCGTATTGAGCGTTACCGTGCCCGTTTCCAGCCCCATTATGGCCGTCATGGTTTTAAAAACCGAGCCGGGCGCATACCGTCCCTGCGTCAGCCGGTTGAAGAGGGGCAGGGATTCATCCGTAACCAAATCGGCCGCGTCCGAGCGGGGGCTGTCCGCAGCGTATATGTTAAGATCAAAGGAGGGATAGCTGACCATAGCCTTAATTTCGCCCGTCTTGGGATCGTTCACCACCGTCGTGCCCGTGGCGCGCTCCCCGTAATTTTCCGCCATAGCCTTTTCGGCGGCAAGCTGAACGTCTATATCCAGCGTAAGGGATATATCCAGGCCGTTGACCGCCTCTGATTTATAAAGGGAAGTCCTGGTGCGCGAATCGGCTGAAAGCAGATATATTTCAGTGCCGTTTACGCCCTGAAGCAGAGAATCGTATTCCTTTTCCACGCCCGTGCGTCCCACGCGGGTGCCGCTGAGAAGCTGAGCGTATTCTTCCTTTTGCCTGTCCTCAGCCGTGACGGGCGTGGAATAACCGATGGTATGAGCCGCGGCCGAACCGTATACGGCGTACCGTATAGGAGTTATGCTGTCCCTGTCTATATTGATTCCCTCTATTAATTTTAAGGCCTCTTCAGCCTCCAAAGTTAATTCTCCGGGAATAAACGCAGCCAGAACGGCGGTATCCTGTTCGGCGTCGGCGGCGCTCTGCATTTTCTTCCGGACGCTTTCAGCGTCCAGAGCAAGCGCCTGGGCTACGTCCGAAGCAGCCTGATTAATATCGTCTATTTTAGTTATGTCGGCGTAAACGGTAACGGCGTATTCATTTTTTATAAGCACCTTGCCGTTGCAGTCAAAAATCTCTCCCCGCTTGGCACGCAGAGTGGTTTTATAAATTCTGTCGTCCCAGGTCATGGGAGTTATAACATTGGCCGGAGACCATTCAATCAAATAAAACTTGTCCAGCTTTTTAACTACTTCAAGCGTAGAATCATATCTGAACTGGCCGTATTGATCCGTATCCAGCACCAAAACGTAATTATAGACAATCCTATCGGAGGAAGAGACCGTCTCGGCCTGCTCTACGCTGATTTTATTTACACCCAGCAGATTATACACCTTATCATGATA
Organism: Selenomonadales bacterium; assembly: GCA_003150515.1. Classification (GTDB taxonomy): domain Bacteria; phylum Bacillota; class Clostridia; order Christensenellales; family QALW01; genus Neochristensenella. The sequence goes on along the minus strand of QALW01000010.1, from coordinate 78,506 downwards.
TTCCTTAAAGCTATCCAGTTTAAGGCGGGCGGCAGACTGCGGGGTAAGCATATCGTACATTTTTTCATAGTCCCTCTGGCAGAGGGCGCTGAAATAATCCTGAGCGGTCTGTAAAAAGCCGTCTGAGGCGCACGAGGAAAACAGCGCGGCCGTACCGCCCAGCAGGACGGCAATCAGCATAACGGATATTATTCTTTTAACCTTATTCAAAAACGCATCCGCTCCTTTTAGCTTAAATTGTACAATAAACCCGCCCGCTTGTCCAACCAAAAGTTTGTAAACTTTATTTTGCTCATTTCAAACGGATTAGATTATACAATCAGAATACAATGCGCCGCAAAAGGGAGATTTTTTAATTTCCAGCGCCCCAGTTCAGGCGGAACCGGCCCGGAATGAACCTATTCTGATATAAACATGCAATACGAGCGGAACACGGCGCTTTTTCCTAAAAAGGAAACCCCCTGAAAAAGCGTTATGCTCCGCTCGTATTTCTCCAGGCCCGCCCCGCATAAAAATTGCTTTAAACGCCCGGCCGGGCCATGGCCGGGCCCAGCCTTTTAAAAGCGCAGAACTCATCCTTTAAAAAACGCGGGCACTATTAATTGCTTTCAGCGCGCGTCCGTTTGAGCCATATGAAGAATAAGATCAATCGCCTTATTGGAATAGCCCCATTCGTTATCATACCAGGCTATAAGCTTGACAAAATTGGAGTTCAGGCTGACTCCAGCTCCGGCGTCAAAGATGCAGGTATGCGGATCGGTTGTAAAATCACGCGAAACCACAGGCTCGTCCGTATAAGCCATTATGCCCCTGAGGCTGCCCTGGCTTGCATTCCGGACGGCGCAGCATATTTCCTCATACGAGGCGCTCTTTTTGAGCCGGCAGGTCAGATCCAGGACGGACACATCCAGAGTGGGCACCCGCAGAGCCATGCAGGTCAGCCGCCCCTTAAGCTCGGGCAGCACTTTAGCCAGGGCCCGGGCCGCGCCGGTAGTGCTGGGGATAATATTTCCGCCCGCCGCGCGGCCGCCCCGCCAATCCCGCCTGGAAGGAGCGTCAACTGTTTTCTGGCTGTTGGTTGTGGAATGAACTGTGGTGGCAATCCCCTCTTCCAGACCAAAATTCTCATTTATCACCTTAGCCAGGGGCGCCAGGCAGTTGGTGGTGCAGCTTGCGTTGGAAACTATATTCATATCCGGAGTATATTGATTGTTATTCACACCCATAACAAACATGGGCGCGTCCTGGCTGGGCGCGGAAATAATCACCTTTTTGGCTCCCCCTGCAAAATGGGGAGCCGCCTTCTGCATGCTGGTAAAAACGCCCGTCGCCTCCAGGATATATTCGGCTCCCGCCGTATTCCAGCGAATATCGGCCGGATTCATGCAATTAAACACTACTATTTCCCGGCCGTTTACAATCAGCCTGCCCGGCCGGGCCTCAACTGTGCCGTCAAAGCGGCCGTGAACAGAATCATATTTAAGCATATACGCCATATACTCTACGTCCACAAACGGATCGTTCACCGCCGTTATTTCAGCGTCCCGGCGCATAAAGGCCGCCCTGAGCGCAAGCCGCCCTATTCTGCCGAAGCCGTTTATGCCTATTTTCGCCATAAAGATTTCTCCTTTATCATGCCTTGAATAATGAGCCGTCCCACGGGGAGCCGTTCCGCCTTCAGCCCTTAAAACGGGCCCTGCTCTTTTATGAAGAGAACGCTCCCCGCGTTATATTGAAAAACATTTTTAATACTTAATATTATTTTATAATACAATTTTTATATTCGCAAGCGGAAAATTGTTTATAAGCATCCTCCTTGGGCGCGCCCCGCAAAGCGCGGGCCGCGCCGGCTGCAATCCGCCATATTTTATTATGCGCATATATGCATATGTAAAAAGAGTGTATACTTTATCTTTCGCCCTGCTTATACCTCTTTATAAATCTTATGAAAGGTGCTATAATATAAAATGAAATATTGTTCAATAATGCGCGGCATGCAAATAATATAATTTTTTGGCGCTCAAACGCTAATAATAACAGGTGAAAAATATGAGACTGGATAAATTTTTAAAGGTGTCCCGGCTGATTAAACGCAGAAGCGTGGCCAACGAGGCCTGCGATTCGGGCAGGGTGAGCGTAAACGGCCGCCCGGCTAAAGCGGGCTGCGTATTAAAAACCGGCGACGTCATAACTTTGAATTTTGGAGAGCGTTCCTCCAGCTTTATGGTGCTTTCCCTTAACGAGCACGCGCTTAAAGACCAGGCTTCAAGCATGTATAAGCCCGTCACGGAGGAAAAGCAATGAATATAATGAACGCGCGCGTAGGCACGGGCATGGACGTGCACGCCCTGATTAAAGGGCGTCCTCTTATAATAGGAGGGGTTAAAATAGAATACGAGCTCGGCCTTATGGGACATTCGGACGCGGACGTGCTGACGCACGCCGTTATGGACGCGCTTCTGGGCGGAGCAGGGCTGCCCGATATAGGCCAGCTCTTTCCCGACAGCGACATAGCCTTTAAGGGCGCGGACAGCCTGGCGCTGCTTAAACAAGTGGGCGGGCTTTTAGCGGAAAAGGGATTTCTGATAATAAATATAGACAGCGTTATAGCCGCGCAGGCGCCCAAGCTTTCCCCATATAAAGAGGAGATGAGACTGAATATTGCCCAGGCGCTGGAAATTGAGCCCGAGCGGGTGGGCGTTAAGGCCACCACCACTGAACGCTTAGGCTTTACCGGGCGGCAGGAAGGCATTGCGGCCACAGCCTGCGCTCTTATTATTAAAAAGGATAAATAATACATGAAATACAGCAGTTTTTCCAAAAAAAATAAAACAAACGGCAAAACCACAGGCAGATATCCGCGGGCGGCCGCTGAAAAGCAGCCTTCCGCGCAAAAGGAGCCGGGCTCGTTTAAAAGCGCGTTTCAGCCCGAGGAGCCAACGTCTTCTGATTCTCAAGAAGCCGTTACGGCTCATTCGGCCAATCCCTCCAAGGACGCCCCCGGCCAGGCGCAGGGCGCTTCAATGCCGGAGGGATCGGCCTTAGAGGAACGCGTCCGCGCCGCTGATAATTCCGAAGCGGTAAATTCAATTAAAGCCGAAACAAAAGAGCAGGTTCCCCCGGCCGGCAATTCTGCAACTGAAACCGAAGCAACAGAGCGCGCTTTCCTGGCCAGCAGTTCTGCGGATGAAACCGAAGCAAAAAAGCGCGCTTTCCTGGCTGGCAGTTCTGCGGATGAAACTGAAGCAAAAAAGCGCGCTTTCCTGGCCGGCAGTTCTCCGGCTGAAACTGAAGCAAAAAAGCGCGCTTTACAGGCTGACAATTTCAAAGGCTCAAAAACAAATGAAGCGGACGCAGACCGGCAGGCCGCGCCTGATAAAAACCCGTTGCCTGAAGAGGAGCAGAGCGACGAATCCGACCTGGTGGATATGCGCGCTCAAAAAGCGCAGCGCCCCCAGAGAAAAAAATCCAAGCCCATTTCGGCCAAGGAAAACCTGATTTTCCTTACCGCCTGCATAGCGGTTATCGCGGCTATTTTAGTAATCTCCATAAAAGATTCCAGCCGCACCGGCGCGGCAAGCCCCGGAATCACCCAGCCGGGCGGGCTTTCAAGCATGACGCCTCCCGGCGCCTGGGCTAATCCCACGCCTACCGGCCCTCCGCTTATCTCCGAGCCGTCGGGCATGATAATAATGGACAACAGCGTAAACGCCAAGCAGATTATGGTTGAAGAAAAGCGGATTAACCGTCCGGCCGTATACGGCAGCGAACTGCTTTTTTCGGCGGGCAACGGTTCTATTGAAAAGCCCGTGCTTACCACTCTTTATCTCTTTGACGTTACCACTCAGAAATACACCAAAATTGCCACCACTCAGATAGAAGACGGAGAAATCTTTGAGTATTTTTTAAGCGATAAATGGATAATCTGGCTGGATACCGACCACAAGGGCACCAACATCATATATAAGATGAACCGTCAGAGCGGGGATATAACCAAGGTGCGCGAAGTGGGAAATTTAAGGCCTAAATTAAGCCTGTACGGCGATTTGCTGGCCTGGATGGAACAAATTGACGAGGAGAGCGACAGGCTCTATTTGCTGGAATTGAACAGCGAAGAGGATATCGTAATAGAAGAATTCCACGAAACCGCCTACGCCCTTTCAGCGCCTTATATTTACCAGAACACCGTATTATGGGTGGGCGCGGATCCGTCAGGCAGCGGCAACAGCGCTATTTTCAGGGCGGATTTTAAAATGGACGACAATTACAATCCGGAAGATCAGGAGCAGGGCGCAGAAGATTCACCCTCGGCCGGCAGCACTTCAGCGCCTTCCGCTTCATTGGAAAACACCTCCGCTTCTTCGCCCACTCCCGGCAATACTCCCGCCCTGCCCGAGGGCCCCTGGCTCGCCCTGCCTTCCAGTTCGGAAAACGAGACTTTAAAGGTGTATTATTATCCGGCCGGAATGTATGTGCACGAGCCCATGTACAACGGAGAGGTTATAATTTGGATAGATAAAAATAAGGCGCCTGACTCCAGCTTGTATATGCTGGATTTAAGCACTAACGAGGTTTCCCTGCTGCAGACGGGCGTTACCTCCTACGCTCTGGGAACGGATTTCGTTGTTATCAACAGCAACCAGGAGATTTGGGCATATTACTATAAGGCCAACACTCTGATGCGGGTTTCCAGCGCGGAGCGGGCTTCCATTCTGCCCGAAACCCAGGGCCGGGTTATTGTATGGGAGGATAAATCCTCCAGCGGCTCAGGAGACGTATTTATGTATAATATTCTGGGATAATTTTTCATTCCGGGCCGGCCGGCTTTTGCAATTTTGCCGCAATAATAAAGAATCAACGCCGCGGGGCCGGCCGCTTGCCCCCGCGCGCGGGGGCAGGGCCCCGGAGGGGCCCCGGCGGGCCGGAGGCCCGCAAAGCGGCCGGCGCCGCGGCGTTGATTCTTTTTATTGCGGCAAAGAGCGGAACGTCAGCCGCGCAAATGTAATAGAAATATAAGCCGCTCAAAGCGGCCGATTAAGGGGGAATTATTTTTTGGCGAAAGTAAAAACACGATTCGTATGCTCTGAATGCGGCTATGAATCGGGCAAATGGATGGGGCGGTGCCCCAACTGCCAAAACTGGAACTGCTTAATTGAAGAAGAAATCCAGCCCCAGCATTCTCAGAGCGCCTCCTCCGCCCATTACGGAACCGCGGCAAAGGCCGTGCAGCTTAAGGACGTTGAAACTGCTGAAATTTCGCGCATACCCTGCGGCATACCCGAATTGGAAAGAGTATTAGGCGGAGGAATAGTGCCCGCCTCGGTAGTGCTCTGCGCGGGAGATCCCGGCATAGGCAAATCCACGCTTTTGCTCCAGACGGCGCTTTTATGCTCTCAGTCAGGCAGAAAGCTCCTCTATATCTCGGCTGAAGAATCGTCCAAGCAAGTGCGCCTCAGGGCGGACAGGCTGGGCGCGATTGAAGGCGAGCTTTACATACTTGCAGAAACCGAATTAAACGATATAATCTCTCAGATTCAGTTTCTAAAGCCCGAAATAGTAATCTGCGATTCCATTCAGACTATCTATACTCCCGATATAAGCAGCGCGCCGGGCAGCGTCTCCCAGGTGCGCGAATGCGCCGGACGCCTTATGCGCCTGGCTAAAGAAATGGGATGCGCCATATTCATAGTCGGGCACGTCACAAAAGAAGGCTCTATTGCCGGTCCTAAAGTGCTGGAACATATTGTGGACACCGTATTATATTTCGAGGGAGAGCGTTCCAATACTTTCCGCATACTGCGGGCGGCCAAAAACCGTTTCGGCTCCACTAATGAAATAGGGGTTTTTGAAATGAGCGCAAACGGCATGGAGGAGGTTAAGAATCCCAGCGAAATGTTTTTAAGCCAGAGCCCGCGGACAGAGCCCGGCTCGGCCGTATACTGCGCCATGGAAGGCTCCAGGCCTGTGCTCTGCGAGCTTCAGGCCCTTTGCAGCACGGCCGTTACCCCTATGCCCCGCCGGACTGGAACAGGAGTGGATTACAGCCGCATGAACATGCTGCTGGCCGTTCTGGAAAAAAAGCTGGGCTTTAAGCTGTATACTCAGGACGTATTTATAAATGTAGCGGGCGGTTTCCGCCTGGACGAGCCGGGCTCGGATTTAGCTATGGTATGCGCGCTGGTTTCCAGCCTGAGAGCGCAGGCCGTGGATAAGGACACCGTGCTTATAGGAGAAATCGGGCTGACAGGAGAGCTGCGCGCCGTAACTGGCATTGCCAAGCGCATAAGCGAATGCGAGAAGCTGGGATTCAAGCGGATTATTCTGCCCAACGGAAATAAAAAGGGACTTCCGCAGAGCGGGCTTAATTTATGCTTTGCTCAATCTGTACGCGAAGCCCTGAAGCTATGCTTTGAATAGCCGAATTGTTCCTGAACAAAATTAAAGCCGAAAAAATAAAGGGGAAAGCTGCCATGAGACGACTGTTTAAAATAATATCCTTTCCGCTGGGCGCCGCCTGCGGCATAGGCTTTGTATTCTTTCTTATAGATTTTATAAACAAATATTTTGAAATAACCCTGGCCGATATTATTACCGATACGGGAGTAGGAGTAATTTTCGGAGCGGCCGCAATTATTCCGGGGGTAATATTTTTTATTTTCAGCGATAAATTCGCCGCGTTTATCTCTAAAGGCATAGCCAAAACTGAAAAGCGCATTTCAAAAATGCCCACCAAGGAATTAATCCTATGTCTTTTCGGGCTGGTTCTGGGCTTAGTCATCGCCTTTCTTATAGCGCAGGCCATTCAAATTACCAGCCCCCTCATAGCGACAATTATAAATCTGCTTCTTTATCTGACTTTCGGCATATTGGGAATAAGAGTCGCTCTTGCGCGCCGGGACGAGGTTAAAATTGATTTAACGGGCGGCGGAGACGGAGAAAAAGCATATATTCCCGATTCCAGCGTATTAATAGACGGACGCATAGCCGACGTCATACAAACGGGCTTTTTAACGGGAACGTTTATTATCAGCCAGGCGGTGGTAAACGAATTGAAACGGCTTACCGAAAGCGAGGACGTGCTTAAACGGGCGCGCGGCCGCAGGGGCATGGATATGCTCGCCCGTTTGCAGGAATCAGGGGTTATAATTCAATTCGACTCCTCCGAATTTGAGGGAGATATTGATAACCGCCTGCTGAAATTGGCCAAAGATAAGAACGCCGCAATTATAACCAACGATTATAATCTCAATAAATTAGCGCACGCGGGCGGAGTTAAAATTTTAAATCTCAACGATTTAAGCAACGCAGTAAAGCCCGTGCTGCTGCCGGGCGAAGAATTAAATCTTCAAATTGTGCGGGAAGGCAAGGAGCCGGGCCAGGGAGTCGCCTATTTTGAGGACGGCACCATGATAGTCGTAGAGGGAGGCCGGGCATACGTCGGCCAGAGCGTGGAATGCGTCGTAACCAGCGTTTTGCAGACCAGCGCCGGCCGGATGATATTTGCCAAAGTAAACCAGAGCCCTGAAAACGGCCGGGAAAAATAAAATCATAGGAGAAACGCATGGATTATCATATTGAGACCGTCCAGGTGCTGGATGCCTTTAAGGAGGACTGCGAATGTCCTCTCTGCCTCATCCGCCAAAAGCTGGATTCAGATTTTACGGACACCTATTTAGGAGGCGCCGCCATGTCTCCCGATTACAGATTAGAAGTAAATAAGCTGGGCTTCTGCGCCCGGCATTTTAAACTGCTCTACGACGGAGGCAAGCGGCTGCCCCTGGCTTTGCAAATACATACCCATCTGCTGGAGCATAATAAAAAAAACACTGCGCGGCTGGAGGCGCTGGCTAAAAGCGCGCAAAAGCCTCAAAAGCTCGCGGCTCAAATCAACCAATATATAAATTTTCAGCAAGAACAGGAACATTCCTGCGTAATATGCAAAAAGCAAGAGGAATTAATGCAGAGATATATGGATACGGCGCTGTCCCTTTGGGAAAAGAGCATTGAATTTAAGGAGCTGCTCCAAAAGGGCAAGGGCTTCTGCGAGCCTCATTTCTCCCAGATAATACAGCGCGCCCAAGCATGTCTCAGCGCAAAGGAAAGGAGCCGATTTATCCAGGAGCTGGCCGGCATTCAAATTAAAAGCCTGGAGCGGCTGGCCGGAGAAGTTGAATGGTTTACAAAAAAATTCGACTATCAAAATAAGGATAAGCCCTGGGGCACGGCTCAGGACAGCATTCCCCGCAGCATTAATAAGCTTAAGGGAAAAATAATATAGGCGAAACATTTAAACGCACCGCGCAGCAAACAAAAGGGAAAGCTGAAAAACAGCTTTCCCTTTAATAATCCTATTCGAGTCAACGTCTTATCAGCCTAATATTTCCGTTATACTTTCCCCCGCCTGATAGCGCTGAGTATATTGGGCCATTAATTCAGGGCTGATCTGCCCTAAATTTACATCAAACTGCAAACTCCAATACTGCCGCATTACACGCAGTTCATCCACTAACTTATCTCCGTCTGCGTCAGGCAAGGCCAGCTCCTCTTCAATATCCGCCAGCACTGCTAGATAGAATTCAGCCAAAGCCTTTTTATTGGCATTAAATTTTATTTCTATATCCAACTTAGCATTAGCGGCATCCTTAACGGCAAAAAACAAACTATCTTCCGCCTCCCACTTTAGCTCGTCATACATTGTTTTTGCCAGTTCCACGCCTGTAGATATAGCGTCTGCATACTCTTTATAGTCATAATACAAATCTAAAGCTTCAAAACGCTCTCCATCAGGATCTAACTCATTTCGTTCATCCCAGCCCTTATCAGCAAAATTTTCCTGATAGCTATCCCATATAGCCTTATATTCTGCTTCTTTTTCCCGCGCCTCCTCATAAGTAAGCTGTTTTATTGATTCAGGCGTATTATTATAGCGTTCAATTTCCCGCTCGGTCATCTGCTGACCGGGCTTTTTAACCAGAGCTTCCCTAAGAATCTGCTCGGCCTTTGTGCCTAAGGGAACTGAAAATTCAGATATATCCACCTGCTCGGCCGTAAGCGTTTGGAGCACTTCCATTTCTTCAGTTCCCGCCGTATTCAAAGGCGCCTGTTCAGCCGGATTGCCTGCCTGATTATTTTCCGCGCCCATATTCCCTATGGCGTATACCGCCGTGCTCATAAGCAATACCGCGGCCAATGCCGCCGCTATGGCTATTACCTGCTTTTTCTTCATTATCCTTCTCTCCTTTCCTACATCTTTTACGAATTTCTGATTTTTATTGCCACTATCCAATTAGTAGCGCCCTGCCTATCAATAAAGGAAAAAATATCGCCGTTTAAAAAAAGCGTATGGTCAGAGGCGAGGAGGTGAATCCAATGGTGCTGTAAGCGCTGAATAAGCGCCCCTCGTAAAATGTCCGGAATTGAAAACTAAATTAAGGAGATAGATCCTGATGAAAAAACTCAGCTCATTTCTGCTCGCTTTATCCCTCGTATTAATTATCGCATATATATAACGCTATGTCAATATCAACCCGGAAAAAATAAACAGTTAAAATTATTCAGAGCCCCGGCGCCAAGGGGGGTTACGGCCCGCCGCATTAGAGCGTAGAAGCTCTTGGATTGCCAGAATTAAAACGGCGGAAAGATTCAGGCTCGCTTCTGAACAAAATCACGGGGCGGCGCTGCGCGGCCGAAGGCCGCGGGGGCGCGCTGAAAGCGCGCCCCCAGCAGGCGCTAAAGCGCCTGCGCAGCGCCGCCCCGCCCTTTGCCCCCTTTAAAGCGCAGATTAATTTTTCATAAAAACAATATAAAAGCGCGCCCTCCGAATTTTTAAAGCCCGGAGGGCGCGCCGGCAATATAAAGCCGCTTATAGCTCTGAAAATACGTCCACCTGCACTTCAGCCTGCTTAAGCAGGGCCTGGGCAAATTCGTCCGGATAGGGATATTTATATACTATACGCGCTATGCCCGCGTTTATAATAAGCTTCGTGCATATGGTGCAGGGCTGATGAGTGCAGTAAAGGGTGGCCCCCTGAACGCTCACGCCCAGCTTGGCGGCCTGAATAAGCGCGTTCTGCTCGGCATGTATGGCATAGCAGAGCTCATGGCGGGTGCCTGAAGGTATGCCCATTTGGTCTCTGAGGCATTCCCCTCTCTCAGCGCATGAAAGCAGTCCGGCGGGCGCGCCGTTATAGCCGGTAGTTAAAATGCGCTTATCCCGGACAATTACCGCTCCTATTTTTCTTCCGCTCCGGTAACAGCTGGACCATCCGCCCACGGTCTCCGCCAATTCCATAAACCGCGCGTCCCATTTATTCATAATCATAAAGCCTCTTTTCCATAAAGATTCCTGTCTTTTGGCTATTTTACTCCAAAGATTGCAGTTTGACAACCAGTACGAACGGGAATAATAGTTTTAGGGCGTAAAATCCAGCATTTCAAAGCTTTAAAGAGATATTTGCCTGTAATCGCCTTAAAACGGTTTTGAGAATGTCAGGGCATGTTTGCTAATAAAAGACAATATGCATATTATAGGCTTGTTAGCACTCCAAGCTTAAGAGTGCTAAATATAAAGGAGGGAATATCCATATGAAGATAAGACCGTTGTTTGACAGAGTAGTAATCAAAAGCATAGACAGCGAAGAGACCACCAAAAGCGGTATCGTGCTGCCCGGCGCGGCTAAGGAAAAGCCCCAGATGGCCGAAGTAATTGCCATCGGCCCCGGCGGAAACGTTGACGGCAAGGAAATAGCCATGCAGGTCAAGGTTGGAGATAAGGTAATTTACAGCAAATATGCCGGCAACGAGGTTAAGCTGGACGGAACCGAATATATCGTTATCCGCCAGAGCGACATTCTGGCCGTTGTAGAATAATAATTAAGGAGTGATTAATTATGGCAAAGCAGTTTAAATACGGCGAGGAAGCCCGCCGCAGCCTGGAAAAGGGCGTAAACGTACTGGCGGACACCGTCAAGATTACTTTAGGGCCCAAGGGACGCAACGTAGTTCTTGATAAGAAATACGGCTCTCCTCTGATTAATAACGACGGAGTTACCATAGCCAAGGAAATAGAATTGGAAGATCCCTTTGAGAACATGGGCGCTCAGCTTGTTAAAGAGGTTTCGGTTAAAACCAACGACGTAGCCGGAGACGGCACGACCACCGCGGCCGTACTGGCTCAGGCCATCTTCCACGAGGGCGTTAAGAACATAGCCGCCGGAGCCAACCCCATGGTGCTGCGCAACGGCATTATGTCCGCTGTGGACGTGGCTGTGGACAGCCTCAAGAACATTTCCAAGCCCATTGAAAACAAAACGGCCATTTCTCAGGTTGCCGCCATTTCGGCCAGCGACGACGCTATAGGCGAATTAATTGCCGACGCTATGGAAAAAGTGGGCAAGGACGGCGTTATAACCGTTGAAGAAGCCAAGACCATGAAAACCGATCTTTCCATCGTTGAAGGCATGCAGTTTGACCGCGGATACGCCTCGGCCTATATGGTTACCGACACAGACAAGATGGAAGCGGTTCTGGACAATCCCCTGATTCTTATAACCGATAAAAAAATCAGCAATATTCAGGAAATCCTCCCCGTGCTCGAGCAGGTGGTTCAGGGCGGCCGCAAGCTGCTCATAATTGCCGAGGAAGTGGAAGGCGAAGCGCTAGCCACCCTGGTGGTCAATAAAATCCGCGGCACTTTCACCTGCGTAGCCGTTAAGGCCCCCGGCTTCGGCGACCGCAGAAAGGCTATGCTCCAGGATATAGCCATCCTCACGGGCGGGCAGGTAATTTCCGAGGAAATAGGCCTTGAGCTTAAGGAAGCCACTCTGGATATGCTGGGCACCGCCCGCCAGGTTAAAGTGGACAAAGACAACACCACTATAGTTGAGGGCGCAGGAAGCAGCGAAGAAATCAAAGCCCGCGTAAATTCCATCAAGGCTCAGATTGAAGAAACCACCAGCGATTACGACCGCGAAAAGCTTCAGGAGCGTCTTGCCAAGCTGGCCGGCGGCGTAGCCGTAATTAATGTGGGCGCAGCCACCGAAGTGGAAATGAAAGAACGCAAGCTGCGCATTGAAGACGCCCTGGCGGCCACCCGCGCCGCAGTTGAAGAGGGAATAGTTCCCGGCGGCGGCACTTCCTTTATCAGCGCTATAAAGGCCGTGCGCGCTCATGCCGAGACTCTCTCGGGCGACGAAAAAACGGGCGCTCTGATTATAGCGCGCGCCCTGGAAGAGCCCATCCGTCAGATTGCGGCCAACGCCGGCATAGACGGAGCGGTGGTTGTAGACAAAGTTATGAGCAACGGCAGCGTAGGCTTTGGATATGACGCAAAGAAGGGCGAATACTGCGACATGGTGGATAAGGGCATAATAGATCCTACCAAAGTCAGCCGCAGCGCTCTCCAGAACGCCGCCAGCGTTTCCAGCGTTATGCTTACAACCGAATGCCTTGTGGCGGATATTCCCGCGCCTGAACCGGCGGCTCCCGCAGCTCCGGGCGGAATGGGCGGAATGTATTAATCCGAAGAACATATAATTAATCCCAGGCGCGCTCTCCCTAAATTTTAACGGAGAGCGCGCTTTTTTATATGAAAAGCCATATTGGTAAAATTATTTTATACAGAGTATTGAACTGCGGCGCCGCATATGCTATAATGCCCAAAAATAAAAGGAGGCAAATGCATGAAATACATCTTAACCCCCCAGCCCCGCGAAATATGCTTAAGCGGCCAAAAGCTCCCCATCGGCGCCGTCAGGGGCGATTTTATGCAATGCCAGGAGACTTTCTGCCAATATCTCAGCGCATTTTATAATGCCCGGCCCAACGGCACCGGAGCAATTATAACCGTAAAAGCCAGCGAGGCGCTTCAAGCCGAAAGCTATGAGATAAGCTGCGGAAATAACGAGATAATTATATCCGCTTCCGATTCAAGAGGCGCTCATCACGCCTTTGCCACTCTGCTGCAATTATCCGAGGAAAACGACGGCCGGATTTATATTTCAGGAGCGGAAATAAAGGACGCGCCCCATTGCCCCTACCGCGGACTTATGATAGACGTGGCGCGGTGCGAGCACAGCATAGATTTTTTATACGACTATATAGACATCTGCTATTATTTTAAGCTCGCCAGCCTGCAAATCCATTTTACCGAGGACAAGGCCTTTACTCTGCCCATAGGCCCCTTTTCCAAACTCAACGACAAATATTTCTATACTAAGCAGCAGCTTAAAGCGCTCAGCCAATATGCGTTTGAGCGCGGAATAACCCTGATTCCCGAAATGGACGTGCCCGGGCACAGCCTTTCCTTTATGCGCAATTATCCTGAAATCTTCGGAACGGGCAGCGTGCTGCCGGCGGATGAAAGGGTTTTTGACGCGCTTGAAGCCTGCTTTAAGGAAATAGCCGAGCTTTTCAGTTATTCCCCCTATATACATATAGGCGGGGACGAGGCCAAAATTGACGGCTGGGAAAGCTGCGAAAAAACTCAGCGCTATTGCCGGCTTCATAATATCCATTCCCTTCAGCATCTTTATGCGCATTATGTACAGCGCTGCGCCAAAATGATTTTAGGCCTGGGGCGGGTTCCCATAGTATGGGAAGGATTTAAAGAAGAATATAATTATCTCATACCCAGGGAAACGCTGGTTATAAGCTGGGAGAATTATTATCAGACGGCCGACAGGCTGGCTCAGGCCGGCTTCACCCTGATTAACTGCTCCTGGAAGCCTTTATATATCGTCTCCCCCTCCATAAGCTGGAGCGCAAAGGAAATACTCAAATGGGACACCCATCAATGGGGACATAAATGGGAATGCTCCGCCGCCTATAACGGGCTGAAAATAGACGGCCGATATAAGGTGCTGGGCGGACAGATGTGCGCCTGGGGAGATATCCTGGCCGATTACGAGGACAGCCTTAAGGGCTGCATGGAGGAATATGAATTAGTCTGCGGACGCATAGGCGCCCTGGCCGAGCGCACCTGGAATGCAGAAGAGATAACGGACGAGGAAGAATGGGAGCGCACGCAGCTCAGGCATATGCGCGCCTTGAAGCAAGCGCTGCGGCGCGCGCAGAACTGATTGCAGAACTGATTTCCGTTATTGAAAACGGGCCTTATTCCAAATAAAGCCCCTACTATTTCCGCGCGCGGAAATAATTTTAAAAGCAGGCCGGTTTCAAAGGATAAGCATAAGCAGGGTGCCTATAACAATCAAAAGCAGTCCTGCGCCCGATTTTAAAGACAGCTTCTCATGAAAGACAAAATAGGAGAAAAGCACGCTCACAAGAATGCTCAGCTTATCAATGGGCACAACTACGCTGGCAGGCCCGTCCTGAAGCGCTTTATAATATAAGAGCCAGGACGCGCCCGTGCTTATTCCCGAAAGCAGAATAAAGCCCAGCTCTTTTTTAGGAATCTGGCCGACCGCCTTCATCTGGCCGGACACAGGCACCATAATCCAGGCCATGACTAAAACTACCGTAGTGCGGACGGCCGTGCCCAGATTGGATTCCACTCCCGAAATGCCCACTTTGCCCAGAATGGAAGTGAGGCTGGCAAAAAGCGCAGAGCCGGCGGCATAGAGCAGCCAGCTCTTTTTTCCGCGTTTTTCTCCGGCGCTCTCCTTTCTTTCAAGCATAAGATAAGTGCCGGCGGCAATCAGCACAATGCCCGCGCCTCCCCAAAAGCTTATGCTTTCATGGAGGAAAATGACTGCCAGCAGCATACTCAGAACCACGCTGGATTTATCCACAGGCACCACTTTATTAATTTCCCCAAGCTGCAGCGCCTTGAAATAGCATAGCCAAGACGCGCCCGTGGCCAGCCCCGAAAGAATTAAAAACAGCCAATTCCTTTGACTAAGCGCGCTCAGAGAAGACGCGGAGCCCGCCAGCAGCGCCATAAGCCAGGAAAAAGCCGCGACAACCACCGTGCGCACGGCCGTCGCCACCGTAGAATTTGTACTGCGAATCCCGCATTTGGCCAATACGGCGGTTATACCCGCGAAAAACGCCGAGCCGAAAGCCAGAGCCACCCACATTTGACTTCCCCCTTTATCATGACAGCCTGCTTTTAAAGGCAATGCAATCAGGAACTAAGATATTCTTTTATAAATAAGAGCGCCGCCTTAGGGCTTAAAGGCGGCGCTTTTAATTTCAGCTTAAATGGGCTTTGAGCTGCTCAGCCGCGTCCAGGCGCTCCCAGGGCAAATCCAAATCATTGCGGCCGAAATGGCCATAGGCGGCCGTCTGCTTATATATAGGACGGCGCAAATCCAGGCGGCTGATAATAGCGGCGGGGCGAAGGTCAAAAACCCGGCGCACGCCCTCGGCCAGCTTGTCCAAAGGAATTTTGTTAGTGCCGAAGCATTCGCAGTAAACTGAAACGGGCTGAGCCACCCCTATAGCATAAGCAAGCTGTATTTCGCATTTATCCGCCAGCCCGGCGGCTACTATGTTCTTAGCAATATAACGGGCCATATATGCGGCCGAACGGTCCACTTTAGTGGGATCCTTGCCCGAAAAGGCGCCGCCGCCATGACGGGCGCATCCGCCGTAGCTGTCCACTATAATTTTGCGGCCGGTCAAACCGGAATCCCCGTGCGGCCCGCCCACCACAAAGCGGCCGGTAGGATTGACCAGTATTTTAACGTTTTTATCCATCAGCCCGGCGGGGATAATGGGCTTTATTACCTCTTCTATTATGCCCTCGCGCAGAATCTCCATGCTCACCTGGCTATCATGCTGAGCGGATATTACCACTGAATCCACAGCCGCGGGCCTCTCGTTCTCATACCGGACGCTGA
Source organism: Selenomonadales bacterium (assembly GCA_003150515.1). Taxonomy (GTDB): domain Bacteria; phylum Bacillota; class Clostridia; order Christensenellales; family QALW01; genus Neochristensenella. Next base: position 62,703 of record QALW01000010.1, on the reverse strand, counting down.
CCAGGCTTTTGCCGTCCGGCCTCAGCCATTTAAGCCGCCCGCTTTTGCGCGCCCATGCCAGCCTGCGCGTCAGCCTGTGAGCCAATTCTATAGGCATAGGCATAAAAGTGTCCGTTTCATTGCAGGCATATCCGAACATCATGCCCTGATCCCCCGCGCCGGTAGAGAATAAATCGTCCTGGCTGCCCGCGCGCGCCTCCATGGCGTTATCCACCCCCATGGCTATATCGGGAGACTGCTCGTCTATACAAGTGAGCACAGAGCAGGCGTTTCCATCAAAGCCGGCCGTTTCGCCGTTATAGCCAATCTCCAGCAATGTAGAGCGCACAATCTGAGGAATATCCACATAGCAATCGCAGGAAATTTCCCCCGTTACCAGCACCATGCCCGTCGTGGCTATGCTTTCGCAGGCCACCCGCGCATTGGGATCCTGCGCCAGTATAGCGTCCAGCACTCCGTCCGAAATCTGATCGCATACTTTATCCGGATGCCCCTCGGTCACAGATTCGCTTGAAAATAATCTAATCATAAAAACCCTTCCTTTTAACGCGGCGCTTCAGCAGCCGCAGGCTATTATTAAAAACCGGCCTCGTTCAGCTAAAAACGCTGCAGAAAATAAAGCTCCGTTTAAAAAAGCTCCCGGCTCTAAGCATTATACACTCTTTTAAAGAAAAAAGAAACAAAAACCTCAGATATTTGCGCTGACGTCAATATTAAAGCGCCCCATCCCCCTGCCGGCAAACCGCAAATCATAGCAAAAGCTCGCGCTTACCCGGTCTTCAAATATATTGGTTCGCATTCTGGTTGTAAATATGGACATATCAAACGTGCCGAATTCTGTGCAGTAAGCGCCCTTATAAGTCTTTCTCTCCTCAAACAGCATAACCGTGCTTTCGCCCGCGTTATTCACGCGGTTTATCATAACGCTTTCGGGGGAAATGGTCATTACAGTCCTGGTATCCTCCTTGGCAGCCAGGCTTTCGTTATATTCAAAGCGTATTTCCCCGTTTTCAGCATAGCAAACCGCGTCGGTAATGAGGTTAATCACCTCATCCGAACGCTTGGTGGTTATGTTGAGAGTCACATTCTTTCCTTCGCTCATAGCCATTCTCCCGCCGCGGGGCAAAGCTCCCGCCATTATTAGGAACACTAAAATTTTAACATACGCAGAGATATAAAGTCAATATATAACTAAACAATATTTATTTTGGAGCGCTTTTTAAAATATATAAATGCGTAACGCGTCTCAGCCGGCAGAATTTGAAACCCTATAAATGACAGTATTAAAATAAATGTACATTTTTTCTGATTTAGTGATATAATATAATAAATATACGCCCTGCTGAATATTACGCTTACCGGCTCAAAGCGCTATTTTATAAATAACGATGGATAAGCGCATTAAAATTTTCAGGGCAATGAAAGGAGAGAACCCTAATGGCGGCAATAACTATAACCAAGGAGAACTTTGAAAAAGAGGTTATGAATTCGGATAAACCCGTACTGATTGATTTTTGGGCGAGCTGGTGCGGTCCATGCAGGATGGTCTCCCCCATTGTAGAGGAATTGGCCGACGAGCTTACGGCGCAGAAGGTAGGAAAAATAAATATTGAAGAGCAGCCCGAACTGGCCGAAGCCTTTTCAGTGATGAGCATACCCACTCTTATGGTAATAAAAAACGGCAAGGTTGTGAGCAAAGCGACGGGAGCAAGGCCCAAGCAGGCCATTTTGGATATGCTGGAGAAATAAAGCCCGCTCTTTTGCTCCGCCCCTTTTAAGAATTCTTTTACATTACGCTGCGCAATCTTCTTTTTACCCAACTGCAAATTTTCCGCTCTTTCGCTTTAACAAAAAGCAGGGCGGATTTTTTATTTCAGGAAGTCAGGGGCGGATTTTTTTAATTTGGGAGGTTAAATTGAATTGCCCCTAACCGCGTTTTTCTCTATTTCCCCTCTTTTTATATCCGCTTCCAGAACGGCAATGCGCTTTTTCATGGCTTCCGCGCTTTTTTCGCTTTGAGCGCGCTCGTTATTAAGCGTCTCTTCCAGCTCTTTAATCCGATTGGATAAGGTTTTTACAGTCAGCTCCAGGCCCAGAATATAAGCGTCGGCGTTTAACTGTTTTTTCATACCGTCCTCCTCTTATGCTTGAACTCCCCTTATATTCGCGTTTAACGCAATAATTTTGGCTTGTTCGCATTTTATGCAACACAGATAATACTACAATAATACGCATGTGTCAATAATTTTTTGCGTTTTATGCGATTTTTTTATTATTTCTGCAATTTTCGATTGCATATTTGCGAAATCAATGTTATTATACACCAAAGGAGATTAAAGCTTATGACTAAAGGCGAAAGAATTAAAGCAAGAAGAGAAGCCCTGGGCTTAAGCGTAGGCGAGCTGGCCAGCCGGCTTAATAAAAATCGGGCCACCATATACAGATATGAAAACGGCGACATAGAGGATATGCCCATAACCGTGCTTGAGCCGCTGGCCAAAGCGCTTAACACCACTCCGGCCTATATCATGGGCTGGGAAGAAGAGCCCATGGATTTTGAAACTCTTTTAAACGCGCTGAACGAGGCGCGCAGCCGGCCGGACAGCCCTGAAATAACCGAAGCCGTGGAAAAGCTTATTAATCCTGAGCCAAGAGTCGTAATAATGGGATATGACGGCCGGCGCATGGAATTTACCGATAAAGCGTCCATAGATTTTTTTGAATCTGTAGCCGAAGCGCTTAAGAAAAAGCAGGAAAACCAGGACTGAGCGCTTTTAAAGCGCCTTTGGGCGTTAACGAGAGGGAATTATTACGGAGGGGGAACTTTTTTATGCAGGGCGTACAAGCCAAAGCGATTGAGCTGTTAATAGAAAACGGCGTAAGCAAATTTCCTATTGAGCCCCAGTCCCTAAAGCTGCCGGGAAAAAGCGTGCTTTTTTCCAGCTATGAATCCCTGCCCGGATTAATGGAATCCCTAAAGAGCAAGCAGAAGGATATTGATTTCTGCGCAGGCTTAACCATAGAAACTAAAAAAGGGCCCATGATACTTTTCAGCGGAAACGCCGGCTCCATTGAAAGACGGGAGACCATTACCCACGAGCTGGCCCACTATTTATGCGGCCACGGATTATACGCCGCCAATACCGACGCCGCCCCGGCGGGAAAGATTCAGCAGATGCAGCAGCATAAAGAGGCGGAGGAATTTAAATGCGCTCTGCTGGCTCCCTCGGCCGTGCTCTATCAAATGGGAGTGGATTCCATTGAGGAAATTCAGGCGGTGGCGGGCGTTTCAGAGGAATGCGCCGAAAGAGTAATGGTGGAAATGCAGCGCCGCCGCGCCAGGAGGGATCCCTTTTATTCCTATCAGGAGCGCCGGCTCTGCGGGCAGTTTCAGGAAACAATAGAGCTCTACCGGGCGGAAAAATTCAAGCATAAAAAGAGCGCGTCCAAAAACAGGCCTGTTTTTTATTCCCTTCTGGCCGCATTTTTAGCCGCAGTTATCATATTTCTGCTTTTCCTGGGCTCTTTCAGCCTGAGCGAAAAAAACGAGAATCCGCAAAACACTCAAAGCGCCCCTTATGATTCCCGCATTGTATATGTAACAAAAAACGGAGACAAATATCACAGAGACGGCTGCGTGAGCATAAAAGGTCACGAAAAGATGGCCATAAATATAGACGAGGCGCTGAAAAACGGCTATCAGCCCTGCGCAGTCTGCCTGCCCGACGATTGATTGGAAAATATCAAAGCGCAATGCAAAACAGGCGCTCTGCTTATTATAAGCGGAGCGCCTTTAAATCAGAGGCCTGTTTCAAAATTAATTTTGCATTTCCAGCACGGCGGACCGCCCAAAAATCAGCGGCTGCCCGGACTCAGGAAAGCTATTTATGATAAAACGCGATGGCAATGGCGCCCGGCCCTGCGTGAGTGCCTATGGTGCCTCCCACCACAACCTTAGGAAGCTTTTCCAAATGCCCTTTCCAAAGCCGCGCGTTATCCTCGATATATTTCTCCAGCAGAGCGTCGCTCATGCCCGTATAACCGAGCATAATGGGCATATCAAAATCTATGCCCCCCTTTTTTTCAATAAGCTCGTCCAGCAGATTATGGCCGTGCTTGGAGCCGCGCGCCTTGCCCAGGATGGCCACTTCCCCCTCTTCCAGGGAGACCACCGGCTTAATGGAAAGCAGGCTGCCGGCAAAGGCCGCCGCTTTGGATAAGCGTCCGCCCTTTTGAAGATAAGTAAGCGTATCCACCAGCGCCAGCATGCATATATCCGTTTTCCTGCGCTCCAGCTCCTGAGCAAGCTGCTCCAGGCCCAGCCCCTGACTGCGCAGTTTCAGGGCATAATCCACCAGGACATGTTCCCCAACGGTCACATTCAGGCTGTCCACCACCCGCACTATATCCTTATATTCCTCGGCCGCGGCCACGGCGCTTTGATAGGTGCCCGAAAGCCTGCCCGACATGGTTATAACCAGGGCCTGTTCGCCCGCCTCCCGCACTCTCTTATAAAGCTGTTCAAAGGAATAGGGAGAAATCTGGCTGGTGGAAGGCATGGCGTCCGTCTCAACCAGCTTTAAATAAAACTCTTCGCGGGATAGATTCACTCCGTCCAGAAACTGCTCTTCCCCAAAGGTTATGGTCATGGGCAGCACGCTCAGGAGGGAATGCCGCCCTTGAGTTATATCAGAGGCCGAATCGGTAATAATTCTTATATTCATAAAGAGGGCTCCTTTTAAAATTTTCAGCATATTTATAGGAGGCTGCGTTAAAAAACAGTCTCCTATTAAATAGAATCCTATAAATATATATTCGGGTGCCGCGGAGCGTATGCTTGATAAACGCCGGCACAGGCTGCGCTCCGCGCCGGCAAATGCATCCGGCGCCCGGCGCAGAGCCGGCAGCCCGCCGGCCTATAAGCCGCCTCGGGCAGAACAATTGCCCGAAAACTTTCTCTCCGCGCCCGCTCACGGCCGTTTATTATGAAATCTGGATATACTGAGCGGAACAATAGCCGATTTTGCCATCCGAAAGCGCTACCAGCGTCCAATCTGAATTGGAAGTGTCTAAAACCGTGACCGTGTCTCCGTTTTCCAGCGTGCCCACCTTATCCGCCGTGCTGCTGGCCGTCTCCCGGACGTTAAGCGCGCTGTTTATATTAACCACCGTGCCCGTTACTTTATCTATAAGATATTCGGCGCTTACATAGCCTTCCTGATTATCCTGCGTCCTGACCTTTGCCCATCCGTTTTCCTCTGAAAGCACTGTAAGAATCTGACCTGTTTTGAGAGTCGTCACCCTTTGGCTGTCGCTTGAAGCCTGAGCGCGCAGATTAACGCTGCCGTTTTGAGAGGTTTTAACCACTTTTTCTATAATGCTGGGAGTGGGAGTGGCTTCCTCGCTGGGCGTAGGCTCGGACGTGGGAGTATTCTCAGGAGTAGGAGTGGCCGTAATCGCCGGAGGGGTAGGAGTAGCGGAGTTTTGTATGTCAGCGGGAGCGTCTCCTGAAAACAATCCGATAATCGCTATAATAATGATGACAAGGAGTATTGCCGCTATTGCAAATACACCGTATGCCCTTAACTGCCTGTTCCTTATGCGTGAATCCTGATTGCTCATGAGCCGACCACCATCTTTCTAACTATTTATATATTATTATAATGGAAGCGGCAGTTTTGTCAATGTCTAAAATGTGTTAGTTATAAACAATTTCCCCGGAACGCCTTTGTTCGGGCATTTTGGAGCTTAACGCCAGCGTCCCCTGTTCGCTTTATTCCTCCCTTAAGGCCGGAGCAATATAATCCAGGAAATTTTTATAGCATATTTTTTCTATTATCTCCTTCTTATAGCCCCGGGCCAGCATAGCCTCGTAAAGCCGGAAATAATCGGCGGGCGAATTAAAGGGAGCAATATATTCATTGCAGCCGTCAAAATCCGAGCCTATGCCTAAAATGTTTTCCCCGCCCAATTCCAATATAAAATCCATATGCCGCATAAATTCGGGCAGGCCGGGCCCGGCGAACGGAGGATAAAAAGTCAGCCCCAAAAAGCCGCCCCGTTCAATTAAAAGCTTTATCTGCCCCGCCCGCAGATTGCGCGGGTGAGGCATAATCTCCCAGGCGTTTGCATGGCTGACAAACGGCCTCGCAGCGATTTCGCAGGCGTCAAAAAAGGTGCGCGGACAGGCATGCGCCAAATCGATTAAAATTCCGCGTTCCTCCAGCCGCTTTATTACTCCTTCTCCCGCCCGAGTAAGCGGGCCTTCCTCCAGCGCTCCGCCTCCTAAGGCGTTAGAACGGTTCCACATTATGCCCGCCGACAAAACGGGCTTTTCCAATAAATCCTCCAAATCCTCGGGGCAGGTTATGTAATCCAATCCCTCCAGAGACAAAAATACCGCGACTCCGTTTTTAAGACTGCGCGCCCTGCCCCGTCCGGGCGCTAGTTTTTCAAAGCATTCAATCTGCTTAAAAACATTATCCCGCATTTCTTTAGGCGTTCCCTCCCCGCAGAAGGCGGCCATATTAAGCGCGGTCAGCCCGCTGTTCTCCATATTGCTCCAGCTGATGGCCTGACGCGGAAGAGGCGCGTTTAACTCCCCTCCCAGCGCCGCTTTGGACAGATAATCGCAATGAGCGTCAGCAAATATCATATTTTTTCAACCTTTCGCGGCGGCTGGAGCCGCCATACTATATAATATGCGCCGTCCTTTTTCGGGGCGCCTGCGTTCATGCGTCCCTTCTCCCGCCCTGCCCGCCCTAAGCCCCTCCTTTGCCGCGCAAAAGCGCCGTTTTGCCTAACGAGGCCTCTCTTTCGCCGCCCAAATGCGCCGTTTTGCCTAACGAAAGCCCCTCTTTTGCCGCCCAAATGCGCCGTTTTACCTAATGAGACCTCTCTTTCGCCGCCCAAATGCGGTTCTTTTTCAGGGCCGGGCTGCATAAAAAAAGCCCCGCGGCGGCTAACACCGCAGCAGGGCCGTTTTTCGGCATATTATTTAGCGTATTCAACAGTACGCGTCTCCCGCACCACATTGACTTTAATCTGTCCGGGATAAACCATATCGTCTTCTATACGTTTAGCTATATCCTTTGCAAGCAGGATGGAGGCGTCCTCCGACACCTGGTCGGGCTTGACTATTATGCGGATTTCTCTTCCTGCCTGTATAGCGAAGCATTTTTCCACGCCTGGGAATGAATTTGCGATTTCTTCGAGCTTTTCAAGACGCTTGAGATAATTGCTGAGAGTTTCTCTGCGGGCTCCGGGGCGAGCTCCCGAAATTGCGTCCGCAGCCTGCACCAACACCGCTTCTATGGTATTGGGATCTATATCGTTATGATGGGCGGCTATGCAATGAATAACGCCGCTGCTTTCACGGTATTTTTTAGCGAGATCCACGCCTATCTGAATATGCGTGCCCTCCACTTCATGGTCCACCGATTTGCCTATATCGTGCAGGAGCCCCGCACGCTTGGCCAGGGTTACATCCGCTCCCACCTCTCCTGCCAGCAAGCCGGCTATAAAAGAGACTTCCAGCGAATGCTTCAGCACGTTCTGCCCATAGCTCGTGCGGTATTTAAGCCGGCCCAGCAGACGCACCAATTCGGGATGGATATTATGAATTCCCACTTCAAACACGGCGGATTCGCCCGCTTCCTTAATTTGGGCTTCCACCTCTTTGCGCACCTTTTCTACGATATCTTCAATTCGGGCAGGATGTATGCGCCCATCCACAATCAGCCTTTCCAGCGCTATGCGCGCAACATCTCTTCTTATCGGATCAAAGCTGGAAAGTATAACCGCCTCGGGAGTATCATCTATAATTAATTCCACCCCGGTAGCAGTCTCCAAAGCCTTTATATTCCTGCCTTCCCGGCCGATTATGCGCCCCTTCATCTCATCATTGGGCAGAGGCACGACCGAAACAGTGCTTTCGGCCACATGATCGGCCGCACAGCGCTGTATAGCCAGCGTAATTATATTGCGGGCCTTTGCTTCCCCCTCCTGCTTGGCCTTTGCTTCCATATCCCGAACGAGCACCGCCGCATCCCGGCGCGCCTCGTTCTCAATGGCCGAAACCAATTCCTCTTTGGCTTCATTGGCCGTCAGGCCGGCAACCCGTTCCAATTCGTCCAGCCGGCGCTTTTGCAGCTCTTCAGCCGCCGCAAGCTGCTTTTGCAGCTCTTTTTCCTTCTGCACGCACGCGTCCTCGCGCGTATCCAGCGCAAAAAACTTTTTTTCCAGTTGCTCCTCGCGCTGGTTAAATCTCTTCTCGCTCTTTTGAATCTCAGCACGTCTTTCCTTGCATTCTCTATCGCATTCATTTCTCAGCCTGTGGACCTCTTCCTTAGCCTCGTTTATGCGCTCCTTTGAAAGCAGCTCGGCTCTGTTCTTGGCTTCGTCAACAAGACGCGCGGCAACCTCTTCCGCACGGCCCACACGCTTTTCCGAACTTTTTTTATAAAGCGTATAGCCCAGAAAGGCTCCGAGGGCGATGCCGAGAACAGCGGCCAGAATAGGCCACAAGTACTCCAAAACCAATGCACCTCCTTATTTAATTTTCTGGTTCTTTTACTATTTTTAGCATTTATTAGTAATAATCCTCGGCCAAAAATCCCGGGCATTCCCCCATAAAAAGGAGCGCCGCATTCTGATAAAAAACTCCCTTTCAACGAATATGCCTTAATTTAGCCAAGAGAAAAGCACCATATCTATTTAATTATAAACCATACGGGACAGATTGTCAATAAGGAGCACCTAAAACGGGCTTTTTCTCCTCTTCCGCGCGCAGGGAGCATGCTAAGGGAAGCCCTGAATTAAAGCCCCGCCCGCAAACATTTGCTTTTTCTCTCAGCCCATTTAAACAAAAGCCCAATCTGAAATAAGCTTTAAAGAAGCAAAGCCCCTTTTGCCCGTAAAATTTCTGTTGAATTTCAAAACTCAATATATTATAATAAAGCGTCTTGCAGACACATGCATAAAAACCTTAAACAACGCACGCGCAGAAAGGATTAAATTATCATGCCTATTTTAAAACTTTTATGCGAATATGAGGACCGCCCGATAAACGTCCAGACACAGCGCCCGCGCTTTTGCTGGGCCCTGGACGACAACACCGTCCGGGAACAGCTTTCATACCGGATTATCGTATCCGAAGATAAGGCCTTAACCCAGCCCGTTTGGGACAGCGGAACCGTCCTGAGCCGCGCCTCTTTAGGCATCGTCTATAACGGCGCTCCCCTCAGAGACTGCACCCGATATTACTGGCAGGTTAAAATCTCCTGCCGGGATGGCTTCAATATAACAGGCTCCTCCTTTTTTGAAACCGCCATATCCCCCGAAGCTCATTGGGAAGGACAATGGATTTCCCATCCCCAGCCTTTGGACGGCTATTCCATACTGCTTAGGAAAGAAATATTCCTGGACGCTACCCCTTCAAAAGCGCGCGCTTATATCTGCGGCCTCGGCCTTTACCGTCTGCATATAAACGGAGAGCTGGCCAGCGATCGCTGCTTGGAGCCGGCCTGGACAAACTACAACAAAACCGTACTCTACTCCGTACTGGACATAACTCCCTATCTGCGGGAGGGAAAAAACGCCGTAATGATAGAATTGGGAAAAGGCACTTACGGACAGCATCATACCAGCTTTAAGGTGCTGGCAGGCACGCCCGGCCCATATGTGCAGTCTCCCAGGCTGCTGGCTCAATTCAACATTTGCCTGCCCGGCGGAAAAACTCAGATTGAAGGCACAGATACGCGCGATTGGTACGCCGCCTTCGGCGATATATATGAAAACGATTTATACGACGGCGAAGTATGCGACGGAAGAGTGGATATAACCAGATATGCCCAGCCGGATTTCTGTCCGCAGGCCGAAGGCTGGCCCAAAGCGGCCGAAAGTCCGGCGCCGGGCGGAGTGCTGCGCGCTTCCCGGATTCAGCCTATACGGATTACCAAAACGCTTGAGCCCGTGAGCATAAAGCATATATCCAAATACCGCTGCATAGTGGATTTCGGTCAGAATTTTGCCGGCTGGACGCGTCTGAAAATGAAAGGCCTGCCCGATAAAAGAATAACGCTCAAGCACGGCGAAGTGCTTAACCAGGCGGGCTGGGTGAGCACGGACAATCTGCGGGACGCGCGCGCCGTGGATAATTATGTTCTAAAGGGCGGAGAATACGAAATTTACCAGCCCCGTTTCACCTATCACGGTTTCAGATACGTTGAAATACTGGCCGAAGAGCCGTTGGAAGAATTTGAAATTACAGGCTGCGCAGTAAACAGCGATGTGGAGCAGACGGGCTGTTTTTCATGCGGAAACGAGCTGCTCAACAAGATACAGCAGGCCGTTGTTTGGACGGAGCGCTCCAATCTGCACGGCATGCCCGACGCCTGCGCCCAAAGGGATGAACGCATGGCCTGGCTTAACGACGTAGCAGTGAGATGCGAAGAATCCATGTATAACAATAATATGCTGCCCATATACGAAAAATGGATGGAGGATATTTACAACGAGCAGAAGGAATCGGGAAGCATCCCCGACACGGCTCCTTTTATTTACGGAGGCAATCCGTCCTTTCATATTTCCAGCATATATGTGCTTCTGCCTTGGCTTATATATGTGCATTACGGGGATACGCGCATCATGGAGCAATATTACCAGCCTGTAAAAAGATATGTGCTGTTTCTGGCTTCCCAGAGAAACGCCGACGGCCTGATAGGCGAGCCCTATTACGGCGATTGGGTTGCTCCCCTGGAGGAATGCTATCAGCGCGTCGCATATAACGCCGTGCCCAAAAATATTCCCAAGCCTCTCATAACTACAGGATATCTTTATTACGACTGTCTGCTTATGATTAAAATGGCCGCTCTCACAGGACATGACGAAGATATACCTTTATATGAAAAAACTGCGCGCGAAGCCAAGACAGCAATAAACGCCTCCCTGCTTGCCGAAAACGGCTATTTGCCCGGCTCCCAGGGGGCCAACTCCTTTCCTCTCTTTCTGGATATAGTGCCTGAAAATAAAAAGCAGGCTGCCGTGCAAAGCCTGCTCAGGGATGTGCGCGGACGCGGCTGGCATATAACCACAGGCAATCAAACTACCAAATATCTTTTTGAAGCCTTAGACCGTCTTGGAATGAACGACGACGCATATAAAATAATGGCTTCAGACACTTATCCCAGCCTGGGCTATATGATCAAAAGCGGAGCCACCACCATATGGGAGAGATGGGAAAATGAAATAGGCTCCAGTATGAATTCGCACAATCAGCCTATGCTCTGCGCCTGCACTTCCTGGCTGTATAAGGCTTTAGGGGGCATCCGGCTGGAAGGGCATCCGGACGGTTTGAACACCGTCGTTATATCTCCCGCTTTTCCAGAGGAATTAGACTGTGCGCAAGCCTCTTACCTCTCTTTTAAGGGAGTAATATCAACAAAGTGGCAGAGAATAAAAGGTGAAATTCAATTAAGCCTTTCTATTCCCTGGAACACTTCCGCTTTGCTCATCCTTCCTCAGGGCTGCCAGCCTCATATAAAGCCTGTTTTTTCCGGCCCGAGCGGCCCCGCGCCAGATTCATCAAGCTCTTTCTCGGAACATCAAAGCATTCCCGAACGCGAACAAAAAGGCCTCTTTCCTCTGCCCGGCGGCGGAATAGAGCTGGCATCCGGCGATTACCTCGTCAGTTTTAATGAGGCGCGCACAAAAAGGAGGGTTTAACCCTTAAAAATTGCTTGACTTTTTAATCTATATTATATAAAATAGCTTTTGTCAGCCGCTTAAGAACATGCGGGGGTGGCGGAACTGGCAGACGCGCACGTTTGAGGGGCGTGTGGGCAACCGTACGGGTTCAAGTCCCGTCCTCCGCACCATATCGAGTGTTCATAACGGATTTGAAGTTATGGACGCTCGATTTTTCTTATCTGATTTTTATGTACAGAGCAGGATTAAATCCTGCTCCTTTTTGTTATGCCGCTTATGCCGGAACACCGTTTGGACAGTATTCCGCAGCAGCTCCCTTTCAGGCATCGGCTTTTGCCTTTGCGGCAAGCAATTGGGTAAATTTCTCCTCGTTAGCGTCCTTGAACTCCGCTATGCGACTAAGCTAATAAATACGATCTGCGCTGCGGCATCCGCACGGACACAGCGTCTGATTTTATAACTCAATTGTCGGAAAAAACATATTATAACTCTCTTTTGAATCTCTTGCAATCATTCCTTATTTGTGCTATACTTTACTTTGTGTTTTTATGTCCATCGAACAGGAGGGCTGAAATGGACTATTTAACGGTAACGCAGGCAGCGGAAAAATGGGGCGTTTCTTCCCGCCGTGTCCGCCTGCTTTGCGCAAATGGAGAAATAGAAGGCGTTATCCGCAAGGGATACCTTTATATGATACCCGCGGATACGGAAAAACCGCTTGACCGCCGCAGATTACCCTACAAGCAGCGCAGGGGCGATTATTACAAGCTGTTTAGGGATACTGATTTGAAGAGGCTGAAGCTTGATAATATGCGCCCGCTTACCGCAGGGGAAACAAAGCGGCTGCGCGACGAATTTATGGTGGACTTCACCTATAACTCCAACGCCATAGAGGGCAACACGCTGACGCTTAAGGAAACGGCGATGGTGCTGGAGGGCATCAGTATCGATAAAAAGCCTCTGAAAGACCATTTGAAGGCAGTGGGACATCGTGACGCATTTCTATATATTGAAGATATTGCGCAGAATAAGACAAAGCTGCGGGAAACGGAAATTAAAGCGATTCACTCGCTTGTGCTGATGGACAGACCGGAAGATAAGGGCGTTTACCGCCGTATTCCCGTAAACATTACGGGGACATATATCGAGCCGGCGCAGCCATATCTGATTGAGCCCAAGATGACGGGACTGCTTGCCGAAAATGAGCGCAGAAAAAAGACAATGCACCCCATAGAGCGCATTGCCCGGTTTCATTTGGAATTTGAGGGTATCCACCCCTTTATGGACGGTAACGGCAGAACGGGGAGGCTTATTCTCAATTTAGAGCTTATCCGCAGCGGCTACCCGGCAATCAATGTGAAATTTGCCGACCGCAAAAGGTATTACGACGCTTTCGACAGCTTCTACCGTGACGGCAAAGCCGAAAATATGATAAAGCTCATATCGGAATATATAGGCGAACGGCTTGACCGATATGGGGAAATTATAGGATAATCGGGCTTTCCTTACTCGATGGGATTCATCGTCGGGAACACCCTATCAAACGGAGGGTATTATGGCGAACATTTCAAAACAAAGGCGTGACGACCTGATAAAGAAAATCGGGGAAATCCGCAAATATATATCGTCTGCGCCGCAGGACGAAAATACGGGCAATCTGCTGACCTATCTTTCCGAGCTTGAAAATGACATAAACGGCAAGAAATACGGACTTATTTTTGAAGAACACCGCGAGGAAATCGACGAGGTGCTGGATACGCACACTCCGGTTTTGAGTGAGGATAAAAAACTGTTTATTGATAACGGCGGACAGATGAATTTTCTCATTGAGGGGGATAATCTGGCTTCGCTGAAGCTGCTGGTGAAAACATATAAAGGCAAAATTGATGTTATTTATATAGATCCACCATATAATACAGGTGCAAAAAATTGGAGATATAATAACGATTATGTCGATAATACCGATACTTTCAGACATTCAAAATGGTTGTCATTTATAAAGGCACGATTGAATGTTGCGAAAGAGCTATTAAAAGAAACCGGGATTATCGTATTAACAATAGATGATTATGAAATAGAAAATATAACACTCTTGATGAATGAAATCTTTGGCGAAGAAAATCATTTGGGAACCGTAGTAATTAAAAATAATCCGCAGGGGCGCTCAAATGTAACAGGTTTTCAGATTTCACATGAATATGGGTTGTTTTATGGAGGCGCGAAAGCTAAAATCGGCGGATTGGCAAGAAATGAAAATCAACTTTCCAGGTATAAGGAATGTGATGAATACGGCCCATTTGAATGGAGAAATTTCAGGGCACAGTATAGTTCCGAATCGCCTAAAATGGTATATCCGATTTTTGTGAAAAAAGATTTTAGTGATTTTAGAATTCCTCAAATGGAATGGGATGACGAAACAAAAAAATATACATTGTTGGAGCAACCGGAAAATGACGAGATTATTTCTTTGCCTATTGATGAATCGGGCAGACAAAGAACGTGGAAATGGTCAATAGAAACTGTTCTTAGAGAAAAAGAAAAAAATCTGGGAGTAAGAAAAGATCGTTCGGGCAACCCCTCTGTATACTACAAAGGCCGTATGAAATCAGAAAAAATGCAACCGTACACCTTTTGGGATAAGCCAGAATATTCTGCTTCAACATTTGGAGCCAATGTTCTTTCTGATATTATAGGCAAAAAGAAATTTGATTATCCAAAGTCAATTCATGCAGTTGTTGACTCGATTCAAGTTGCTTCCGAGAATGCAGATGCCACGGTATTGGACTTCTTCGCAGGCTCCGGCACAACGGGACACGCCGTAATGAAGCTGAACGCCGAGGACGGAGGAAACCGCCGGTTTATCCTCTGCGCCAACAACGAAAACAATATCTGCCGCGAGGTTACATACGAGCGTATTAAACGTGTTATCCATAAAGAAGACTACGCCGCAAGCCTGAAATATTACAAAGTCGATTATATTCCCATATCCGAGCGTATGTACTACGAATACGCCGATGAACTTTTGCTCCATATCCGTGAATTAATTGAGCTTGAAAACGGTATCAACTTTACCGGCAATGCAGAAATCGCTATTGTGCTCACGGAGGAGGAGTTATCTGCTTTTATGCGGGATATAGACGGCTTCAGCAAATGTAAAAAGCTGTATATGGGATACGATTTGCTGCCCGATGAGGAACAGGAAAAGGCGATAAAGGAACACCGCATTGAAATCAGCACTATTCCCGATTATTACTACCGCGATTTACAGGAGAGATAATTATGCAGTTAAAAGAATTTCAGCTTAAAGCCGTAAAGGATTTATTTGAGGCAATGGACTCTCCAGCACAGGACATTATCCTGAAAAGTCCCACGGGCAGCGGAAAGACCATTATCCTCACCTATTTTATGCACCAGTACATACAAAGCTTTCGGAAAACCGTTTTCGTTTGGCTCACGCCCGGCAAGGGCAATCTTGAGGAACAAAGCAAGACAAAAATGGATAAGTATATTCACGCCTCGCAGACAAAGCTGCTTGCCGATGTAATGACGGGCGGCTTTAAGGAAAACGATAGTTGCTTTATCAACTGGGAAAAGCTGACAAAGAAAGGGAACAATGCCCTCAAAGACAGCGAACGCACCAATTTTGTCGAGCATATTGCCCGCGCCCTGAACGACGGCCTGCGCTTTGTGGTTATCGTTGACGAGAGCCACCAAAATAACACGGTAAAGGCGGACGAGATTATTCAATATTTCCACACGGATAAAATCATCCGTTGTTCCGCCACGCCAAAAGGCATTAAAAATGCGGAAATCATCGAAATACCTGAAGAAGATGTAATTGCCGAGGGGCTAATCAAAAAAATGCTGGTTATTAACGAGGATTTTCCGCAGAATGTTGAAACTGACAACCAAAACGCCTATCTGCTTGAAAAAGCTCTCTGCAAACAGCGCTCTCTGCGTTCAGCTTTTCTAGCGGCGGACAGGGATATTAATCCGTTGATTGTAGTGCAGATACCGAACAAATCGGAGAAAATGCAGGATGATATCGAACATTATTTTGAAAAACAGGGCATTACTTATGAAAACAAACAGCTTGCGATATGGCTGTCCGATATGCACGAGAATCTGGAGGATATTGACGAGCCGAATGCTAAACCCATTGCGGTTATCATCAAGCAGGCCGTCGCTACGGGCTGGGACTGTCCGAGAGCGCATATTCTTGTAAAGCTCCGTGACAATATGGACGAAACCTTTGAAATTCAGACTATCGGGCGTATCCGCCGTATGCCGGAGGCAAAGCATTACGGCAGCGATTTGCTTGACAGCTGCTATCTTTACACCTTCGATGAGAAATTCACGGCAGGCGTAAAAATGAGCTTGGGAAAAGGAGCGTTAGAAGCACAGACGCTTTTCCTCAAAAACGAATACGGGGATATCACGCTGACAAGCGAACAGCGCACAATGATTACAAACACCCGAAATCCGCAGAAGGCGCTGCTTGCTGTTGCCGAATACTTTGAAAAAGAATTCAAAACGGACGGCAATAAATCTAAGAATATGACGCGATTACAGACAGCGGGATTTATCTTCAGCGACGGGATTATACGCCATACCTATTCGGGAGAAACAGCTACGCTTGATTTTTCCCCCGAAGATATGAATACGGTCAATGTTGTGGAAAAACTGAATACGCACACGCACGGACATCTGTACCATCATACCATCGGAAAAATCGGATTGGAAATCGGCATGGAATATAACTATATGAATACCATTATCCGCAAGTTGTTTGACAAAAATTTCATCTATGCCCGTAAAATTCTCGTTCTCCCGCCAAGAGAGGTATACACATTTGTCATTAACAACGCCAACCGCCTGAAGCACATCGTCCGTGAAGCTATGGCGGCAGAGCTGGCACAGCTTCAGTTGGATATTAAAACGGTATCCAAGGTGCCTTTCCGAATCCCGCAAAGCTGCCTGTTTACATATGACCGCACGGCGAAGACACAGCTTGAAATGAAAAAGAACGTGTATCACGGTTACCTTTCTTCTGCTGAAATCCGTTCTTCTTCAGAGCGCAAGTTTGAGAAATACTGTGAAACGGCTGATAGTGTGGATTGGGTTTACAAAAACGGAGATAAGGGCAACGAATACCTGTCCATCGTGTACGCTGATAATTCCGAGAAGCAAAAGAATTTCTATCCCGACTATATCATAGGCGTAAAGGATGAAATTTGGATAATCGAGACAAAGGGCGGCTTTGACCGTTCAGGCAGCAGCCAGGATATTGATACTTTCACACCAAAGAAATTCAAGGTGCTGAAAGATTATCTTGAACGATACGGCTTAAAGGGCGGCATCGTCTGCTATGATGACAAGAGTGAAGAATTATGTATCTGTATGGATGCTTATTCTGATGATATTAATAGCGACAGTTGGAAAATTTTAAGCGATGTTTTAGCATAAAATATCTTATAGCAGACTGCAAAAATGCAAGCTGAAAATCAAAAACTCAAAAACAACTGTTTTATCTTAGGTTAAGTTCCTTCAAGAACAACTTTGGTTTGTTGAAATTGCCTTTTGGCAATAAATGCTATAAAAATATATTTAATCATGAGCGGTAAATGACGACTCTCTTTTGCTCTCTGTTAGGGCTGCTTCAATTTCCATTTTATCTGCTTCGCTTGACTATGCAGAGCAATAACATACGCTCCTAGGCAATGGAAATCATAAATCACGATATCATTTATCTGTAAGAGTATGAGCCATTATAAAGAAACTTTTGACTGATGATTATTCTGCTGCCGGCGCTTGCTGGTTGCGGCAATCAGCTTTTCGCAACAGAAAAAATGACTGTTCCTACTCCTGAGAAACCTCAACAGAAATTGCTGCCGCGCATGAAAAGGAGACGGAAGAACCAGCGCCTATGCTGACGGCACTATGCGTATTTCTGCTGGTAAAAACAGCATTTTCCAGGCTTTTACGGCTTGTTCCGGCCGCGGTTCTCCACGCCGAAAAAAAGAGAAAATATAATGCGCGCAATACAAAATAACGCAATAGCTTTAAAGCGGGCTTCGAGCCCGCTTTACTTTTTTATCTCTGAAAATTAATATATGCGGCAGTCTCACGGCCGCTTTAGCTATTGACAAATTCGGGGATACTAATTAAGATATTATATATCAACTGCAATATGCTTGGACAGCGTCAGAATGGAGATTCCGCATTTCTGGGGCGCTATTGTACTCTGATTATATTAACTACGGGGAGGTAATTATATTGAATACTATTAAAATTGATTCAAAACAGGCGAAGATGATCGCGCACCGCGGCCTGAGCGGCTTGGAAAGGGAAAACACCTGCCCTGCTTTTGTAGCGGCCGGAAACAGAAGCTATTTCGGAATTGAAACGG
The DNA here is from genome assembly GCA_003150515.1 of Selenomonadales bacterium. Taxonomy (GTDB): domain Bacteria; phylum Bacillota; class Clostridia; order Christensenellales; family QALW01; genus Neochristensenella. Next base: position 44,588 of record QALW01000010.1, on the reverse strand, counting down.
ACGTACATATTACCAAAGACGGCAAATTTGTTATTATACACGACGAAACAACAGACAGAGTAAGCCTGGGGCAATCCAGCATTAACGTAGAGGAAAATGATTATGCGGCCGTTTCCGGACTGGTGCTTCCCGATTTAGACCAAACGACAAACAGACAGGATATAAGAATCCCTCTCTTAGCAGATTATATAAATATCTGCAAGAAATACGATAAGGTTTGCGTTTTGGAATTAAAAAACGCTTTTCCGGAGGAATGCATAAAAAAAATAATTCAGGAAATTCAATCGCTCGGATATATTGAAAATATAATATTTATTTCTTTCCATTTTGGAAATTGCGTAAATCTCAGAAAGTATTTGCCCAATAACGATATACAGTTGCTGACAGGAGACGAAGTTACCTCCGAGATGATTGACACGCTTGTGCAGAACAAATTGAATTTGGATATATACTATAAAAGACTGAGCAAAGAAAATGTCAATCAGATTCATTCCCGCGGTATAAAGGTGAATTGCTGGACCTGCGACGACAAGGCGGACGCGGACGAGCTTATAGAAATGGGCGTTGATTTCATAACCACAAACATACTGGAATAAAAGCATTAATTACGACTGCGCCTAAGGCAATAAAAGATTAAAATACTAACGCCTCAAAACGGGGGCATGCCCGGTTAATATTATTAAATAATATTAACCGGGCATGCCCCCGTTTGATATTTAAAGCCATACGGCCCGGACGTATTTTTATACTCCATTAAATAAAACCAGGAAAAGAGAATAGGCGTGGTTATGATTTGCAAAATAAGTGGAATTTCGAGTAATGAACTCATAATATTTACCAAATTATACTTGTAAAATACTTCAATATATGATATATTATAGTTGCATTAAATTAAATGAGTTTTGCGCTAAACATGCGCTTTCAGGGCGCTTCAAAAAGTTAAGATCTCATTTTATTTGGGTAAAGCTTGGGAGGAATATAAATAATGTACAAATGCGAGCTGTATGAAGTATCCATTGCTAATGCCGGAACTATGTACGGCATAAAATGCGGCGAGGAATGCAGGCTGGTTTCATTCAGCCTGGAAAAAGTAAAGAAAATCATTCAGAAATGCAATCAATACGGAATAGATCCCGTACATCTGAGCGAAATCATAGAGGATGAGCTCCTGGAGGATTAAAAGCCAATAAGCACCTAGGCGCGATGCCGGCGGCCAAGCCGCCGGTTCCGAGCCGCAGGCTCGAACAGCGGCAAGCTTTCGCTTGCCGCGCATCGCGCCCCGGCGCACGGCCCCGCTTAGCGGGGCCGTGCGCCATAAACATAAATGCTTATTGGCTTTTGCTCTTTTATTTTATCCAAATTCCGCTTTAGAAGCTGCGCTTCCTATGGTCTGCTCTACAAGCTTCGCGGCATTAACGCATTTCTGCCAATCCTCCTGACTGGCAAAAAACTCCGGAGGCTCAGAATATTCATCAGGCGCTATAACATCATAAGAAATACTGTTTTCATCCGATGTATATTTATATATATAGGTGGGAATATATTCAACGCTTTCCAATTCTATTTGGTTGGTATATACATTGCGCGAAACCTTAATGTTAACGATTGCACCCGCTTGCGTTCTATCCTGATTAAGGTCGTATTGGTCAGCAAAAAAATTACCCAGCGAATACATAACCGCCACTTTTTTATCCCGTCCTTCCACCTGCACGTTTTTAACCGTAACAGGCTGCACCATATGAGGACGGGTTCCCATTATGATGTCTGCGCCCGATTCAAGCGCTAATTGAGCAAGCTGCCTCTGCTCGCTGCTCTGCGTGTAAGTATATTCCGTTCCCCAATGCAGGGAAAGCACAATTAATTCAGCTCCTGCCGCTCTATACTGGGCAATATCTTCCTTAATATTCTGGGCGGTCTTATCAACGTCGTTCCAATCTATCATCTTCATGGCAAACGCCAAATATTCTTCAGGCATATGCACGTCCATATTGTTAGTTCCGTCTGAATAAGCTATAACGCCTATCTTTATACCGTTGACTTCTTTTATATAGGGCTGCTCAGCTTCCTGAGCGGTTGCATATGTTCCAATAGCGTCCAATCCCGCCTCAGCCAAAGCCTGTTTTGTAGAAACAAGGCCGCTGGCAAGCTTATCAAACGCACGGTCGTTAGCAGTAATGACATTGGTAATGCCGGCATTTTTCAGCGCGGCCGCTATGCTTTTGGGATAGTTAAACAGCGGATAACCCGAATAATCTCCGCCGCCTTCTATAACCCCCTCCAGATTAGCAAACACCATATCCCCCGTGAGATATTTTTTTATACCGTCAAAATATTCATCAAAGATATATCCCGACTGCCCGGCGGCAGAAAGCACAGCCGAATGCAGCACAACGTCTCCGGTAAATTGCAGCAGCGCGCTTTGCTCCGGATATATAGGCTCGCTGGGAGTAGTAATGGTTGGAGATAGGGACGGCTCTGCCGAAGCAGAGGGCGCTTCTTGCGTCTGGGCATGGGAAGTTGCAGTCGGAGAAGGCGGGAAAGTTATATAACCGTTCTGAGTTGCCGTCCCCCCGGAAACGGAGGTCTTTCCAGCTTCCGGCGCGCCTCTGCCAAAGGCACTGGCACATATTATCACAAAAATTATAATGAGCGCGGCAGCGCATGAGAAAAACACAAGATACGCTTTTTTCTGCCTGCTTTGAAAATTATTTGCTTTCATTTGTATACGACTTGAAATTATCCTTTACTGTTTTATATTTTAATTATAACACATACTACGGAAATTTAAAACAGCTTAATGATTGGCAATAGCTTTGAATATTGAGCGCCTTGAGGGCGCTTGGCGCCTCATGCCCGATTCGGCGTTTGGCAGGCGCTGAGCGCCTGCCCGTCCGGGGCTAAAAGCCCCGGACGGCGGCCCTGCGGGCCGCAAACGCCAAACCGGCACGAGGTGCCGGGGGGCGCGGCGTCCCGCGGCCCGCAGGGCCGCGAAGGCCGAGCGCAAGCTCGGCCTTGGCAAGCATTTGCTTGCCGGACGCCGCGCCCCGGCGCATGCCCCAGCTTCGCTGGGGCATGCGCCGCCAAGCGCTCATCAGGCGTTAAATATTCAATAGCCGTTTCTGTCGTAATCCACCAACAGCGCCAAAGTGTTGGCCGAATATACTCTTGTAGTCCAATCATTGGGATGGGTTACGCCATTGCCGCATATCGCCGCATGATCCTTGCAGGCCGCTATATAACTTAAACATTTAAAAATATCGCAGTATGCAACTCCCTCCCTCTCAAGATTTTTCTGGGGCGCAACCAAATCGGGAGTATAGGTAACATGTCCAGAAAAATGATTGGCCAATATAGGCCCCATCAATATAACTTCGCAGCCCGGGCATTTCTCGCGCACGGTATCTATCATATATTTCAGACGCTCAATAATATCCTTTATGCTGAAACCCGCTCCGCAGTCGTTATTGCCAAAGCCTAAAAGCAGGAGATCCGGCTTTTCATCCAGCACTTTTTGCTTAAAATTCTCTACTCCCCAAGTGCTCGCAGTACCTCCTACCGCATTATTAACCAAAGTTATATCGGCGCCGTAAAGCCTTTGCAGCTCCTGCCTGACTAATTCAGGATAAGACGGCATGAACGGCTCGCGGTTATACCAGCTGCTGGTATCCGCTCCGGTATGCGAACTGTCCCCGTAAACCACAAATTTTATTTTCTCTTTCTCCGTGAGCCGCTTAAGCGTTTTAGGCAGCAAAGAAGGCTTATAGCTCTCATTATATTCCTTCCATTCCCGCGGCTCATAGGAATAAGTGATATATAACGCCTTTTCCCAGAAAAAAGGGCCCTCGCAATAAAGACACTGCCCTATTTGCGCGCGCTTTAATTGGTCAAATCCATTAGGCGCGCCGGGTACGGGCGTTAAGCCTTCTCCCCTTAAATCGGCCGGCTCGAAATAAGGAATGCGCGAGCCGGGCAAAAGCTCCAGAGTCTGAGTGAGCTCGTCCCAGCGCCAATCTTCTCCCATAATAAATTCCTGCTTTAAATCATTGCTTTTGAGGCTTATTATCCGTTCAGGCTTAAACAGCAGCCTGCCTCGTATATGCCCGCCTACATTTATAAAGCATACCGATTCATTATACATTATATTTCCCATCCAAAACGGACGGGCTAAAATTTCCAAATCACACTTTTTCTGCGCGTTATCCGGCTCCTCATAGCAAAAAAACTGTTTCATCTTCAATCAGCTCCTTAAATATTAAAATGGACAAAATAAAAGGACAGCTTTTCAACCGTCCTTATGCAAAAAAAGAGTATTACTGCTTGTCCGAATTCATTTCAGCTTCCTTTTTGCTTAAATCCTCAGCGTCGTCATCATATTCTACTACGGCGACATACTGAGTATTAAATACCAGCGGAGTCTTGGACGAACCAATTTCGATTGTAACTACGTCGTCTCCCACTTCGCTTACCGTGCCGTAAATGCCGCAGCTCATCATGACGCGGTCGCCCGTTTTCAGATTCTTGCGGCGCTCAGCCATCATCTTGTTATACTTTCTCTGCTTTCTCCCGCTGAACCACATAAGCGCGATAAAAATCGCCATTATAACTACCATTGTTATAAGCCCCTGATACGGGCTCGCGGCAGTACCCGATGTAAGCAACCCGAACATATTCCTTACCTCACCTTTCAGTATATTAAAATAATAATAATTGATTTTAAGCTTTTACGCAACTAAAATCACACGTCATAGCCGTATTTAACAAAAAATTCATTTCTGAAATCGGCCAGCCTGTCCTCATAAATAGCCTTTTTGATCTGTTTTGTCAAATTAATGAGAAAATACAGATTATGATAACTGGCCAATCTAGCGCCTAAAATTTCTCCCGCCTTAAAAAGATGACGGATATACGCCCGCGTATAATTGCGGCAGGTATAACAGCCGCATTCCGGATCTACAGGCGTGAGATCCCGGGCATATTTAGCATTCCTTATAACCATCCTTCCCCTGCTGGTCATAAACGTGCCGTTCCGCGCAATGCGGGTGGGCAGAACGCAGTCCATCATATCTATGCCCCTCATAAAGCCCTCCACCAGGCAATCAGGCGAACCCACTCCCATAAGATATCTGGGCTTATCCTCGGGCAGATAGGGCCTTATGGCCTCCAGCATTTCATACATAACTTCCTTAGGCTCCCCCACGCTCAGGCCGCCTACGGCTATGCCCGGCAAATCCATAGCGGCGGTAGCCTTAGCGCTTTCAATGCGCAGATCCTTATACATCCCGCCCTGCACAATCCCAAAAAGCGCCTGATCCTCCCTTGTCCAGGCCTTTTTACATCTCTCCAGCCAGCGAAGCGTTCTTTCCATGGAAGCCGCCGTCGAATTATAATCGCAGGGATAGGGAGAACATACGTCAAAAGCCATCATAATGTCCGAGCCCAGCGCCGTCTGCACCTCTATAGAAGTTTCAGGCGAAAGAAAGCGGGGCGAACCGTCTATATGCGATTGGAAAGCGACTCCCTCTTCCTTAATCCTGCGCAGAGCCGCCAGGGAAAACACCTGGAATCCGCCGCTGTCCGTTAAAATGGGCCTGTCCCAATGCATAAAATTATGCAGCCCGCCCGCGCTGCGGATTAATTCGTGGCCCGGCCGCAGAAAGAGATGATAGGTGTTTGAAAGTATTATCTGCGCCTCCATCTCCTTAAGCTCCTCCGGAGACATGGCCTTAACCGTCCCCTGAGTGCCCACAGGCATAAATACCGGAGTCTCAATGATTCCGTGAGGCGTGCTAAGCCGGCCTATCCGGGCGCCAGTCTGCCTGCATTCCTTTATTATTTCGTATTTAAATTGAGCTGTCTGCATTTAATCCATTCCGTAAAATAAAATTTGCGCAAAACGCTTTTTTATTATACTTCCCCCCTGAATACAAGTCAAGCCCGCAGCGGCAGCGCGCAGTATTAAAAATAATAAGCTGAGACGGGCACCCTCACGCCGGTCCGCGCATATATAAATACCAGCGGCAAAGGTTTATTATTATTTTTAAGAGGTGATGATATTTGCGATTTAGGGGAAGACCTCAATATTACCCGTTAAAGCGGCAGGCAGACGCGCAGCAAACGCTCGAACAGCAGCCTGAAGCAGCCGCGCAGGCATTGACTCAGACGGCCGCGGCCCCCCGGGCGATGGAAGAACAAACGGGATATCTTTTGCTCCAGGTATCTACCGCCCAGGGCGCCATACCTATTGTCGGAGCCTCAATAGTTATTTCCATAGGCGACGACCTGCTCTATAATCTGACCACAGACGCGGAAGGGAAGAGCATCACAATGAGCATAAAGGCCCCGTCCGCCGAGCTCTCCCAGGATCCCAGCGAAGACGCGCGTCCCTATTCCACCTGCGACGCCACTGTTTATTTCCCTGGCTATTATACGAACATATATAAAAACGTGCAGATATTTTCGGGAATCACGTCCCTGCAAAACGTATTTTTAATCCCCCTGCCCGAAAGCCAGCGCAACGAAAGGCTTACCATAATCTATGACGCCAGTCCGCACAGCCTATATGAGGAAGGAGCTGAATAATAAGTATGCCCATAGTGCCCTATGTTCCCGTGGATATAACAGTCCATCTCGGACGGCCGGACAGGGAAGCCCGCAATGTCACCGTCAGCTTTCCCGACTACATAAAAAACGTAGCTTCCAGCGAAATATATCCGACATGGCCCGAATCGGCCATAAGAGCTAATATTTACTGCCAGATTTCCTTTGCCCTGAACAGGATTTATACCGAATGGTATCCCAGCCAGGGCTATGATTTTGATATAACAAGCTCTACCGCCTTCGACCAGTTTTTCGTGGAGGGACGGGATACTTTTGAAAATATCAACAGGATTGTAGACGAAATATTCAATAACTATCTGCGCCGGCCGGGCCAGCTTCAGCCCTTTTTCGCGCAATACTGCAACGGCGTATCCGTAACCTGCGCCGGCCTTTCCCAATGGGGAACGGTAGATTTGGCCAACAGGGGCTATACGCCCTATCAGATACTTACATATTATTTCGGAGATAATTTAGAGATTGTATATAACGCGCCCATATACCGGGATATTCCCTCCTATCCGGGCACGGCCTTCAGGCTGGGCGACCAGGGAGACAACGTCATCCTTATTCAGCGGCGGTTAAACACCGTAAGCAATAACTATCCCGGCATAAACAGGGTGATAGTAGACGGCATATTCGGAGAAAAGACGCAGGACGCGGTTAAAAAATTCCAGGAAATTTTCGAGCTCACGCCAGACGGCATAGTGGGCAAGGCCACCTGGTACAGGCTGAATTTTATCACGGCCAACGTGCTGCGCCTTGCCGAATTGGATTCAATAGGGCTGTCCTTTTCAGGCGAATCGCAGCAATTCAAAAGAGAGCTTTCTCTGGGCAACGCGGGAAACGACGTAAGAGTAATGCAATACTTTCTCAATACGCTGTCCGAATTTATACAGGCCATCCAGCCCGCGCCCCTGAACGGAATTTTCGACCAGGCCACTCAAAACTCTCTTATATCCTTTCAGCGCTTTAAAAATCTGCCCCAGACGGGCGTGCTCACTCTGCCTGTTTTTGAAAGCCTGTATAATGAATTTGTGGGGATAATTCTATCCATTCCCCGTTCATACGGAGGCTTTGAAGCGGCGCCCTATCCCGGATTCCCTCTCCGCCTGGGCATGACGGGCCGGGAAGTGGAGGCTCTTAACGTATATCTGCTGCAAATTTCCACAGTGTTTCCCGAGATTCCTAATCTTATTCCAGACGACGTATTTGACACTTACACCCGGGACGCTGTAATAGCCTTTCAGAATCTATTCGGCCTTACTCCCGACGGCGTGGTCGGGCCTGAAACCTGGAATAAGATTGCCGAAATTTATACCGACATAACAGCCAGCGGCCTTAGACAGACGGAGCAGGCGCCGGGAATAAGCCTGAGACTGAACGAACAGGGGGAGGGAGCCTAATGGAGAACAATCAGGCACAGCTTAAAGAATCTGAACAACAAAGAGCCGTCAGCGATTTGCAGTCCTTTCTGCGCAGGCTGAGCCATACTTATGTTACCATTCCCTTTTTGGTAAGCGACGGAATTTTCGGCGTCCGCACTCAGCAGGCGGTGGAAGAATTCCAGCGGCTTATGGGAATGCCCGTGACGGGGGTAGTAAACACTCAGACGTGGAACGCCATAGTTTCCGAAATGAACGCCAACCAAATCAGAAAAGCCAAGGCCCCTTCCGCCTCCTTTTTCCCCAGGCTGGGCGCTTTTTCGGCGGGCGAGCGGGGGGACGCGGTCTATGCCGCGCAGATTATGCTGAAAAATCTCTCCGAGCTTTACCATAACCTTTCGGACGTGGATATAACGGGCGTAATGGATGAAAAAACGGTCACGGCCCTGAAAACGCTGCAGGCTAAAAGCAATACTGAAATCTGCGGGGAGCTTAATAAGGAAACCTGGGGGCACCTCGCCAGGTTTTACGAGCTGCATCTGGATTTAATACATCCGCTGTTCCGCCGGCATATAAAATAGGCCCGGCTTTTTTTAAGGCGCAATTATATAAGCGGGGCCGGGAAATAAAATTCCAGCCAAGGGGGGCGGCGCGGAATTTCGGCGCCCCTTCGGGCGCGCCGAAATAAAGCGGAGCCGGCGCGGAGCGGGCAAGGCTTGCCTTGCCCGCCGCGGCGGCTCCGCTCGGCCCGAAGGGCTCCGCGCCGCCCCCCTTGGCTGGAATTTTATTTCCCGGCCCCATTAAAAGGCCGAATTATTTCCGCTGTCCGTAATAGGCGTTCTTACCGTGCTTGCGCAAAAAATGCTTATCCAGCAATTCCTGACGCATAGGCTCGGATTTGCCCAGGCTCCGCGTATAATAAGCCATCATGGCAATCTGCTCCAGCACCACTGCTTTCTCAACGGCTTCAAAGCAATCCCCGCCCCATGTAAAAGGGCCGTGGCTGCTCACAAGCACTCCGGGCATAGACGCCCAATCATTTCCCTTATTAAACGTCTCCACTATAACCCTGCCCGTATTGATCTCATATTCCCCGGCTATTTCTTCGGGCGTCATCTCCCGCGTGCAGGGCACCGCTCCGTAAAAATAATCTCCGTGCGTAGTGCCGTATGCCGGAATATCCAGGCCTGCCTGAGCCCATATCGTAGCCCATTGGGAATGGGTATGCACCACCCCTCCTATACCTCTGAAATTTCTGTATAATTCCAGATGGGTGGGAGTATCCGAAGAGGGACGCAGCCTGCCTTCAATCTGAGCGCCGTCCAGGCTCATTACTACCATATCCTCCGGAGACATTTTCTCATATTCCACTCCCGACGGCTTAATAACCACCAGTCCCTCTTCCGGCTCTATGGCCGAAACATTGCCCCAGGTAAACGTGACCAGGCCATATCGGGGCAGCAGCATATTCGCTTCATATACTTTCTGTTTAAGCTGTTCAAGCATTCCTTATTCCTTTCCGCGTTAATTAATCCGGCAGCTCAATTCTGCCAGCGCCTTATAACGCCTGTATTTTTTCATATATATATGATGCATGCCCTCATTGGGCTTAATAACTTTTTTAACCTTGACCATATGCCCGGCCGCGTGCGCGTAATCTTTATATTTTCCCGCGCATACCGCCGCCGCCATGGCGCATCCCAGCGCGCCCAATTCTTTGGTTTGGACTACCTCCAGAGGAATATTGATTACGTCCGCGAATATTTGAAGCCATATATCCGAATTAACCACTCCGCCCGCTATGCGCACGGCTTCAGGCTTTTCTCTCCTTAAAAGCAGCTTTTCAATATGGCTCAGATGAGAAAAAGCCACGCCCTCGTAAACCGCCCGAAGTATATCCGCCGCCGTGCTCTCCCCCGTTATGCCCGCAAACTGCGCGCCGCCGCTGCCCGGATAATTGGTCCCGTATAAAAAAGGCAGGAATATAATTTCAGTCACGGGCGCTCCGGCCACGGCTGCGTTTATATATTCATACACAGAACGCCCCTCAGCCGCAGCCCTTTCCTTTTCCCTCTTAAAAAAATTATCAATCACCCATTCCAGATTTCCCGCTGAAGTCGGGCTGCTCTCCTCTATTAAATAATAGCCCGGAATGCAGAACAGCGAATTCAGCGTGCTGGAATCGGCAGGTACGGGAACGGAAGAAATATATTCGTTTATGCTCCAGGTGCCCGTTATCGCGCACAGCTTTTGAGGACTGCTCACATCCATAGCTATTGCGCATGCGTCTATATCAAACATCCCGCCGCATACGGGCGTCCCCTCAATCAGGCCGCTTGCCCGGGCGGCCTTGGCGGTAATACGGCCGCAGTTTTCAAAGGAATGCCTTAACGGAGGCAGGCAGTCCTTAATTTCCTCCAGCCCCCAAAGCCTTAAAAGCTCCTCGTCAAAATCGCGCGTGAGCAGATTCATAAGGCTGGTGCCCGAATAATCGGTTTCCTCGGCGTAAGCCTCCCCCGTGAGCATAAAACGAATGTAATCCTTAGCCTCGAAAATCCATTTTATATTTGCATAAGCCTCGGGCTCATTTTCTTTGAGCCAGGCGAGCAAGGGGGCGGGCTGGCATTCTATAACGTTCTGAAGGGTTTTTTCGCGGGCGCGCAAAGCCGTTCCGTCCTTATGCCAGCGCTCTGTGATTTCTGCGGCGCGGTGGTCGGTCGAAGCAATAGCGTTATAAGCGGGAGAATTATTTTTGCCCCAGAGATATAAGCCTTTGCCATGCCCAGTGCATCCTACGCCCGCTATTTCCCCGCTCTGCACGCCCGATTGGGCTATGGCCCGGCGTATAGCGCCGGCGGTAATCTGCCAGAGATTGAGCATATCCCGCTCAAAATATCCCTTTTTAGGAGTAAGCACAGGAGTGCTTTGAGAAGTCGAGGCTATTTCCCGGCCGTTCTGATCAAAAATCGCGGCCTTGGTAACCGTTCCTCCGTTATCCACGCCCAAAAAATATTCAGCCATAAATTATATTCTCCTGCTCCTCGTCATTCAAGATACGGCCTTAGAAAATCATGACTGTTTCTAAGCGTCTCTTTCCAATTTTCATTTCCGTCATACCAGAATTCCGCCGTAAACATGGCTACATCCTGAGCCTTGAGCACGTCTGTAACCAATTTAAAATCCACATCTCCCTCTCCGAAATGCAGATTGCGGAAGACGCCCGGCCTAGTTTCCTTTAAATGCGCCGCCGCTATATGCCCTCTGCCCGCGCGTATATCCTGAGCTATATGTCCTGTGGCATTGGTTATATTCCCCATATCGGGATATATTTTTAGATAGGGCGAATTAATCGTATTGACATAATACATAGCCTTGCCGATTGTATTCATAAAATCGTTTTCCATGGTTTCCAGGGCCAGAATCACTCCCCTGGAAGCCGCCATGCGCGTGCTTTCCCATAAATTCTGCATAAAGCGCTCTTTAGTACAGGGAGTGGAATCCTCGTCGTAATAAACGTCGTAGCCGGCAAGCTGAATAATGCGCGCACCCAAATCGTAAGCTAATTCTATAGCCTGTTCCATTATGCGCATGCCCCGTGCCTCAATTTGAGCCCTGGCGCTGCCTATGGGATATTTTCTATGTCCGCTCAGGCAGATAGTGTCAATATAAAAATCCGTCTCACGGCATAAATTTACCAGTTCCCGGCGTTCACGCGGGCTCCATTCCAGCCTGGACAAACGCGCGTCTGATTCGTCCACGCTCATCTCCAGCCAGTCAAAGCCCGCTTCCCGGCCGGCTGCAAGCTTTTCCCTCCAGCTAAGACCGTCCGGCATGGATTTTTCATATAAGCCAAGTCTGCGCTTCATATTGGCCTCCTTAACACATATATAAATATGAATATCTTTTTTAATTGGGCCCAAAGCCGTCCGGCAGGCCTAGAGGCATGCGCCTTTCCGCCCGGCCGGGAGTTTCATTCTTCCGCCCCCGCCCGATTTCAGAATAATATCCTTTTGGGGACAGGCGCCCAAATTTTATTCAGCCCTGGGCACTAAAGAATTGCTAGGAAAATGCTTAAGCATAACCAGCGGCTCGCAGCTGCTGTGGTTTTCTATGCTTACGCCCTGTTTCGCCGCGTCATAGGAAACAAAAAATTCATCCTGGCTGAGCTGGCCGAAACGCAGCATAGTAGCGCAGGCGCAGTTATGAGCGCCTATTTTGCCATAGCCCTGTACGATTATACAGCCATATGGAGTATTGTCCTGAATCATAACCCTTGCTCCCGGCTGCACGGTTAATTCCTTGGCCGCGATATAATCATTGCCGTAAGCTATCCATTTTTCAGTATACTGCTCGTTTTCCGCAATGGTTATGGGCGGGCGGAAATAGCTCTTGCGGTAATGGGGATCGACGTTTTTCTCCCAATCCAGCAAATCTAAAATATAGTCCAGATCATGCCATTTATCTTCAGGGCAGTTTTCGGCCAAAAAGCTGTAATCATATATTTCGTTGTCGCAGATATTCTCATATACCGAATTGACGTCTGAATTCCACTGAGGCTCATAGGTCAAAACTGAACCCGGAGCATGCACCACTCCCGGCGGAGTATACCAGCCCGTGCCCAGCTCAACCCTATACGCCCGGGATAATTCGGTAATACGGGTGTCTCTGTCGGTATATCCCTTCAGGCGTTCTTTCACTTCCTCTCTGGTAACGTCCGGATCAAATCCAAAATAAGTATGAGGGAATTTGCCCATATAATTATTATACTGAGGAGGAAAATAATAGGCTTCAGGCTTGCCCAGCTTGCCCACTCTGGCGGCCGCTTCAAAGCTCAGATGCAGATGATGGAATAAAGGGCCCTCATAGTCGAAAAATTTGGAATACATGGGCCAGTTTCCGTATTTGTCATACAGCGCGCTCCCAATCAGCTCGCCTTTAAGAGTATTAACAAAATCCCTGAGAGAAATTTTATCCTCCAGCCTGCCCGTTAAATTAACATAGCTCAGGCCCTCGTCCTCAGCCGCGTCCGTCCCGTTCATAGGGCAGATAACCGAAGAAAACCAGCGCTCCTTAATGGAGCCGCGCTTTGTGCCCAAAGCGTAATAATCGTCCGGATGCAACTTAAGCCGATGTCCGGCCGATCCGAACCGGCGCGGAACAAATACCGGGATTAAATTCAATATACCTCCGCTCTTCTCCAAATGTTCTTTAATTAAATCCTGTTTTTTATTCATGGCAGTCTCCTTCCCTGGCCCCTCAAAGAGAGCTAAAAACACAGAGCCCATATATATTATCCGGACAATGCAAATATAGCGCAACGCGCATTAAAGGGAGCAGCTTTCCTTTTCTGTTTAATTGCCGTCCAGGCAAAAATCCGGCGTCTTAAAGCTGCGCGGCAAAGCGGACGCGACGCGCGCTCCCGCAAAAGCGCATTGTACTCTGATTGAATTGTCCAATCTTATTTTTAGTATAGTCCCCCAACGGGCAAGAGTATATATACAAAACAGATAATAAGATGGACAAAACAGACATATTATATTAAAATAAAAGGGGCGTGGAGCTGATTTTTCGACTGATTCAGCCGCGGCCCGCGCAGCAGCTAAACATATATTAAAATTATCACGCTATTCATGCTTCTTAAAAGCTGCGGCCTAAACCTCTTATCCGGCGTTTTGTCCTGATTGGCCGGCTTTGCGCGCGCCCTGCCCGTTTTGCGTGCTTGCATAAGCGCGACCCGTTTTAAACGCAGACGGCTCGCTGAATAAAAACTAATTAAAAAACGGAGGCCTAAAAATGGAACAGAACAAGCATACGGAGCGCTATGCCCGAAGCGCCGGGCCTAAATATGTAGGGCGGCTTTTTAACAGCACATACCGCGTTAAGGTACATACGCACGAATTATGGGAAGGGGTATATTATACCGACGGCTCGGGCATTGTGGAAATAGACGGACGCAGATATCCCTTTAAAAAGGGAGATATTTTTTTAATAGCGCCTGAAACTCCGCATACTGATTATTCAGACACAGGCTTTAAAAACTATCACTACACATTTCACGAATTTCCCATAGCGGGAAGCTCGCATCTTCTGCTGCATGACAGCGACGGTGAAGATTTTCTGAATATATTGCGTCAAATGTATTGGGAATACCACCTAAAGCGAAAAAACTGGGAAAATATTGTGAATTGTTTATTTGACGCATTAAACCAATATATCATTTCATTTATGAATGAAACCGCATATAATCCGTATGTATCCTCGGCCGTAAAAGAAATTATAGCGAATATATCCAATCCCGACTTTAACACTGAACACATGGCCGGACGCTTTGCGCTGAACAACGATTATTTTCGCAGGCTCTTTAAAAAATCCACTGGAGACACGCCAGTACAGTTTTTAACAAAAAAACGCGTAGCCTTCGCCCTGCAATTACTGCGCACAAGCAGGGAAACAAGCATAACCATAAAAGAAATTTCCCGGCAGGCGGGATTTCATGATTATTATTATTTTTCCAGAGTATTCAAAAAGCGCACGGGGCTTTCTCCCAGACGCTGGCTGGAAAAAAATCAAATCAACGACCATCCTTAATAATATGTACGCACTAAATTATAACGGCCGATTTAAGAAAAGATAAAGTAAGCAATACTGGGGGGCGGCGCAGCGCATGGCGCCATTAAGGCGCCATGCGCTGGCGGAGCACAGATATGGGAAAGCTGCGCTTTCCCATATCTGTGCTCCGCTGAGCCCGGCCGCAGGCCGGGCTCGCGCCGCCCCCCAGTAAAATAATTCTCTAATAAAAAATAGGTCATTTATTAATTAAACAATCTGTCCTTATATATACAACATATATAATACTTATTTAAAATTATGAAAATATTTCAGTTTATAATTTGAAAAATTTTAACAATAAAAATTACCAAAATAATTGCATTCTGTTCTTAAATGTGATATATTATAAAAAAATATCTTCTTTTGTTAAGGAGCAATGGAGCAATGTTTAAATGCGAAGTCTATGAAGAGAAAAACCAAAACGGAGAAATTGTCTATGGAATTAAATGCGGTGAAACTCATCAGCTTATCTCCCGCAACTTTGTCAAAGTTCAGAAACTAACAAACAAATGCAACAAATATGGTATAGATCCGATACACCTGAGAGATATTATCGATGACGCCCAAATTAAATAAAAACATTTTTAAGGCAGCGCCCAGCCTTTGGCTGGGCGCTAAGTCTCAATGTTAAACTGAAAGCTATGCTTTCAGTTTAACATTGAGACTATGCTCTGGCCTACAAGAGCCAGAGCATATTACATATTTTTTATCAATAAGTAACTATTTGAAATAATACACATTAAATATTTATAAATAATTATAAAAATTACCAAAAACCGCTTGCCTAATACTGATAAATATGGTATATTGTAAAAAAGTAGGTGATTTATTAGTAAGAAGGAGGTGGACAGGGTGTATAAATGCGAAATATTTGAGACAACTGTTCCAGGAAAAGGGACCATGTATGGTATTAAATGTGGCAGAGTTAAAGCGCTGGTATCAGATAATCTGGACAATGTCAAAAGAATTTCTGATAAATGCAACGAATATGGCGGCATAGATCCAATTCATCTGGGTGACATTATTGAAGATGAATTATGGCAAGGTTAATTTCTGATCAGTTCACAGCAAAGGTACATAACAAAACAGCGCAATATAGAAGCAAGGCAGGCAGAATATTTTTCTCCTGCCTTGTATCTTATTTTATAAATTTTACAAATAGTTAAAAATTGTAATCAAACATTTAATAAATAATAGCCTATTATGCGCTCTATATATTATGTTATGCAAGTAATTTATTCTTACATGTCTAATTTTGTATTTTTAATGAAATAAAATATGCTATTAAAAATTATTATACTTAATTTCCAAAAAATACTTGATAATTTTTTCGGTTTATGATATATTGTAGAAAAAGAAATATTTAACCAATTAATAAGGAGGTTCATTATGTACGAATGCGAAATTTTCGAAGTCCCTGTAGAAGGTGTTGGAGCCATGTATGGAATAAGGTGCGGTGACGTGTATAAACTATTATCCCATGATTCTGACAAAGTACAAAGAATTATTGACAAATGCAATTTCTACGGCGGTATTGATCCTATCCATTTGAACGATATTATTGAAGATGAAATGGATTAAATGCTAAAGCTTGGCTCTGGCGCATTAATGCGCCAGAGCCAAATGACACCCCCTTATCCGGAAAGCTTTGCTTTCCGGATAAGGGGGTGTCATTTGGCGCCGCCGGCTGCAGCCGGCGGCACCAAGCAGTCCGTCAAAACTAAATCCAATGGACATTATATATGATTAATAAATGCTTGACAACTGCCCAGGTTTAAGCTATAATCCGTAATACTGATATGTGGCGGTGTAGCTCAGATGGCCAGAGCATTCGGTTCATACCCGACAGGTCGGTGGTTCGAATCCACTCGCCGCTACCATTAAGAACCACACTTTTGTCTATTGGTCAAAGTGTGGTTTTTAATAATATCCTTCAACTAATACGATAAACACAGATGCCCTATAACATGTTTACCAGATAATATATGTATTTGCGAATGAAAACAAATAATTATATTGTATCGCAGTAGTAAATACACTATTACGTTTTACTCCGCATTATACAATTTTATTTAATAAACCCTAGCTTAACGAAGGAGGTATCCTGTGTTTGAAAACGCATGGTTATTAATAGTAGTTATTTTTTCAGTATTGTGTATATTGATATATCTCACATGCCGAATTTTACGAAATCCATTTCATTACCCATATTTTACTCATTCATTTGATATAACGGGCAAACGAAGTGTTAAAATAGAAGATTATATTGATAATTTTCTTCGAGACGAACAGAACTGGAAAATGATACAAACTCATCAACAAAAGATTGATGAGTGGAAAAAAGAAACCGAAAACTATATTCAAGCTTGTAGATTAAAGAAATATCGCGCGCAACAATACCAAAACATTCTAGATGATAAACTAGCATTCCATTTTAAGGTTATTAGAAAACAAACTCGTTATCAACAAAGAAATTATATAAAAACGGCGTACAAAGTATCTGTTATCGTCTCTGAATGGGCAGTAAATTGGCAATGGATGGATAATCGTCATAAGCAGCTTGAAAAAATCGGTTTTGAAACAACATTAAGAAATTATAACAGTAAAAGTCAACGAAAACTCATGACTCCTTCCTTGCGAAAAAAAATTATGGAACGAGATCACTATACATGCCAGATTTGCAAAAAATATATGCCAGATGAAGTTGGATTACATATAGATCATATTATTCCAATCTCCAAAGGTGGAAAAAGTATTCCTTCAAATTTGCGTGTTCTATGTAGTAAATGTAACGGAAGCAAGGGCTCAAAGTAAATTTGATACACTATTTTCTTTCATCTTCGTTTGATTACTCCTTAAATAAAAATATAGATTGATTTAACAATTTCCGCCTTTTTATTATTTCAACTATTGAATAATGAAATATTTGGGGTTGGCTCCCTTTGGGAGCCAACCCCAAGTGTCTCCATGTTTAATGGAAAGCAAAGCTTTCCATTAAACATGGAGACACTTGGGCCCTGCCTCAGCAAAGCTGAGGCAGGGCCCAAACCATATAAGCCTTTATCCAGTAAAATAAACGGCTGCGTTTTTTGGCGCCTTCGGCGCCAAAAAACGCAAAGTCTCAGGGTTTTACGGAAAGCTTTGCTTTCCGTAAAACCCTGAGACTTTGCGCCCAGCCTAAAGGCTGGGCGCAGCCATCATTTTGTAATATCACGCTGTTTTTTCTCAATAGCTTTCAGCCTGGTTTCCGCTCTCTCAAGCGCCCATATAAAGCGCTGACGGTCGTATTTATTACTGGCCGCTTCCAGCTTGCGCCGCGCCCGCCGAGCCGCCTCCATGGCACGCTGAACGTCAATCTCCTCCAGCCATTCTATGCTCTGGGCAAAAATATACGCTCTCTTTCCCAGCATCTCCATAAATCCGCCCGAGCAGACCGCCACCTTATCCTCGCCGTCCATTTTTATAACCATTTCTCCAGGAGGCAGAGAAACCACTACCGGCACATGCCCGTATAACACTCCCATTTTGCCTGAACCGGTATCCAGCACTATGGATTCACACATACCTTTATAAAATGTACGCTCGGGCGTAACTATTTCAAGCTTATACGGAGTCATAACCCTTAATTGCCCTCCAGCGCCGCAGCTTTAGCCCGCACGTCGTCTATATCTCCAGCCATAAAGAACGCGGCGTCCGGAAGATTATCCGCCTTGCCGTCCACAATCTGTGCAAAGCTGTCTATAGTCTTTTCCAAAGGCACATATTTGCCCGGTATGCCGCTGAAAGTCTCGGCCACGAACATAGGCTGGGACAAAAATTTCTGGAGCTTGCGAGCGCGAAGTATAATCTGCTTATCCTCCTCGCTCAGTTCATCCATACCCAGTATAACTATAATATCCTGAAGCTCTTTATAACGCTGAAGAATTTCCTGAACCCTGCGGGCCACCCGGTAATGCTCCTCTCCCACTATAGACGGCTCCAGAATGCGGGATGACGAATCCAAAGGGTCAACCGCGGGATAAATGCCCATCTCGGCTATAGAGCGGGAAAGCACGGTGGTTGCGTCCAGATGTGAAAAGGTGGTGGCCGGAGCGGGGTCGGTAAGGTCGTCCGCCGGCACATATACCGCCTGTACGCTGGTTATAGAGCCATCCGAAGTGCTGGTTATGCGTTCCTGAAGCTCTCCCATCTCCTGCGAAAGAGTAGGCTGATATCCTACGGCCGAGGGCATGCGCCCCAAAAGCGCCGAAACCTCAGAACCGGCTTGTATATATCTGAAAATATTATCTATAAAAAGGAGCACGTCCTTTTTCATCTCGTCCCTGAAATATTCAGCCATGGTAAGCCCTGTAAAAGCCACTCGCATGCGCGCGCCCGGCGGCTCGTTCATCTGCCCGAAAGCCAGCGCCGTTTTTTCAATTATGCCCGAGGAGTTCATCTCCTCCAGAAGATCGCTGCCCTCGCGCGAACGCTCGCCTACGCCTGTAAATACCGAATACCCGCCGTGCTCTGTGGCTATATTTCTTATCATCTCCAATATAAGCACGGTCTTGCCTACGCCCGCGCCCCCAAACAGCCCGATTTTACCGCCGCGGACATAAGGCGCCAGCAAATCAATTACCTTTATGCCCGTCTCCAGCACTTCTGTCTTAAAATTCTGACGCGCATAAATGGGGGCGGGCCTGTGTATAGGCATGGCCTTCTTAGCTTTTATAGGGCCCTTATTATCTATGGGCTCCCCCGTCACATTTACTGTCCGGCCCAGCGTTTCCTCGCCTACGCCCACCGTTATGGGGCCGCCTGTAGCAATAGCCTTCATTCCCCGGCACATGCCTTCGGTAGCGTTAAGAGAAATGCATCTGACCGCATTATCAGGCAGCAGCTTGGCCGTCTCCAGCCAAATAGTCCGCCCGTCCTCCATGGGCACTTTAATCGCGTCGTGTATTTTGGGCGCCGGCGTATTCTCAAATTCTATGTCCACTACGGCGCCTATTATACGGCTAACCTTGCCTTCCAATTATAATTCCTCCCTTTAGCGAACGGCGCCGTCCACCGCGCCCGCGCCTGAAACTATCTCGGTAATTTCCTGGGTGATGGCCGCCTGGCGCGCTCCGTTATATTTTAATTCCAGTTCTCCTATCATCTCTTCGGCGTTGCGCGTGGCCTCGTCCATGGCGCGCATCCTTACGCTGTGCTCGCTGGCATAAGCCTGCACCAGCATTCCGTAAAGCATGCCCATTAAATATTGAGGCACCAAAGCGTTTATTACCGTGACCGGATCGGGCTCGTACATAACATGCGCCTCCACAAATTCGTCCCTGAACTGCACATCCTCAAAATCGCTCAGAAGCAGAGGAAGCAGCCTCTCCACCCTGGGAGTCTGCACTACTGAGCTGTCCATATGGGTATAGGCGACGTATACCTGGTCTATACTGTTATGCTCAATTCGTTCGTTTATACCCTCCATCATGCGCCGCGCCGCCGATATGGTCGGATCGTTCATAACGGAAGTATATTCATATTCAATTTCATAGCCCTCCCGCCTGAAAAAGGAGGCCGCCATGCTGCCTACGGTAAAAAGGGTTATTGCCCCCTTGCATTTTTTCATATGTTCCAGCGCGGCCGTGCATATATCATGATTGTATCCGCCCGCCATTCCCTTATTGGAAGCAATCACTATATAAGCCGTGGCTTTATTTTGGTCATGCTCAACCTGCAGATATTTATGCGAGATGCTGGGCATATTGACAAGAATATGCTTAATGGCCCGGCGCGCATGCCTGAAATAAGTGTCCGTGCTCTCATAAAGCCGCATAGCCTTTCTTATCCGGCTCGCGCTTATAAGATACATGGCCCTTGTCAGTTCAACAGTGCTGTTTACCGTTTTTAAATGATTCTTTATATCATATATGCTCTGCATAGATTTTACTCCTCAGAGCTTCCCAGCAGCTCTTGAATCACGCTAATGATTGTCTGCCTGCTGTCCTCAGTTATAACGTCGTCATGCTCTATATTAAATATTACCTCCGGATGGGAAAGCCTGAGATTATCCAGCACCATGCGCATAAAGCGGTTAATCTGTTCGGGGGGCACCTGCGGGCACAAATCCTCAGAGAGAATATTGAGAATTATGGCCTCCTCCGCATAGGAATAGGGAGAATACTGGCTCTGCTTAAGCGCCTCCGTGAGCTGCTCGCCCCTATTCAAAGAGGCGCGCGTGGCAGGATCCAAATCCGAGCCGAACTGCGCGAACACCTTTAATTCCCTGTATTGAGCCAGATCCAGCCTCATGCGGCCGGACACCCTGCGCACGGCCTTGCCCTGCGCGGCGCCGCCCACTCGGGAAACAGACAGCCCTACGTTTACAGAGGGCCTGACGCCCGAACGGAACAATTCCGAATCCAGAAATATCTGCCCGTCCGTTATGGATATTACGTTTGTGGGAATATACGCGGAAATATCTCCGGCCATTGTCTCTATTATGGGCAGAGCAGTCAGCGAGCCGCCGCCGTTTGCCTCGTTAAGCTGAGCGGCCCTCTCCAAAAGGCGGGAATGCAGATAGAATACGTCGCCCGGATAGGCTTCCCGGCCGGGCGGCCTCCTCAAAAGCAGAGAAAGCGTGCGGTAAGAGACGGCGTGCTTGGAAAGATCGTCGTAAATAATCAGCGCGTCCTTGCCCTCATGCATAAAATATTCGCCCATAGCGCATCCGGCATACGGGCATATATACTGCATGGACGCGTTATCCGAAGCGGAGGCGCATACTATTACCGTATAATCCATAGCCCCCCGCGAGCGGAGAAGCTGTTCCAATTCGGCTACTTTAGAAGCCTTCTGCCCTATTGCAACATATATGCACACCATATCCTTATCTTTCTGATTGAGAATGGTGTCCACCGCTATGGCCGTCTTGCCTATTTGACGGTCCCCTATAATCAATTCGCGCTGGCCCCTGCCTATGGGCGTCATGGCGTCTATGGACAAAATACCCGTCTGCATAGGCCGGTTGACCGGAGCGCGCTCAATAATTCCCGGGGCGGGCGCCTCTATGGGCATATGGTTTGAACATAATATTTCTCCCCGCCCGTCTATAGGAATGCCCATGGGATTAACCACCCTGCCCAGCAGGCCCTTGCCCACGGGCACCTCCATAATCTTGCCCGTGCCGTAGGCAACCTCGCCGCTTTCAATATTCTCGTCTCCCGAAAACACGGCGACGCCTATATAATCCTTTTCCAGATTCATAGCTATGCCGTATGCGCCCGAATGGAAATTTATAAGCTCGCCCATTCTCACGCCCGACATATCCGAAACCTCGACTATGCCGTCCGCGCTGGAAATAACGCGCCCTATTGCGTTTTTTACGGGCTGAAAGCTTAAAGCGTTCAGCTTGCGCCGGGGCGCGCCTATAATTTCAGCCGCTCTCTCTCCCTGCCCCGAAAGCTTTCTTTTCACTGCCGAAGGCTCGCCCGTCTTAGGATTAATTCCGTTAAGGCCGGGGCGCTTTAAGGCATACCGGCGCTTTATGGCTTTTAACCGGCCGGCGGCTTCTTCCTCCAGATAGCCTCCCGAAAGCCTTTCGCCCGACGAAAGGCGCTGTTTAAGGCTGCCCAATCTCCCCGCCAGAGAATAATCCTCTATTCTGTCCCTGAAAACAAGGCGCATGCCTCCGATAAGATCGGCCTTAACGCTGAAAGCAACGCTGCCCGCGCCGTACTTAACTTTAAAAAACTCCTGAAGACGCCGCTTTTCAGCATCGTCAACAGGAACTGCGGTATATACTATGAGGTCGTTATCCATATTTCTTCGCCTCCGCAACGCTGGCCTCCAGCAGCTCCTCATGCTCGCTTTTTGAAAGCTTGCCGGGCAAAACTGCGGCGGCTATATCCACGGCCATAACCGCGGCCGCCTCGCGTATCTCCTCGTTGGCGCCCTGCTTAATTTCATCCGCGCGGCGCTCAGCCTGATCAATTATAGCGTCGGCGTCTTTCTGAGCGGCCTTTATTAATTCATCAGCGCTGGCGCTGGCCTTTTGCATGGCCTCGTAATAATCCCTGCGCTGCTTTTGCTCCAGTTCCTTTTCCTTCTGCTCCAAAAGCGCGCGGGCGCCCTCCGATTTGGCGGCCGCCTCATCCAGGGAAGCCACTTCATGCTCCAGTTCCTCTTGGCGCTTGGCCATGAATTTTTTCATGGGCTTATATATAATAAGCCTGAGCAGGAATACCAAAACGGCAAGATTAACTATATGCAGGACTATATATAACCAGCTTCCAAATAATCCATCCATTTATTTTTAAACCCTTTCCGCGGCTTTTACTATTTGACGAAAATCAGCAGCAGCGCTATAAGCAGGCCGTATATGGCGACTGATTCAGTCAGCGCCAGGCCCAAAAGAAGCACGCCCTGAATTTTGCCCGAGGCCTCAGGCTGACGCGCCACCGCTTCGCAGGCCTTGCCCGTTGCAAAACCCATTCCTATGCCCGCTCCCACACCGGTAAACACGGCTATGGCCGCGCCTATTACTGATAAATCCATAATAAAATCCTCCTGAGTATAGTATAGCTAAAAATATATAGGCCTTAAACTCCGCCGGAATTTCAGGCTTCCTTTTCCACCGCTTCGCTTACAAACGTAAGGCTGAGCATGGAAAAAATATAAAACTGAATAGCAACGTGGAAAAGAGTAAAATACAAAGACAGCGCCGCCGGAATTACAAATGCAAAGGGAATAGCCACCAGCCATTTTTCCACAGCGCTCAGCAAGACCTCATAGAGCAGTTCCATTATAATATATCCGCCCAGGATATTGCCGAACATACGGCAGGACAGGCTTACGGGAGTCGCAAGGTCGCTGATGAGCTTAAAAGGCGCTATAATGGGCTTAGGCTTGCCGTAGGATTTAATGCGTCCGATAACGCCCTTTTCTCTCAGGCCGTAATAATTAATAATCAGAAAGGTGGAAAGCCCGAAGGAAACGGTCACCGAGAGGTCGGAAAGAGGCGTGCGCAGGCCGAAAAGCTCTATAACCCCGCTTAGAAGGATATAAAAAGCGAGAGCAAGAATATATGGGGACAGCTTTGGCCCCATGCTGCCCACGGCGCCCTTGGTAAAACGCTCCAGCATATTAAAGAGGTATTCGCATAAAAGCTGCGCCTTGCCTATTTTGCGCACGTCGGTTGTAAAGCGCCTGATTAAAACAAATCTGATAATCAAGGCGATTACGAGTATAAGAGCTATTAATATAAGGGATGTAAGGTATGTCTCCCTGATCCAGAAGGTATGGCCGAAAAGCGTAATATCTACGTCCTTGGGAAAAACATCTATTTCCATAAGCCGCCCTCCTTTCATGTTCGGAGCAAATCAAATTTATTCTTAAGAATAACACTTTAACAGCAATGAATAAACATTGATTTAAGGCTGAATGCGGCCGTTTCAATGCTTTAGCCTCTAAATATCCGAAATAATCTTTATTATCTCGAATAATCGCCGTTTTTCATTCTTTTTAAAAAACATTATCATGCGCGGATTAAAAAGCCGGCATTCGCTTTATAAACAGAGCATATTCCCGGCCGCAGGCGCCGGCAGCGTTTTAACCGTCTATACGCCGGCAGCGTTTAAGCATGCATATTAAAAACGCGCGGCTGTATTTATTCTTCTCCCTTTTCCCAAACTGTATGCAGCCCTCTTTATAGAGGCATACAAGCCCGGACGACTTATATATAAATATTATATAACCATTTGCAATTAAGCCTTTCGGATGGTATAATATCTTGTCTTTATATTTATTTTTTAAATTAGGAGCGTATTAACAATGGATCTATTTCAAAAATGCTATGAGCCCAGCCCGGCGGACCAAGCGCGGGCAGCGGGGATTTATCCCTATTTTCACGAGATTTCCTCCAAGCAGCATTCGGAGGTTATTATGGACGGCCGGCGCACTATAATGCTGGGCAGCAACAACTATCTGGGACTGACCAGCGACGAAAGAGTAATAGACGCAGCCTGCCGCGCGCTTAAGGAATTAGGCGCGGGATGCTCCGGCTCCCGATTTCTCAACGGCACTCTTACCCTGCATAAAAAACTGGAAAGCGAGCTGGCTGAATTTTTAGGCAAGCAGGCCGCCATGACGTGGTCCACCGGATTCCAGACCAACCTGGGCATAATTTCCGCGCTTTGCGGACGGCACGATATAATCTTTTTTGACAGAGCCAATCACGCCTCTTTAATGGACGCGTCCAGGCTGAGCTTTTCAAAGCTGGTTAAATACGAGCATAACGACATGACCGATTTATCCCAGAAGCTGAAGGATGCCCCGGCTGAAAGAGGTAAGCTGATAGTGGTGGACGGAGTGTTTTCCATGGAGGGCGATCTGGCCGATCTGCCCGAAATAGTCAGCCTGGCCAAGCGCTATAACGCTCGGGTGATGGTGGACGATTCGCACGGCATAGGCGTATTGGGCGCTCACGGGCGAGGCACGGCCGAATATTTCGGGCTGGAAAAGGAAGTGGACATAATAATGGGCACCTTCAGCAAATCCTTCGCTTCCCTGGGCGGCTTTATGGCCTCGGAGGAGCGGGTGGTTGATTACGCTATGCACGTTTCCCGCCCCTACATATTCAGCGCCTCCATTCCTCCCTCCAACGCGGCGGCCGCGCTCCAATCTCTGGAAATTCTTAAAAGCGAGCCCGAACGGTGCGAGAAGCTGCGCAAAAACGGAGATTACATGCGGGAGGGCTTCAAAAAGCTGGGCATTCCCTGCGGAGAAGGCATAACTCCCATAGTGCCCGTCCGCACAGGCACAAACGAACGCACATTCATTATAACCCGCGCGCTTTTGGAAAACGGGGTATATGTAAATCCGGTAATTTCTCCGGCCGTGCCTGAGGGCGAGAGCATACTGCGCACCAGTTATACCGCCACTCATACTAAAGAGCAATTGGATTTTGCGCTGGAAAAATTCGATTTAGTATTTAATAAATTATACCCTGCGGAATAAAGCCGCTGCGGGAAAATAATGAGCGGGGCTTAGCGGGGGGCGGCTCTTGGCAAGCCTGCGGCTTGCCCTGGCCGCGCCGCAGGCGCGGCCGGGCGGCCGTTTACGGCCGCAAGAGCCGCCCCCCCTGCTAAGCCCCGCTCATTATTTTCAGCCGCGCGCCCCCATAAATTCACCCAGGCCCCAGCCTGCCCCGCAGGCTTTAAACTATTAAAAAAGCGTAAATTCTGCGCCTAAAAAAGGTTTTTTCTTTACATGGGCCTTTTGAGGCTGTATAATATAAAAGTCGGCTTTGTCGTTGGTTTCTCATAAAGCCGCGGCCCGCCTTAACAAGACGGCGATTCTTCAAAATATTTTACGCGCGGAAATAATAATAACAAAGGAGCCCAAATGGAAATTCAGGCTGCCCAGATTCTGCCCAACGATATAGACGCCGAGCGCTCCTGTCTCGGCTGCATGCTGCTTTCGGGCGATTGTATAGCGCCCGTTTTTGAGCGCATTAAAAATAAAGACTATTTCTACCGTCCTAATCATCAGGAGCTCTACGAAGCAATCGGCGCGCTTTTTCACGCCGGAAAGCCCGTGGACGTCATTACTCTTATGAACGAATTAGTTAAAAGAGGCACTCTGGAATTAATCGGAGGAGCTCCGTATATAACCGAGCTTTCGGGCGCCGTGCCCAGCACGGCCAATTTAGCCTATTACATAGATATCGTTATAGAAAAATACAAGCTGCGCCGGCTTATCAGCGTTTCCAGCGTTACCGCCACCGACAGCTATGCGGCCGTAAAAGATTCCAAGGATATAATAGAAACGGCCGAAAAGGAAATTTTCAATATCGCAATGAACAACGAGGCCTCGGCTATGGCTCAGATGAAGGATATTCTGCCCGACATCTACGAGCGCATAGACGAATACTACCGCACTAAGGGCCGGGTGCAGGGCATAGCCATGGGCTTTAAGGAGCTGGACAGGCTCCTGGGCGGGCTTCAGCCGGCCAGCCTTGTAATAGTGGCCTGCCGCCCCTCCATGGGCAAATCCTCCTTTTCGCATAACGTCGCCGGCTACGCCTCCATAAAAAACAATCAGGCCACGGCTATTTTCTCTCTGGAAATGTCCAAGGCCGAGGTGGCCATGCGCATAATCAGTTCGGAGGCCGCAGTGGATTCTGAAAAAATCAAGCGCGGCGAAATCAGCGAGGAGGAATTTGAACGGCTCAATTCCACCATGACGCTGCTCGAGCGCGCCCCCCTTTATATAGACGATACGGCGGGCATATCCGTAGCCGAAGTGCGCAGCAAATGCAGGCGCATAAAAGATTTAAAGCTGGTGATTATAGACTATCTCACTCTTATGAGCTCTCCCGGCCGGAAAAACGAAAACCGCCAGCAGGAAGTAAGCGAGCTCTCCCGCCAGCTAAAAGTGCTGGCCAGAGATTTAAACGTGCCCATTATGGTGCTGGCCCAGCTTTCCCGCGGTGCCGCCACCCGTTCGGATCATACGCCCGTTTTAAGCGATCTGCGCGAATCGGGCGCAATAGAGCAGGACGCGGACGTGGTCATGTTTATCCACCGTCCCGCATATTATACAGACAGTCAGGAACAGGATAAAACCCTTGCTCAAATCATAGTAGCCAAACAGAGAAACGGCGCCACCGGCAGCATAGAGCTCACTTGGAAAGCCGAGTTCACCCGTTTCGTGGATCGCTCCTACCGCTAGGAGCGCCCTCCCCCCGGCGCCGGGCGGGGGCGGGCTTTATATAATCGGGCGCCGTCTCAAAGGCAGGAAAGGAGCATCTTCCGCTGTTAACGCTCCTAATTGCTGCGCTTGCCCAAAGCCTTAAAGGCGCCCTCCTATTGCCTTGCCCATCAGTTCAAAGAACTGATGGGCAAGGCGGGGGCGGGAGCCCGGCTGCTAATGACAAAGCCGAAACACACCTTATATATATTATCAGGAGGCAGTTTGCAATGATTGAGGTTAAAAACCTAACCAAGCGATACGGAGAGAAGCTGGCTGTGGATAACGCAAGCTTTACCGTAAATGCCGGCGAGATCGTCGGCTTCCTGGGCCGGAACGGCGCAGGCAAGACCACGGCCATGAACATGATTACAGGCTATATTTCTTCCACAAGCGGCACGGCCATGGTGGACGGCTACGACATTCTCAAGGAGCCCGCCGAGGTTAAGAAACGGATTGGTTATCTGCCTGAACAGCCTCCGCTGTATATGGATATGACGGTAAACGAATATCTTGCGTTCGCGGCGGACATAAAAAAGGTCTCCCGCAAAAACCGCAAAGAACATCTGGATCGTATAAAGGAATTAGTCCGCATAACCGACGTGGGCTCCAGAATAATAGGCAATCTTTCCAAAGGCTATAGGCAGAGAGTGGGCCTGGCCGAGGCTCTGGTCGGCAACCCTCCCGTTCTGATTCTGGACGAGCCCACAGTAGGCCTGGATCCAACTCAAATCATAGAAATCCGCCATCTGATAAAAGGCTTGGGCAAGGAGCATACCATAATCCTCTCCTCCCATATCCTGCCCGAGGTGGCCGACGTCTGCGAGCGGGTTATAATTATAGACCACGGCCGCATAGTGGCGCAGGACAGTCTGGTCAATCTTCAGCAGGGCCTGGGCGAAACGGCTAAGCTTACGGTCAGGATTGCCGGCCCCGAGGCGGCCACGGCCCGCGCTCTGCGCGCAATTGAAGGAGTTATAAATGTAGACAGCCTGGGCGTGCGCGAATCGGGCAGCTATGATTACCTTATAACAGCCAATAAATCCGCGGACGTGCGGCGCATAATTTTCAATATAATGGGCAAGGCAGGCACTCCCATTCTGCTTATGCGCTATCTTGACTATACTCTGGAGGATATCTTCCTCCAGCTCACCGGAACGGCAAAGGAGGATTTTTAAATGAACGCGGTATTCAAGCGCGAGCTGCGCGCATATTTCAGCTCTCCCATGGGCTATGTGTTCGTGGGCATATTCATGCTTGTGCTGGGCCTTATATTCCTTGTGGGCAATATAAACGGAGACGGTTATAATTCCAGCGCGGATTTTGCCATGACGCTGGGCACAATGGCCACCCCCTTTGCTTTTTTGGTGCCTCTGCTTACAATGCGCTCCTTCTCCGAAGAGCGCAGGCTCAAGATAGACCAACTCTATCTTACCAGTCCTCTGCCTATATATAAAGTGGTATTGGGCAAATTCTTCGCCGCTTCCTGCGTGCTGCTGATTACTCTGCTTCTCAGCGTAATCTATCCCATAATTCTGGCCGTGCTCGGCTCCCCCCGCGCCGGCGAAATTTTCACCAGCTATATAGGCTTCTACCTCATGGGATGCACTGCTATGGCCGTAGGGCTTTTAATATCGGCATGCACTCAAAGCCAGGTAGTGGCCGCGGTAGCGACTTTCGGCGTATTCTTTCTCTTAATGATGGGCACTCAGGCCGTTTCCATGATAAGCGCGGGCTTTTTAAGAGACGCTCTGAGCGCGCTGGCTCTCTTCGGCCGCTTTACCGAATTCACCAGCGGCATATTGGGCCTTTCCCCCATTATTTATTATATAACCGTCACCGCGGCCTGCCTGTTTGTCACGGCCAAGCTCATTGAAAGAAGAAGATGGAGTGGTAATTAAATGAAAAAAGACGCAAACAAGCCCCAGGAGGCTAATATTGAAGAAATAAAAGCGCAGGAGCTCCGTCCGGAAAAAAAGCAGCGGGATTACGCCAAGCTGCTCAGATACGGAGGCTTTAACACCGCCCTTATAATAATCGTAATAATAATTACCGTCTGCGTAAATATAATTTTCAGCCTGGTAGAGAAAAACGCCGGCCTGAAAGCCGACCTTACTCGGGAAAAAATCTATACTCTCTCTGAATTGTCCAACGACGTCATAGGCAGAATTAACGAAAAGCTGGTTATATATTCCTTTGCGGACGACAACATTCAAAGCACGATAGTGGAAAAAACATTGGAGCGCTATACGGCGGCTAATAACCAAATAGAAGTAAAGGTTGCCGATCCGGCCACCAATCCCGCCCTGCTGCGCAAATTCAGCACCAGCAGCGCTACTGTTTCAAACGGCACTCTGGTTGTTACCAACGCGGCCGAGGATAAATTCCGCGTCATTACCTATTCGGACTATTACCGCAAGACTGACGACGGAGTGGAATACGTCGTATTAGAACAGAGGCTCACAAACGCCCTGCTGTTTATGATAGACGAGGAGCCCACTACCGTCTATCTGCTCTCCGGGCACGGCGAACAGACGGACGATCCGGCCAACGCCTCCGCCGTTCAAAATATAACCGATTCTCTCCAGGGCGCGAATTTCCAGGTGGAAAAGCTCAATCTGATTACCGGCGGCTCCAATCTCAAAAAGGGAGACGTTTTAATGATTGTAGGTCCTTCCAGCGACCTGAGCGAAGACGAATTTAACACTCTTCAGTCCTTCCTTAAAAATCACGGCAAGCTGGTTATGTTCTTTGATCCCTCTGTGCAGGAGGATTTAACATATTTCAAAGCGCTCCTGGATTATTATATGATAAAAGTAGGCTCGGACGTAGTATACGAGCAGGATTCCTCCATGCGCACCGAGCTCTCGGGCGTAGAGCTCGTCCCCAATTTGTCCTCCCACGATATCACCTCTCCCCTGATTGAAGGAGCGGTAAACGTATATGTGCATGAAGCTCTGAGCCTGGATTATTACGCTCCCACCAGCGAAGGCATTGAGCAGAGCGCCCTTATGAACACTTCCGAAAGCAGCCTCTCCATTCCCGTGGAGGATTATCTCAACGGATCCTATTCTAATAAATTAGACAGCTATCTGGCCGAGCCCCATTGCGTAGGCATGGCCCTGAGCGTGCGCGATTCAGCCTCCATTTCAGGGGACGCATATACCCGCATAGTAGTGTTCGGCTCCAGCGAAATAATAATGGGCGCCCGTCAGAACAGCGAAGGCAACCAAAGCATTATGGTCAACAGCGTAAGCTGGGTGGAAAATAAATTAGACAGCCTCTCCATAACGGCCAAAGCTATAGCGGATTATTCCTTTGTAATAACCAATCTCGCCTCCGTGCGCGTAATAGTTATAATCGTCATAGCTGTGCTGCCTATAATTATTCTGGGAACAGGCTTTATAATCTACAGAAGGAGGAAGAATCTATGAGCAGCCGGGCGGATAAATCTTTAACCAGAATGCTCATCGCCCTCATTCTCGCAATAGTGCTCCTCGCAGGCTCTGTAATTACCGCTACAGCCATGCTCAAGCAGGACGAAAAGAAAAACGAGCAGGAAAACAGCTCCGGTTCAGACGGAATGATTGATTTAATTGTCTGCGATGAGGAGGATATAGAACGGGTTACAATAGATTCGGTAAAGGACACCTATTCAATAATCCGGGACGAGGCTGACGCCGACGGCGTAAGCTGGATTATTGAAAACCGCGACAATACCGATATCAGCCAATATAATCTCATGCTGCTGATTAACCGCTGTACGACGCTGCGCGCCCTGCGCGATTTGGGAAAAGCTCCCTCCTCCGAGGAAGAATTAGCCCTTTACGGCCTGGACAGCGCCAGCGATCCCGTGCGCGTCAGCATAAACGTTAAGGACAAGGGCGTATACACCTACCTCATAGGCGGCAAATACGGGGCGGAAAACCAATATTATTTTATGGACGCCTCCTCTTCCGAGCTCTATCTGGGGCATCAGAGCGTCGGAGAATATTTTACCAGAACCGTAGACCAATGGCGGGATCTGCCCGGCATAGACGTGCAGACGGGAGCTATTAATTATCTCACCATAGAGCGCAAGAGCGACGACGGCCTGACCATGATTTACAACAGCGATTTAATCTCCGGCCAAAACCTCTGGCAATTAATCTCTCCCTTCCTCTGCGACGCCGATTCCAATAAGCTCAGCACCTTTTTTGAGAGTCTCTCGGCCATAACCATGTCCGGCTTTGTGGCTCAAAGCGCCGAAAAGGATTGGGAAAAATACGGCTTTGAGGATTATTATCTCCGCCTGGCAATGTTCCAGGCTGAGATTAAGGAGAACGGCGAGCCGGTCATAAAGGAAAACTATCCCTCTCAGATTTTAATTGTGGGCGCTCCTGTGGAAGGCTCGGACGAGCGCTACGCAATAACCTATTCCATGCATGACGCAAGCGGCAAGCTGCTGGATGAAATAAATCTTAAGAGCCTCAAGGTATATACAATCAGCTCCGCTTCAGTCAATCTGCTGCGCACTGACGCTATGGATATCGCCAATCTGAATTTTGCAATGCAGCATATAGACAATATGAACAGCATTGATATAACCATACGCGGAAAAAAGGAGCATATAAATATAACCAGGAAAAACAAGCTGGACGACGACCATAATCCCATAACCGACGCTTCGGGCGATCCGGTTATGCTCACCACCTTCACCCTTGACGGAGAAACCCTGCCCGAAGCTTCCATGCGCGCCTTTTACGCCAAGCTGATAAGCATAGGCCTGGCCGCGCGCATACAGGAAAACGATCCGCAGGAATACGGCTCGGAAGTATTTTCCTTCAGCTTGAACACCACCTCCTTCATAAAAGATGAGGATGGGGAAAATATTCCCTATTCAATAACCGCCAGCTTTTATGAAATGGATTTGAATTATTATATGGTGGAATATAACGGATACAGGGTATGCAAGGTGCGCAAAGATTATATAGACGATATTATCAACGCTTACGGGCTGGCCAAAACGGGCGAACTGCCTCCTCTCAGAGACGAATAAAACTCTTTTCGCCCCTAACGCCCCATTTTTAGGGGTAGGAGCAATTTTATTTGACAGAATGCCCCTGCGTACTCTATAATATCAAGCGTTAATTTAAACTATCAGGCTTCGCGCCTTAATCAGAAAGGAAGAATATTAATGTTAAGAACTTATCAGCCCAAAAAGAGACATAGAAGCAAGGTGCACGGCTTCCGCAAGAGAATGAGCACCAAAAACGGCCGCAACGTGCTCGCCCGCCGCCGCAACAGGGGCCGCAAGCGTTTGTCCGCCTAAAATTCAGGCGGGCCGGTAAAACGCATGCTCAAGCAATACATGCTTAAAAAGAACAAGGAATTTGCCTATGTACACCGCAAAGGCGCCTCATGCGCGGGCAGATATCTGGTTCTGGTGTATGTGAAAAACCGGATGGGGCTGCGTCTGGGCTTTTCAGTCAGCAAAAAGCTGGGCAACGCCGTCAGGCGCAACCGCATAAAGAGGCTGCTGCGCGAATGCGCGCGGGCCAGCCTGAATAATATGAAGCCCGGCTACAGCTATCTTTTTATAGCGCGTTTGGGAGCGCGCGGCGCGAGCTATTCAGAGCTGCTGAAAGATATGGAAATAGTTTTAAAGCGCGCCCGGCTGCTTTTAGAATGCAAAACTCCCGAATGGGCGCCGGCGCAGTCCGAAACAGCGCCGGCGGCATCTAAAGCTTTATCTATCCCGCCTAAAGCTGCCGCGGCTGTTCCGTCTGAAGCTATCCCCAAGATTACGTCTGAAACTTTTTCGGAAATTCCCTCCGAAGGGGGCTTGGAAATTCCCTCCGGGGCGCGGGCTTCTCTTTCGGTTGAAACTCCCATTGACGCCCGGCCTGCTCCCGCATGCGAGGCGGACAAGCCATGAAACGCCTGTTTCTGGCCGCTATACGCTTTTATCAAAAGAATATTTCTCCGGCGCGGCCGCCCTGCTGCCGTTATCTGCCTACCTGTTCTGAATATGCCTACACAGCCATAGAGCGCTTCGGCATATTTAAGGGATGCGCTCTGGCCGCGTGGCGCATTATGCGCTGCAACCCCTTTTCCAAAGGCGGCTATGATCCCGTGCCCGAAAAAAAGCCGCGCAATAAATCTTCAAAAGAGGAGGATTTATTCCCAAAGGAATAAATCGCGGAAATTATAATGACCCAATGGTTAATTAATCTTTTCACCTGGATGAACGATTTCATAACGGGTAACTTCGGCCTTACAATAGTGCTTTTTACCCTATTGCTCCGCCTGATTTGCCTGCCTCTGGATATATATTCCCGCAAGGGGCAGCGCGATTACACCCGGAAAATGAAGCTTATTCAGCCTGAAATGGACAGAATCACCAAGGCCTATAAAAACAATCAGGAGATGCTCTCCCGCAAGACCATGGAATTGCGCCGCCAGCACGGAATAGGGCTTATGCCCAAGGGCTGCTTCGCGCCCCTTATAGCCTATCCGCTGCTCATAGCCTTTTTCGCAGTGTTCAATTCTATGGCGCAGGCTCAGAATCAGCTCCTTATAGACAATATCAAAGCCTCTTTAGAGGGGCTGCGCATAGATAACGTCAACGCCGCGGGCTATCTGGCGGCCTCGGCTTCCTCGGGCATCAATAATTTTCTGCCCGCGGCCGAGCGCGTGCTTCAAAGCGGTTCTCAGACCGTTTCAGCAGTTACTTCAGACTGGCTGTCCACAAACAGCTTCTTATGGGTAAAAAATATCTGGCAGCCTGACGCGGCCGTATCCTTATCCGTCATCAACCGCTATGTAGCCATAATCGGCTCTCTTTTCAGCGGCATGAGCAGCGAGATTATAAGCTCGGCAGCCTTTGCCGGAGACGCGGCATGGATGTGGGGGCTTATTCCCGGAGGCGTGCGCACGGGCTTTAACGGGCTTTTCATTCTGCCCATTCTGACCGGCGCCGTGCAGGTGCTCAGCTTTAAATTCAATCAGAAGCTGAACCCCGTTGCCGCCGATCCGGCCAATCCCAACGCCGGACAGGGCGCAAACAAATTCATGGGTATTTTCTTCCCCATATTGTTCGTATATTTCGGCCTTTCCTCTTCCAGCGCCATCGCTATATACTGGGTAACCTCCAGCCTTATAATGATGCTGGTCAGCTTTATAATCAATAAAGTGCTGGACGCGCTGGATAAGCGCAAGGAAGCCAAGGCTCAGACTGCGGCAAAATAAAAGCAGTATGAGGGCGGGCAGGAAAATTCAGATTTGCCTGCATAATAATTAACGGAGGCTTTATAATGAGCAATACCGAAAATTTTTTAGAAATAGAAGCCAAGACCATAGACGAGGCTATTTTTAAAGGCCTGGAGCAGCTCGGCCTTGCCTTTGACGAAGCTACAATAGACATTCTGGAAGAAGGAAGCAAGGGCTTTCTCGGCCTTGGAGGCCGCCTGGCCAAAGTGCGTTTAACAAGGCGGGACGCGCTGAAGGAAGAAAGCGGCGGCTCTGTCAAGCCCCAGGCTGAAAATGAGCAAAAGGCTTCCAATAAGCCCGAAAAGCACGCGTCGCCCAAAGCTTTTTCGGACGCTCAAGCCGTCTCTCAGCCCAAAATGGAAAATATCTCCGCGCTTTGCGAAGGTCAGCCCTTGGATAATACGCATCCGGCTATGCTCTTTCTTAAGGGGCTTTTGGACAGCATGAAAATAGAGGGCAGTCTGAAGGGCGTTCAAACCCAGGACGGCATATATATAGATATAAGCGGAAAAGACATGGGCAAGATTATAGGCCATCACGGAGAGACTTTAGACGCGATGCAGTATCTTGTTTCTCTCATTGCCAACCGCGAAAGAGAGGAATATCTCCGCGTTACGCTGGATACTGAAGGATATCGCGGCAGGAGGGAGCAGACTCTCGTCCGGCTTGCGCATCGTTTGGCTCAAAAGGCCGCGCGCAGCGGACGCAGGATGAGATTGGAGCCCATGAATCCTTACGAGCGCCGCATCATCCATTACGCGCTCCAAAATGACAGCAGCGTATCAACTGCCAGCGAGGGAGAAGAGCCCAACCGCAGAGTGGTTATAACTCCTAAACGCTGAGCATGTAAATATAGTTATTATTTTAAACGCCGTTCCCCTATTAAGTTTTTTGGGGAGCGGCGTTTTTTGGGTTTATCCCCCGGAAATATGCCCGCGCGCAATTAAACAGCGCCTTAATATAACCCGGGGGCGCCGTCAAACGCCGCGGCGGCGCGCTCAGCCCCGGAGGCGGGGCGGGTGGGCCTTAAATATATGGGCGCCCAAAACTAAAATAACTGGAAATAATATAATAGAGTAAAAAGAAAACGCGCAGGAGAAGGCTATATATTAAAAGGGCGCCCTCCTTTATTTTGCGGCGCATACCGCGCCGCAAAATGTGGGCGGGGCCGCGCCTCCGCAGGCTCTTTTAATCTCCCGATATTTTTCAAAAGCATGTTTTGTCTCGTCCTCTCATATATATAAAACAATTCTTAATCCGGAGGGCAATAATATGAAGATTTCCCTTAAGGACAAAAGAACACGTATTTGGTTAGCCGCCGTCGCGGCAGCCGTACTTGTAGTCGTACTGACGTTAATATTGCTTCCGTCCTCTCCTGGCCGGGATGCAAAGAAAAGCACATATCAAATTCAGGCCGAATATTCCCCCTCCACTCATGTAATAAGAGGCAGCATGAAATTAAACTACCTTAATCAAACGGGAGAAACTCTTGAAAGCCTGAGCCTGCATCTCTATCCCAACGCCTTCGCCTCGGAGGATACCGCTCCCTTTCCCCAGGATTGGATGGAATTGGCATATCCTAACGGCTTTAATACGGGCGGAATAGAAGCAGCCAACATACGGGTAAACGGCAAAGAGGCTCAAACCTCATTAGAAGAAAACAATCAAATTCTTAACGTGAAAATTCCCCGGCTGGGCAAAAACAGGTCGGTAAAGCTGGAAATGGATTTCACGCTCACCCTGCCTAACGCCTCGGGGCGCTTCGGCTATACCGATTCAGGCGTTAATCTGGGCAACTGGTATCCAATAGTCTGCGGCTATGACGGAGGCTTTGTGAAGAATCCCTATTATGCCACAGGCGACCCATTTTTCAGCGAAACCGCCCTGTACGAGGTATCCATTACTCTTCCTCAGGAATACACTCTCGCAACCACCGGCGTAATAACCCAAAAAGACCAGTCCAACGCCTTGAAAACAGTCTGGAATATAAAGGCGGACAACGTCCGGGATTTTGCCTGTGTTTTCAGCGCCGATTATAAGCTTTTAAGCGAGCAGGTAGGCGATACTATTGTATATTCCTATTTTACCGATGAAGAAACGGGTAAAAAGGCATTGGAATTTGCCGTAAATTCCATGAAAATTTTCAACGAGCTATACGGCGTATATCCCTACCCTCAATATACCGTTGCAGAATCAGATTTCTTTATAGGGGGTATGGAATTTCCTAATATAGTCTTTATAAATAAGCAGTTTTATAAGCTTCAGAATCTGCTCACTTTGGAGCATGTAGTAGTGCATGAAACCGCTCATCAATGGTGGTACGGCGTCGTAGGCAATAACCAGGTAAGCGAAGCATTTATAGACGAAGGGCTTGCTGAATATTCGACAATGGTCTATTATAAAAAGACCAAAGCTCCTGAAGATTACCGCACATATTTCAACTACTATATATCTAATAATTACCGTTTTGCCATGGCCGAGCTCAGGCAGCGCTATAATGAGCTGAACATGTCAATAAATAAGCCGGTAAATGAATTTGAAGACGACCTGGCCTATGAAACCATGGTTTATACTAAAACCGCTCTTATGCTGGACACCTTAAATCAGCAGATGGGAGACGAGGCGTTCTTTAAGGCGCTTCAGAGCCTGCAAAGCAAATATCAATTCAAGAGTATAACTAAGGATGAATACATAGCGGCATTTCAGGCCCAGACTAATTTGCCCGTGAGCAAGATGATTGACGCATGGCTGTCAGGCAAAGTAATTCTGCATTAGCATAAGCGCCTGCTCTTCAGCGCCCCAATATTAAAGGCCAGGGGGGCGGCGCGGAGCCCGGCTCAAAGCCGGGCCGGATGGAGCAATAGGCGGGGGATAAGCTTGCTTATCCCCCGCCTATTGCTCCATTGATTTTGGCGGCCTTACGGCCGCCAAAATTCCGCGCCGCCCCCCTGGCCTTTAATATTGGGGCGCTGAAAAATTGCTGAACAAAAACTAAAGCTTCTGTCCGCCGGCTTTAAAATGCACTGAAAATGCCGAACCCCGGCCCGGAACGCTTTCAAGAGTTATCTCCGCGCCATGCTGCGCCGCAGCGTTCTTAACAATGGCCAGCCCCAGCCCTGTGCCTCCCGTTTCGCGCGTTCTGCTCTTATCCACGCGGTAAAAGCGTTCAAAAATCCTGTCCTGATATTCAGGCGCTATGCCTATACCCGTATCTTCAACCCTTAATACGGGCCCCTGCCCGTCGTCCGTAACGCTGACTGTAACCCTGCCGCCCTTTTTATTATATTTGACAGCATTATCTATAAGATTATAAACCAATTCGTATAACAGCGGACGCGAGCCCGTAACCTCCGCTTCGCTGCCCTTAATTTCCAGCAAAACATCGGCCTCTCCCGCCTTTTCCGAAAGCGCTTTAACGGCTTCTTCGGCCAGTTTAAGCAATTCTACGCGCTCCTTAAGCAGCTCCTGTCCTTCGTCTATATGGGACAGCTTAATTATATCCTCAATAAGGCTCAGAAGCCTGCCCGCCTCGTTATAAAGCTTTGCCGCAAATTTAACGCCGTCCTGCCCTGCCGCCATGCCGTCCTTTAACAATTCGGCATAACCCATAATGCAGGTCAGCGGAGTTTTTAATTCGTGAGAAACATTAGCCGTAAACTCCCGGCGCCGCTGCTCGGCCTCCGCCTTTTCGGTAACGTCCATTATCAGCATGACGGCTCCCGCAGTTTCCCCGTCGGCGTCCTTAATGGGCGCGGAAAAAAGCTCGTAAATACGGCCGTCCAGCTCATTAATGCAATCTCCGCGCTGGCCTGAAAGCGCTTTTTCCGCCGCTTCTTTAAAGGGCATGCTGCGATTAAGGGTTACATAATGGCTGCCCAATACGTCTTGATTGTCGCAGGCGAAAATTCTGCGGGCGCTGTTGTTTAAAGAGAGCACGACACCCTTTTGATTCAATACGACCAGCCCTTCGTTCATATTGCTTGTAATAGAGGCCAATTCCTCCCGTCTGCTGTTCAATTCCCCCATCTGCGCGCTGAGCTGCTCCTTTTGCTTTTGCAGCCGCCCCAGCAAAGGCGCAAACTCCTCATATATATCGTTAGAAAGGGGCTCCTCCAAATTCATGCTGTTTATGGGCTCAACTATACGTTTGACCTGCGCCCTGCCTATTACTATTGCCGCCAGAAACACAAGGATGATTATCAGCACAACGTATGGGACGCAGCCCAGGAGAGTAGAAAGGCTGCTCTGAGTGCTTTGAGCCACCCTTACAACGCTGCCATCCTCCAGCCGCACGGCATAATAATAAGTCTGAATGCCCAAAGTGGCCGAAGGCCTGGAGGCTTCCCCTTCCCCGTTTGCAAAGGCTTCCTTGATTTCCTCGCGTTCCATATGGTTTTCCATATCCTGCGCCTGGGCCTCGCTGTCGTAAAGCACTTCGCCGTCCTGCGCGATATGCGTCACTCTCCGTCCGCTGGTTGTAGTTAAATCCAGTTCCTGTTCCAAGCGAATGCGTTGGGCCTCCTGGCGCACCTCCGTCTTCATTTCCTCATAAAACTGTCTGTAAATAACGCTGCTGACCAGCGTGGCGGTAACAATTATTATAAAGGCGGAAAGCAGAAAAATATTACGTAGGAATCTTTTCTTCATCCGTATCCTCCTCCAGGCGCGCGCTGTATCCCACGCCTCTTATAGTCCTGACTATATCGGCGCCCTCCAGCTTCTGCCTGAGAGTGCGCACATGCACATCCACAGTTCTGGTTTCTCCGCCGAAATCATAGCCCCAGATACGTTCCAGGAGCATATCCCTTGTAAAGACTTTGCCGGGATTTTCCATAAGGCAGCGCAGCAGTTCAAATTCCTTATATGTTAATTCTACCGCTTTGCCTTTAACCGTTACCGTATGCGCCTCGTTATCCAGCGCTACGTCTCCCATAACAAACCTGCTTTTTACAGGCGCGCAGCGGCGCAGCACCGCTTTAATCCTGGAAAGCAATTCCATCATGCCGAAGGGCTTGGTTATATAATCGTCCGCCCCGCAGTCCAGCCCGACCACCTTATCATATTCTGCGCTCTTGGCCGTCACCATAATTACGGGCACTGAATTTCCGCCCGCCTTTATGCGTTTAAGAATGCTTATGCCGTCCTCGCCGGGCAGCATAACGTCCAGCAGTATAAGCTGCGGCCGGCATACTTTAAGCGCCTGAAACAATTCTTCCCCGCGCTCAAACCCTTTAGCCTCAAAGCCCGAATGCTCCAAAGTATAAACAATCAATTCCCTGATTCCGGGATCATCCTCTACGCAGTAAATCATATATTTTCCGCCTCGCCGTCATTTCGATGAGTACCCGTTATGGAAAATTCCACCCATTCGGCTATATTGACCGCATGGTCGCCAATCCTCTCAAGATACTTGGCTATCATAAGCATGTCCATAGCGTATTCGCCGTTTTGAATATCCTGATTAATAAATTGTATCAGCTCGTTTTTAATGGTATTAAACAGCCCGTCCACAACGTCGTCCGAAGCTATTACCTTCTGAGCCAGGGATAATTCGCGGCGCACGAAGGCTTCTATGCTGCTGGTTACCATTTTGCCCGTCTCGTCCGCCATTCTTTTTATATCTTCTATGGCCAGGCCGGCGTTAGAGGCAAAACCGGTTATTTCGGCTATATCCCTTGCCTGATCCCCTATGCGCTCCATATCGGTTATCATTTTTAATGCGGAAGAAATGAGGCGCAGATCCTTGGCTACCGGCTGCTGCTTAAGCAGCAGCTTAAGGCAGAGATTTTCAATTTGGTTTTCCTTGCGGTCTATTTCCTCCTCTAGGGCGAACGTATGCTTAATCAGCGCCTTGTTTTTCTCAGTCAGCGCGCGCGCCGCCGAACCTATAGCCTCCTCGCAAAGCGCTCCCATTTCTATCAGCTCAGTATTAAGCATAGCCAGTTGTTCGTCAAATCTGCTTCTCATCAGCCAAACCTCCCTGTTATATAATCCTCGGTGCGCTTATCCTTGGGCACGGAAAAAAGGCTTTCGGTATCCGCATATTCAATTATTTCGCCCAGCAGGAAAAACGCGGTCTTATCCGAAATGCGCGCCGCCTGCTGCATATTATGCGTCACTATGACTATAGTATAACTCTTTTTAAGCTCAGCCGCAAGATCTTCTATTCTGGAAGTGGAAATAGGATCCAGCGCGCTGGTGGGCTCGTCCATGAGCAGCACTTCCGGCTCTACCGCCAGAGCCCGGGCTATGCATAATCTTTGCTGCTGGCCGCCCGAAAGCCCCAGCGCGCTCTTTTTCAGCCTGTCCTTAAGCTCGTCCCAGATAGCGGCGCTTTTCAAAGAGCGCTCCACTATATCGTCCAGCTTTGCTTTAGAGCGTATGCCGTGAGTGCGCGGGCCGTAGGCTATATTATCATATACGCTCATAGGAAAGGGATTGGGCTTTTGGAACACCATGCCCACCCGTTTTCTTAGATGGTTTACATCCAAATCCTTATAAATATCCTCGCCGTCCAGCGTTACCTTGCCGTTTATTCTGCAGCCCTCCACTAAATCGTTCATTCTGTTGAGAGTTTTGAGCAGCGTGCTTTTTCCGCAGCCCGAAGGGCCGATAAAAGCGGTAATTTCCTTTTCCTCAATATCCAGATTTATATTTTTGAGCGCCTGAAAATTCCCGTAAAAAAGATCCAGTCCGCTTATTTGTATTTTCATGTTTCCCCTCTCCCTTTGGTTATTCTTTTAGCCACGAAGGCGGATAACCCGTTTATAAGTATTACAAAAATCAACAGCACCACGGCTGTAGCATAGGTTTGATTGATATGCAGCCCTTCTCTTGAGAGAGTATACATATGCACTGAAAGGGTGCGTCCTGATTCAAAAACATTTTGGGGAATTTCGGCCACAGTCCCCGCCGTATATATAAGAGCGGCCGTTTCGCCCACTATACGCCCTATGCTTAAAATTACGCCGGCCAATATTCCAGGCACGGCCGAAGGCAGCACGACGCGGAATACCGTGCGCAGGCGCCCGGCTCCCAGGCCGAAGCTGCCCTCGCGGTATATATCGGGCACGGCCTTAAGCGCTTCTTCAGTCGTGCGCATTATAAGAGGCAGAATCATTATGCACATAGTAAGCGAACCGGCCAGAATGGAATAATCCATCTGAAGCGTCGTAACGAAAAACAGCATGCCGAAGAGCCCATAGACTATAGAAGGAATTCCTGAGAGGGTTTCAGCTGTAATTCTGATTATTCCCACCAGCTTATTCCCTCTTTTAGCGTATTCCACGAGATATATGGCCGAAAAGATGCCCAGAGGCACGGCTATAACCAGAGAGATTGCCGTAATAATCAAAGTGTTTATAATGGAGGGAAGCATGCTCAGGTTGTCTGAATTATACTCCCAGGCAAAAAGCTCAGGGCTTAAATTGGGAATTCCTTTAACCAATATATAACCCACTATAAACAGCAGCACGCCGCCGGTGACGCATGCGGCTATAATCACCAGCAGCCTTAAAATAATGGACATGACTGATTTTTTATACCCCGTATTCATATCATTTAGACCTCTTTCTTAACAGGGACAGGCTGAGATTTATTATAAGAATAAATACAAACAGCACTACGGCCGTAGCAATCAGAGCTTCTCTATGCAAATCCTGCGCATAGCCCATCTCCATAACTATATTGGCCGTAAGAGTGCGCACGCCCTCGAGCAGGCCGCCGGGCATTCGCGCCTGATTGCCCGCCACCATTATAACGGCCATA
Source organism: Selenomonadales bacterium (assembly GCA_003150515.1). Classification (GTDB taxonomy): domain Bacteria; phylum Bacillota; class Clostridia; order Christensenellales; family QALW01; genus Neochristensenella. Next base: position 2,253 of record QALW01000010.1, on the reverse strand, counting down.
GTTTCGCCTATTGCGCGGCCTATGCCCAGCACCACGGCGGCAAGCACGCCTGATTTGGCAGCGGGAAGCACTGAAAAGAACACGCTGCGTTCTTTTGTTGCGCCCAGAGCCAATGAACCCTCATAATAGCTTCGGGGCACAGCCCTGATGGCCGATTCGCTTACGCCTATTATGGTGGGCAGAATCATAATGCCCAGCAGCAGAGAAGCCGTAAGCATGCTTGTCCCCCTGCCGCCCAGGGTTGTACGCACCAGGGGCACCATGACCACCAGGCCGAAAAATCCATAGACTACTGAAGGGATACCCGCCATTAATTCAACAGCGGGCTTGAGCACTTTATAGAGCTTAGGCGGGCAGAAATAGGCCATAAATACCGCCGTCAGCAGGCCTAATGGCACTCCTACTATTATGGCGCCCGCCGTAACATAGATGCTGCCCAGAATCATAGGCATAATTCCATAGAGCCCGCTTGTAGGGCGCCAGGTTTCTCCCAGGAGAAAATCGAAAAATCCTATTTCAGCCATAGCGGGCACGCCGTTGACAAACAGGAACACACAGATAACCACTACTGCGATTATGGATACGCATGCGGAAATCAGGAATATTATTCGCATAGCGGCTTCTTTCAATTTATTCAAAGACATAATTATCACCGTTTATAGTTATTAATGTATCGGAACGTTGCCTTAATCCCGCGGGGCTCAGGATTATTTTATCCAGAACCTGCGGGATTAAGGCGCGCAGCGCCGTTTTATTTTGACTGCTATATAGTTTTCAATCCGGCTTCTGCGCCGGCGCAAAGATTGCATAAAACCGCGGAAGCGTCTGGGCAACGCTCGCCGCGGTTAATATTCAGGCGGTTAAATCAGCCTTCAAACTCCTCCCAGCTTGCAGCCTGCCCCATGAATATCTTTTTAATCTGCTCGCTGGACAAATCCTCTATGGGATTTTCTTTATTTACAATCACCGCTATACCGTCGGTGGCTATTACTATACCGGTCAGACCGCTTTCAGTTTCACTTTGTTTAAGCTCGCGCGAGGCCATGCCTATATCGCTTCTGCCCTCTATGGCGTCGTTCATGCCTGAAGTTGAATCGGTCTCCTGGAGCTGAATGCTCGCGTTGGTATTCAAAGCTTCATAAGCTTCTATAAGCTTTTCCATCACAGGGGAGACGCTGGAAGAGCCTGAAACTCTTATTTCGCCCGAGGGCTTGCTGCCGGCATAGGCTTTAGTATCCGAAAGAGGAATATAGCCCGCTTTCTCAATAACGGCCTGGCCCTCCGTGCTGAGAATATAATCCACAAAATCCTGCGCGACCTCGCTGAGGCTGTCCTGCTTTACGGCAATATTAAACGGACGGGACACCTTATAATTTCCGGCTAGAATTTCATCTACCGTAGCCGCCACTCCGTCCACCTTAATGGCTTTGACCGTTGCATCCAAAGAGCCCAAGGAAATATAGCCTATTGCATAAGGATTGCCCGCGACGTTAGTCATCATTACCGAAGTGCTGCCCGCTATATCGGCATTGACGTCGGTTAAATCGTTGCCCTCCTCATCTTCCAGCCCCATCAGCTCTACAAAAGCGCCGCGGGTGCCTGAGCCCTCCTCGCGGGAAACAGTAGCTATTGCGTTTGAAGGGTCAAAGCCTTCCTGCTGCGCGCAGCCGGTAAAGAGCAAGGCCGCAGTCAAAAGCATAGCAACCAATACACCAAATTTTTTCATAATTATCTCTCCTCTTTGTTTCTCTTTTTTGTTTACAGCTAAGATTATATTTCCCCTTTGTAAAATACTCATGTGCGCTATTGTTAAATCTGAGTAAAGTTTTTAGAACGCGCAAAGCGGGCGGGGTTATATTTATGGCCCCTGGCCGGCCGCGCAGCGTGCGGCCGGCCAGGGGCCCGGGCGCCGTTGATGGATTCTATGGTTATCATCTTTGCTTCGGGGCTTATATTATTTTCTAGACCCTTAATACGTTCTTTACGGCGCCCTCCTTTAAAGGGCGGGGCGTCCCCGCTTGAATGCTTAAGCTGCTAGAAATCCGCCTTTCTCCTTCCTTTTATCGCTGCGCGGCCCTGCCCGCCCGGCTCCGCTCTTATCCCCCTGCTCTTTCCTTTCTCCTCTCTCTTTTCCCTTCTCCCCTTTTTTATCCTTCTCCAGTCTGCGGAGCCATTAATGAGGGCGCGCCCCATCTTTCTTTTTTCTCCCTGCTTTTCTCCTCCCCTTTTATTTATCCTTCTCCCTTAATTCTT